>URDJ01000022.1 GCA_900546615.1 uncultured Eubacteriales bacterium | reverse complement strand
ACCAACCAAATCGTAGGGCGCACCGACCCCGGTGCGCCGCCCCACGGCAACGCCGATGGTAAGACACCAGACCAGCCGTAGGGGTCGGCGTCCTCGACGACCCGGCCGCGCGGCCTTGTCGCGCGGAATTATGCGGCGCGCTCCGTAACCGCGACGCCGGGCGGGGATGGAACCACGCCCCTACATGGGTGTAACGTTACCGGGTGGTAATCCAAAAAAAGGGTCGTCAAGGAACCCCGCCCGGCGTACCGGGTTTGCACGCGGTTGCGGGACGCGCAAACGCTCCCCTGCGTAATCTGCTTTTTCTTTGTCGCGGCTTTGGTTTTTTCGGGCGCGAGACCAGCGTCCGTTTGCCTGCCGGTGTTGGGCAGACCAGCTCCTGCATCGGACTTTACTCACATTTTGAAAGGATGATGTATTTTGGCAATCAATCTCGCCAGTAAATTCAGCAAGTACGTCGACGACGCCTTCGCACGCGAGAGCCTCCTGCGCGGGGCCACCAGCGACAAGGTGGAGTTCACCGGCGTCAACGAGGTCTCCGTCTACTCCGTCGACAAGATGGAGATGAACGACTACGTCAAGAGCGGCACCTCCCGCTACGGCGTCATCAAGGAGATAGGCGACCGCGTGCAGACCTTCCGCATCGAGCGCGACCGCTCCTTCACCGGCTCCATTGACGAGGGCAACGCCCAGGATCAGTACAACGTCAAGGACGCCTCCGCGCGTCTGCATGTGCAGATTCGAGACGTTGTCATCCCCGAGACCGAGGCCTATGTCATGATGAAGTGGGCCTATGGCGCGGGCAAGGTCGTCGGCGGCGAGGCCCCCACGGCCGAGACCCTGCTCGGTCTCATCCAGGCCGGCGCCAGCCACATGAATAACTGCCACGTCCCCCGCGCGGGCCGCGGTATGTTTATCGCCGAGACCTACGCCGCCATGCTGCCCAACCTCGCCAACCTCACCTACCTCGAAAAGCTCGGCTCGCAGGCCCTCACAGAGAACAGCCTGCCCCGCGTGGCCGGCTTCGACGTCCACGTCGTACCCGACGCGGACATGCCCTCCGGCGTCTACTTCATCCTCCAGCACAAGGACGCCTGCCCCTTCGCTCAGAAGCTCACCAAGTACAAAATCCAGAAGGACCCGATGGGCATTGACGGCAACGTCATCGAAGGCCGAGTCCGCTACTGGGCCGGCGTGCTCGCCGAGAAGTGCGACGGCGTCTACGTCTACGCCGCCTCCGACAGCGTGCAGGCCGCGCCGAGCCTCGGCGGCTCCGGCGCTTCCGTCACCGTCACCGCCGCGGGCGCGACCATCTACGTCACCACGGACGGCACCGACCCGAGGTACAGCAACACCCGCTCCCTCGTAAGCTCCGGCGCCTCCGTTACCCTCGAGGATGGTCAGACCCTCCGCACCTACGCCTTTACCGATACGAAGTATCCTTCCCCGGTCGTCGAGAAGGCGTACTCCGCCTGATCCGCAAGGGGCCGGGCCTATTCCCCCGGCCCCCCTTTTATATCCCGAGTAAAGGAGGACGACATGGCACAGATCGTCACCTCCGTAATGGAGGCAGTTTACCAGATAAAAAAGTGGCTCGGCGTCAATGAGGCTCAGGAGGGCGAGGCTTCGCTGAAGATGGGCGAGGCTGCCGTCATGCGCAACTTCAAGGTCACGGACGGCGGCGCGCTCAAGAAACGCGCCGGCAGCAAGAACATCGCCGGGCTTATGAGCGGCTACACCGTCGAGGTGGACACCGGCACCACAAGCGTCCTGCTCACAGAGGCCGGCTCCAGTTCCGCCGCCCTCACCATGTATCCCGACGTTGAGGCCGACAGCGTGGGAAACCTCGTGCTCTCCGGCGAACCCGCGTCCGTCAACTATGAAAATCAGGACAGCTACATCGGCTACTACTACAGAGACAGTTCCGGCACGGTCTACAAATTCACCGGTATCTCGGCCTGAAAGGGGGCGGCTCTGAATGGCTACGCTGCTTCAAAACTTTTACACCAAGACTTTCAAGGATGGGGCGACATTTCAGGATTGGCTCTCCAAAACATCTGCAGCCTCCGCCGGTGCCTCCACCGCCACAGGCTGGGCCGGTCTCAACATCCTGAACACCGACAACCTCGCAAACGGCAACTACGTCTTCCTCATCCGCTTCGACATGCCCCGGCCCGGCAAAAACTTCTCTATTACCGTCGATGTAGGACCGAGAGGCTACGTCGATTGCAGCGCACAGTATCCGCTCAATTACGTCTTCATGGCCTATGAGGACAGCTACTGGCAGAACAACACCCCACAAGGGGCCGTTGGTGACGGCAGCTTCTACTTCGCAAACGGAGACACCGCCACGCTTCAGTGCTCGAAAGAGCTTGGAATGGAGCAGGGCTATGTCTACATCTGGAACGGCGGCTCCGCCTCCGTACACAACCTCACTGCCCTCAGCAGAGCGGTCGTATCCGGCACATATGACCCGGCGTACGAGCTCACCCTCAACAAGAACGGCGGAACGGGCGGCACCGGCCGCATAAACGCCTATCTGGGCGAGACCGTGCCAAGTATCTCCGTGCCCACACGCAGCTTCACTGTGCGGTGCTATCAAAACTATGGCGCTAACACCAGCACCACAATCTCCGCCTCCTCCACCTTCAACGGCTATTTCAGCAGCACCACCGGCGGCACAAAATATTACAACTCCGACGGCACTGGTGCTATTGCGCTCTCCGGCGCTTACGACCGCACGCTCTATGCTCAGTGGTCTGGCGGCTCCGTACAGCTGCCCTCCATTTCCCGCGAGGGCTACAGCTTCAAGGGCTGGTACACCGCGTCCTCCGGCGGCAGCTATGTCGGCGGGGCCGGGGATGCCTACACACCCACCGCATCCGTGAACCTCTACGCTCAGTGGACAGAGCTGTCATATCAGTGGAAGTTCAACCCCGTCACCGCCTACGGCAACAGCGCCGACAGCGTCGTACGCGGCATCTGGTCGGGCTTTGTCGGGGGCCGCGAGGTGCTCTGCGCCGCATGCAACGGCTACCTCTGGGAGCTGGAGATTCAGGACAACGGCGAGTGGAGCAAGACTTCCTGCGGTACAATCGACACGAGTTCTGACGTTTACATGTTCGGCTTCGGCGGCAACATGTACCTGCTCAACGGCTCCGAGTACAAGGTCTGGGACGGCGAAACGCTCTCGGACGTGACGGGCTACAGACCCATGGTGGCCGTCTCCGTACCCCCGGCAGGCGGCGGCACCTCGCTCGAACAGATAAACAAGCTCAGCTCACAGCGCCGCGCCCGCTTCTCTCCTGACGGCACGGCCAAGTCCTTCGTCCTGCCCGAAAAAGGTCTCGCCTCCATCGACTATGTGCGCTCTACCGCCGACGGCTCGGACATGACCGGCTGGACATCCGACACCGTAAGCGGCAAAGTCACCTTCACTACCGCGCCGGAGGAAGGCACGAACTCCATCGAGATAGGCTGGTCTGTCACAGGAAACACCGCCTCCGAGATACGCGCCATGCGCTATGCCGAGCTTTACAACGGTGCGCAGGATTCCCGTATCTTCGTCTATGGCGACGGCACCAACCGCTGCTTCTATACCGGCATCGACTATGACGGAATTCCCCGCGCCGACTACTTCCCTGACTTGAATGTAGCTCATGTCGGTGATTCCAACACTCCAATAACCGCGATGATACGCCACTACAACCGCCTGCTTGCCTTCAAGCTCGACAGCGCCTGGAGCATCAGCTACAGCGCCGTGACGCTCGCGGACGGCTCTGTGACGGCCGGCTTCTACGTCACGCCCGTGAACCGCAGCATAGGCAACTGCGCCCCCGGTCAGGCCGTGCTCGTGGAGAACCGGCCCCGGACGCTTGACGGGCGCAGCGTCATGGAGTGGAAGCCCACCTCGTCCTCAGGCAATATCAACGGCGACGAGCGCAACGCCGAGCGCGTATCCCAGCGCGTGGACGACACCATACGCACCTTCGACCTCGCCACGGCGAAGACCTTCTACGACAAGTATGCGCACGAATACTACGTCATCGGCTCCGACGGCACGGCCCTTGTCCACGGCATCGAGGCCGACGCCTGGTACGTCTACACGAACCTCAAGGCGACCTGCCTGATAAACTACAAGGACGAGCTTTACTACGGCACCTCGACCGGCGAACTGCGCCATTTCTCCGACGAGTATTACTCCGACGAGGGGGAGGCCATCGATGCCTACTGGGAATCCGGCTCCATGCCCTTCGATCAGGACTTCAAGCGGAAGTACTCCGCCATGCTCTGGGTCGGCATCAAACCCGAGGACAACGGCTATCTTGCCGTCACAGCCGAGACCGACCGCAAGTCCGACTTCGCCGAGTACAGCTTCACCACCGGCGATGCCGCGGGCGTGCCCGAGATGAACCGGATAAAGCTCAAAGCTAAAAAATTCACCTACTACAAACTCAAGCTCTCAAACAACTCCGCCGACACGACGGCCACGGTAGTATCCGTGGACATCCGTGTGCGCGGCACGGGATATGTGAGGTGACACATGGCAACCAAGATAAAACAGGGCGACGCCTACGCCCTGCCCATACAGATAAGGCTTAACGGTGAGCTTATAAACGCGGACGACGTGGAAGCGGCAGAGTTCTGCCTCGGCGATGGGCTGCGCAAGCTCTACCCCGGCGACGTGAGCTATGAGCCGGGGGACAACACCTTTTATCTCCCTCTAACTCAGGCGGACACTTTTTCCTTCCCTGCGAACGGCTCCGTGACGCTGGACATCCGCGTGAAGTTCACGGGCGGCGACGTCATCGGCGTGCTACGGCCTGACGCTCTCGCCGTGTATGACGCCGTTTCGGAGGTGGTACTGTGAACGTCATTGAAGTCGAGCTGCTCTCACCGGGCACGCTCGAAGGCGACATAGGCGCGGCGAAGCTGGTGCAGGGGCCTCCCGGCGAAGCCGCGACAGTCGAAATAGGTACAGTCATGAAAGGCGACACGGCCTCGGTCACGAACGTCGGGAACGGCACTCATGCCGTGCTGGACTTTGTGCTCCCAAAAGGTGACACCGGCGAGACCGGCGTCCAGGGACCGAAGGGAGACACCGGCAATACCGGCCCGCAGGGCCCTAAGGGCGACACCGGAGCCAAGGGTGATACCGGCGAAACCGGCCCTCAGGGGCCGCAGGGCGAGCGTGGTCCGGCGGGCTACACCTTTACGCCCTCCGTAGACGATTCCGGCGACCTGAGTTGGTCGAATGACGGAAACCTTGAAAACCCGGAAACCGTGAACATACGCGGTCCGCAGGGCCCTCAGGGCGAAAAGGGCGATACCGGCCCTCAGGGTCCTAAAGGCGACAAGGGCGACACAGGCGACACCGGCCCGCAGGGGCCTAAGGGCGACACGGGCAACGGCTTCAAGATCATGGGGTACTATACCTCCGCAGCCGAGCTTCAGGCGGCAGTGCTCTCCCCCGCCGTCGGCGACGCCTATGGCATCGGAGTCTCCGACCCCTACGACATCTACATATGGGGCGGCAGCTCATGGGTGGACAACGGCCCAATCCAGGGCCCCGCCGGGCCGCAGGGACCCAAGGGGGATACCGGCGATGCCGGCCCGCAGGGGCCGCAGGGCGAGAAAGGCGACACCGGCGATACCGGCCCACAGGGCGAGGCGGGGCCGAAGGCTCTGGCCTTCACCGTAAACCTGCCCCTGCCCGCCTGGGACGGCCTCGAGCAGACCGTATCCGACAGCAGGTTCCTCAGCTCCGGGTACTGCTATCTCGTCTGTCCCGCCGCCGACTCCGCAGCCTCCGCCGCCCGTGCCTTCGTCTCGCCGGGCAGCGTCGTCACCGACGGCCAGCTCAGCTTCACCTGTCTCAGCCTGCCCGACGCCGCACTCGTCTATCAGGTCATAAGAATCGAGGCCGAGGCATGAGCGCCCCGGTACTTCAGGCCCTGCATCCGCCCCTGCCCACAGGGCTCAGCATACTCTCAATGCCGGACAAGACCAACTATCTGCCCGGCGAGGCCTTCGACCCCTCAGGCATGTCCATCGTGGCCGCCATGAACCACGGCGGCGTGGAAACAGTCACGGACTATGCCGTCTCCCCCTCGGGCGCTCTGCCCGAGGGACTTGAGGTGGTCACCGTCAGCCTCTCCGTCACAGGCAGCAGCGTATCCGTCTCCGTTCCCGTCACGGTCGAGCGCGGTGTGGTGCAGCTGCCCGCACAGAGCGGCAGTCTGGTCTACACCGGCTCCGAGCTATCGCCCGAGTGGTCGGGCTTTGATCCGGACAAGCTCAGCATCTCCGGCGCCACCTCAGCGGTCAACGCCGGCAGCTACACCGCAGTATTCACCCCCTCGGCCCAGTACTGCTGGCCGGACGGCTCCGTCACGGCAAAGAACGTGCCGTGGTCCATATCCAAGGCCGCAGGCAGCCTCAGCATAGAGCCGGAGAGCCTCTCGCTTACAGCCGCATCCCCCGAGGCCAGCATCTCCGTGACCCGCGCCGGGGACGGCGAGATCTCCGCAGTGTCCGCCGACAGCTCCGTTGCGGCCGCGACCGTCTCCGGCAGCGAGGTGATCGTGACCGCCGGAGACAACGCCGGCGAGGTCCAGATCACCATCTCCGTCGCCGAGGGCACGAACCATCTCGCACCGCAGAGCGTATCCTGCCAGGTCAGCTGCGTGCTCGCGCCCGCATTCGCAGACGCCGACTGGAGCTTTATCTCCCAGGCCGCTTCCTCCGGCAGCGCCGCCGGGCTCTGGGCTGTCGGCGATTCCAAGCCCGTCACGCTCTCAGGCTCCATTGGCTCGCTCGATGTCGACGGTCTCGTGCTGCGCGCTGTCATTCTCGGCTTCGACCACAACCACGAGCTTGAGGGCTCCGGCAGGATACATCTCCAGCTTGGACGCTCTGAGGCCGACGACGCCGACCTCTGCCTCGTCGATTCTATGTACTGGCAGTTTACCACGGGCACCGGCTATTTCTCGCCCAACTACTACGGTACAAGCTCCGGCTGGGCAGATTCCCAGCTGCGCAGCGTGATATGCGCTCAGGTATTCAACGCCCTGCCGGCGGAGCTTCAGGCCGTCATCAAGCCCGTCACCAAATACACCAACAACACGGGCGGCAGCGCAGGCGACAACGCGGATGCCATCACCGCTACCACCGAGAACGTTTTTCTCCCTTCCGAGTTTGAGGTGCTCGGCTACAGCGGCAGCAGCAGCTATTACGAGGCGGATATGCAAAAGCAGTATGCCTATTTTGAGAGCGGCATGAATAACGTTAAGTACAGGCATGATACGCCGGCCACCGCCGCGATCTGGTGGACGCGCAGCCCCTCCGTGACCGACGGGCAGTACGCCGCCGTGGACGAATCGGGCAGCTCCCTTTCCACCTACGAATTTATGAGTCACGGCATCGCCCCATGTTTCTGCGTATGAACGCTGCACCCCGCGGCATACCGGCGCATATCCTGTACATTGAAGGCCCGTCGGACAGCCACGGCGCGTCCAGCGCGGCCTCTTTGGGAGGAAAACCATGATCTACACCGGCAAACTGCTCCGCGCGGAGCTGTATGACGACCACGTTTCGCCCTACACCGACGTACAGGCCGTGTATGAGGCGAACAAAGGCAAACACCCCGGCAAGCTCATCGTCACGAACGCCCACTGGTACACCGTGGGCGTCAGGCCCTCGGCCGTCGGCAACTACAAGATCGGCGGCAGCCTCATCTCACGCGAGGACTGGCTCGACTACGGCTTTGCCTGGAACGATGGCGAGCTGCCCGTCATGGCGGCAGATATGTCGAAGGCCAACTACCTTTCGACCATTCCCGTCCTCGTCGGCGGCAAGCGCCGCGACGACACCATGTCGCGTCAGGCCGCAAACGTCCGCAGAAACACCACGCGGACCTGGTGGGGCTTCGACAAAAACGGTAACTGCACCGTAGAGGTCACGGCGGCGGGCTACACGCTCGAGAGCATGACCGACAGGATGCAGGCACTCGGCATTGTCAACGGCCTCATCCTTGACGGCGGCGGCAGCTCCCAGTGGTACGACGGCCAGACCCGCATAAAGGGCGACGGCAGAACCATATACAGCTATCTTCTCCTCTGGTTCGACTCCGGGGAGACCGAAATGGAGGTGGACAACACGGCTGATACTACGACCACAAGCATCATGAAGGGCATCGACGTCTCCCAATGGCAGGGGGACATCGACTGGGAAAAGGCCAAGGCCGACGGGGTCGGCTTCGCCATGCTCCGGGCCGGCTTCGGTCAGGGCAGCCTGGATACCAAGTTCAAGCGCAACATCACCGAGTGCAACCGCCTCGGCATCCCCTGCGGCATCTACTGGTTCTCTTATGCCTACACCGCCGACATGGCCGCGAAAGAGGCTCTCTACGCGGTGGAGGCCGTTAAACCCTACAAGCTCGAATTCCCCATCGCCTTCGATTACGAGGGCGACAGCCAGAGCACAGCCAAGAAAAACGGCGTCGCCGTCACCAAAACGCTCGTCAGCTCGCTCGCACGGGCCTTCTGCGACGCCGTCGAAAAAGCGGGGTACTACGCCATGGTCTACACGAACCCGGCGTATCTCAGCACCTATTACGACGCAGATATCCCGAAGCAGTACGATGTATGGCTCGCCCAGTGGCCGGCAAAGCCCAACCTCAGCTCCAAACCCGCTCAGGCGGGAGGCATCTGGCAGTACACCAGCTCCGGCAGTGTCTCCGGCATATCCGGGCGCGTCGACATGGACGCGGCGTATATCAACTACCCCGACGTCATCGCCGCATCCGGCCTGAACGGCCTCGGCGGGACGACGCCGTCGCCTTCGCCCGAGCCTGAGAAGACCGAGGAGGAGCTGGCCCGCGAATGGGTGATGGCCTCGGACATCTCCGACGGCACGAACCCCGACGCTCCCGTGACGAGGCAGCAGGTCTGGGTAATGCTCTACAGAATGAATGGAGGTAAATGACAAATGATAAACTGGAAGGTCAGGCTCAAAAATAAGCTCTTTTGGCTCTCCATGATACCCGCGCTGCTCCTGCTCGCGCAGGTCGTGGCCGGTATCTTCGGCTTTACGCTGGAACTCGAGGGCATACAGGCGAAGCTTCTTGACCTCGTGAACGCGGTCTTTGCCGTGCTCACTCTGCTCGGCGTAGTGGCCGACCCCACCACCGAGGGCATATCCGACAGCAAGCTCGCGCTCAGCTACGACGAACCCAAAAAGAACTGACTGATAGTGAAGCCCGCCCGCCCCGAACACGGGCGAGCGGGCACCTGAAAGGAGCTGTTACATATGACGACCGTCGAGAGCGTATTCAAGGCCGCAATGGTGCTCATGGACGAGCTTTCCTCCACCGGCGAGGCCCGGACCTCCGACACTAAAGAGTACGAACTGCGTGCGCCTTCCATCCTCAACGCGCTCACCGCGGAGCTGCGGACCCTCATGGGCGAGACCGCCGACTGGCTGCCCGCCGAGGGCATGGACGACAGCCTGCCCGTGGACACGAACTATGGTCTTGCCGCCATGCCCTACGGCCTCGCCGCAAACCTGCTCGTGGACGAAAACCCCAGCGCGGCAAGCTTCTTCCAGCAGCGCTACGAGGAGCTGCGCGCAGTCTACCTCGCCCGCCGCCGCGCCGACATCGACGACATCGAAATGCTTTATGGGGGCATAGGCCATGGCGAGTTCGCAAGGTGGTGAGCCTCGTGAGCGACTGGGCCGCAATAAGCGTCATTGCCGCGCTCGTGGGTGTGGCAATAAGCCTCGTCACGCCCATCATTAAGCTCAACACCATCATCACCAAGCTCGGCAGCACCGTCGAGGGCCTGGCCAAGAACCTCGAGACCCTCACAGGCGACAATAACCGGGGCCACGCACGGCTCCACGGGCGCATAGACTCCCTCGAGGATTCCGTCAGCAGGCACGAGATCAGGCTCGCCCTGCTCGAGCGGCGCGGAGATAATGCTTGAACTTTTTGAACAATGTGTCTATAATCAGGGGCAGGGGGCAATATCTCCAGCCCCTGATCTTTTGATGGGAGCGGTGCCTTATGGATAAGCCGACGCTGAAACAGAGTATAGATAACTGCAAGCTCAAGCCCGTTAACAAGCTGAAATTCAGGTTCATGGTCGGCGTGGCCAACACGTTGTTCCGCAAAAAGCTGGGAGTCAGCTTCACATATGTCGACGACATAAAGCCCTATCGCGGCAAGCCGTACATAGTCGTATCCAACCACGCCTCGCGCGAGGACTATGTCTTCACGGCCCCGGCTTTCTGGCCCGACACCTTCAACTTCGTCGTGGGCTACAACGAATTCTTCCGCAGCCACCTCCACGGCGTGCTCACGCAGATGCAGACCGTGCCCAAGAAGAACTTCACAAAGCAGCCAAACTCCATCCGCCAGATACTGCGCATCATCCGCTCCGGCGGCAGGATCATCCTCCTGCCCGAGGGCATGAGCTCCATCTCCGGCGCGAACCAGCCCTGCGCCATCGGCGGCGGGCATTTGCTCAAGAGCCTCAAGGTCCCGGTGCTCTACACCAAGATCTCCGGCGGCTATCTCACCGCGCCGAAGTTCAACCTCATTGACAGGCCGGGCAAGGTAGAAGTCCAGGTCGGCGTACTCTTTACGCCGGAGCAGCTCGCCGAGCTCTCCGCCGACGAGATACAGGCCATCATGGACGAGAAGCTCTACCATGACGACTACGAGTGGAACAAGACCGCGCGCGTGAAGTACGACGGCAGGGGCCGTATGGCTGAAAACCTCCATCAGCTGCTCTACTGGTGCCCGAAATGCGGCAAGGCGCTCGTCACAGCCAGCGCCGGCGACCGTATCTGGTGCAAAAACTGCGGGAACGCCGCGCACTTGAACGAGTACTACGACCTCATCCCCGAGGGCGAGGACAGCGTCATACCCGACACGCCGCGTGTCTGGTTCGATGAGCAGCGCGCCTACATAAGAAAACTCGCAGCCGAGCCCGGCTACGAGGTGAGAGAACATGTGAAACTCGGCATGCTGCCCGAGAACAGGCTGCTCAAAAATCAGGCGACCTCCGAGATCGTCGGCGAGGGCGAGCTTTGGGTGAACGCAGAGGGCCTGCACTACGAGGGTACGAAAAACGGCGAGCCGTGGAGCTTCTTCCTGCCCATAAAACAGGTGCCGACCTACGGCATGTGCACCGACGTCTCGCGCTTTTACACCTTCGTGGACGGGGAGTTCTGCGAATTCTATCCCGAGCGCGACTCCGCCGAGCTCTGGATGCAGTCCACCGAGGAGCTGCACCGCTTAAACGGCGGCGCGTGGCAGGATTTTCCCTGGAAAAACGCCTAGGGCAGCGGCACCTCCGTATCCAGCAGCACTTTACCGAACGAACAGACCGGGGCGCTCTCCGACTTTGGCAGTCGGATGTCCAGCTCCGGTCTTTTCCTGTTCACGCAGAACAGATACACATTGCCCGCCCAGTCCTCGCAGTACTGCCGGAAGACCATACGGCCGTCCGCGAAAAACAGGCCCACGTCCCCGTCGCGTATCTCAGCGCCGCGTTTTATACAGGCGACGGCACCTTTTTTTATATACGGCTCCAGCTCGTCGCCCTCGACTGTCACCGCATAGTCCGCCCCGCTGCCCTCGGGCGGTATGCGCTCCGTCCAGTTTCTGTCCACTCTGCCCGCCTCCCATGTTTATTTGCCGTTGCCAGAGAAGAAAAATGGTGCTACAATGTCGCTTATGGATAAAGCTATGGATAAACTGAACAGGATCGTCGCCGTACATGATATCTCCGGTTTCGGGAAATGCTCGCTCACCGTCGCGCTGCCGGTAGTCTCGGCCACGGGCGTCGAGTGCGCCTGCATGCCCACCGCGCTCTTTTCCACGCACACCGGAGAGTTCACCGGCTGGACCTTCCGCGACCTCACCGACCAGATGCTGCCCATGGCCCGCCACTGGCACAGCATCGGCATGCCCATCGACGGCATATATTCCGGCTATCTCGCCTCGCCCGCGCAGGTGGAGCTGCTCGGGCAGGTCATCGACCAGCTCGCCACGGAGGATACCCTCATCGTCTGCGACCCTGCCATGGCCGACAACGGCCGCTACTATGCCGGACTCGGCGACGAGCTGTGCGGCGCGTTCAGGGCGCTGTTCTCCCGCGTCCATGTCGTCACGCCGAACATAACCGAGGCCGCGCTGCTCACGGGCGAGGAGTATCTCCCCGCACCGCACTCGCCCGAGTACATCGACCGCCTCTTTAACGGGCTGGCGAGACTCGGCCCCCGGGTCGCCGCCATCACCGGCGTCCACCCCTCCGGGGACGAGATAGGCATAGTCGTGCGTGATTTCTCCACGGGCGAGAGCTTCGCCGCCATGTCCCGCGCCCTGGACGGCGTGTTCTACGGCACGGGCGACATCTTTGCCTCGGCCTTCGCCGCCCTGCTCGTGCGCGGGGCCTCCGCCGGTCAGGCGCTAGAGGCCGCCAGCGCGCTCGTGCGCGAGAGCATCGTCCGAAGCTATCATCGGGACACCCCGAGGCCCTGGGGCGTAGACTTCGAGGGCGCCCTGCCCGCCTACATCCGCAGGGTCGAGGCTATTTTTGATCCCGCTCCCTGAGCGTCAGCTCGTAGAGCTCGTTTTTTGAATATCCGGTATCTGCCGCAGCGAGCTTTGCCGCCTCCTTCATCGAGCGGCCCTCGCTGCGGTAATATTTTACCCTCTCGAGCGCCTTCTCGACCGGCATCCGCTCCTCCGAGCGCTCTGGCGCGCCCTCTACTATGAGTACAAACTCGCCCCTCGGCGGCTCCGCCCCATATAGCACCTCCGCCTCGCCCAGAGTCGTGCGCAGGACCTCCTCGTGCAGCTTGGTCAGCTCCCGGCAGAGCGAGACCCTGCGCTCAGGCCCGAAGGCGCGCGCCATGTCCTCGAGCGTCTTCTGCAGCTTGTGCGGCGCCTCGTAGAAGATCATCGTGCGTTTCTCGTCCCGGAGAGACTCGAGGTGTTCCTCCCGGCTCTTTTTCGATGTGGACAGAAAGCCCTCGAAGCAAAATCTTCCCGCCGGCAGCGCGGAGAGCGCCAGCGCCGTCACCGCCGCGCACGGCCCCGGCACCGCAGTTATCTCTATGCCCGCAGCAGCGCAGGCGACTGCGAGGTCCTCGCCCGGGTCGGACACTATCGGCATCCCCGCATCCGTCACCAGCGCGCAGTTCTCGCCCGAGAGGATGCGCTCGACTATCCTTTCCCCGCTTCGCTCCTTATTGTGCTGGTAATAGCTCACGAGCGGTTTCGAGATGCCGAAGTGATTCAGCAGCTTGAGCGTCACCCTCGTGTCCTCGGCGGCGATGAAGTCCGCCTCCTCCAGCGTGCGTCTCGCCCGGGGCGAGAGGTCGCCAAGGTTGCCTATCGGCGTGCCGACAAGATAGAGTTTCCCGGCCATCAGTTCTCCTCCCTGTGGTATATCCTGCGTGCCTCGGCCGTGTCCCGGCCCTCGGCGTCCGTCAGGATGAGCGCCGGCTGCACCTCCAGCCCCGGTCTCGCGCCCTTGCGGCCCTCAACCAGCGCAAGGCTCGGCGGCTTCTCCAGTCTGTGCTGCACCAGCCTCAGGCGCTTCGGCTCCAGCCCCGCCGCGCACATGGCTCCGAACAGCTCCGAGAGCCGCTCCGGCCTGTGCACGAGGCAGAACGCGCCCCCGGTCCTCAGGCACCAGACCGCCGCAGCGACCACCTCCGACAGCGTGCAGCCCCGCTCCGACCTCGCCACCGCTCGCGCCCGCGTCTCCGAGACCATGCCGCTGTTCTTGGGGAAATACGGCGGGTTGCACACCGCGAGCGTATACGCCGCGTGCTCCAGCCTCGAGCGGTGCTCGCGTATATCTATGCAAAGCGGCCTCGCCGCCTCAGCAAAGCCGTTTGACGCAAAGTTCCGCTCCGCCGAGCGCGACGCGGCCTCGTCTATCTCCGCGCAGTCTATACTGAGCCTCGGCTCCCGCGCGAGCAGCAGCAGAGATATAAGCCCCGCGCCCGAGCACAGCTCCACCGCCCTGCCCGGCTTCGGCTTCACGAAGTCCGCCAGCAGGACCGAATCCGTCGTTATCGGAAAGGCCCCCGCGCCCTCGTAGCGCGGCCCGTTTTTCCATAGCTCCGGCACTGTCCGCTCCTTTCCCGACCATTGCACGCCTCGATGATAAATAAAAAGGGCCGCAAAAGCGGCCCTTTCCTATTTTGCGATTACTCCTCGACTATGGCGTCGGCGGGGCAATTCTCCTTGCAGGTGCCGCAGGAGACGCACTTGTCCTGATCGATGACGTACTTGTCATCGCCCATGTCGATAGCCTCGACAGGACAGTTGGCCGCGCAGGTGCCGCAGGAAACGCAGCTGTCAGTGATAACGTATGCCATGTTGTTACCTCCGTTCGATATGTATTTATACATTCCTTTTCAGGATCCGGTACATGAGCATTTTATCACAATGTCCGCGAAAATCAATAGCGATTTGCTTTGCGGCCGATTATAAGCGGCTTTGGCTGGAAATACTTTCTCTGTCGCGCCCGTTCGCCCGCTTCGGCGTCCGGCGCGTGGTATGATCGCTCAGGGAGGCTATGGATGGCATGAAAAACAGCGCAAGATTCACAGAACGCGCCTCGGGCGCGATAGCGGCGGCCAGGGATGCCGCCGCCTCGCTCGGCCACAGCTATGTAGGCACGGAGCATCTCCTGCTCGGCATCGCTGCCGAGACCGAGAGCCTCGGCGCAAAGCTCCTGCGCGAGCGCGGCCTCGATATGGCCTCGCTCACCAGACTTGTCGCGGACGAGAACGGCTCCGGCACTCCCGGTGCCCCGGAACAGGGCCTGACCGCCAACGCCGTCGCCGCCATCGAGCGCGCGGCCGACGAGGCGCACAGGCTCGGCCAGGGCTACGTCGGCACCGAGCACCTTCTGCTCGGCCTGCTCCGCCTCTGCGACTGCGCAGCCGTCAGGCTGCTCGTGAACGCCGGGCACGAGCCTGACCTCATCTACACGGACATACTCGACCTGTTCGGTTCCCCGGAGAGCCGCCCCGGCCGTCAGGAACAGGGCCGCGGCAGCCAGACCCCGCTCAGGCCGCCCTATCGCCGTGCAGAGACCCGCGTCCTCGACCAGTTCAGCCGCGACCTCACCCTCATCGCCGGAGGAGGCGGCTCCGACCCCGTCGTCGGCCGCGAGCGCGAGATCGCCCGCGTCATACAGATCCTCTCCCGCCGCACCAAGAACAATCCCGTCCTTGTCGGCGAGCCGGGAGTTGGCAAGACCGCCGTCGCCGAGGGCCTTGCCCGCCGCGTCGCCCGCGGGGAGGTGCCCGACACCCTCAAAAACCGCCGCATCGTCACCCTGGATCTCGCCTCCATGCTCGCAGGCACCAAGTACCGCGGCGACTTCGAGGACAGGGTCAAGTGCATCATAAAAGAAGTCCAGCGCGCCGGGGACGTCATAGTTTTCATCGACGAGCTGCACACGATCGTCGGCGCAGGCTCCGCCGAGGGCGCCATTGACGCCGCCAACATCCTCAAACCCGCCCTCGGACGTGGCGAGATACAGGTCATAGGAGCCACCACGCCCGAGGAATACCGCAAGCACATCGAAAAGGACGCCGCGCTCGAGCGCCGGTTCCAGCCCGTGGACGTGCCGGAGCCGGACGAGACCAACTGCGTGCGCATGCTGCGCGCCCTTAGAGCCTCGCTCGAATCTCACCACGGCCTCACGATAAGCGACGAGGCGATCACCGCCTCCGTCAAGCTCTCGACCCGCTATATCTGCGACCGTTTCCTGCCCGACAAGGCCATAGACCTGCTCGACGAGGCCGCCTCGCGGGTGCGGCTCGAGTCTGGGCCGCAGGCACGGCGCACGGTCGAGGCCTCGGACGTGGCCGACGTGGTCTCGGCCTGGACGGGCGTGCCGGCCTCGTCCATCTCAGAGCCGGAGAGCGCGCGGCTGCTCAGGCTGGAGGAATCCCTGCACCGGCGGGTCATCGGCCAGGACGAGGCCGTATCCGCCGTGGCGCGGGCGATACGCCGGGGCCGTGTGGGGCTGTCTGACCCGAGACGG
This sequence comes from uncultured Eubacteriales bacterium, assembly GCA_900546615.1. Lineage (GTDB taxonomy): Bacteria > Bacillota > Clostridia > Oscillospirales > Oscillospiraceae > Scatomorpha > Scatomorpha pullistercoris. The sequence goes on along the minus strand of URDJ01000022.1, from coordinate 32,451 downwards.
CCGATGGGCAGCTTCATCTTTCTCGGGCCGACCGGCGTAGGCAAGACCGAGCTCTGCCGCGCCCTTGCAGAGGCGGTATATGGCGACCGCGAGGCGCTCATCCGGCTGGACATGTCCGAGTTTATGGAAAAGCACGCGGTCTCGAAGCTCATAGGCTCGCCCCCGGGCTATGTGGGCTACGGCGAGGGCGGCCAGCTCACGGAGCGGGTGCGGCGCAGGCCGTGGTCGGTCGTGCTCTTTGACGAGATCGAGAAGGCGCACGAGGATGTATACAACCTGCTGCTGCAGATCATGGAGGACGGCCGGCTGACGGATTCGGCGGGCAGGCGTGCGGATTTTCGGAGCACGATCGTGGTGATGACCTCTAACATCGGCGCAAAGGCGATAACGGAGAACCGCCCAGCGCTGGGCTTTTCCGGCGGCGCCGGCGACAGGGACTCCAAAGTGAAGGAGGCCGTCATGGCAGAGCTGAGGCAGACCTTCAGGCCGGAGTTTTTGAACCGCGTGGACGACACGATAGTGTTCAGCCGCCTGAGCCGCGAGGACGTGCTGAAGATCGCGCGCGGGATGACGGACGCTGTGTGCGAACGGATGCGGGCGCTTGGGGTAGAGCTGCAGGTGAGCGGCGATGCCCTGGCATTGCTGGCGGAGCGGGGCTTCGACCCCAGCTACGGCGCGCGGCCGCTGCGCCGCCAGATAAGCGCCCTGCTCGAAGATCCCGCCGCCGACGCCATCCTGAGCGCCCAGGTCTCCCCAGGCGACAGGCTGGAAGCCCGAGTAAAAGACGGCGCCATCATACTGGAAAAGGCATGAAAATAACGAAGCAGGCGGCAAGCCGCCTGCTTCGTTATTTTCATTGTTCAGAAACCATGAGCTCTTCCGGGACCCTGTATACCCAGCAGGAGAATTCCGTCTGGCTGCCGGTGAAGGGAAAGATGGGGACGAAGCGGAGACTCAAGTCGCCGTCGTACATCCAATAGTCCACACTGTCCCGGTCCACCGTCGCACGCCACACCGTGTCGCCCGCGCAATAGAACCGGTCGAACAGCTTCGCAAACACGCTGATGTCCTGCCCCGACTGCGCCGACAGCCCGCTCCTGAGCGACTGCGTGTCCAATATCGCCGAGATGAGCACATCCTTGTTTGCAAGCTGCGTCGTCAGATCCATAGCAAGCCCGCACACCGCCGATACCGGACTGGGTACGCTGCTGAGCACCACCGTATAGTTCAGCGCAGCGTCCGTCTGAGGCATCGCCAGATTCTTCAGCAGAAGCTCGTCAAAGCCCATGTCCGCAAGCTCCGTGCACAGCTGCACCAGATAGTCCGCCGTCATGCTGTTATACGGGTCCAGCCATGTGCCGTCCGAGTCCGAATACGGCACCCCGCTCTGCGTCGTCAGCGCCGCCGTCGGGCACCGCGTCGCCATCAGCGCGTCAGTGCAGCAGGAAAGCTGCGCCACAAGATATATGTCCTGCTTCTTCAGCGTGCTCACCAGCGAGGCCAGGTCCGTGGTTCCCACGGTGCCGTAGTCGTTCGCGATCTGCGAGGTCGAGGCCCACGCCAGCTGGCCGCTAACGGGCTTCACGTCCAGCACCAGCCCGTTCGCGCCGGCGCTCCCCAGCATGTTCACGTACGCCGTCACGCCCTCCGCAGTCACGCTCTCCGTCGGCACGTAGATCGCCTTTACGCTCCCCATGTCCTCGTCCACGCGTGACTCTATATCCGAGTAATCCGGCTCGCCGATCCCCAGCTCCGCGTTCACCTGCTCGAAGCCGCTCGCATCCGTCGCGCCCTCGGGCGCCTGCGTCGCAAGTATCGGCATGTCTATCGATATGCCGCTGTTCTCGTACACGATGTACTTCTGGAACGCCCCGAACACCACGAACAGCGCCACGATGAGCACCGCCAGCACTGACAGCACTATTCCAAGCACATTCAGTTTTTTCCTTCGGCCCTTATAGACATCCGGCCTGTTGTTCTTCGCCATGCTGCCTCCCGGCAGGGCTTATTGCTCCCTGCCCTCTATCGCCATTATCTTCGCGACCCTTCTTGCGTGCCGGCCCCCGTCGAAGCCTGTGTCCAGAAAGATGTCGCATATCTTCATCGCCAACCCCGGCCCAAGCGTACGCTCACCCATCGCCAGTATGTTCGCGTCGTTGTGACGCCTCGCCATCTCCGCCGAGAAGCAGTCCGCGCACAGCGCCGCCCGTATCCCGTGCACCTTGTTCGCCGAGATCGATATTCCAATACCCGTCCCGCAGATGACGATGCCGCGCTCGTACTCGCCGGAGGCAACCGCCCGCGCCACCGCCTCGCCGTAGTCCGGATAGTCGCAGCTCTCCTCGTTATACGTGCCGAAGTCCTTATACTCTATCCCACGTTCCTCGAGGTGCTTCATGATCACCTGCTTGAGCGCATATCCGCCGTGGTCGGAACCTATAGCCAGCATTTTTTCTCCTCCTAAAGCTCTATTCTCTTGAACTCGGGCTTGTGCCTTCTGTATATCGCCGTATACCTGAATCCGCAATCCTGCAGCAGCTCATAGCCTTCCCTGATGCCAATACCAGCTGCCTTCGTATTGTGCGCGTCCGAGCCGACCGTTATGATGTCTCCGCCCAGCTCGCGGTACCTTCTGAGTATGTCCACCGAGGGGAAGGTCATGAGCAGCGGGTCCTCCCGTCCACCCGGTACGAGGTCCGCCACGTTCAGCTCTATGCCCTTGCCGTTCTCTATGAGCGTCCGCAAAAGAACGTCCACTTTGTCGCCGTTGCGCTCCATCGTCACCTGCGCGTCAAAGCCGCGCTTGTGCATGTACCTCAGGCAGTAGCCTATGTGCGCCATGGCGTCGAAGCAATTGATGCCCGCCAGCTCGATAAGCTCGTCCAGATAGCGGTCGTACAGCTCGAAGCACTGCTCGTAGCTCTCATACTGTATATAATAGAAGTCCTGCTCGTCCCGGAGGTTGTGCAGGGAGCCGAGTATGAAGTCGTACTCCGGCATGGCATAGATACGCTTGGCCCTTGCGGGGTCGTGATTGCCCTCGCCCAGCTCCAGACCCAGGGTCATGTAGATACCCTCCGGAGCCTTCTCCAGCGCCTCTATATACTGATGCGCCTGCTGCTTCGGCAGCGTGAAGCTGTCCGGGCCTATCTGCATCGTCTCGGACATGCCGAAGTCACAGTGGTCGGTGAAGCAGACCTCAGAGAGCCCGCGCTGCTTCGACACCTTCGCCATCTCGGCCATCCTGTTCTTCGCGTCAAAGGAACAGGTGCTGTGTACATGGTAATCAGCTAAAAACATTCTCTTTCACCTGATATCTATTCTTGATATGTCTTGCGCCCGTTGGCCCCGTGGATGCGGGTCCCTTTCAGAACGGCCAGCTGGGGAACCATTTATTGAAATATGTCGTGTACCACCGGGCCGTCCTGACGCCGGTGAGGACCGGGTAGAAGGCCGTGAACAGAAGAACGCTCAGGCCGGTGAAAGCGTACATCTGCCGCTCCCAGCGGTACAGCCCCTCGTCCCGGCAGCGCCGCCACATGTGGCAGAGGGCCAGGGCCATGAACACCTCCGAGGGGAAATAGTGGTATGCAAAAGTCAACCTCGTCACCAGCACCCAGGGCAAAAACTGCGCAAGGTAGCCAATGACTATGAAGGCCGCGCGCCCGTCCCTGTCCTTCACCGCCAGCACGCCGCAGCCTATTATGGCGAATAGCCCGCCCCAGCAGAACACCGGGTTCAGGAAAGCTCCGAAGGCGCTCTTGGTGCCGTCGTCGAAATACTCGAGGTAGTACAGTATCGGTCTCGCGTCCACCAGCCACTGGTACCAGCGGCTCGAGTAGGGGTGCGTGGACACCAGATCCGAGTGGTATTCCCACATATACACCTGATTGTCCCAGACGATCTTCGCGTAGTCCTTCGTGAAGTACATGCCGAGGCCGCCTTCCAGCCCCTTCGCTGTGCCGTAGCAGTAGTAGCTCGCGTAGTAGATGGCCGCGGGCAGGGCCACGAAAAACACGAGGCAAAACGCGCAATTCGAGATAAAGTCGCGCCAGAAGCCCTCGTCGCGCCTGCGGCTTATCCAATACATCAGCCAGATGACGGCCAGCCCGCCGCCCGCGTAGACGCAGGTCCACTTGCTCGCCGCGCCCAGCCCGAAGAACAGACCCGAGAGCGCAAGGTGCCGCCATTTGCCCCCCGACACGAACCTCCACATGAACAGGTACATGAGCAGGATGAAAAACACTGCATAGGTGTCAATCGTCGCTATCCTCGTCTGTACGAAGTGCATGAAGTCGAAGGCGAAGATCACCGTGCCGCAGATGCTTATCCTCGTCGAGCCGCTCATGCGCTTTATGAAGTCATACAGTATCGGCAGCATGAGCAGACCAAAGAGCGTGCCCATGAAACGCCAGCCGAAGGGCGTCATGCCGAAGATGCGGATGCCGATGCCGATTATGAGCTTTCCCAGAGGCGGGTGCGTTATCTCGTAGGGGTAGATGTTCTCTATATGCTCGAGCGCCGTCCGCGCGTGGTATATCTCGTCAAAGTAGCTGCTGTTTAAGTAGGTCGCGGCCTCCGGCACCAGCTCCTGCTCATCAAAGAGCGGCGCGGCGCCGTCGTCATAGCTGAACGTGCCCGAGTCCAGCATGTTGCCCCATGTATCGTAGATGGCGACCTCGCCCAGCGACAGCGTCGCCGAGGCGGTTATGCGCAGGTACTTGCCCTCGATGCGCTCCGGCGGGTCCTCCATGTCCTCCGCCGGGAAGTCCAGCCACTTGAACAGGTCGGCGTAGCCCTGTTCCATCTCGCCGAGCTCCGTCCAGGTCTCCCCGTCCTCAGACACGGCCAGAGAGTAGGAGCCGGTGTGCAGGCCGGTATAATAGCGGATGTTCCCTATCACGGTACTCTCCGGCAGCTCGACGATCACGTAGCGGCCCCGCTCCGTGAACTCGCACCAGCTCTGCGGGGCGGTCCTGTCGCCGAGGCCGGTGAAGGCCGTGACGCCGTAGGCGACGCAGATGATGATCGCCGCGAGCACGTCCTTCCTAGTCAGCCTGCCGCATTCGCAGGCAAAGCTGAAGGGCGGTTTTTTTATCTTCTTCTTTTTCTTCTCGGGAGCCTCGAGCCAGGTTTCCTCCGTCTCCCCATCCGCCTCAGCAGGCTCCTCAAGCCGCTCCCCGGCGAACAGCGGCAGCCACTGCCAGGCGCACCATATCACGAACGCCGCCGCAGCCAGCGGCAGCAGGTAGGTCAGATAAGACAAGTCCTTACCTCCGCTCCATCAATAGCCCAAATATTATACACGCTTTTCCCGCCCTTGTCCATAGCCGGCGGCAGCCAGTGCAAAGACCGCCGGCATTATGAACATGCGGTATCTCGGCTGTATCTCAATGACGAGGTAGCAAAGGAAATTCGCTGCGACCAGGCACATGAGCAGCAGCTCCACCGCCCCGGCGCGGCGCCTGAGCAGCACAACGCAGCCATACATTGCCAGCGCCGTCATCAGCAAAAAGGCCGCGCGCTCCCCGCTCAGCACTGCCGCCTCTCCAAAGGGCAGACCGCCCTCCACATAGCCCAGGTCCTCCCGTGCGCCCCAAAACAGCTTCAGCTTCTGCCACAGAAAGGCCGGTATGCTCTCGCAGCCGGCGAGCGACTCGCTTATGACCTCCCGTGCGGCCTCGTGCCGCGCCGCGTCGTCCTCTATCTCAAGTATGAAGGCGTTCTCGTCCGAGTACATGCCGGAGCTCTCCGTGTCGAGGCCCAATACCAGCTTCCATTCCGGCCTGTTGTTGCCGATGCCGTTCGGCGCGAGGCCCGATGTCAGGGCCGAGGCAGCGAGGCCGAGCGCAAGATATGCGGCGAGCATCGCGCACAGGGGCACGAGCAGCGACTTCCGTCCCTGTGCGCCCCTGACGAGCAGGACGAGCGCCGCCACAACAGCCGAGGCCAGCGCGAGCACCGCCTCCGGGCGCATGAGATTTCCGAACGAGAGGCTCAGACCCGCGAGCACGCTCCACAGCAGCCGCGAGGGCGGCGTGCCGCCCTCGGAGAAGGCCCCGCGTTCGATGAGCAGGTACACGCCGAGCAGGATGAAAAACAGGCTGATGTGCTGGTTCGTCAGCACGGAGGCCATGGCCAGCGCGCCCGGGTACGCCGCGTACAGCATTCCAGACACGAAACCGGCTCTCGTCCCGCCCGCCCGCCTTGCCAGCAGAAAGCACAGCCCGGCCGTGCCGCTCATCCAAGCCGCGTTCAGGAGCCTGAGCAGCGCGATCCCGCCGCCTGAAGCGAGCACAAGCGCTTCGTAGAACACGAAGGGTATCTGGTAACCCCACATTTGAAAATAGCTGCCCGTGAGCGCCGAGATATCGCCGCCCGCGAGCGCCCCCGCCGCGTTGTAGAGCAGCAAAAAATCGCTGGTCTGCGTCTGCTCGGGCAGCAGGGCGAAAGGCAGGCGCATGCAGAACGCCGTCAGTACGACGAGCGGCAGCATATACCGCTCCGGCAGCCGCCGGCACAGCAGAAAGAGCATGGCGGCAAACAGGCAGTATGCCAGAGAAACGGCTAAATACCCGAGCAGCTCTCGCGCGCCAATGTCCAGCGCGGCCGCGCCCGCCGCGGCAAGCATCAGCAGCAGGGATACCGCAGCAAAAAAGGCAATGATCTTTTCCGGCAGATATCTGAGCACAATCTTCACCTCCAGCAGATCATACCGCTTTTGCATCTGCTAAGTCAGATGCAAAAGCGCCGCCCCGGCCCTGACGACATAGAAGTCTGCTTGACATAATGCCCGCAGAAGGTGTAAAATGATTCGATAATATTGTGGGGCTGGGGAACCCCTTGATATTAAAACTTTACACGGGGCAGTTTGCCGTCCCGTCTTTATTACTGGCAATATTTGTTGAAAGGGAGGCGTATACTGAAACTATGGAATGGATAATAGCCGGCGTTGCCTGCATAGCTACGCTGGTAATAGGCTTTTTTCTGGGCATCAGCTACCGCAAAAAGGTCGCCGAGCGTGAGATCTCCAGCGCTGAAGAAGAGGCAAAGCGGATCATAAACGAGTCTATCAAGGCCGCTGAGTCGAAAAAGCGCGAAGCGCTTGTGGAGGCGAGGGAAGAGATACACAAGAGCCGCAGTGAGTACGAGCGCGAGGTCAAGGAACGCCGCGCCGAGCTCTCCAAACAGGAGCGCAGGCTCCAGCAGAAGGAGGAGACCCTCGACCGCAAGACCGATACGCTTGAGAAAAAGACCGAGACTCTGAATCAGAAGATCGCTCAGGCCGAGGCCCAGCAGGAGGAGATAAAGCTCGTCAAAAAGAGCCAGCTCGAAATGCTTGAGAAGATCTCCGGCTACACCGTGGACGAGGCCAAGGCCTACCTCATCTCGAACGTCGAGTCCGAAGTCACCCACGAGATGGCCGCCAAGGTCCGCGAGGTCGAAGCCCAGTACAAGGAAGAGGCCGAGGAAAAGGCCAGAGAGATAATCGCCACCGCGATACAGCGCTGCGCGGCCGATCACGCCAGCGAGATAACCGTCTCCGTCGTACCACTCCCCAACGACGAGATGAAGGGCCGCATAATAGGACGAGAGGGACGCAACATTCGTTCCATCGAAACGCTCACCGGCTGCGATCTGATAATAGACGACACGCCGGAGGCGATAGCGCTCTCGAGCTTCGACCCGGTGCGGCGCGAGGTCGCGAGGATAGCGCTCGAGAAGCTCATCCAGGATGGGCGCATTCACCCGGCGAGGATAGAGGAAATGGTCGCGAAAGCGCAGAGAGAGGTCAACGCCACCATCAAGGCCGAGGGCGAGAGGGCCGCGTTCGAGACGAACATCCATGGTCTGAATCCGGAGATTATAAAGCTGCTCGGCAGGATGAAATACCGCACAAGCTATGGCCAGAACGTGCTGAACCACTCGATAGAGGTCGCGCACATCTCCGGGCTGCTGGCCTCGGAGCTGGGCGTGGACGTGACTACTGCAAAGCGCGCGGGCCTGCTGCACGATCTGGGCAAGAGCATCGACCACGAGGTCGAGGGCAGCCACGTCTCGATAGGCGTGGACGTGGCGCGCAAGTACAAGGAATCCCCCGAGGTACTGCACGCCATCGAGGCACACCACGGCGACGTGGAACCGCACACGGTCATAGCCTGCCTGGTCCAGGCGGCGGACGCGATCTCGGCCTCGAGGCCGGGCGCGAGGCGCGAGAATATCGAGAACTACGTCAAGAGACTGGAAAAGCTCGAGGAGGTCTCGAGAAGCTTCCCGGGCATCGCGGGCTGCTACGCCATCCAGGCCGGACGCGAGATCCGGGTCATGGTCAAGCCCGAGGAGGTCTCCGAGGACCAGATGGTCCTGCTCGCAAGGGACATCGCCAAAAAGATAGAGGACGAGCTTACCTACCCCGGACAGATCAAGGTCCACGTCCTCAGGGAGACCAAGGCAATCGAATACGCGAAATAAATAAGAAAGAGCGGACGCCTTTTAAAAAAGCGTCCGCTCTTTGCTCGTCCGGCGTTATCCGTATTTTTTCGCCATAAGATATATCGGCAGGATAAGTCCGGCGAGGAGGAGCAGCACGGATAAGGGCTCTGCCTGCTGCCAGAAACCCTGGGCAAGGCAAGATCAGGCCCGGCGCCGCAAGCCCCATCCCTGTAACCGGTCGCCCGGCAAAGCCATATTGTCAATATCAACAAAAAGCCGCCCCCGAGCTGGACTCCCGGGGGCGGGGTGGGCACTGTGTCTTGACACAGCTTCTCCGCCCACCTTCAATATTATACCATAGGTGCCATGTTCAGGCAAGGGCTTTTTACCTTTTATTCAATCCGCTCAGCGCTTCGCTCAGCATCTCCGCTATCTGCGCCCCGCTGTCCATCACAAACGGGTCCAGATATCCGCACTCGGCCAGCGCGTCCTCAAAATAGTACACCTCCGGGTCAAGCGACACCGTCTCCATATACAGCTCCGCCGCTGCCACCGCGTCCTCCTGCAGCCGGCCGTACAGCTCCAGCGCCGGTATAGCCGACAGGCAATAGCTTATATAATAAAATGGGTAGTCGAAGTTATGCGACACGTACACCCAGTCGTATCTGCCCTCGTCGCCCGCGTATCTGCCATATTCCATCGCGGTCTCCTGGTATATCTCGCAGGCTCGCGCCGCGCTCAGCTCCGGCTCCGCGTACACCCTCTGCTGGAACTCATCGTACATCGCGCCGTCCACCACGCTGCACAACATGTCGTAAACCGTCGTCAGCAGCATCGGCTCGGCGTATTTCTCGCCAAATACGTCCTCGTACCAGTATGTGAACATCATCTCCATTCCCTGCGACTGCAGCTCGCACAGGTCAGTGTCCGGCATGCCGTACAGCAGGTCGCTCGCCACAGCGTAGCTGTTCAGGAAGTGCCCAAACTCGTGAAAGGTATCCGTATAGTCGTCCACGTCCCCCATGGGCGCATTGAACAAATACGGCTCGTTGAAATAGTAAAGCGTCGTTGTGAAGCCCGTGTTCAGCTTAGTACCCGACAGGCTGATATCGTACAGCCCGTAGGTACGCATATAGTCCAGCGCCTCAGCTGCATCCTGCGACAACCTCGGAGCTACGTACTCGAGGGCAGCCATGACGTTCTCCTCCGAGCAGTCTATGTCCTCCGCCATATACAGCTCCAGCAGCTCCGCAGACGCCGCCTCGCCGTATTCCTCCACCAGCGGCACGAAGTGCTCCTTCACCTGCGTCCAAACCGAGTCCGCCACGTCCTGCGGCGAATAGCTGCGGTAAAAGGTCTCGTAATACTCCATTTCCGCACAGCTCGAATAGCCGTAGGCTGCGGCCCTTTCGTTTCTCAGCTCTACCAGCTCCACAAATATCTCCGCCGCCTGCTCCACGTCCGGCTCGGGCTGCGTCATCGCCACGTTATAGCTGTGTAGCAGCTCGCTCTCGCGCCCATATCCGCCCGGGTCACCCGACGCATCTCCCTCGCTCACATAGGCCGCGAAGCGCTCCGCGCTGCCCTCACCGAAACCCTCGTCTATGAGCGCCGCACCCGCGCCGCCCGACACATACGCGAGGGCTGCGTCCAGCTCGTCTGCAGCGTCGTACCACCGCGCGTAGGCCTCGTCCACGGCCGCGGCCGCCTCGTCCGTAGGCTCCGCTGTATACTCTATATCCAATATCGTATAATACGTATATAGCCGATAGACCTCGTCCTGCGCGAGAAAATATGCCGTTTCGAAGTCCTCGTACTCTCCGCCGTCGCGGTAGCTCCTGAACAGCTCCGCGTATGAGCCGTCATACGGCCCGGCCACGATATCCTTCATATCGGAGTATTCCACGTCCGCCCTCGAGCTGTAGTCGAACCACCAGCCCTCCGCCAGCGGCCTTATATACTCGCCCGTCGGCTCCGGCTCGTACGTATCTTCGCCGTACAACAGCTCGTCGAGGGTATCCGATCTCATACCGCAGCCCGCAAGCGTCAGGCAGAGCACGGCCGCTGCGAGCAGCAGCCCCAGCAGGCGGCGCAGTTTAACTTCCATCGCAAGGCACCTCCGCACCAGTTTTCCGGTAACAGGGTACCACACCCGCGCCCACCGGTCAAGGCCGCCCGCTATACGATGCCAAGTCGCGCGAAAAAGCTCAAACGGTTCTCGTTTGCGCTCCGGTTGAACCGCGCCAGCTCCATAAGCTCCCCCGGCTCGCCGCTGAGGACATTTACACGCTCCTCGCAGGTGAGCGCCACGGCGTAACCTCGTCCTGCGAGCACTTCCGCCGCCTCGCTGCAATGGAAACCGAAGGGGTAGGCAAAACAAAACGGTCTCTCGCCCGTGACCGCCTCGATCTTTCTCTCTACCGCCTCGAGATCCGCGTTCAGCGCCGCGCGGTACTGCTCCATCGTCTCAGTGACCTTCGGCATACAGCCGCGCCTCGGGAAGCTCTCCTCGTGCATGTCCTGCGTATGCGAGGCGATCTCGAACCTTCCCGAGGCCGCAAGCTCGCCCACCTCGGCCCAGGTCATATACGAGTACTCCGGGCTTCTGTACTCCAGCGTCTCCTCCCTGTCGCAGTACTTACCCACCACAGCCGCGACGGCGAACATGTCGTATTTTTCAAGCAGCGGCAGGACGTACTCCAGAACGCTCAGCTGACCGTCGTCGAAGGTGATGAGCACGGGTTTCTCCGGCAGAGTCCCGGTGCCCCGGCTGTACTCGACAAGCTCCCGCAGGCTCACCGCGGTATAGCCGCGCTCTCTTAAGTATCGCAGGTCGCCCTCGAGCTGCTCCGGCGTCACAACGTAGTCGCCGGCCTTCGAGGCGTCCTTCGACACGTGGTGGTACATGATCACCGGCAGGCTCGCAGTCTCCGCCCGCGCCGTGCCGGGCAGCAGTGCCGCCAGAAGCAGCAGCGCCATAACATATCTTCGCACAAAAACCACCCCGAACCGAGTATTCCCGGCCGGGGTGGTCTTATTTTTGCAATTTATTCCGACATCATCACTGCTCGTATATCTTCTGCGGGTGGATGATATGCCTCGGGCAGACCTCCGCGCAGTGGCCGCAGCCCGTGCACTTGTCGTAGTCTATCTTCGCTACGAAGTTTTCGACCTTGATGGCCTCGTGCGGGCACTCCTTCTGGCATTTCATGCAGCCGATGCAGCCCGCGTCGCAGATCTTGCGCGTCTGAGCGCCCTTGTCCTCCGAGCGGCAGCCCACCAGCACGCGCTGCTCGTAGGGCACCTTGCGGATGATCTTCTTCGGGCAGGCGTCGTAGCAGGCCATGCAGGCCACGCACTTTTCCCTGTCCACCACCGCTACGCCGTTCTCAATATGCATGGCGCCGAACTGGCAGGCCTTCACGCAGCTGCCGAGGCCGATGCAACTAAACTGGCACTGCTTCGGGCCCTTATTGCCGAAGCGCATGGCCGCGACGCAGTCCTTGGGACCTTCGTAGTCGAAGAACTCCTTCGCCACGCCCGTTCCGCCGGAGCAGGGCACGAAGGCCACGTATTTGGCCTCGGGTTCTGCGTCGAGTCCCATGATGGCCGCGACCTTCTCCGCCGTGGCCGCGCCTCCCGGCGAGCACTTGTTGGGCGGCGCCTCGCCCGCGACCACCGCCGCAGCATAGGCGTCGCAGCCGGCAAAGCCGCAGCCGCCGCAGTTCGCGCCCGCCAGCGCCGCGCGCACTTCCTCTATCCTCGGGTCCTGCTCGACGTGGAATATCTTCGCCGCAAAGGCCAGGAGCCCTCCGAAGACCGCGCCCATGATGCCGAGCACGAGTATGGCGTAGACTATGTTCATAATGCCGTCCATTGCCCTACCCCCTTAACCTATCTTCATGCCCGAGAAGCCCATGAAGGCCAGGGCCAGAAGGCCCGCCGTCACGAGCGCTATCGGGAAACCGTCGAAGCTCTCGGGGTAGTCGGCGAACTGCAGCCTGTCGCGCACGCTCGCAAAGAGCACGATGGCCACGAGGAAGCCCAGGCCGCCGGTGATGCCGTAGACCACGCTCTCGATGAAGTTGTAGTTGTTCTGCACGTTCAGCAGCACGACGCCGAGGACGGCGCAGTTCGTGGTGATGAGCGGCAGGAAGATGCCGAGCGCGGTGTACAGCGAGGGCACGGACTTCTTCAGGAACATCTCGACGAACTGCACGAGCACGGCGATGACGAGTATAAACGCCAGAGTGCTCATGTACTCGAGGTCGAGCGCTATGAGCAGCAGATTCACCGCGTAGCAGATGGCCGAGGCGAGACCCATGACGAAAGTGACCGCGATGCCCATGCCGACGGCGGTGTCGATCTTCGTGGAGCAGCCCAGGAAGGGACAGCAGCCCAAAAACTGCGAGAAGATGAAGTTGTTTATGAGTATGGCGCCGAGCGCTATCGTAAGTACCGAATCAAACATTACTCAGCCGCCTCCTTTATGACCTCGACCTTGGCCGCCCTCGCGGCGGCCTCCTTCTTCTCGGCCGACTTACGCAGCGCGTACTGCATGGCCGCCAGCAGGCAGGCCAGCGTCAGGAAGCCGCCGAAGGGCATTATCATGATCGTCGCGCCAAATTCCTCAGGGAAGATCCTGATACCCGCCGCCGAGCCGTCCAGCACCGCGCGCAGGGAGCCGTCCACTATCTCGAACACGCCCGCGCCGAAGGTGCCGGAGCCGAGCAGCTCGCGGATTATGCACATGCACAGCAGCACCAGCGTATAGCCTATGCCCTGGAAAATGCCGTCAAAGAAGCTCGGCACCACCGGCTCCTTCTGGCAGAAGGCCTCCGCGCGGCCTATAATGATGCAGTTGACAACGATAAGCGGGATGAACACGCCCAGCGACGCCGACAGCGCCGGGACGAGGGCCTGCAGCAGCAGGTCGACTATCGTCACGAAACCCGCTATGACGACAACGAACATCGCCAGCCTTATGTCGTTCGGTATCGCCTTGCGCATCGCCGAGATGACGACGTTGCAGCAGGTCAGAATAATCAGCACCGACAGGCCCATGCCTATGCCGTTGAAGAACATGGTCGTGATGGCCATTGTCGAGCAAAGGCCGATGCGCTGCACCAGCACGGGGTTGTTGGTGATGAGGCCCTCTTTGAACTGTTTCCTCAGATTCATATCTCAGCCCCCCTTAACCCAGCGCCTTCACGGCGGCTATCGCCGTGTTCGCGGCGTTCGCCATCGCCCGCGAGGAGATGGTCGCCGCCGTTATCGAATCCACCGTGCCGCCGTCCTTCGTGACGGCCATGCCCTCCGACTGGCCCACGAAACTCGCGAGGAAATCCTCCTCAACGATCTTCGCGCCGAGGCCAGAAGTCTCGGAGTGGGATATAACGCTCGCGCCCGTTATCGTGTAGTCCGGCGACACGCCGAAGGCCGCCGATATCGAACTCTGCGCGCCCGAGAAGGTCAACTCCACGACCCAGCCCTGGTCGCCCGCCTGGGCGATGGCGTCCACAGTCTCGAAAGCGTCCTTGTCATACTCCACGTTCACATACTCGCCGTCCCAGGGCAGCACTGCGTTGTAGGCTTCGGCCCTCGCCTGCGCCTCCAGCTCGGCTATCCGATCCTTCGTAAACATGTTCACGACGCCCAGCACGCCCGACACTATCGCGGACACGAGGAAAAGCACCAGCGCCAGCTTCACTATCTGATTGGGCGCCTTCTTAGTCTCAGCCATTTTCAGCACCCTCCTTTGCCTTCCTCTTAGCGGCCTTCTTCGCCGCCTTCGCCGCCTTCACGTCCTCCGCCGTCACGCCGAACTGCCTCGGCCTCGTCAGCTTGTCAACGCCCCAGGTGCAGCAGTTCATTATAAGTATCGCATAGCTCGCGCCCTCGGGGTACGAGCCGAAGTAGCGGATGAGCACCGTCAGCACACCGCAGCCCAGACCAAACACCAGCTGGCCGCGGAGCGTCACCGGGCTGGTCGAGTAGTCCGTCGCCATGAAGAATGCGCCGAGCACCAGTCCGCCCGAGCAGAGGTTCAGCAGCGTCCAGTCTATCCTGCCGTAGCCCTCGTGCCCGAAGATGAGGCAGAGCACCGCCACGGAGCCGATGAAGGACACCGGGATGCGCCAGCTGATGACCTTCCGCGCTATGAGCCATATGCCGCCCACGAGAAGCGCCAGCGTGCTTATCTCACCTACGCTGCCCGGCCTGATGCCGAGAAACAGGTTCCCCAGCGACAGATATTCGGGCATCGCCTGTCCGCTGTACAGATAGGAAAGCGGAGTCGCCATCGTCGCGGCGTCCACGCTGCCCGCCAGAGCCGCCGGCACAGCCCAGACCGTCATATAGCCCGCGTACGCCGCCGTCAGGAAGGCCCTGCCCGCCAGCGCCGGGTTCAAAAAGTTCTTGCCAATGCCGCCGTAGAGCTGCTTGACTACCACGACCGAGAAGAAGGAGCCGATGACGACCATCCACCACTTCGCCTCAGACGGCAGCACGCAGACCAGCAGTATGGCCGTCACGACCGCCGACAGGTCTCCCACCGTCGTGTTCTTCTTCATGAGCTTCCTGTAGCCCCACTCAAAGAAAACGCAGGAAACTATGGACACCGCCAGCAGCAGGACCACCTTTGCACCGAACATGTACACCGCCACCGCCAGCGCCGGTATGAGGCCGATGATGACGTCCAGCATGATCTGCCTCGTGCCCCGGTCCGTCCTCAGTATGGGGTTCGAGGTCACCTTGAAGACTTTTACCTCGTCCATCAGCCCTTCGCCTCCTTTCCGGCAGCGGCCTCGGCATTGATCTTCGCAGCCTCGGCCCGGGCCTTCTCCTCGGCCCGCTTGGCGTTTATCATGGCCTTGCCCACCTTGAAGGTGTGCGTCAGCGGCAGGCGCCCCGGACATCCCCATGAGCAGGAGCCGCACTCAAAGCAGTCCATGACGTGGTATTCTTCCATCTTCCTGATATCGCCCTTCTGGACGTACATGTACATATACATCGGCTCGAGCTTCATCGGGCAGTGCGCTATGCAGTTGCCGCAGCGGATGCAGGTCGGCGTATCGCTCTCCCTGTTCATATCCTTGCTGAACAGCAAGAGGCCCGACGCGCCCTTCACGCTGCCCGCCGTGGGATCGGCCACGCAGATGCCCATCATCGGGCCGCCCATGCAGATGCGCTCCACCCTGTCCATGTCCGCGCCGGCTTCCTTGAAGATGAACTCCAACGGTGTGCCGAAACGGCACAGGAGGTTCTGAGCCTCCGGCACGCAGTCGCCCGCCACCGTGACCACGCGCTCTATCGAGGGTATGCCCTCGTAGCAGGCCCGGTAGATCGAATACGCCGTGTAGGTCGAGACCACGTTGCAGCCCACGCCCGAGGGCAGACCGCCCGGCTTGACCTCCCGGTCCGTGTTCGCCTTGACCTGCATCTTCTCCGCACCCTGCGGATACTTCACGACCTCCGGCACGATCTCCACGCCGTACTTCGCCGGGTCGAGGCTGTTCAGCAGGTCGATGGCGTCATGCTTATTCTTCTCGATGCCGTAATAGCACTTGTCCAGCCCGTGCGCTATCCTCACGAGCTCTATGCCCTTGAGCAGCTCCTCAGGATGCTCGAGCATCGTCCTGTGGTCGCCGCAGAGATACGGCTCGCACTCGGCGCCGTTTATGATGACCGTGTCCACCTTGCCGCGCGCGCCCTGGATCTTGAAGGCCGTCGGGAACATGGCGCCGCCCATGCCGACCACGCCCGCCTCGCGTATCCTCGCGATGATGGCGTCCGGGTCCTTCAGCTGCTCAGCCGTCAGCGGCTTCATGTCCTCGCAGGGCGTGTCCTGAAAATCGTTCTCGATGACGACGGACATCACCATGTCGCCCAGCATGTGCCGCCTGGGTTCAACCGCTATGACCTTGCCAGAAACAGAAGCGTGCACCGGCGCAGACACCGGCGCATCGTTCGAGCCTATGAGCTGCCCCATCTTCACCGTGTCGCCCACCTTGACGACTGGCCTGTTCGGCGCGCCGATCTGCTGGATCATCGGCAGCACCACCACAGGCGGCGGCGAGATGGTACGCACAGGCGTCCCGCTGGCGGTCTTCGCATAGTCCGGGTGAACACCGCCATAATACTTAAAGGGCATGAGCATCACCTCTCGTAATTTTTGACTCGTTAATTGTAACACAATTGTTAACTCGTGTCCAGCAAAAATGACGCAAATGCACCATTTTGGCAAGATTATTAATTAACAATCCTGAGAAACTCTTGACAAATGCAAGTTCTATTGCATTTTGGGCCTCCAGCAGCGTTTTAGGCTCGACTTTTGGGTTTTTTTCTGCGGCGCATTTGATAACAATTTAACATTATGATAAAATTTTGTCAATCACTAATTTTATGCTTTTAATGCGGCGAAGAATCAGGTATAATCGTTTTGTCCACATCTGCGTGAAGGAGGCGCGTTTTCGTGACCGCTGTCAGGCTGGGCAAGAGAAAATGGGCGACCATCGTGCTCGTCGGTCTGGTCGGCCAATTCGCCTGGACCATCGAGAACATGTATTTTAACGTCTACCTCTACAACACCATCTCCACCGACCCGGACTACATAGCCGCCATGGTCGGCTGGAGCGCTGCCGCCGCGACGCTGACCGCCCTGCTCATGGGTGCGCTCTCGGACAGGGTCGGGAAAAGGCGCATCTTCGTCGCCGGCGGCTACATCCTCTGGGGCGCCTCGACGGCGGCCTTCGGGCTTGTCACTGTCGAGAACGCGGCAAAGCTGTTCCCGGCGGCCAGCGCCGTCTCGGCGGCGGCCGTCATGATAGTCGTGCTCGACTGTGTCATGACCTTCTTCGGCTCCACGGCGAACGACGCCGCCTTCAACGCCTGGCTCACGGACGCGACGGACGAGTCGAACAGGGGCAGGGCCGAGTCAGTTATCGCCACCCTGCCGCTCATCTCCATGCTCGTCATCTTCGGGGCCTTCGACGGCCTCACACAGCAGGGGCGGTGGAGCGAATTTTTCCTCATCTTCGGCGTGCTGGTCTCCGCCACGGGCGTCGTATCCCTCTTTCTGGTGAAGGACGAGCCGGGGCTGCAGCCGCGCCGGGACAGGTATTTTGCGAACCTCGTCTACGGCCTGCGGCCCTCGGTCATTGCGAAAAACCCGCTCCTCTACCTCGCGCTTCTGGCCTTCGCGGTCTTCTCCGTCGCGGTGCAGGTCTTTTTCCCCTACCTTATCATTTATATACAGAACTTCCTCGGCATAACGGACTACGCCATCGTCCTCGGCGTGGTGCTCATCGTTGCCTCGCTGGTCAGCGTGCTCTCGGGAAAGCTCATCGACAGGATGGGCAAGCTCCGCTTCACGATACCCGCGGCGGCGGTGATGTTCGCGGGGCTTGTGGCGATGTACTTCGCGCGTGGGCAGGTCGCGGTCATCATAGCAGGCTGCGTCATGATGAGCGGCTACATGCTGGTGACGGCCTCGCTCTCCGGCAAGGTGCGCGACCTCACGCCGCCGGACAAGGCCGGGCATTTTCAGGGCATACGGATGCTCTTTGCCGTGCTGCTGCCCATGGTCATAGGTCCCGCCATCGGCTCTGCAGTCATCAAGGGCGGAGACCTCACCTACGTCGAACTGGGCGTTGTGAAGACCGTGCCGACACCGGCCATCTTCCTCGCGGCGGCCGTTGTGCTGCTTCTTACGCTGATACCTGTCTTCATCCTCAAAAGGAGGGAAAGCAAATGCTCATGACCCCATGGGGCGAGGCCCTTGACCGCGAACATCCCCTGCCCGAATACCCGAGGCCGCAGTTTAGAAGGGAGAGCTATCTGAACCTGAACGGCCCGTGGGAATACGCCATAACGAAGGAGAACATGGAGCCGGAGGAGTACGAAGGCGAGATCATCGTGCCCTTCGCGCCCGAATCGGAGCTCTCCGGCGTGGGCCGGACGCTGCAGCCGGGCGAATATCTGTGGTATCACCGCTCGATAACGCTGCCCGAGGGCTTCAACGTCGGCCGGGTCATCCTGCACTTCGGCGCGGTGGATCAGTGCGCGCGGGTCTGGGTGAACGGCGAGGAGGCCTGCGCCCACGTTGGGGGAAACATCGGCTTCTCGGTGGATATAACGGAGCTTCTCTACGACGACGGCGGCGAAAACAGCCTCGTCGTGCGCGTAACAGACGACACGGACAAAGGGTACAGGACACGCGGCAAGCAGAAGCGCAGGCCGGGCGGCATCTGGTATAAACCCATGAGCGGCATCTGGCAGACGGTCTGGTGCGAGAGCGTGCCCGAAAACCACATTCGGGGCCTGTTCATCACACCGCATCCCGAGAAGAACTCGGTGGAGCTCTTCGTGGACGGCGAAGGCCCCTGCCGTGCGCTCATCGGCGACATGGCCTACGACTTCTACGCGGGCGCTCCGGCGCTTTTGAAGCTGCGGGAGGACGTGCACTGGTGGTCGCCGGAGGACCCGTACCTCTATGGGCTGAGCCTCGCCCTTGGCGACGACCGGGTGGAGAGCTACTTCGCCATGCGGACCTTCACAGTCGAGGCCGACTCGGAGGGGATAAGGCGGCTGTTTTTGAACGGAAAGCCATATTTCCACAACGGGCTGCTGGACCAGGGCTGGTGGCCGGACGGTCTTTACACCGCGCCGAGTGACGAGGCTCTGCGTTTCGACATTGAAACTGCGAAGGCCATGGGCTTCAACATGCTCAGAAAGCACGTGAAGGTGGAGCCACTGCGCTGGTACTACCACTGCGACAGGCTGGGCATGCTGGTCTGGCAGGACATGCCTAACGGCGGCGGAAGCTATAACCCGGCGGTCATCTCCGCCCCGCTGCTCACAGGCTGGCACATGAAGGACAACAAATACGGCGCCTTCGGGCGAAAGGATGCGGCAGGGCGCGAGGAGTTCACGCAGGAGCTGCGCGAGATGGTGACCTGGCTCTATAACTGCCCCTGCATAGCCATGTGGGTCCCCTTCAATGAGGGCTGGGGCCAGTTCGACGCCGAAAAAAACGTCGCGGCCATCCTTGAGATTGACGCGACGAGGACAATTGATCACGCGAGCGGCTGGCACGATCAGGGCATAGGCGATATAAAGAGCCTGCACGTTTATTTTGACGAATACCGGTATTCGCCGGACAAGCAGGGGCGCTGCGTGGTGCTCTCGGAGTTCGGGGGCTACGCTCTGGCGGTGGAGGGACACGTCTCGGACGTAAAGCCCTTCGGGTACAAGAAGTACAAGTCATCGAACGAGCTGCGGCGCGGCATCACGCTGCTGTACGACGGGCAGATACGCCCGGCGGTAAAGAAGGGGCTCTCGGCGGCGGTGTACACGCAGCTCACCGACGTGGAGGGCGAGCTGAACGGCCTCGTGACCTATGACCGCCGCGAGCTGAAGGTCCCGGCAGAATCAATGCGGAGCATTGTAAAAATGCCGGCGCTTAAAAAGTGAGACAAGACCGGGCTTTTGCCACGCCGTTTACAAATATCACAAATCAACAACCGAAGGGGAACCCGCGCCACGGGTTCCCCTTCGGTATTATGCAGCAGGCTTTCTGTCACGTTTCTTCAGGCAAAGTTCAAAAGTGCGGGATAGTGCATTTCCCGTTTCGTGGCGGTTATGTCAGCAAAGGCTCCCACTTGCCTGAAGGAGTTTTTACCCCACCTCCGGCATCGACCAGTTGACCCGCGTATACGACTCGATCATCGCCGCATAGTCGCTCTGACACGCCGCAAAGTCTTTTGCTTTTATTGCCTCATAGATGCAGTAGTGTATGTCGCGGTGCTTGTCAAGCCGGAAGCTGCGCACCAGCTCAGGCATCCACTTCGAGAGACAGAACAGCATGTACTGGTGTATAGGCTCGCGCGCAACGGCGAAGGCGTAGGCGTAGAGCGGATTATGCGAGATGCGGCAGACGTGCTCGTGAAAGGCCAGGTCCGCCGCCGCCACGCGCTTGCACCACTCCTCGTGCGTCAGTCCCTCAGTATCGGCCCAGGCTTCGCGGTGCCGCAGCGCGAGACGCTCCAATTCCGCAAGGTCCTCCTCCGTCGCCCGCTCCATGGCAAGCCTTGCACATTCTATCTCTATATGGTTGCGGAACTCTGTCACGTTCTGCATCATACCGCTGCGCTCATAGAACTTTGACGCGGTCTTAAGATAGCTCTCAAAATCGAACTCGATGACAAAAGTACCGCTGCCCGTGCGAGTCTCAACTATGCCCAGCGCGTTGAGTTTTTGCAGCGCCATGCGCACCGTCAGCCGGTTTACGCCGAACCTGGCCGCAAGCTCGCTCTCCGAGGGAAGCTTGTCCCCGACCTTCCAGGTGCCGGAGCTTATCTGCGCCTGGATCGCCTCGCAGACCTGCTCCGAGGCAGAGACCTTCCTTATCTTCATGTCCTCATCCACGCGCCCGTCACCCCCGTATTCAGCCTTTTGGAATTTAACGCGTCATCATCTATATTTAAGTATAATGTATTCTCCGCCCGTTTGCAAGCATGTTTTAGAAAAAACGCGAGAATAACTTGTGTAAATTTGTGATATGTAAGGTGTTAACGTTCTTGACTTTTATGGATAATGAATATATTATGGTGATGAACCGGACTACATAGCGAACAGGATAATATACAAGCATAATGAAAGGGTGAGAACATGGCCAAAAACCTTATGACCGGCAACGAGGCCGTTGCCCGTGGTCTCTACGAGGCGGGCGTGGCCTTCGCGTCCGCGTATCCGGGCACGCCCAGCACGGAGATACTGGAGAACGTTGCCGAAAAGTACAAGGACAGCATCACCTGCGAGTGGGCGCCGAACGAGAAGGTGGCGTTCGAGGCGGCGGTAGGCGCGTCGTTCGTCGGCGGGCGTTCCTTCGCGGCGATGAAGCACGTCGGCCTTAACGTGGCGGCGGATCCGCTCCTGACCTTTGCGTATACGGGCGTGAACGGCGGCATGGTGTTCGTCTCGGCGGACGACCCCGGCCTGCATTCCTCGCAGAATGAGCAGGACAACAGATTCTACGCCCGGATGGGCAAGTTCATCATGCTCGAGCCTTCCGACTCGCAGGAGGCCAAGGACATGGCTGTCATGGGCTATGAGCTGAGCGAGCGTTTCGACTCCCCGGTCATGCTGAGGATGACGACGCGCGTCTGCCACAGCAAGAGCCTTGTGGAGTTCGGCGAGGTGCAGGAGCCGAAGAAGAAGGAATATGTCAAGAACCGCGCGAAGTACGACCCCGTGCCGGCGATGGCGAAGGGAATGCACACGGCGGTTGAAAAGCGCTGGGCGAAGCTGCTCGAGTACACGGAGGAGTGTCCGCTCAACCGCGAGGAGTGGCACACCGACGAAGTTGGCATAGTCTCCGCGGGCGTGGCGTACCAGTACGCGCGCGAGGTCTATGGCGATAACGCCTCCTACTTCAAGTGCGGCATGACCAGCCCGATGCCCATCGAGAGCATCAGGAAGTTCGCGGCGAAGGTAAAGAAGCTCTACGTGGTCGAGGAGCTTGAGCCCTACATGGAGGACCTGCTTCGCGCCGCCGGCATCGAGTGTACTGGCAAGAAGCTCGTGCCGATTGAGGGCGAGCTGAACCCCGACATCGTGCGCAAGTCTCTGACCGGCGAGGTCGTGCCGACTATGGAGTACGACAAGTCCGTGGTGCCGGGACGTCCGCCGATGCTCTGCGCGGGCTGCCCGCACGTGGGCCTGTTCTACGAGCTGGGCAAGTTCAAGGACGTCATCGCGATAGGCGATATCGGCTGCTACGCGCTCTCGGGCAACCCGCCGCTGAACGCGAAGGACTTTGCGCTGTGCATGGGCTCGGGCTTCTCGATGGCCCACGGTGCGGCTAAGATCATGGCGAAGTTCGGGGAGAACAAGAAGATAGTCGGCGTCGTGGGCGACTCGACCTTCTTCCACACGGGCATGAACAGCATGCTCGACGCGGTGTATAACCACTCGAACGCTACGCTCATCGTCGTGGACAACAGGATAACGGGCATGACGGGCCATCAGGAGAACCCCGGCTCGGGCTATACGATAACGGGCGAGCACGCCTACCCGGCAGATATCGAGGGCGTGGCGCGGGCCTTCGGCATGACGGAGATCTACAAGGTCAACCCGATGGACCTCGAGGCAACGCGCAAGGCGCTCAAGGCGGCCATCGAGTATGACGGCCCGTCGCTGGTGATAACGAGATACCCCTGCGCTCTCAAGAAGCGCAGCCCCGAGGACAAGGCGGAGTTCGGCACGGACAGGACGCCCTATGAGATAGACGCTGAGGCATGTATAGGCTGCAAGAGCTGCCTGCGGCTGGGCTGCCCGGCCATAAGCTTCGACGCCGAGGCGAAGAAGGCGAACATAGACCGCGTGGCCTGCGCCGGCTGCGGCGTCTGCGCCCAGGTCTGCCCGAAGAAGGCTATGGGAAAGGTGGGTGGCTGATATGTCAAATGTGAAGAACGTGGTGCTCTGCGGCGTCGGCGGCCAGGGCACGATACTGGCGAGCAAGATATTGAGCTACGCGCTCATCGAGGCGGGCTATGACGTGAAGATGAGCGAGATACACGGCATGAGCCAGCGCGGCGGCAGCGTCACGACGCAGGTGCGCTACGGTGACAAGGTGTATTCGCCCATAATAGGCAAGGGCTCGGCGGACGTGCTGGTGGCCTTTGAGAAGATGGAAGCGCTCAGGTATCTGGACGACGTGAAGGTCGACGGCGGAGTCGTCATCATAAACGACCATGCGATCCAGTCCCTGCCCACGCTTCAGGGCATGGCGAAGTACCCTGAGGACTGCATCGACCGGGTGAAGGAGAAGAACGCGGACACGCGCGTCATCAAGGCCACGAAGATAGCCGGCGAACTCGGCAACGAGAAGGCGGCGAACGTCGTACTGCTGGGCGCGACGGTGAAGGCGCTGGGGCTCGAGGACATGGATTGGGACAAGGCGCTCGAGGCCTGCGTGAAACCGGCGTTTATCGAGATGAACAAGAAGGCGTTCAAGGCCGGACTTGAAGCCTGACGGGAGTGAAGAGGAAGCAAAGCGGCGGGGGGACCCGCCGCTTTGTCAGCTTGCGAAGAAGGCTTTGTCTTTCCAAATTCATTCGAGGCCGAGCAGCCGCATGAGCTCTCCCCACAGCTCGAGCAGGCGGAACTTGAAGACGATGCCGTCGGAGTCTCCGGTGAGGAGCATGGCGCTGTCCTGCCCGAGGGTTTCGAGGGCGTCCTCGGCTTCGGCGGCGGAGAGGCAGAGAGGCGGGAATACCACGCACCACCAGTTGTGACCCTCACCCTCGCCAAGGACGACGCGCAGGGATTCGTAGCTGCCCGCGGGCAGGGAGAAGCTGCCGTAGTCGCGGGTAGGGTAGAATTCGCGCGAGAGCGTGACCGTCACGGGCCTGCCCTCAGCGGCTTCCTCGGCGGCTGAACGGATACCGTCGAGATTCTCGGAAATTATATCCCGCGCGCTGTTCACATCTGCGGCCCCGTCCAGCTCAGGCTCAAGGTAAGCGAGCACGCTGTCGCGCACGGCGAGCTTTATCTGCTGCTCGGTCTCGTCGTCGGAGACGGCAAGCACGTGCAGGCGGATGAGGCCCTCTGAGAGCGCCCGGCTCCTCGCCGAGGCCCAGACGCCGATGAGCAGGGTCACGCAGAGCGCGAGCAGCATGGAAAGTTCCCAGTTTTTTAGAAAGCGTGTTTTCATGGCTATGTACCTCCGAAAGCATTCTGCCCGGTAAAGAGTTTCTTTAAACCGCTTGACAGGGGGCTTTCAGCGTGGTAATATGCTCAATAACCGTGAGGGAGTAGTCTTCCGCATACGGCGGAGGCAAGTCAACAGCATGGCGGGAGCAAGGTCTCGCCTGGCTTGCATTAAAAGACAAGACTCATGGATAGGATATACCTATCCATGAGTTTTTTCTATGTCGGAGAAAGGAAGGGTCAAGTTGAAGTATTACTGCGAGGATGCGCAGAGCGTACTTGGCGAGGTAGGCAGCAGCGAAAAGGGCCTGAGCAGCGAGGAGGCGGCAAAACGGCTGGAGCGGGACGGGCGCAACGAGCTTGCGGCGGCGAAAAAGCCCTCGCTCATAAAGCAGTTTTTCAAGCAGATGGCCGACCCGATGATAATCATTCTGCTGGTCGCCGCGGCGATAAGCGCCGTGACCTCGGTCTACCAGAATGAAAGCCCGGCGGACGTCATAATAATCCTGTTCGTCGTCATCGTGAACGCGGTGCTTGGCGTGTATCAGGAAAACAAGGCTGAAAAGGCGATAGAGGCGCTGCAGGCGATGAGCGCGGCGACCAGCCGTGTGCTCAGGGGCGGCAAGGTCACGGTGGTGCCCTCGGCGGAGCTGGTCGTGGGCGATATCGTGCTGCTCGAGGCGGGCGACGCGGTGCCGGCCGATGGCAGGCTGCTCGAGAGCGCAAGCCTCAAAATCGAGGAGGCGGCGCTCACGGGCGAGAGCGTGCCCGTTACGAAGTTCATAGACATCCTCGACCCCGGCTCCGCGCCGGACGTGCCGCTGGGCGACAGGAAAAACATGATGTACATGGGCAGTACGGTGGTCTACGGGCGCGGCACGGCCGTCGTCACGGCTACCGGCATGGACACGGAGATGGGCCGCATAGCCGACGCGCTCTCGAAGGCTGAGCAGGGCCAGACCCCGCTGCAGCTAAAGCTCAGCCAGCTCTCGAAGATACTCACCTGGCTCGTGCTGGGCATCTGCGCCGTCATCTTCGGCGTGCAGATACTGAGGGCCGGCGGCATAACAGGAGATGTAGTGCTCGACTCCTTCCTCGTGGCCGTCTCCCTCGCGGTCGCGGCGATACCCGAGGGCCTTGCGGCGGTCGTGACAGTGGTGCTCTCCATAGGCGTCACGAACATGTCGAAGCGCAATGCGATAATCAGGCGACTGACGGCGGTCGAGACGCTTGGCTGCGCGCAGATCATCTGCTCGGATAAGACCGGCACGCTGACCCAGAACAAGATGACCGTCGTTGACCACTACGGCGGGGATACACAGCTGCTGGCCACGGCCATGAGCCTCTGCTCCGACGCTGAGGAGGATGAGAACGGCGAGGCGGTCGGCGAACCGACGGAGTGTGCGCTGGTGAACTGGGCGCACGGGCTGGGCCTCGATAAGGACGACCTCAAGGCCTGCGCACCGCGCATGGGCGAGGCGCCCTTTGACAGCATGAGGAAGATGATGAGCACGGTGCACGTCTCCGGCGGCAGCGTGGTGCAGTACACGAAGGGCGCACCTGACGAAGTGCTTAAGAAATGTGTCTCCTACCTCGACCACGGGAAGGTATGTCCCATGACCGAGGAAAAGATGCAGGAGATACTTGCCGCTAACAAGGAAATGGCCGACAGGGCGCTGCGCGTGCTCGCGGCGGCGGCCAGATGGTGGGAGAGCGAGCCGACGGACTTCTCGCCCGAGGCTCTGGAGAACGAGCTGTGCTTCATCGGCCTGACGGGCATGATAGACCCGGTGCGGCCCGAGGTCAAGGCGGCCATCGAGGAATGCCGCGGCGCGGGCATCCGGCCCATCATGATAACCGGCGACCACATAGATACCGCCGTGGCCATAGCAAAGGAGCTGGGCATCCTTAAGGACGCTTCCGAGGCCGTCACGGGCAGCCAGCTTGACGCGATGGACGACGAGGAGTTCGAGCACCGCTTCCGGGACATCTCGGTCTACGCCCGCGTGCAGCCCGAGCACAAGACCCGCATCGTCACGGCCTGGAAGAAGGCCGGCTGTGTCACCGCCATGACCGGCGACGGCGTGAACGACGCGCCCAGCATCAAGAGCGCAGACATAGGCGTGGGCATGGGCATAACCGGCACGGACGTGACGAAGAACGTGGCGGACATGGTGCTGGCGGACGACAACTTCGCGACCATCGTGGGCGCAGTGGAGGAAGGCCGCAGGATTTACGACAACATCCGAAAGGCCATACAGTTCCTGCTCGGCTCGAACATGTCCGAGGTCATCAGCATCTTCGTGGCGACGCTTCTGGGCTTTACCATACTGGAGCCGGTGCATCTGCTGTGGATAAACCTCGTGACGGACTGCTTCCCGGCGCTGGCGCTGGGTATGGAGAAGGCCGAGCGCGATATCATGCGCCGCCAGCCGCGCGACGCGAAGGCCGGCGTCTTCGCCGGCGGCATGGGCGCGGACATAGCGTATCAGGGCATAGTGGTGTCGCTGCTGACGCTGGCGAGCTATTTTGTGGGTCACTATATCGAGTCCGGAGTCTGGGAAATAGCGGACAGCGCAGATGGCACGACGATGGCCTTCCTGACGATGAGCATGGCGGAGATCTGCCACAGCTTCAACATGCGCAGCCAGCGCGGCAGCCTGTTCTCCATAAAGGGCATGAACAAGACGCTGAACTGGGCAGCTCTGGGCAGCCTTGCGGCTACGACGCTGGTCTGCGAGGTGCCGTTCATAGCTAATGCCTTCGAGTTTGCTCCTGTGGACTTCCTCGAGTACGCCGTGGCACTCTGCTTCGCCGTGAGCGTTATTCCGATAGTGGAGCTGGTAAAGCTGGTGCAGAGGAAACTGGCAAAGAACTGAATGACATGATAAAACCGGGGCGCATCGGAATGATGCGCCTCGGTTTTTTTAAAAGCCTATGGTCCACATGTAGGAAAAGGCCTGCGCCCATGAGCCGAAGGTCTCGCGCTGCACCATCTCGCGCAGCTCGTCCCGCGAGTACCAGCGGGCGGTGATCTCCTCGCCGGTCTCCTTGCAGGGGGCTATCTCGCCGCCCGCGACGCCGAAGACGCAGATGCACTGCTCGTTGGAGAGGCCGACGGCGCTGTAGGCGGGAGGCGTGACGTGGCGTATCTCGAGCAGGTCCAGGCCGGTCTCCTCCCTGAGCTCGCGCCGCGCGGCGCTCTCCGGGGTCTCGCCCGGGTCGATCAGCCCGGCGGGCAGGCCGTAGATCTCGCGGCCCAGCTCGAGACGGAACTCGCGGATGAGCAGCAGATGCTCGCACGCCTCGTCCGTCATGATTATCATGACTGCGTCCGTGCGCGGGTGGAGCAGCTTGTCGGCCGAGTCGATGCCGGGGTCGCGGGAGAACATCTCATAGACCTTCTCGCCCCCGGAGGGCGTCTCGTAGTGGACATCGTAGCGGTTGAGGTATTCCCCGCCGCCGCGTTTTTCTATGCTGCGGAACTTCATCAGAACTTCAACACCACGGTCCTCGGTGCGCCGAAGTCCGGCAGCTCGATGCTGCTGCCGTCCACAAACTCGACGTTCTTCGTCAGGTCGAGGAAGGGCTGCACGGTCTCGATGACATCGTAGCCGAAGCCCTCGCCCCGGTAGTGCATGGGGATGACGAGCTGGGCGTCGATGGCATCGGCCAGCTCGCGCGCGGTCGCGGCGTCGATTGTGTAGAAGCCGCCGACGGGGATGAGCAGCGCGTCCACGTGTCCGATGGCCTTTATCTGGCCCTTGGAAAGCATGTGGCCCACGTCCCCGAGGTGGCAGACCCTCGCCCCGCCGCCGGAGACGATGCGAATGAGGTTCTCACCGCGCTTCTGCCCGTTCGCGTCGTCGTGCCAGCAGCCGAGGGTCTCGACGGTGTAATCGGTCTGCTCGCCGGTGAGCGTGACCTTGTCCTCTCCTGCGTGGTCGGCGTGGCCGTGGCTGCAGAGCACGAGGTCGGCCGTGAGCGGCTTAAGCGTCAGGCCGGGCACGGAGCCGTCGGCATAGGGGTCGAACACGACCCTGCCCGCCCGTGACTCTATCATGAAACAGGAATGACCGTACCATGTGAGCTTCATAGTATCGCCTCCAAATAATACATGGCACCAGTATAACACAGCCCGAAGCCTGCCGCAAGGCCGTTGACCGGCGGCTGGAAAAGTGGTAATATCCGAGTTGGTGATGGAAATGAGGATAAATAAAGTGATACGTGCCGTCATCGTGGTGCTTCTGCTGGCGGTGCTGGTGTTCTGCATATATAAGCGGCTGGAGGCATCCCCGGCGAAGACCGAGCCGGACGGGGAAGCCACGACTCAGCCCGCCGAACAGACGACGGAGCCGACGGCCGAGCCGACCGTGATACCCACGTCGGAGCCGACTGCGGAACCAACGCCCACGCCCACGCCGGAGCCGGAGCTGCCGGACGTGGACATCACGAGCTGGGAGTTCCGTATAGCAAACCCGGATACGAACATAGGCGACTACGCGCCGGAGCTGGCGACGACGGAGAACGGGCTGTACTTCGACGTGCGGGCCGTGGACGCGCTGGAGGAGTTCATGGCGGCAGCGCGGGCGGAGGGTCTCAGCTGCGTGCTGGTCTCGACGTACAGGGACTATTATACGCAGCAGATACTGTATAACAACAAGGTAGCGGAGTACGGCGAGGAGCGCGCTAAGACGATCGTCGCCCCGCCGGGCACGAGCGAGCACCAGATAGGCCTCGCGGCGGACATAACCGACAGGTACTACGAGTACATGAACGAGAGTCTTGAGGACACGGAGCTGTTCCAGTGGATGAGCGCGCACTGCGCGGAGTACGGCTTCATTGTGCGGTACCCTAAGGACAAGGAGGACGTGACGGGCATCATGTACGAGCCCTGGCACTTCCGCTACGTAGGCACTGAGGCGGCGGCCTATATCATGGAACACGGCCTGTGCCTCGAAGAATTCGTGGCACTATACAGCGAATAAGTCTGGCACCAACAACGCCGCTCGGTTAAAGAGCGGCGTTGCTTTTTCAATACAGCCCCGTATATTGTGGGTCGGGGTAGTCCAGTTCGCAGCTTCGAACCAGAGCCATGAACTCGGCTGCCAGTGGCGTCAGATACTTGTCCCTGTGATATGCTATCCTGAACCGTCTCGTGAAGTCCAGACCGTTTACCCTTACCACAGTCACAAGTCCCCGCTCTGCCGCGCCCCTTATCATCCTCGCAGGCAGGACCGATATCCCCAGCCCGCTGATGACCGCGTTCACCAGCGCCGTCGTGCTCATCGCCTCCCAGCTAGGACTGACCGCAAAGCCCGCGCCTGCCGTCACCCGCTCAAATTCCTCCCTCGCGCCGCTCCCCGGCTCGCGAAGGAGGAATTTTTGCCGTCTGAACTCCTCCTGAGTCAGCTCCTGCCCGGACTCGTACCCACTGTCCCGGGGACAGATGACCGCCAGGCTGTCCTCCATATACTCCTCCGTCACCAGCAGTTCCGACCTCGGCACGCCCTCCACCAGCGCCAGGTCCAGCGTGTTCTCCAGCAGCCGCGACTCCAAAAGCTCCGTCGGCCCCACCGTCGCCCTTATCTCCGCGCCCGGCAGCCTCGATGTTATCGCCTTCACATAGCCCGGCAAAAACTGCGAGCCTATCGTCATACTCGCCCCTACCCTCAGCACGCCCGGCCGCTCCCAGCTCCCCAGCGCCTCCTCCATCTCGTCGAACGAGGACGTTATGTGCCGCGCATAGCCAAGGAGCCGCTCGCCCGCCCCGCTCAGCCGCAGCCTTCGCCCCAGCCGGTCGAACAGCACCACACCGTAATACCCCTCCAGCTCCTTTATCGCCAGACTGGCCGCAGGCTGTGTCATGTGCAGCGCCTCCGCCGCCTTCGTCATGTTGCAGCCATTATCACAGACTGCCAGGAATATCCTCAAGTGTCTCAGCGTCATGCCATCGCCCCTCTTATAATGTGTTTCTTATCATTTATATTTAATAATATTATTTTTCTTATCTATTGGCAAGAGGTATGATGGGGCTGCAAGGGGGAATATGGTTTGAAAGAAAAGCTAAGACGGTACTGGACGCTGTTTCTGGCAACTTTTCAGCTGAGTGCCTGCACCTTTGGCGGCGGTTTTGTGATAATACCGCTGATGCGCAGGAAATTCGTGGAGCGTCTGGGCTGGATCGAGGAGCAGGAGATGCTCGATCTGGCGGCGATAGCGCAGTCCTGTCCGGGGGCCATCGCGGTCAACGCGGCAATACTGGTCGGCTATCGCGCCTGCGGGGTGCCGGGCGCGGTCGTGACGGTTTTCGGCACGGTGCTGCCGCCGCTCGTCATAATCTCGGTCATCTCGTTTTTCTACGCCGCCTTCCGCAGCAGCGAGCTGGTCGGTCTCGTAATGCAGGGCATGCTGGCCGGGGTCGCGGCGGTCATAAGCGACGTGGTGGTCACGATGTGCGGCAGCCTTGTCCGGGAGCGGAGCGTCCTGCACGTGCTGATATTGCTCGCCGCCTTCGTACTCGTGAGGTTTTTCGGCGTGAACGTGATCTTCGTCATACTCGGCTGCGCGGTACTGGGGCTTTTTGAGGGCCTCGTGCGCACGCGCATCGAGAGGAGGCGCGCCTGATGCTTTATCTCCAGCTGCTCTGGAGCTTTTTCCAGATAGGCCTGTTCAGCATCGGAGGCGGCTATGCAGCCATGCCGCTCATCCAGCAGCAGGTGACTGTCGAGCACAGCTGGCTCACGATGACGCAGTTCGCGGACATCATGGCCATCGCGGAGATGACCCCGGGGCCTATTGCGATAAACTCCGCCACCTTTGTGGGCATACAGGTAGCCGGCGTACCCGGCGCGCTCGTCGCCACCTTCGGCTGCGTGCTGCCCTCCTGCGTGATCGTCACCATTCTGGCTTGGGTCTACTACCGCTGCAAGGGCCTGCGTCTGGTACAGGATATGCTCGGCTGCCTGCGCCCGGCGGTCGTGGCCATGATAGCCTCCGCGGGATTGACGCTGCTGATACTTGCCGTTTTCGGGCAGGACGGCGGGCTGGTGGACATTGACTATGCCGCCGTGATCATCTTCGTTTTGGGACTTCTGCTGCTGAGGCTCAAGCATCCGAACCCCATCCTTATAATGGCGGGTTCGGGTCTGGCCTTTGCGCTCATACATTACGCCGCGGGGGAGGCAGCGATATGAAATACACGCTCAGAGCCGGTCAGCTCAGCGAGAAGGACAGCGGGCACACGCTTGCAAGGCTGCGCGGGACGATCCCGGGGCAGTCGAGGCAGGTCAGCGGAGAGGACGGCGGGTTGCTGCTGAGGACGGAGGTGCGGCTGCTCGAGTCCTCAGGGCTGCGCCCCTGCGACGTGCGCTTGCGTGAGTATGTGATGCTCACGGTCGATGGCGAGACCCGGTTATTCCGAGCACGACGACCCGGACGTCTGCGGCTGGCCGGCCAACCACATGCCGAGGGTCGATCACGCGGCGCTGTATTTCGGCGGCCGCGGACATATGCTGGTGATGCGCAGCGCCATGCGCCATGTGCTCCGGCGCCATCTACTGGGCGAACATAGGCCGGGTGG
This sequence comes from uncultured Eubacteriales bacterium, assembly GCA_900546615.1. Taxonomy (GTDB): domain Bacteria; phylum Bacillota; class Clostridia; order Oscillospirales; family Oscillospiraceae; genus Scatomorpha; species Scatomorpha pullistercoris. Next base: position 725 of record URDJ01000022.1, on the reverse strand, counting down.
TCTACGGCATGACCGAGAAGCGTCTGCTCGAGCTGACCGGCGACAACGAGCAGAACCCCACCTTCAGCCTCCCCTGCCGCGAGGTCTTTGCCCGCGGCCAGAAGGACATAAAAGTTGAAGGCCCCTTCCCCGAGGTCGAGGAAGAGGCCGCCGAAGTCCACAAGGGCTACTGGGACTGAGCATTTTTCTTCGCTGTATTGATAGACGCGACGAGCATCGCGCGGATACTTGTGCAGGCTGAGTCAAGGCTCTTATATGCGGCTTCATCTATATAGTTCGTCCTGAACAAAAGCTCGAGCCAGTATGCTGTCTCATTCGATTCTTTCAGCGCGATCTGCAGCTTTGCCACAAAATCCGCCTTGCTGTGCGCATATCTGGCCTCATGGATATTTGCTCCGATCGACGTGCCGCTCCTTCCGATCTGGTTTGAGATCACCGTTTCCTTTTTCTGCTTCAGGTCTTTGACCAGCTCGATAATGGCCACCGCAAAATCCAATGAACGGGCCGACAGCTTATCCTCCTGCACTCACAACACCACCAAATAAAAATGAAGCATCGGCTGTGCCGATATGAAGCGCAAGCCTTCGGCTTGCATGAAGCATCGACTTCGTCGATATGAAAAATTGAAATTGAGTCGCTTATAGTGCGGCTGCACAGATACTATAAGACGAAAAATGAAGCATCGGCTGTGCCGATATGAAGCGCAAGCCTTCGGCTTGCATGAA
>URDJ01000021.1 GCA_900546615.1 uncultured Eubacteriales bacterium | reverse complement strand
CAAGGTCAGGAAGGGGGTTCAAGGGGGAAACCCTACCAAGGGGTTTCCCCCTTATAGCTGAAAATCAAGGAATTAAGGAAGACCACAGCCTTCCTTAATTCTTTTTTTGTGCTATAATGCTTTTTCAGGAGGCGATACCATGTTTGATCTGCTCATTCGCAACGCCATGGTGCTCGACGGCAGCGGGGCTGGGGCTTTCCCCGCCGACGTGGGCATTTCCGGGGAAAGGATACAGGCTGTGGGGCAGCTCGGCGAGGCCGGGGCCGCGCACGTTATCGAGGCCGCAGGGCGGTATCTGACGCCCGGGTTCATCGACATTCACAGGCACGCCGACGCCGCGCTCTTTCGCCCCGGCTGGGGTCAGGCGGAGCTTGCGCAGGGCCTCACCACCGTCATAAACGGCAACTGCGGCCTCTCGCTCGCGCCAGTCGCGGGCAGGTTCAGGGGCGAGATCCTGCGCTACCTCTCCCCTATCGTCGGCGAGCTGCCCGAGGGCCGCAAGTTTGAGTCGATGGCCTCGTATCTCGCCCAGGCACGCGAGGCCGCGCCGCCGCCGGGTACCTTCATGCTCGCCGGTATGGGCACGATCCGCGCCTGCGCCGCCGGGTTCTCCGACGCGCCGCTGACGGATGAACAGTACGCCGAGGTCCACCGGCTGCTCGAGGCCGCGCTCGCGGACGGAGCCGTCGGCGTCTCGCTCGGTCTCGGCTACGCGCCCGAGTGCTTCTACGACACGCGCGGGCTTATACGCGCGCTTGAGCCGCTCAGAGGCACGGATACCGTCGTCACCGTACACATGCGTCAGGAGGGCGACGGGGTCGTGGACGCGCTCCGGGAGATGCTCGAGGTCGCGCGTGAGCTGCGTATGCCGCTGGAAATCAGCCATCTCAAGGCTATCGGCCGCCGCAACTGGCGCAGGGCCGTGCCCAAGATGCTCCGGCTTATCGACGAGGCGCGTCAGGACGGGCTGGACGTCATGTGCGACGTATACCCCTACCCTGCCGGCTCGACTCAGCTCATACACGTTCTGCCGCCCGAGTTTCAGGCCGGGGGCACCGAGGCGCTGACAGAGGCGCTGGGCGACAGTCATCAGCGCGAACTCATGCGTGAGCGGATGCTGACAGGCTCGGATTTTGAGAACATCTCGCTGCTGGTCGGTTTCGAGAACATCCGCGCTACCTCGCTGCATATGCCCGAAAATCAGGGCTTCGAGGGGCGCTCCATCGCCGAGATCGCCCAAATGCGCGGTGTCTCGGACTTCGATGCGCTATTTGACCTGCTGGCCTCCGAGCACTGCGCTGTGTCGATGATAGACTTTATCGCCGACGAGCAGGACATCGAGGACATACTGCGTGCGCCCTTCTCGGGCGTCATATCTGACGCGACCTATCCGACGAGCGGGCTGCTGCATCCACGGGTCTACGGCGCCTTCCCGCGGCTCATCGAGCGGTATGTGTTCGCAAAAAAGACGCTCACGCTCGCGGAGGCGGTAAAGAAAGTAACCAGCCAGCCAGCCCGGCGTTTCGGACTTGAGCGAAAGGGCCTCATTAAGCCCGGCTATGATGCAGATCTCTGCCTGTTCACGCCCGTTAACATACATGAGCGTGACAGCTACGAGCATCCCGACACCCTCGCCTCCGGCATGGACATCGTGCTCGTGGGCGGGCGCACGGCATACGGCGCGGAACTTTGAGGAATAACAAATAAGACATGGCCCGCCATACTCGGCGGGCCATGTCTTTTCTATCAGTCGCTTATCACTCGACGGTCTCGATGCTGACGAACGTGAAGTTCGCGCCCTCGACAGCGGCCTTGAGAGCCTCGTCGGTCACGCTGGCGTTGCAGACAACAGAAGCGGTGCCGGCCTCGTGGCTGGCCTCTGCGCTCTCGACACCGTCCATGGCCTCGAGCGTCCTCTTGAGACGGCCGGAGCAGCCGCCGCAGTGCATGCCTTCTACCTTCATGAGCTTCTTCATTATGAATCTCCTCCTTAAATAACTTACATTTATATCCGGGCACGGGCAAAATCACTCGATGCCGAGGAAAACATATCCAGCCTTCGTGACGGCAGCTTTGAGAGCTTCCTCGTCCGTGTCCGGCTTCATGGTGACGGCTGCGGTGCCTGCCTTCGCATCGGCCTTGACGCTCTCGACGCCCGCGACCGCGCCTATCGCTTCGCTGACTGCCCTCTCGCAGTGCTCGCACATCATACCCTCGATTTTCACGGTCTTCGTGACGGCCTCTGCCGCTGGAGCGGAAGGCTCGTCGCCCGCAAAACCGTGAGGTACGTAACCGGCCTTCTTCACGGCCTCGGCCATGGCTTCCTCGCTCGTGCCGGGCTGCAGGCGTATGGTCGCCGTGCCCGCCTTGGCGTCGGCGGTGACGGTCTCAACACCCTCAACAGCTTCAAGAGCAGTCTTGACAGCTCGCTCGCAGTGCTCGCACATCATGCCCTCGATCTTCATGGTCTTCTCGACCGTGCCGGTGATTGGGCAGGCGGTGACGTTCTCTCCGAAGCCGACGAATATGTACCCGGCCCTGGTGACTGCGTCCTTGAGTGCCTGTTCGCTTGTGTCGGGATGTATCTTGAACTTGGCAACACCCTTCTCCGCGCTGGCGCTGACGTCCTCCACACCCTCGACCGCCGAGAGCGCCTCGGTGACGGTCTTTTCACAATGACCGCACATCATTCCGTCTATACGCATCGCGACGTCTATAAGCTCCTCTTCCTCCTCCACAGCGACGGAGGGAGCGGCCTTGTGTCTGCGCGGCTTATCCTTGCTCGCGTTATACATCTTGAACAGGTTCAGCCTCAGGGCATTCGACACGACGCAGAAGGAGCTGAGGCTCATAGCTGCCGCGCCCAGCATCGGGTTGAGCGTGAGGTTCGCCCACACAAAACAGCCTGCTGCAATGGGAATGCCGATAGTATTGTAAAAGAAGGCCCAGAACAGGTTTTCGTGTATATTTCGCAGCGTTGCGCGGGACATGCGGATGGCGGCGGGGACGTCCGACAGCTGGCTCTTCATGAGCACAACGTCCGCGGCGTCGATGGCGACGTCAGTACCCGCGCCTATGGCGATACCGATGTCTGCGCGTGTCAGGGCCGGAGCATCGTTGATGCCGTCGCCGACCATGGAGACCTTGCCCTGCTTCATGAGCTTGCGGATAACGCTCTCCTTGCCGTCGGGCAGGACGCCTGCTATGACCTCGTCCACGCCCGCCTGAGCGCCAATGGCCTTGGCGGTGCGCTCATTGTCGCCGGTGAGCATGACGACGCGGATGCCCATGTTGCGCAGCTCCTGCACCGCGCGCGGGCTGTCCTCCTTGATGACGTCGGCCACGGCGATGATGCCGGCAAGCTTGCCGCCCTCGGCGAAGTACAGCGGGGTCTTGCCCTGCTCGGCGAGCTGCTCTGCCTTCTCTCGCATGTCGTCGGTGACGGTGGCCTTGGTGACGATGAACTTATGGTTGCCTGTGGCAAGCTCCTTGCCGTTCATGCTGGCGATGACGCCGTTGCCGGGCAGGGCCTCGAAGGAGCTGACCTCGGGGGCCTTCATGCCCAGCTCCTCGCCGCGCTGCATGATGGCGCGGGCAAGCGGGTGCTCGCTCTTCTGCTCGAGCGCCAGTGCGAGGCTCATGAGCTCCTCCTCGCTGACGCCCTTGGAGGGGATGATATCGGTGACCTTGGGCTCGCCGGAGGTGATGGTGCCGGTCTTGTCGAGCGCAACTATATCCATCTTGCCAGCTTCCTCGAGCGAAGCGGCGGTCTTGAACAGTATGCCATTCTTCGCGCCCATGCCGTTGCCGACCATGATGGCGACGGGCGTCGCGAGGCCGAGCGCGCAGGGACAGCTGATGACCAGCACCGATATCCCGCGCGCGAGTGCGAAGCCGAAGCTCTGGCCTATGAGCAGCCACACGATGGTCGTTATGACGGCTATCGTTATGACCGAAGGCACGAAAATACCGGAGACCTTGTCGGCCACCTTCGCTATCGGCGCCTTCGTCGCTGCCGCGTCGGAGACCATCTGGATTATCTGGCTGAGGGTCGTATCCTCGCCCACGCGGGTGGCCTGGCACTTTATGAAGCCGCTCTGGTTGAGCGTGGCGGCGGAGACCGTATCGCCCTCCGCCTTGTCGACCGGGATACTCTCGCCGGTCAGGGCGCTCTCGTTCACGGCACTGTGGCCTTCGAGCACAATGCCGTCGACCGGGATGTTCTCGCCCGGGCGGACGACGAATATATCGCCCTTCTCAACCTCGTCCACTCCGACGGTGACTTCCTGCCCGCCCCGGACGACAGTGGCGGTCTTGGGGGCGAGCTTCATGAGGCTCTTGAGGGCGTCCGTGGTCTTGCCCTTGCTGCGGGCCTCGAGCATCTTGCCTACGGTGATGAGGGTCAGTATCATAGCCGCGGCCTCGAAGTAGAACTCAGTGTGCATGACGTGCATCTGGTCCATCGGGTCGCTGTAAGTCGTCATCTCAAAGAGCGCGTACGAGCTCCACACGAAGGCGGCGCTGGAGCCCAGGGCGACGAGGGTGTCCATGTTAGGCGCCCTGTGCGCGAGGCTCTTGAAGCCGGAGATGAAGAACTTCTTGTTGATGATCATGACTATAACAGTCAAATAGAGCTGGATGAGCGCCTGGGCCATGTAGTTGTGGGCCAGGAAATCCGGCAGCGGCCAGCCCCACATCATCGCGCCCATGGAGAAATACATGAGCACTATGAGGAAGCCGACGGACGAGATCAGGCGGCGCTTCAGAACCGGCGTCTCGTGGTCCTCAAGAGCGGCTTCAGCCTCTGCCATGGAGCTTGACGCACTCTTTTTCTCAGCGCCGGCGCCCTTCTCGCTCGCGCCGTAGCCGGCGTCAACGACGGCCTTAATTATGTCCGCGCTGGAGGCCGTGCCCTCAACGCCCATGGAGTTCGTCAGCAGGCTGACCGAGCAGCTCGTCACGCCCGGAACGGCGTTCACGGCTTTCTCGACCCTGGCACTGCATGCCGCGCAGCTCATACCTGTTACAGTATACTGCTTCATATGATACCTTTACCTCCCCATTGCACTTACCTCATCAACTTCTGCATGGTCTTCAGCAGTTCGTCGATGGTCTCGTCATTGCCCTCGCGGATGTCATCGACGACGCAGGTGCGGATGTGGTCGCTCAGAAGCTCGCGGTTAAAGGCGTTCATCGCCGCCGTCACCGCAGCCGACTGCACAAGGATGTCGGGACAATACACGCCCTTCTCCACCATGCCGCGTATGCCGCGCACCTGGCCCTCAATGCGGTTGAGCCGGTGTATCAGCTTCTTGTACTCCTCAGGAGTCCGCTCCTTTGTCCGCTGGCAACAACAATTCTTTGTCTTTCCCATGATAAGCTCCTTCCACACAGATACCCATCAGGAGCAATAATAGTATACCCCCGATGGGTATATTGTCAATACCCATTTTATCAATTCAGCGCACTATGCTGCTGTCGAGCACAGCGCCCCATCCTTCGCATAATACACCGTTATGCCTTCATTTTCAAGCGTTACCAACGCTTCCGTATTCAGGGTATCGGCAATAAATATGGGAGCCAGTTTCAGTGCTAGCGCGGCGCAGCCTTCGTCAAAGGAATAGCCGCAGAGCTCCGGCGTACTGCTGCGGTCCAGGCCGTCCGACGTATCCAGAAACGGCGAGCGGAGCGTCCCGTTTTCGTACAGGTAGTACCCCGCCCCGTCAGAGCCTTCCGCCGGGTAATCGCGCAGGCAGGCTATGCTAACCCTGCCCGAAAAGCGCAGCGTGGAGAGGACCGTTACCTCGCCGCCTTCACGGTGCGTGAAGTTGAAGGAATACTCCGAGCCGGTCTCCTCATCCAGGCAGCGCATGAAACCGTCGTCGCTGATGAGCGCGCCGCATGTATAGCCCGCGGCCTCCAGCGTCTCGGCCAGGTAGTCCGCGATAAAGGCGTTCTCCATCCAGCCCAGGTCTAAAAAGCTGACTATACCGTTCTCCTGCGCAAAGGCGAGGTACTCGTCCGAGACTCTGAGTCTCACCTTCCCGTCTCCGAGCAGTTCGATATCCACCGCCGTCTCATCCGCAGCAAACGCGGCGGCCTCGGCGAAAAACTCGCCCTGCGCGGCATCCAGCCTCGGGTCATACTGCGCGGCCTCCTCGTCGCCCATAGAGCTGCACAGCGCGTAGTACTGCTCGTACAGAGGGGCAAGGTAGTGGTATCTCGTATCGCTCGCCTCGAGCTGTTCAAGCGCGGAGTACAGCGCCTCGTCCACGTTCAGGATCTCGTTCGGGCTTCGGCTGAGGCGGTACAGACCGCCGGTTTCCTCTGTCTCGATATCAGCGCAGAACAGCTCGAGCGCGTCCGTCGCGGCCTCGGTATAGACATTTCGCAGTTCGCGCTTTTCATCGGTCGCGTCCGCGCCGCCGTAGCCGAGATAATAATAGAATGTGAAGCTGCTGCCGGCGTTCATCTCACCGCTGAGCGCTGTTATCTCCGTCAGGCCGGCATCCGTGCTGACGAGCGAGTTTATTCCCAGGGCAAACGACGCCACAGCAAGGACTATCAGGACTATCACCAGCGCAATACGCAGTCCGAGCCTGCCCTCGGGCAGCTCAATATTTATTATCTTGCGCACCGGCGGCCTGTCGTTTGGTACAGAGTTCCTTTTCATCCGCTACACGATCGCTATGACGATGAAAATCAGCAGCAGGACTATACACACGGCCAGTGTCGCCGCGAATGCTATGACGCCCTTGCGGCAGGCCTTATAGTTGCGTATATAATTGTGCCGCCTGAAGACGACGGCCGCGATAAGCCCGAGTATCGGCAGGAAAAATGACAATATCGCATACCAGGCGCTGCCCGTGTCGTGCACCGGTCGGTCGAGTATGACCTCGCCGGCGGTCGGGCCGTTGTCTCCACCCTCCTGCGCTGTATCGGTGTTCACGCCGACAATGGAGAGTGTCTTGAGCGGCTCCCCGCGTTCGCGCAGGGAGCGGTATTCCGCTATCTCCTCCGGGCTGCCGTAGACGTAGTGCTCGTGGCCTATGTTCACCAGCTCCGGCTGCGTCTCATCCGTATAATTATGCATGGACGGGTCGTAGGTATACAGCACCTTGTGCTTCTCGAGCTGTGGGTCGGGCAGCGGAATGGCTGAAATCAGCGAGCGGGTGTAGGGGTGCAGCGGGTAGTTGAAAAGCTCCTCCGACGTTGCGATCTCGACGATCCTTCCCTTGTAGATGACGCCTATGCGGTCGGAGATATACCTGACGATGGACAGGTCGTGCGCTATGAACATATAGGTCGTGCCCTGCTCGGTCTGGAACTTGTTCATGAGGTTTAGTATCTGCGCGCGGATGGACACGTCCAGCGCGGAAATGGGCTCATCCGCGACGACGAACTCCGGCTCCATGACCATGGCTCTGGCCAGGCCCACGCGCTGGCGCTGACCGCCCGAGAACTCGTGCGGATAGCGCGTCAGGTGCTCCGGCAGCAGGCCGACGGCCTCTATCATCCTCTCGACCTTCCGCACTCGGTCTGCCTCGTTCTCATACAGATGGAAGTTATACAGGCCCTCGGAGATGATGTAGTCCACCGTCGCGCGCTCGTTGAGCGAGGCGGCCGGGTCCTGGAAGACCATCTGGATGTTGCGGATTATCTCGCGGTCGAGGCTGCGGGGTATCTTTCCCGATATCCTGACGCCCTTGTAGAGTATCTCGCCGTTCGAGCAGCTGTTGGCGCGTATGACGGCCCGGCCTATCGTCGTCTTGCCCGAGCCGGACTCGCCAACGAGCGAAAAGGTCTCGCCCTTGTAGATGTCAAAGCTGGCGTCCTGCACGGCGCGGACCTTGTTCTCGCCCTTGCCGAAATTTATATCGACATGCCTGAGTGAGAGCAGCACTTCCCTGCCGCTTTCGTCTATCGGGCCGTGCTCGGGAAAGTGGTCGGCGCTGGCGTCCAGGACCGCTGTGTTTTTATCTCTAGCCATGCGTGACCACCTCCTAGATGTTGAACACTTTCATCAGTGTGCCGTGAATGTCGTGGATGATCTCCGGCTTTTCCACTTTCGGCGCGCGCGGGTCGAGCAGCCAGGTCTTGGCGTAGTGCGTATCCGAGACCTTGAACATCGGCGGCTCGCGCAGGGTATCCACGCGCAGACAGTAGGGGTTGCGCGGGGCAAAGGCGTCGCCTACAATCTCGTTATAGAGGCTCGGCGGCGTGCCCGCTATCGAATACAGCTTCGTGCCCCTGTCCATGAGCTGCGGCAGAGAGCTGAGCAGCGCCCAGGTGTAGGGATGGCGCGGGTCGTAGAAGACCTCCTCCACCGTGCCCAGTTCGACTATCTGCCCGGCGTACAACACCGCGACCCTGTCCGCCACGTTCGCCACGACGCCGAGGTCGTGCGTGATGAACACGATGGTATATCCGAATTCCTTTTGCAGGTCCTTGATGAGCTTTATTATCTGCGCCTGTATAGTGACGTCCAGCGCCGTCGTCGGCTCATCGCAGATGAGTATCTTCGGTTGGCAGGAGAGCGCAATGGCTATGACTATTCTCTGCCTCATGCCGCCGGAGTACTGGAATGGGTAGTCGTCGAAGCGGTTCTCAGCGTTTGGGATGCCGACCTTCTTCATGAGCAGTATGGCGCGCTTGCGCGCCTCTATCTCCGAGACATTCTGGTGCTTCATGATGACCGAGGTTATCTGGCTGCCTATGGTCATGATGGGGTTAAGGCTCGTCATCGGGTCCTGGAATATGGTCGCTATCCTCTGGCCGCGTATCTTCGTCCAGTCGACTACGCAGTCTGTGCGCGCGAGGTCGAGCACCAGCGAGCCGTGCATCCGGCCGCCTTCTTCTCCCAGATACTTCACGCGGAAAACGGCGTTCTCAAATATACCGTTCAGCTTCGCCTCGTCGGAGAGGTCCTCACCCGTGGTCATTGCCTGCTTTATCGCACCATAGAGCTTATTCTCAAGCTTCCTGCGGCCCTTGAGCGGGTATCTGCCCAGTGACAGGCAGATCTCTTTGGCGAGGGTGTTGTTCCTCGCCCTCTGCGCGGCGCTTATCTCCCCCGCGCACTCGCGCTCGTAGCGCGCCTTCAGCTCTGCCATGCGTCTCTCATACTCCGCATTGTAAGCGGCGTCTCCCCTTGTTTGTGCGGCATGCTCGCGTATGGTCGCTTTGCGGCTGCGCTCCAGCTCGTCCAGCCGGGCGTCCAGCTCGGATATGCGGCGCCCCGCCTCCTTTATCTTATCCTTTTCCTTCGAGCGGTCGAATGTCTGCTTCTCGTTTTGCAGCTGCGTGCGCCGGAACCTCAGCTCCCGCTTCTGCTTCTCAAAAGCCGCGGCTTCCTCACTGCTGAGCGTGAGCCGTTCCTGCCGGTCGCGCTCCAGAGCGCGCATCTCGAGATATGTCCCTGCCCCAAGCTCCAGCTTTGAATACTCGTTCAGCCGGGCCTCGGCTTTGGCTATCGCGCCCGCGCCAATGACAAAGCTCACGTCAGTCAGCGTATCGTCGTTGAACACTACGCTGCCGCCGTCTATAAAGCCGTTATTGTCCAGCATGCCCGCAAATGTCTTGGTCAGCACGCTCTTGCCGCAGCCAGACTCGCCGACGATGGCTATGGACTCGTTCTCGTATATGTCCAGCGACACGTTCCGTATGGCTGTAAGCACCCTTCCGCGGACGCGGAACTTGACCCAGAGGTCTTTAATTGACAGCAGTACCTTCTTATCTTCCATGTCCCGCGCCCCCGTTACATGTGTGTCCTCGGGTCGGCGGCGTCGCCGAGGTTCTGGCCTATCAGGAACAGTACGACCGAGATGAACGCGCTGAGCATGACGGGACACCAGAACTCCCATTCCCAGCCGGGCGTGACCATGGCGCTCTGCGAGTTGTAAAGTATCTTGCCGAGCGTCGTATCCGAGATGCCGAGGCCGATATAGCTCAAAAACGCCTCGCTCGCGATATACGCCGGTATCTGCTGCGCCATGACCGTCACGATGAAACTTATCATAAACGGCAGGATGTTCTTGAGCGCTATGCGCGCCGTGGACGAGCCGAGGCATCTTGAGGCAAGGTTGTACTCACGGTCGCGTATGATGATGACCTGCGTCCTGAGCGCGTAGGCTATGCCTATCCAGCCCGTGACGCACATAGCAAACAGCAGCGTGCCGAAGCTGGGCGAGAACACCAGCACCCAGACGGAAATGATGAGCGTGCCTGGCACGTTGCTCACCACATTGCGCACCTCGTTCATCACAAGGTCGACCTTCTTGGAGAAGCCCCAGATCGCGCCGACGACGATGCCGATGGAGAAGTTTATTATGGTGCACAGGAAGGCCAGCGAAAGGCTTATCCTGGCGCCGTACCACATCGAGTCGAAGGTCGACTGCCCCGACGCGCCCGTGCCGAATATCCACCTGATCGAGAAGCCGAACTTCTCTATGGCCTCGCGCGGGGAAAGGTGCTTCGCCGCAGCGTCCATGATGTTGCCGTAGCGGTCGTAGCCCATGACGGCGGGGTACACATATGTGAAGGCGATGATGACGGCGAACATCACGAGAATGATTATATTGGTCTTTTTGCGGAAAAACACCCTGAAAACACTGTGCCAGTACGAGTATCGCGGCGCGGTTATCTTCTCGACCGCGGACACGTCCTGCGGGACGCGCTCAAAAAGCTCCTCGTCCGTAAGCCCGGTGTCGTCCAGACGTACAAAATCTTCCTGCGTTGCAACTGCCATCTCAAATCACCTCGCTTTAGACGTGTAGGAGATACGCGGGTCCATGACCGCCATGAGTATGTCGCCCATTATGGCGGAGATTATGAACAGTACCCCGTAGAACAGCGCCACGCCGACGATGACGGCGTTGTCGTACGCGCCAATCGCCTGCACGAGCAGCCCGCCGACGCCCGGGATGAGGTACACCTGCTCCATGATTATTGCGCCGGAGAGCGCTCCCGTTATCGAGCCGGGTATGCCGTGTACTATCGGTATCGCCGCATTCTTGAAGATGTGCTTCGTGAATATCTCCCGCTCGCTCAGGCCCTCGCTTCGCGCGAACTTGACGTAGTCGGAGTTCATCTGGTCCACCATGTACCGCCGCATCCAGCGCATCTCGCCCGCTATTGCGCTTATGGCCGAGGACGCTATCGGCATGATATACATGAGCCAGGTCGGGTTATCCAGCGAGAATGTCGTCGGCAGGCCCATCTTATTGCCGACTGCCTTCAGCATCAGCATGTACGCGAGGCCAGGCACAGCCATGATGAGCACGACGTAGGCATTGCCGAGGCTGTCGACCCAGGTGTCCTTCTTCTTCGCCATCAGGATGCCCAGCGGCAGGCCGATCATATAGGCCAGCGCCGAGGCGATGATGCTGACGACAAAGGAGTAATACATGCGCGAGCCGCTGTCCTTCACCAGCGACACGTTCGTGTAATCGTCGGTATACAGCTCGGCATAGACCTGATTCAGCTCTCTCGAGCCCGCCAGATACGTGGCCGAGTGCAGGTCGTCCGCGCTGTTCTGCACCTCTCCGCTCGGGTAATAGGTCGTTGAGCGCACATAGTTGCCCTGCGGCTGTATCATGGTCTCAAAAGCATCCACGCCCTTGTTGACGCTGTAGCTCGTACCGAGGTGCATGGTCAGGAAATTCTGATGTATATACGGAAAACGGTTGTCGAAGTAGAGCAGGTACTTGTGGTAGGTACCGTTGCCCATGATTGCCGGGGAAAACTTCTCCCCGCCGTAGGCAGGGTCATAGAGCGTGAAGGTCAGGCCCCTGTCCTCAATGTCCTCTTCAACATAGTTGATATTGTCAAATTCAAAAATTCCGGTGAAGAAATTCCACAGGCGTATGATGAGCGGAGTGTTCTGGTAGGCGAACAGGCTCGCAGTACCGCCTGTCGCCACACGGTTCGGTGTGGCCATGACCGCGTCCAGGCGGACGACGGTATAACCCAGCGCCTCGTACTCCTCGGTGAAGCGCGCGATATAAGCTGCCGTCTCATCGCTGTCACGCTCGGGAGTGCGGCCTATGGTGACAACATCGGCGCGCTCGTCCTCGGTCAGCTCGCCGCTCGCCACCAGCTGGTTCAGCCAGTCGGTATACGGCACGTAGTCGAGGTAGTCGTACTCCTCCCACTTCTGATACATGTAGAGGGTCCTCTGGTTATTGCTCAGTTTTACATACTGCTCGTCCTCGGCGAAAATGAGGGTGTCGTCCAGCCAGGAGAACACCATCATCATTATAAGCGCTATCGCTATGATGACCGAGATGCAGCCCCGGAAAAACCGTCTGAAAAAATACTTTACCATAAGCGCGCTCCCTTGAATGGGACGGGGCGAATAGCGACCGCCATCCGCCCCGCCTGGATCATTTCAATTGCTCTTGTGGTATCACCAGATGCCCATTTTCCTGATAGCGAAGCCGTCGCCGTAGGGCAGCAGGCCGTCAAGATAGGTCTCGGGGTCGCCGAAATCGGCGCCGATGCCGCCCAGGCCGCCCAGGTCGTAATTGTACTCCGCGCCGGAGTTGGTGTTAAACCATGCGTTCAGGTTCTCAGTGGCGTCCTGGCACTCGATGAGGGATAGTTCCACCATGCCGCCCAGAGCCGCCTCTATGCAGGTCTTGAGCACGACCGCCTGATTCGTGGCGGTCTCATTATAGGCGCTGTACGGGTAGTCGAGGACCACCGGGTTCTCAGCGCTTATCTCATATCCCATAGCCTCGAGTTCAGCGATCGCCAGCTCGAGCTCGCTCATGGCGTTCTCGACATTGTACCAGCCGTCAAAGCCGTCGCTGGAATGTGCCTCCTCGTCCCAGACCTTGAAGGGATAGCCGTCGGCAGTGACCTGCGCCTGGACTATCTCGCCGTAGAAGGTACCCGCCTCGAAAGTCGTCGGCGTGCCGTTGATATCTACCGTGACGGTCTCCTCGAGGCTCACGAAGTCGCCAGGCACATAGCTGTTGCGCAGGCAGACGTACTTGAGGTCCTCACCCAGACTCTGCGAGATGTAGCTCGCGCGGTCGATGGAGTAGCCGAGGGCCAGACGGAAGTGCTGGTTCTGCAGGGCAGCGCGGCTGACCTCCTTCTGCTCCTCAGTCTTGCTCGACACGCAGGCACCGTCGGGAACGTTGGCGTAGACCTGACGGTTCTCGTTGAACCACATCAGGAATATGTTCGTCACGTTGGGTGCGACATGGACGTACTTGTCGAAGTTTCCGTCCTTCTTTGCTATTTCGAGCTGAGCTGTATCGAGCACCATCGTCGTGCCGACGCCGTTCACCGTGAAGTCATTGTACTCGCGGGTCACGTCGCTGCCGTCGTCGTAGATGAAGTTCACGGCCTTTATCTGCACGTTCTCAGCGTTCCAGTAGCTCTCGTTGGCTATGTAATTGATGGAGTTCTTATCGGTGACATTGGTGCACAGGTACGGGCCGCAGTAGGCGATGTGGTCCTGATCGGTACCGTACATGTAGGTGCTGCCGGCAATGGCCTCGTCGTACTCCGCCATGCCGAACACGCCGCCCTGGCTGAGATAGTAGCTCCTGCTCATCGGCGTGAAGCAGGCGTCCGCTATCATGGTCATGAAATACGGGCACTCCTCAACCAGTGTATATTGCAGGGTATATTCGTCGACCGCCTTGACGCCGACGGTGGTGAAATCAGTCGTCTCGCCGTAGACGTAAGCGTCGAGGCCCTCTAGTACGCCGAGCAGCATGTTGGCTGCGCTGCCGCCCGCATCGGCCACGTGCTGAAGGCCCGCGACCCAGTCGTCAGCGGTCAGCTCCGCGACCTGGCGGCCCTGGCTGTCCACCCAGACGACGCCCTCGCGGATGTAGAAGGTGTAGGTCAGCCCGTCCTCGCTCACCTCATAACTGGTGGCCAGATGCGGCTGGAGCACGCCCTCGCTGTCATACTGATAAAGGTAATCTATAAAGCTCGCGTCGTCGTGGTAGTCCCCGTCGCTCAGGAAGTCCCAGGTCGTGCCGACGCGGTCGAAGGTGGTGGTGCCAGTGTCGGTGAAGGTATAGCCCTTCTCCGTAAGGTACTCCACGGCGCTCTGGGTATAAGTGCCGGTGCCGGTCAGCTCGTACCACATCTCAACCAGATGCTCGTAGTCCTCGGTAGTGATTATCTCGTTAGTAATCACCATCTGGTCATAATAGACGCGGTCGCCCAGCCAGGAGGCATAGCCTCCTGCACGGAAGGGCACGCGGCTCATGGCATAGCAGCCGCCCGCGGTATACATCGGCGTGGCGACGCCGCTCTCGAGGAACTTCGCCTCGGCTATCGCCATCAGCGCCCAGCGCTCGCTGAGCGTCTCGGCCTCAAAAGCCGCCATATACGCGTCGTAGAAGTCGCCCATTGCGGCCATGTAGATGTCCTCATCGTTCTCGAGGATGCCGCCCTCAGTCTCAACGTCTTCACTCGGCTCCGTCGCGGTAGGCGTGGGCGTCTCAGTCCCGCCGCATGCCGCCAGCGACAGCACCATGGCAAGGCACAGCGCGAGGGCAAATGCTTTTTTTATCCAGTCTCTCATCATTTTCTCCCCCTTTTGATTTCTATATCCAAACACCGCCGTTTCCGGCGGCGATCAGGACGTTATCCCCTTATACCCCTGCACCCTATATGAATATGAATTAAATGCTACAACAATTTGAAGTCCTTGTCAATGCTGATATCTGACATTTTGCGACTAATTTCACATTAAAATTTTAGCGTTTACGCTGATAATACACTAAAGTAAACTGTGCTGGTGGGCTTTTCTGCTGTTTATCATTGTTTGGTTTCAGAGAGTCCTGCCAACATTATTAAGTCTGATATACCAAATACGGGTATAACAAAAGCCCCCGGCGCACCGGAGGCTTTGTGTGTTTCGTATCTGCTTTACAGCGTGCTGAGCTCGTCGAGCGAGCAGCGTTTCAGCTCCGCTCCGGGCGCGAGCACGCATACGGCGGGCTGCCTGAGAATCTCCTCAAGCCTTTCGGCTATCTCCGCGAGCTCTGAGCATCCGGCGTCCAGCAGCTGTCCGCGGCGCGCGCGGCGCATCTCATAGGTAATACCGCGGAAGTGGAGGTCGTCGGCCTCCTCGCCCTTGGCCCTCGGTGTGAGCAGCGGTTCGCCGGCGGCAACTGCGCCGGTTATAAGGCCGTCCAGCTCCGGGCCGTGTTCAGCGAAACCGCGCAAAAACTCAGGCGCGCGGGCGAAGGTCTCGAGCGTCTTGGCGGCGCTCGGGTCGCGGTAGGAGTAGCAGCCGTCAAATCCGTTCACACGCGTGACCATGCCTGTGCCGTAGGCCCCGCCCTGCACACGCACGGCGTTCCACAGGTATTCTAGCGACACGACACGCCCGGCGAGCTGCCAGAGGCCGTCGAACTGTCCGCTCAGGCCGCCCAGCGCGGCGCAGCCCACGTCCGAGGGTATCTCTATCCCCTCTCGCCGCGCGCCTCGGGGCGAAACGCCCGGGCCAGATATCTCCGCGCCCTCGGGCAGCGACGCGATGAGCTTCTCCAGCGCCTCGTCCACGGCGGTGCTGTGCAGGCCCGTGATGCTTGCCGTAAGCCCTCTGCGTACCATGACGCGCGAGGCAAGGCCGGCGAGGGTATCGGACAGCGCCGCGAAGTCGGGTTCGGCGTTCTGTCGCTTGAGCCAGCAGTAATAGTCATAGCCGCCTGCCCACTCGTTTGCCGCCGCGCCCGCAGCGAGCTGGGAGGCCGCGCGGCCCAGCGCAGAGACGTGCCCATTGTTCATGAGCTTCTGCATCATGCCGGTGCGTCTCTGGCGCAGGATGTCCGTGACCTCTTTTTCAGAGTCAAGGCGGCTGCTTGCAAGCACCTCCCCGAGCAGCTCGAGCGCCTTGCCGAGCTTGCCCTCAAGGGCGCTGACTCTGGCCGTAAGTTTGGCGCAGTATTCCTCCGCGCTGCGTTCGTACACATCCACCGAGAAACTCATGCTGCCGCAGTAAAGCTGGGTCAGTCGGTTCAGCTCCTGAGCCGTGTGCGCGGCGGTGTCGACCTTCCCGAGCAGCTCGCCGAGAAAACTAACGGCCGCGATGTCTTCACCGACGAGGCCGCTGATGTCAAAATAGAGCGAGACATAGCTTATCTCCGACGTTGGCAGCTCGTGGCGCAGGATGGGCGCTCCGCCCAGCGTATCCTCCCGCGTCGGGTAACGCTCCGGCTCCGGGCTGATGTCGCTGAGCGCGAGCCGGGGCAGAGAGGCTATTGCCTCCGGGCTGTCCTCGCCGGCCTGCCATGCGTCCAGCTCCGCCTGATGAGAGCGCAGCTGCGCGCGCTGCTCATCGTTGAGCGACCCGGCTATGGCCTCCAGCTCGCGCGAATCGCGCTCCCGTCGCTCCTCCCCCGCTGTATGCGACGGGACCATGACCACCTCGCAGGTGTGCGGGGAGTCGAGCAGCACGGTGCGGATAAGCTCCTCAAAATAGCCCTCGTCCATCCTCCTGCGCAGGGTATCGAACAGGTCGCCGACCTCCACCAGAGCCTCCGGCTCGCCGCCTCGCAGCCAGCTGTCGAGCACGCCGAAGCTGATGCCGAGGCCCTGCGGATAGTAGCCGTAGTCGCGCTCGCGCAGCTGGAACTCGAGGTTCGCCATGGCTGCCTCCAGCTCGCCGCGGTCAAGGCCGTTCTCAGCAAGGCCCGAGAGCACTTCGCGCAGCTTCTCCCCTGCCGGGACGATATCCTCCTCGGCCATGTTGCGCACCTCGAGCTTTATAAAGGGCTGGGCGCAGCCGTCCCAGAGCATCATGCTGACGGCCTCGCCATAGCCGGCGGCGAGCATCTCGCGCGTGAGCACGGACTGATTGCTCCCGCAGAGCACGGTGCAGAGCAGCTGCATGGCGGTCATCCGCTCGCGGTCGGTTATCTCGCCCGCCGCGCGTCCCCAGGCGAGACGGAATCGGCAGCGGGCATCCTCCTCCGCCGACAGCTCAAACACGACACGCTGCTGTGCGGCACGCACCGGCGGCTGGAGCGGCGGCACCGGCAGGCGCTCGCCCGGCTCGAGGGTGCTTAGGTACTCCCCGTCCAGCACGCTGAGCACCGCGTCGAGGTCCAGCGCGCCGTCCAGGAACACGTATGCGTTCGACGGGGAATAGAAGCGCCTGTGGAAATCCAGAAATTTCTCGTACGTCAGCTCCGGTATATGCTCCGGGTCGCCGCCGGAGACGAATCGGTAGGGCGTGTCCGGGTAGAGCGCGCGCATGATGGCGTGCACCTCCAGCTCATCCGCGTCCGCGAAAGCGCCGCGCATCTCGTTGTAGACCACGCCCTTGCGACTGAGCCTGCCGTCCCCGGACAGCTCATAGTGCCAGCCCTCCTGACGGAATATCTCGCTCTTTTTATAGATCATGGGGCGGAAAACGGCGTCCAGGTAGACGCGCATCAGGTTTATGAGGTCCTTCGGGTTGCGGCTGGAAATGGGATAATAGGTCTTGTCCGGGAAGGTCATGGCGTTCAGGAAGGTGTTCATGGAGGTCTTCATCAGCTCCACGAAAGGCTCCTTTGCCGGATACCTCTCGGAGCCGCAGAGCACGGAGTGCTCGAGGATGTGAAAGACGCCCGTGTCGTCCTCCGGCAGGGTCGGAAAGGCAATGCCGAAGGTCATGTTGACCTCGTCCCGCTCGAGCCAGACCAGCTCAAGCCCGGTGCGCTCGTGGCGCAGGTAGTGCATCTGCGCGTCCAGCTCCGGGAGCGCCCGGCTGCGGATAACTGTAAAACCGTGTTTCTGGGTATCGATGAGCATAGTTCCCCTCCTAAGGTTTTTCAATATTATAGCCCAAACCACCCCCATTGGCCACACATTTTTCCTGCCTCGCCGTTCAGGCGTGAGGGCAAAAATATCCGCCCGGGCATTTTACCCGGGCGGATTTTGCATTTTTAGGGACTTCAGCCTTCGATGAATCTCATGAAGATCGCTGCCGCCTGCGCGCGCGTGGCAGTGGCGGTCGGGGTTATCATACCGTTCTCGTCGCCCTCGATGATGCCGTTCTCTACTGCCCAGTGCATGGCGGTTGCGGCCCAGTCGCTGACCGTGCCGGCGTCGGGCGCGATGAGCTGGGTGTCCGCCGCAGGCTCGCCCCTGAAGCGCCAGAGCATTGTGACGAGCTGCTCGCGCGTGACCGCGCCCATCGGGTTCGTGCCGTCCGAGACGCCCTTGGCAGCCGCCCACTCCTGAGCGTCCGCAGCCCATGTATCGCCGGTTATCGTCTCGCCGTCAAGCCGCGCGAGGATGGCCCAGACCATGGCGCGGGTGAGCGTCGCGTTCGGCGAGAACTCGGCCGTGCCGGTGCCATACATCGTCCCGTCCGCGCCGCGCCAGCCGAGGAATATGTACCCCGGCTTCGTCGGTGCCGAGGGGAAGGTGAAGGATTTGCCCTTCTCGACCTTCTTCTCAACGCCGTCCAGTTTCACCGTCCAAGCGTCCTTGACGGTGAGGGTGCAGGTCTTGGTCACTAACGTAATGTTGTCGTTAGCTATGCTGACGCTTATGGTCGCGGTGCCCGCGCCCTTTGCCGTGACGGTGATAGTGTTACCGTCCGCGGACAGCTCTGCGGTTGCGATGGCGGTGTTGGAGCTGGTCACTTTCAGCCCATAGCCCTCGGGTTTGGTGGCGGTGACGGTGATGGTTTTGGTATCGCCTGTAAGCAGGTCAAGGGTTGTCGGCTCTAGGCTGAGGGAGAAGGATATGCCTTTATCGTCGTCTTCGGACACAAGGCCGGCGTCAACATAGGCAGTTTTCGCCTCGGCGGGGTAGATGAGGGTGAATTCGTATTCAGTATTGCTGCCCGAGACAAACGCGCCGCTGCCAATTTCCGGGGGCGTATCACCCTGCATGACGATGATGGAAGACCCGTCATTCTTCAGTGCGCCTTTCAGGAAGTTCTCGCCGATGCTGGTAACGCTGGCCGGGATGTTGATATATTCAAGGATGTTTGCATCTGCTGTATTTTTTGAAGGTGCATAAGTGAACGCATCTTTGCCTATCGTTTCCAAACCATCTGGAAGATATACAGTTTTTAAATTGCTGCACTTAAAAAATGCTCTGGCTGCAATTTCTTTGGTTCCATCTCTTACAGTAACTGAAGATATAATATCATCTAAGACTGTAACAAGTGTGTCATCATTGTAGTAAAGAACGTAGTTTTCGTCTTTTTCATAGGGACTTCCTTCTGCAAAGGTTACATTTTTTAAGTTATCCCAATCATCTAAGGCTCCATAATACCTACTCGAAAATATACCGACAGGGGGAATATTATCAAATCCCAAGTCGGTTACTCCAGCTGGTATTTCCAATTCAGTTAATGAGTCACACCCACCGAATGCCATCGAACCGATGTAAGTCACTCCATCCGGAATATCGAGTTCTTTCAAATTCTCGCAATATTGAAAGGCCTTTGAGCCGATTATTTTGAGTTGGCTGTTCTCTGCGAAAGTCACACTCTCAATAACACGGCTACCCGCGCCCGAGAATACTGGATTGTTGATAGGCGATGTTTTGTCTTCGCTTCCAAGTCTGGTAACTGATGCCGGTATCTCGATCGATTTCAGAGAAGAATTCTGGAATGCGCAGCTATCGATATATTCAAGGCCTTCCGGCAGAGTGACACTATTCAGACTCGTCGCATAGTAAAACGCTCCATAATCAATGCCAACAACTGAGTACTCTGTTGAATCTGAGGGGTTTGTTGCCTTTTCAGGAATCACTATATCTCCACTGGAGGTGGTTTTTTTGATCGTTTATGATCCGCTTTGGCTACTATGAAGCGCAGGGGGGCACAACATACGCTCTTATTAAGGGTTTTTCCTTCAGACTGGGCACTCTGGACTCCCTCAAGCACGGCCGCCTGTTCCCGCTGTCCTGATGCCATTAATTCCTGTGTAACAAAAAAGGACAAGACGGGGCGTTTCCGCCTCGTCCTGTCCTTTCGGAATTTGGGGGGATTTGTTTTGCCGCTCTGGAGCGGCTATGAGAAAATGGAGATATCTTACTGGTTATCTGCTTAGTCAAAGTCATACTGAACGACGTCTCCGGTATATCCGACCTCTTCAAAGTAAGGAGTCCACACTTCGGAAACCTTATCAGTATCGTTCCACCACTTTGCGTCTACCTGGATGATGCCCATGACGACCTTATATTCGGAAGTTCCATTTTCAGCCTCAGTCTTAAGGTCGGCGTTGGTGAGCGGGCGCCCCGTTATCGCAACGCCGAAGCTTGATTCGTCGCTCTTCATACTCTGGACATCATACAGGTCGATCTTGATCTCGACATCAGGATTGAGTCCCTTGAAAGCGTCCAGTATGCCCTCTCCAAGCTCCAGCGATCCGCCGCCTCCGGCAGCCATAGCGGAAGTTTTGCTTAAGAGACGTCAGCCCTCGTTCGGATAGGGCTCAAGAAATGCGTGGAAGTGGCGCATGGGAAGGTTGTGTCCCCAGACTATGCGCATGTTGGGGATGCTCTCGCGGTCCTCATACAGGGCCTTTACCGCTGCTATCACATAGTCGAGATGCTCCTGAGTCAGACGGCTGCGGTCTATGGCAAAGCGCACCACGTTTGCCAACTCCGCCTGCTGCTCCGTGGTCTTGAGGTCATACTCCATCGAGTAGTCGCCGAGCTCCGAGACGCGTATGCCGTAGCGGCGGATGAGCTCCAGCGAGAAGCCCTCGCCCGCGAACGTATCGTGGCCGCGCTTGCCGTCGAAGAACTCGTCCATATTTATGTAAACCGCATGGCCGCCGGCGGGCAGCACCACGCCCTTGACGCCGGCCTTGTAGAAGCCCTCGGCCAAATAGTTGCACTGTGCGATGCGCTCGTCCATATAGCCGAAGTTGCAGCTCTCATAGAGGCCCACGGCCAGAGCCATGATGTCGCGGCCGGACATGCCGCCGTAGGAGTCGTTGCCGTAGCAGGAAATCTGCTTGACCTTGAGCAGCACACCGACGTCGGTCTTTACGCTGCCGTCGGGGTTGAAGTCGGAGAAGTTCTTCCAGAAGAGGCCCCTGTCACGGAAGGCGAGCATGCCGCCCATGTTGGCGTGGCCGTCCTTCTTGGCGGACATCGTGAAGGCGTCGCAGTAGGAGAACATCTCCGTGGCTATCTCGGCGATGGACTTGTCGGCGTAGCCTTCCTCGCTTGTCTTGATGAAGTAGGC
Organism: uncultured Eubacteriales bacterium; assembly: GCA_900546615.1. Lineage (GTDB taxonomy): Bacteria > Bacillota > Clostridia > Oscillospirales > Oscillospiraceae > Scatomorpha > Scatomorpha pullistercoris. Next base: position 27,447 of record URDJ01000021.1, on the reverse strand, counting down.
GTTTTCCGCCCAGCGCGCTGCGTCAAACACCAGGGGGATGTTGTACTTGTGGGCAACCCTGTTGATCTCCTTAAGGTTGGCCATCGATACTGCCTGGCCGCAGATGGGGTTATTCGTTATACAGGCAAATACCAGCGGCACATTCTCCGGACCGACGCCCAGAATGAGCTGCTCCAGCTTCTCTATGTCCATGTTGCCCTTGAAGGGGTTCTTCTCATAGCGACCGCCCTCGGGAACCTCGTACAGCAGCTCCTTGTTGTAGAGGTTGCGGGGGATGGAGCCCATCTGCTTTATGTTGCCTTCGGTGGTGTCGAAGTGGCCGTTGGAGGGAATGGTGAACACCTTTCCGGGATGCCGCGCGGAGAGGATGTTCCGCACGATCTCCATCAGCACCGACTCCGCCGCCCGGCCCTGCTGGATAATGAAAGTGTTGGGCCGCTCCATCTGCGCAGCGCCGCCGTTGAACAGCCCGCCCTCATATTCGCACAGATAAAGCTCGTCCATCATCTTCTCCACGTCCCGGCAATCGGTGCGCACAAGGTGTATGGACTTCTTCCAGTTCTTTTCCCCGCCGCGCTCAAAAATATCGCGGAAGGTGTCCAAAAGGACATAGTAGCCCGTGTTTCGTCCGTAAGCCTCATCTCCCAGAAACAGGGCGGCCCACTGGTGGTTCGTCATGGCTGTCGTACCGGAATCCGACAGCATGTCCACTGTCAGCATGCCTGACGGGAAAGCAAACTCGTTGTAGTGCGTGGCTGTCAGGGCCCGCTCACGCTGCTCCACGGTTACCGTGGGCAGGTCGCGGACTGCAAAGGCACAGTGGCGCGGGGTCGGTACATTAAGCGGATACTCTTTCATAAACCTTTTACCTCCATATTTGGTGCCGAGCACCCTGAGATTTGGAGATACCCCGGTTACCGGTGAGTACCGGCTAGCGGACGGCATACCGTTGAGCAGCTCTTTCAAAAAGAGCTGCAGGGACTCGAACCCTTATTATCCTTAATTATAAAGGAAAACCGAAGTGCTGTAATTGTTGGGAAAGACAACATAGTTCGTGAAATACTGTCTCCATAGACAAACACTCATGTGTAAAGAGTGTACATACTCTTGCAAATTTGGGTTATATTTTGTATGTTATAGTAAAGAGTTCATGTGGTCAACAGTGGTCAGGAGGACGAGAGCATGACTGTAAGTGACGTGATGAAGCTTCCTAGCATGTTGGGAGCCGAGGTGATTGCCGGGCATGGCGGCTTGAACTATCCCGTTGAGTCGGTGAATGTTCTAGAGTATGGCTGGAAAACAGAGCTTATGAACCGCTTTTTTCATGACAACACCTTTGACGGTAATGAACTATTGATTTCCGCCCTGGCCTCAATAGCAGATGATGTGGAAGCTCAGTGTGAAAACGTTCGCCGTTTCCACGCAGTTGGCTCAGTAGGGCTCGTCCTGTACTATGTTGGCATCATAGTACCGAAAGTGGATGAAAAGCTGCTTGAGTTATGCGATGAACTGGACTTCCCACTTATCTGTATGCCGCCTGGACAGACGAACCTGCGTTACAGTGAAGTAATACGAGAGGTTCTGTTCGAGCTTTATCGTGAGCAGCAGCGTGAGCAATTCTTTGTAAGCACATTGCTGGACCGCATTTCCAGTCTGCCTGCCCAACAGCGCAGCATGGAGACAATGCTCAAGATGCTCAGCGAGCATCTGCGTGTATCCGTTATTCTCACAGAGCAGAGACTGGAGCTGAATACCGCAGTTTTCTGGCCGCGTTCTCTGGATCAAGTTATAGCTGACCAGCTTCCCACCTGGCTTAAACAACTCGGAGGGGGCAGCAAATGTAAGGTACCGCTTGGCGACGGCGAGGGATATTTGCAGAGCTGTCCTCATCTTGTGGACGACTCTGACAATCTGCGGCTCTTTATCCTCAAATCGCGTGAGCCGCTCCACGACGACGCACTGTGGCAGGCCAGCGAGTGTGTAAGGCTTTTTATACACATCTGGAATAAAAACCACGGAAAGTTTGTTATATCCGAGCTTGTTCGAGCCATAATTAATGATGAACCTGTGCATAAGAAAAGATTGGCACAGATGTTTAAGGTGAACGTTCAGGACTTGAACCAGATGTGGTTGTTCATACCAAAACAGGAGCACATGGGGCATGATGAGGAGCTGTTTCGTTGGTGTACAGACAACTTCTCCGCAATCTCGGACCAGGTGTTGGTCAGCTATTACGAGGAAACCTTGGTAGTCTTTACGCACTCATTGCACAACGGCAGTCGCAGTCAAGGCTTAAACGAGCTTTTAGGAACCTCAGAGAAAATTACGGACATACGCCGAAACTACGAAATTGTCTGTTGTAACTGCTTAAACGACAGCTCGGACGCCAGACAGGCTTATCTGGTCAGTATGGCTCAATGGCGTGCGGCACGAAGAATCTATCCACGAGCCATGGTGCTGCGAACGGAGGATATGATGCTCTCTCAGCTTTGCCAAGAGATAATGGCAAAGCGAGAGAATCTGGAACAGTATTTGCGCATACTCACCAATCTGAGAAACGCCAACGCCGAACTCATACCTACGCTGACCATATATCTGCTGGACGTTGGTTCTAGTATGACTGAGACCGCACGGCTGCTCTACGTTCACCTGAACACAGTGAAATACCGGCTGCGCCAGGTGCAGGAAGTGACGGGATTTTCACCCACTCAGTTGCCTGGCGCATATTCCCTTTACATAACCGCTGCAATAAACCGGCTGTCAAAAGAAGAGCCATAAACAGATATCCCTCACAGTTCCGCTTATCCGCACAGGACAAGCGGAACTGTTCTTTTTTTGTCTTGCTGGACAATTACAAACCGCATAATGTACTCTACAATATTTATGTGAGATTTGTGCAAATCATACGTCAGCAAAAAAGTAATGGGAGGGAAAGGAAAATGGCAAAGAAAGCAATCGAAACTGCCGGCCTGAGCGAGGTAAAGGCAGAAGAACGCAAGAGCTGGGCAAGCATAGCCTTTATCTGGGCGGGCAGCGTCTGCTGCGTCCCGGCGCTCATGGTCGGCGCGGGCATCACCGCCGGGCTCAGTTTCGGCCAGGGCATACTGGCGATGTGCATAGGCTACGGCATCAACGTCGTGCTCATGGTGCTCATGAGCATACTCTCCTCGGACAAGGGCGTCCCCACCGTCGTGGCCGCCTCCGGCGCCTTCGGCAAGATAGGCTCCGGCTACGTCGTCTCCTTCATCATCGCCTTCTGCTTCATCTGCTGGTTCGGCTTCCAGGCCGTCGTCTGCGGCGAAGCCTTCGCGGGGCTGCTGGCGACGATGGGCCTCTCCATCCCGGGCTGGCTCTCCACCGTCATATGGGGCCTCGTCATGTGTCTCACCGCCGTCTTCGGCATCAACTGGATTAAGATACTCAACATCGTCTCCGTCCCGGCGCTCATAGTCATCCTCGTCTACGCGGCCATCGCCGTCTTCTCCGACGCCGAGTCCGCCGCCGCGATTGCGAACTATGAGCCCGCGGGCAGCATCACCTTCGTCTCCGGCATCGGCATGGCGGTCGGCGGCTTCGCCACCGGCGCGGTCCTCTCCGGCGACACGACCCGCTATTGCAAGAGCCGCCGCGACGTGCTTGTCTCGAGCGTTGTCGGCGTCATCCCCATGGGCGTCGGCACCCTGTTCATGGGCAGCGTCCTCGCCATCCACTCCGGCGCCGCCGGCATGGACACCGGCAGCATCGTCAACATGCTCTCGAGCGTCGGCTCGCCGATACTCGGCCTGCTCGTCCTCGTGCTCGCGACCTGGACGACCAACGTCTCCAACGCATACTCCGCGGGCTTCGCCCTGCTGAGCCTCACCCGCGCGAAGGACGAAAGGCGCGCCATGTTCACGCTTATCGCCGGCGTGCTCGGCACCGCGCTGGCCCTCTTCGGCATCACGAACTACTTCAACAACTTCCTGAACATCCTCGCGGCCTTCATCCCGCCCGTGGCCGGCGTCGTCATTATGGACTACTTCGTCATAAACAAGATGCGCGTCGACAAGTGGCGGGCCGTCGAGGGCTTCAACTGGGCCGGAGTCCTCTCCTGGCTGGGCGGCTCCGTCGTGGCGCTGGCGTTCCCGAGCGTGCTGGTGCCGACCATAAACGGAATTGTCGTTTCCTGCATACTCTATCTGATTCTCTACCCGCTTATAGGCAAAAAGAAGGCGGCGTAGGCTGACAGCAATAAAACGGCTCAGTGAGCAGCCTTGGAAACCAATAATAAAGTCTATAAATAATTAAGGAGGAACGAACATGAGAAAGCTGTACAAACAGGACATAATCGAGATTCTGTACGGGGCGACCCTCCTGGGCGCAGGCGGCGGCGGGTCGCTGTCGCAGGGGCTGGGGATGCTCGAGGGCCTGGAGGCCGCGGGTGAGGTCATCGAGCTCGAGATGCTGGACCTGGCGGAGATAGGCGACAACGAGTACGCCGCGATGGTCGCGGGCCTCGGCTCGCCGGTGGCGATGCTCGACCCCGACATGCCCATGTTCGGCCCCGACGCCGTGTACGCCTACCGCGCCTTCCAGACCGCCTTCAAGGCCGAGGGCAAGGAGTGCAAATACCTCTATTCCGGCGAGATGGGCGGCTTCAACACCTTCACGCCGATGCTGGTGGCCATTCTCTCCGACAAGGACCCCGCCAAACGTATCAAGTTCCTGGACGTTGACAGCAACGGCCGCGCGGTTCCCGAGCTGAACACGACCCTCAACGCCTACTATAACCATCCGCCCAAGCCCATGGGCCTCGGCAGCCTGAACGGCGACGAGATAATCGTCTATCCCGTCACCGACCACTCCGGCGAGCAGATAGCCCGTCAGATGTGCATGCTCTACAAGATGCGCATAGGCTTCGCCACCTGGGGCATGAACAAGGCGGAGATGGAGGAGGCCCTGGACATCGGCTGCGTCACCAAGGCCCAGAACATCGGCAAGGCCCTGCTGGCCGCCCGTGCTAACGGCACCGACGTCATGGACGAGCTGAAGAAGGCCGTTGAGATCCGCGAGTTCTGCCGCGGCACCATAGAGAAGCTGGATCTCAAGGCCGAGGGCGGCTTCGACTTCGGCACCACCGTGGTGAAGGGCGACGACGGCCACCTCTACTACATCGACTTCAAAAACGAGAACCTCATCCTCCGCGACGAGGCCGGCAAGACCTGCCTGACGGCCCCCGAGGGCATCGGCCTCATCGACCTCGACACCCTCACTCCGCTTACCAATGCGGATACCAAGGTCGGCATGCGCCTGCTCGTCACCATGACGCCCGCGCACCCCAACTGGTGGGACGAGGAGCACAAGGCCTACACCTGCTGGCTGCCCGAGCTCGAGCGCGTCGGCATGAAGGGCGGCCAGGTGCGCTACTGATAAGCTGAGGGAGGAAACCACATGGGCGTTTTGGCTCAGCTGGAGCCCAAAGAGGTATTCAGCTACTTTGAAACCATATGCGGCATCCCTCACGGCTCCGGGAACACCGGGCCGATCGCGGACTATCTGGTGAAGTTTGCGCAGGAGCGGGGCCTGGGTTGGTACCGGGACAGTGCGAACAACGTGGTCATCACGAAACCCGCCAGCCCCGGCTATGAGGACGCGGACACGGTCATACTGCAGGCCCACACAGACATGGTCTGTGAAAAGGACGCCGGCGTGGAGTTCGACTTCACCAAAGACGCCATCCGGCTCGTAGTGGAGGGCGACACCCTTCGGGCTGACGGCACGACTCTGGGCGCAGACGACGGCATCTCCGTCGCCATGATACTGGCCCTGCTGGACGATCCGGAGCTCAAGCACCCCAAGATCGAGGCACTGCTCACCAGCGACGAGGAGATAGGGCTCATAGGCGCCTTTGCGTTCGACTGCTCGCATCTTACGGGGCATAAGCTCATAAACCTCGATTCCGAGTATGAGGGCGTGCTTATGTGCAGCTGTGCAGGCGGCGCCAATGCGTATTCCACCATCCCCGTCGCGCGGGAGGCCTGTGCACTGCGGCTTGTCGAGGTCAGTCTGAGCGGGCTGGCAAGCGGCCACTCCGGAGTGGAGATCGACAAGGGCCGGGCCAACGCCAACGTGCTGATGGGCCGTCTGCTGGGTGCTCTGGGCGAGAAGCTGGCGTACAGGCTGGTCAAGCTGGGCGGCGGCTCCCGCGAGACGGCTATAGCATCCGCGGCCACGGCAGTCATAGGCGTGGCGGACAACGACGCCGAGTCGGCCGTGAAGGTCGTAGAGGACTGCGCCGCTGTGTTCGCGAAGGAATACGCTACTGCTGAGCCGGGCCTGAGCCTTACCGCGAAGGCGCTGGCAGTCGAGACGGTGAACGCCCTGACCGCAGAGAGCACGGCGCTCGTCACTCGGGTACTGCTTGCCCTGCCGGACAGCGTGCAGGCCATGAGCGTGGATATGCCGGGTCTGGTGCAGACCTCGCTGAATTTCGGTATCTTGCAGCTGCGTGAATCCGAACTTTACTGCGCCAATACCGTGCGCAGCTCAATGACCACGCAGAAGCTGTGGATACTGGATAAGGTCAGCGCCGTCGTGGCTCTGGCCGGCGGCAAGACGGAGATAAGCGGCAGCTATCCCGGCTGGTCGTACAATCCGAATTCCGTGGTGAAGGACACCATTCTGGAGGTCTACAAGGAGCTATTCGGCAAGGAAGCCACGGTCGAGGCGGTCCACGCGGGCATAGAGTGCGGCCTGTTTGCGGACAGCATACCCGAACTGGACTGCGTGTCTATCGGCCCCGATATGGCCGACGTGCACACCCCCAGAGAACACCTGAGCATCTCGTCCACCGCCCGAACCTATAAGCTTCTCGTGGAGGTACTTGCCAGAAGCAAGTGATCGGCCCGGATGACCTGAATTATCAATTAAGCACAGCCCTTCGTTTTGTAGTACGGAGGGCTGTGTTTTTTGCTTTATACGGCAATGCTTTCCTCCCTGCCGCCGTGCAGCAGATAGGAACAGCGCCCATGTTAAGGTATTAATTGGTATATTTAGTTGAGACTCATAAGTGTTATTTTTTCTCTTTTGCGCAGCATAACCCGGCCCTTTGTGACTGTGTATTTCTGAATATTGGCCGCTTATGAATATGTGCTAATTGGTGATGCGCGTTAATATTTACAGTTTGTGTGCGATGTTTGTCCATTCAGATTGACATACCAACTGGTAAATGTTATAATTTGCTAAGATTTATCATCAGCGGGTACCCGCTGATGTCACATTTTCCCATCAGGAAAATGTGTGATGCACAATGTGGCTTGCAACGGAGAGGGTGATGCTGATATAAAACGAGGCATTCTTTTATCACAGCTAAACAACAGCGCACTGATGACCCAAAAACTGATAAGGAGGCAAGACCCATGAAAAAGGCGATATCCATTCTTTTAGCGGTAATCTTTGCGATATCCCTCATGCCGTTTGCACTCGCTGATTCGACGGCGACCATAACAGCGTATAATTCGTCCGATGCTCAGGTTGGCACGACCTACGCGACCATAGACGCTGCTGCGGCGGCTGCCGGGCAGAACGGCAAGGTGTGCATTTCTGCCGGTGTGCTCGAGGTGAACGGCAGGCAGACCATCAGCGTCAGCGGCGTAACTCTCGAAGGTGCCGGTCGAGGCGTCACGATAATCAAGCCGTCCGCGAGCTTCGCAAACGCCAGCGAAACGAACCGCAAGGCGATACTCACGATAGCGGCGGACAACGTCACTGTCAAAGACCTCTCCCTCGACGGCACCGATTACGGCGAGACAATAGATATGGCGGATGAGAATGAGTATGACTTCGTTGTCCTGCGCATCAACTCCGGCAGCGGCATCGTACTTGATGACATCTACGTCGCCGGTTCTCCCAAGACGCTCATTCAGGCAGGCTCCGGCTCGAATTCCGTGACTGTGACGGCTGATGAACTTTACTGCGACGGTATGCCGAAGTCTATAGTAAATGGCGCTTCCTATCCTGACATTGACATTATTAACAGCAGTACCATGGCAATCAACAGCGGCGAGATAAATGCTTTCATTTCCAGTGAATCAAATAATGGCTACACGATTGGCACAACCTGTGAGCCTCTGTTTACGCTGCGGTATTTCCTAATCTACAATGTGACATCTACGTTCCAGCACTTTGCTAATACATATGTTGCCCTGCGTGACAGCCTTTCTGAGTATGCGGATGCATACGTCAATATTACTACAGCAATTTCAAATAGGCAGGCTGTAGAAGATATGGTAGACAGAGCCGAGATCGTTGCCGGCAGCGACCCGGTGTCAGTGCAGAACTTTATAATTCTTCTTCAGGATGCAAAAGAGTATGCTCCTTTGTATGCAAGTACTCTAAACGGCTATATTAACAGACTCCAAACAGCTTTGGGGAATGCCGCCTGATTTAAGGACGTGTGACAATGAAAAAAATTATCTCAGCATTTCTTTTACTTATATTAGTGTTATGCCTTACCACGGCGGTTTTTGCTGATAATTATACGCAAAACTTCGCTGACCTTGCAGATATGGCGGAGTACGTTGAGTCCAATGGCTTGGACATTAACCTTACAGAACAGTTTTTTGTAGTAGATACAACAGCAAGCAGCAACTATAAGTTTGAATTGTCCGCAAGCGAACAGGCTGTGAACGCGTTCTTCTGTGTGCTCACACGCGGAACCGGGCTGAGCGAATATGGCCTTACAGATAACGTGTATCTTGTAAAAAAGGATTCTCCGACGGTCACTATTTCAACAGATAGTAGTAACCCTACAACTATTGAGCCTGAGGCCGTCGACGGCAACGGATATGTGGCGCTAAGTAGTGTTGCCGCCCGTGTTGGTTTGAATATACTGACAGAAGTAACACAGGAGACTACGGTAACACTAAAAGTATATACCAAGACATACGGTGGCGCTTCATGGGAAAAACAAAAGGAAGTTACATACACACTGAAGCCTGACTCTTTGGCTTCGGATGTACCAACAATGGCCATAGACTGTGAAGACCGCTCCGAGTCTGTGCCGGGTGTTCAGGTTAACGCAGGTGACACGGTAAAGGTAGGCTTTACCGTTCCTGGTGGTTTCAGCGAAAGCGTGACTTTTACCTATGACAGCAGCGTTTTTGAGCTGACTAATGCACCTGAGGGCTGGACGAAACAGGATGACGGCAGCTATAAAAATCCCTCAGCAGCCAGTACAGTGTTTGAGTTCTCTGCTTTGGCCCAGAATGATGACAACGTTGTGGGCACATTCAAAGCTGAATGGGGAAGCAGTGGTGATAGCGTCTCAAAGTCTGTTGCAGTGATTCACAAGAGCATAAGCTATACAATCAAAAATCTGACTATAGCAAGCGAAGGGTCAAAGCTGGTATCGCTGCCTTATAATGGCGCAGTACAGAGCATTGAGGTGTTAGTTACTGAACCTGCAAGCGGATACACGATTCAGTATGCATCAGACGATTACGTCCAGTATGGAATTTATAATTGGGAATCTGACGCACCTAAACTGAGCACTGTGTCTGGCACTGAGAATTATACGCCAATAGCTATAAAAATCAGCGCCGCAGGGTACAAAGATGCTCAGGAAAACCTTATATTATTCCAAATAGTACCGGCTGAAGTCACCATCACCCCCAAAGATGTCACACTGAACGTCGGCGACCCGCTTCCTGAGACCTTCAAGTACACGGTCACGGGCCTTATAGGTGAGGACGAGCTCATAACAGAGCCGACGATAACCTGCAGCACCGACAACACCAACACGCCCGGCACCTATGACCTCACCCCCAGCAGTGCGGACGCCGGAGACAACTATACAATTACCTACGCAACCGGCAAGCTCACTGTCAAGGACGTCTGGATTGTCAAACTTGACGATACCGAGTACAAGGTCGAGAAGGGCGATCCCTTCACCTTCCCCTCGGCCCCGACGAAGCCGGGGTACATATTCCTTGGCTGGCGCGGCGCGGATGGGGTGACTTATCAGCCCGGCGACGAGGTTGAGATAACCGCCGACACCAGCTTCAAGGCCATCTGGGCCAATATGCCCGACATCACGCCGGGTACGCCCGACGAGCCGGACGACGAGCCCGATGTGGACGTCTTCCCGTTCTACGACGTCTCCGTAAACGCGTGGTACTACGACGCGGTAAAGTACGTCTGGGATAATGGTCTCATGAACGGCACCGGTACGGCCGAGTTCTCGCCCAACACTACGCTCAACCGCGCCATGGTCTGGACGATCCTCGCCCGCCTCGACGGTGTAGATGTTGACGGCGGCGCGAACTGGTACGCCAAGGCTCAGGAATGGGCTGTCGCTGAGGGCGTCTCGGACGGCACCGACCCGATGGGCGCTGTTACCCGCGAGCAGCTTGTGACGATGCTCTGGCGCTTCAAGGGCGAGCCGACGGTGGACTTCCTGCTCACCTCCCCTGACGCTGATACGATAAGCGACTGGGCACGCGAGGCCATGCGCTGGGCCGTCAGCAACGGCATCATCGAGGGCGACGAGAACGGCTGCATCACCCCCACCGCCACCGCTACCCGCGCTCAGGCCGCCGCGATATTCATGAGGTTCGTTGAGCAATAAGCTGGCACAACAGGTTAGTCAAAAGGCGCGGACGACCCGAGGGTTGTCCGCGCCTGTGCTTTCGTGTGCTCCCAACGGCATATTTGGGCAGCTCTTGCATTTTCACCTGGCCTGTTATAATATATCGCATGCGATATATTATTGGAGGCTTAGGAATGGACGCTGAATTGTACAGAACAAGCGGGCAGATGATAAAACTGAGCAACGCTCTCATTTGGTTCAGGAACCGGGAGCTGGATGCGCTGGGGCTGACCTCGAGCCAGTTTGAGGTAGTGCGGTACTTGCTCCTGCACATTGGTGAGGAGGTTACGGCCGGGGTGCTCATGCGGGAGCTGGGGCTATCGCAGTCCACGGTCGCGGGCATACTCAAGCGCCTGTGCGACAAGTGCATCATCGACCGCAGGCAGGACGAGAGCGACACGAGGCGCAGCTTTGTACGCCTCACGCCTAAGGGTCTCGCACTTGAGGAGGAACTTCAGGGCATTGCGCTCAGGTCAGGAGACGTACTGCTCCGAGGCATGACTGAGGCGGAAGCGGCGGATTTTTACCGACTGCTGAGTCTTGCGCTCTCGAACATGAACTCCGTGCGGGACGAAGCGAGAGAGGCCTGAGATGGAAAACCGCGAACTGTTTGAATCCATACCAGTCTCAAAGGCCCTGGCCAGGCTGGCCGTGCCCACCATCGTCAGCCAGCTCATCACCATGGTCTATAACCTTGCCGACACCTTCTTCATCGGCAGCACGAAGGAACCCTACAAGGTCGCGGCGGCGACGCTGGCGTACACGTTGTTTTTCATTCTCAACGCCATCTCGAACCATTTCGGCATTGGCGGCGGCAGTCTCATCTCCCGGCTGCTGGGCGACGGCAAGCCCGAGGAGGCGAAGGGCGTCTGCTCTTTCAGCTTCTACGGCTCGGCGGTGGCGACGATGCTCTCAAACGTCGCGGCCGTCATCTACTTCGCCGTCGTATACTTCCGGCTGAGAGGCACGACGGTGCTGTCGCTGTCTCCGAGGCGCATCACCGCGGGGGCGAGGCACGTCGGCGTCATCTTCGCCGTCGGCTTTCCATCCGCCATAGGCAATCTGCTCTCCTGCGTCGCCAACATGGTCATCAACAAGCTGGCCTCGGGTTACGGCGACATCGCCGTGGCAGCGCTCGGCATCGTCAAGAAAATAGAAATGCTGCCCATGAATGTGGGCATGGGCCTGTGCCAGGGCATGCTGCCGCTGGTTGCGTACAACTACGCCTCAAAGAACTTCGCTCGTATGAAGGAGGCGGTAAAAAAGGCCAGCCTCAGCGGCATGGGTTTTGCGCTGCTCTGCGTGCTGGTCTTTGAACTCTTTGCCCAGACGTCCATCAGGATATTTATCGACGATGCGCAGACCGTCTCCATGGGCGCGGTATTCCTGAGGATAAACTGTCTTGCAACGCCGCTCATGATCTGCAATTTCCACATCAGCTTCATGTTCCAGGCTGTGGGCAAGGGGCCGCAGTCTCTGCTGCTTTCCTCCTGCCGGACGGGGCTTGTACATATACCAATGCTCTATGTTATGAACGCCCTCGCCAGGCTGAACGGCCTGGCCTGGACGCAGGTCATCTCTGACGGCGTCACCCTTGCTCTGGCGCTGCTGCTCTACCGCAGATTCGTTAGGGAATTTGAAGCGGCGCAGTAAAAAAGCGGAAGCCCCGGCGGGCTTCCGCTTTCTATATATTCTCGCTGTGCTTTACTCTCAGGCGGCTTATGGCGCGGGCGAGGGCGGCCTGGGCGGAGCGGTATTCCTGTATGCTCCGCTTTTGCAGCAGGTCCTCCTTCGCCGCGTCCGCGTTGCGCCGGGCGCGCATTATATCTATCTCCTCCGGACGTTCCGCAGTATCCACGAGTATCAGCACCTCGCCGTTTTCCACTTTGGCGATACCGCCGGAGACGGCGGCCTCGAGTACCTTGCCTTCCTCTGTCTGATAGCGCAGAGTGCCGGGCACTATGCCTGCTATCGTGTTGCTGTGATGTGCCTGTATGCCGTAAATCCCACCGGGCGTGGGTATGGTCAGGGCATAACACACTCCTTTGTAGAAGGGGTGGTCTGAGGCGAGAATAGTCACATTGAAGGGCTCCATCAGCTGCCCGCCTCCATGCTCTCGGCCTTGCGCTTCACGTCGTCTATCGTGCCGACGTTGAAGAACGCCGCCTCGGGGTAAGCGTCCATCTCGCCGCTCACGATGGCTCCGAAGCCGCGCAGGGTCTCACGCAGCGGGACGTAAACGCCGGGATTCGTCGTGAACTTCTCCGCAACATGCATGGGCTGGGCCAGGAAGCGCTGTATCTTGCGTGCGCGCATGGCCGTCGTCCTGTCCTCATCGCTGAGTTCGTCCATGCCCAGTATGGCAATGAGCTTATGAGCGTGGACGACCTTGCCACCCTCGACAGCGGCAAGTGTATCCTCCAAATCCGCGGCCTGCGCCCCTTCCTGAGCGACAAGTACGACATAACGAAGCATCCCAACTACAAATACCTCTCCGACGCCGACCCGAAGAACACCTTCGACGTCGAAAAGTATATGTCCCGCCGCCTCAAGCTCAAGGCCGACGAGGAATACGACGTGTACGAGATAGACGAGACCGACGACGAGACCTGATGAAGCCCAAGGGGAAACGGCTGCTTTCAATAACATATTGAAAGGAGGCCGGGGCTGGGCCGGCAGTCTGCGCCTTGTGCGCGGCGAGGCCCCGGGTTTTTGAATGGAGTTTTTCAATTCGGCTATCCAGGTGCTCCAGACGCTGGTCATCGCCCTCGGCGCTGGCCTCGGCATCTGGGGCGCGGTCAATCTGCTCGAAGGCTACGGCAATGACAACCGTGCGACACGTTCCTAACTGAAAAGGTTAGGAACTAAGTCGAAGGGCTTTATAGCCTGAAATCTTAGGAGAACTGACAATCCGATGGGTGGAATGAAGGGGTAACGCCCGGAAACGCCCACACTGATACTCCGATTGGCCTTGAAGTGTGCAACCGCTTCATGGTCAAAAGCTCGGTGAAGTCGGCAGAGAGTGGCCGTAAGCGGAGCAACCCGCACGAAACCCGCCCAGAGGTGGGCGGCGTCACCTATATGCCGGGTGTCAGATACTCATGGTGAGAATGTGCGACCGACCGCACTGACTACTTCCGAATATACGGGTCTAAACGTTGTGAGTATGCCGAAAGGCTGCGGCCATTTTAATATGGCGTGTCCGTGGATGAGTAAGACTGGTTGTTATGAAAATCCACATGCCGTTACAGGCGGCAAGGTTCCTTTGGAACCGGGCACAGGCTCAGAGGGAGCACCTAAAAGTATCTCATGATAGGATTGTCGGAACGTGGAAAGCTGGGAACGTATGAAACAAGCCGTTGCAGGCCGTTGGACGGGAAAGCCGGATAAAACCGGTATAACCGCACTTAATCCCAGTGAGAGTAGGGGCATGGTACCGATGAAGCGGAAATAACAAGTCTGCGGAGGGACGGCCCAAGTCGGAAATGAATTAAGAATACTGAAAACACAACAAACACAGCTTCGAGTATGACAAAGAAAATCCAAACCGAAAGGAGCGGGTGCCTGTGTTGACTTCGGAGCAGCAAACGCAAAAACCCAAGCGAAGCAAAATCCGCTATACGGAGTACTATGACCTGCAAAGCACCTTTGACGGTCTGTATGCAGACAGCCTGAATGGAAAAGTGTTTCAAAACCTCATGGGCCTGATTGCCAGTGAGGAAAACATCAAGCTGGCATATCGGACCATCAAGGGAAATAAAGGGAGCGGTACTCCCGGTGTGGATAAACGGACCATCCGGCACCTTGCCTCCATGGAGGAAGAAAGGTTCGTCCGGCTGATTCAAAAACAGTTCAGTTGGTACAAGCCCCGCCCGGTAAGACGGGTGGAGATCCCAAAGCCCAACGGCAAAACAAGGCCGCTGGCTGAGCTATGCCTCGCTGATAACGGCGTATCTTGAGTACCGGCCCGAGCGGCTTGACACGCGCATACTCTGCACGGAGATGACGGATGCGACGCTGCCGTCGGTACTGGGCTACATGTCTGAGAACAACGTCACAGCGCGTGCGCCGAACGAGGTAGACGCGCCGACGTATGATTGACGCGGGCAAGTCAGAAGTTTTTGCCTCGCATTATTACAAGGTATCATTCAGGGGGACCCTCGCCGGGGGTTCCCCTTTTTCGGCGCATCGAGGTCGATGCGCCCTACGATGACGTTGACGCGTGATCGTGAGGGCGGGCGGGGCCGCAGGCCCAAGTACGAAGTTTTTTGCCCCGCTTTTTTACAAAAAAGCGGGCAGAGTCCAGAGACGGAGTCTCTGGCCGCGCTCCGCAGAGCGCGGAATACTCCTATGCCCACACAAGGTCAGGAAAGGGGTCAGGGGAAAACCCTACCAAGGGGTTTGCCCCTGTTCGGCGGAGCCGATACAAGACCGTGGCACCCGGGCGGGAATGGAGCCCCAAGCACGAAGTTCCCTTTTTCGGCGCATCGGGGTCGATGCGCCGTGAAATAAGACAGCCCCTGCGGTTTGGCCCGCAGGGGCGCGGCAATTTGGAGGTTTGCCGGGATCAATCGTATCTCTCACCTATGTACAGGCCCATGTTGCCGTTCTGGCACACCATCTCGAACATAACGCCGCTCTTGTTATATGCGCGCACCGCATAGCGCCCGCCGGAGGCCGTCTGGTCGTCCACGACCTCGTCCTCGGTGAAGCCCGCCGTCCTCACCCCGGCGTAATAGCTCCTGCCCTGCTCCGCCGTGACGCCGGCATAGTACACCGCCCAGCTGCCGCCGCCGCGGTCCTCTGCCCTGCTGAGCGCGCCTACATTTGGCGCAGGTATCAGCGCGGCATGGCCCGTCGTGGGAAAGCTCAGCCTATCGCCAGGAAGATCGCCGCCGCCTATGTTTATCACGTCGTCCCCGTCCGTGCCGGTCATTACGACGCCCGGCGGCGTCTCAAAGGGCGAATCGTCCTTGCCGCTGAACACGCCCGCCGCCCAGAGCACCAACACAACGGCCACTATCGTGAAGGCGGCTATGACCGCTATGACGACGGTGTTCCTGTTGACTCCGCCCTGCCTCGCGGGCCTTTCGGGACGCTCGCGGGCAGCCCGCCCGGCTCCGGCATCCTCGCGCGGCGCGCCGCACCTCGGGCAGAAGGCCGCGCCCGGCCGCAGCTCCGTGCCGCATTTCGCGCAGAAGCCGCCGGTCTCAGGCTCGGGCGGGGCCGGTTCCTCGTACTTCGTTCCGCACTCGCAGCAGAACAGCTCGTCGTCCTGAAGCTCTGCGCCGCATTTGGGACATATCCTTGACATCATCTTTCCTCCTTAATTCGTCAGCGGAAGCAGCCCCAGCGCCGTCGCGAGGCCGCAATTGAGCACGTAGCAGCCTCCGCTGCCGTCACCATAGCCGTTTTGTATGTAGTCCAGCCACTCCTGCTGCGTCTTATAGGTCACGACGCTGTTCACGTTCTCGCCGTCAACGGGCAGGATGGTAGTCTCGATGAGGTAATACTCGCCCGAGTTGGGCCAGAGCTCCACCGCCACCTGCGCGTGCCCCGGCGGGAAAATCAGGAACACGTTCATGCCCGCGGACTGGAGCGCGCTGGCGATGGTCAGCGAGGTCTCTATGCACACGCCGCTCTTGCTCGAGAGCGTGTCGTCCGGAAGCTGCACGCGCTGGAGCATCTTGTCCCCGCTCTGGCTCATCGAGTACCAGGCGTTGTTGTAGCGCACGCCCATCTCGCTCATAGCGCCCTGCAGGGCCAGGGCCTGGTAATAGGTGTTCAGCTCGATGTTGCTGCCAAAGAGGCCGGAGTCCTGATAGCCCTGCATCATGTCGAACTGCCCGCCCGTGTAGCCGGTAATGAAGTCCACCGCGTTGCGCTTCAGCTCCAGCACGCCCGGCGACTCCGGCGTGAGGAAGGAGAGGTAGTAGTCCCAGCTGGACACGCCCAGCACGGGGTCGTAGTTTATCATGTCGAACTTGCTCATTATCTGGATGGGCAGGGTGTCCTGTATGACGGGCTTGCCGCTGTCGATGTCCGTCACGGAGAAGACTATCTGCGCCTGCTTGGCCGAGCCGAGGCTCAGCTCTCCCGTCAGCACGGGCGGGTGGATGTAAAACTGCGTCAGCTGGCTGCCCAGGGTGAATTTCTGCTCGTACACCTGCGTGAAGCCCGGCACCTCCGCCCTTATCATCACGTCCCGCTCCCCGCCCTCGCTGGTGGCGCGCACGAGGAGGATGTAGTCCGTAGTGTTGTAGAGCGAGGGGTAGATGGAGTCCACGGCCTCGTAGTCTATCTCTATCTCGGGCTCGCGGGACATGTAGCTGTAGCTCACGGCCGGAAGCTCGCCCGCGGGGCGCAGGCTCTCGATGTAGGGCAGACCCCAATACCAGCCCGCCGCGCCCAGGCCGCCCAGCAGCACGAGCACGATGAGCGCCGTCACGAGCCTCCTCAGCCCGCGCCTCGGCCGCCGCTCCTTGACGGCGGCCGGCGCAGAGGGCTGTTCAGCGACTGGCGCCGCGACGGGTTCCGGGATGGGTTCTGCTATCGGCTCCGCGACCGGCTCGGGGTGGCGCACCTCGGCGCCGCACTGGGGGCAGAAGCTCTTGCCCTCGCGGAGCGGAGCGCCGCATTTGCCGCAATACTTCACAACGCCGCACCCCCTCACATCGCCCGGAGCAGCGCGGCGCAGTTTTCCGCCAGCTCCGTGCCCAGCTCGCCGACCCAGCCGCCCAGGCGCTCGCCCACCTTCTCGTACTGGAGGTTGAAGTCCCGCGTCAGCATGACGCTGTAGTCGTAGTTCTCCTTCTCCACCCGCACGAGCATATAGATGCCCGCGGCGAGGCGCAGCGGGTCGTTGAGCTGCACGCCGATATACTGCTCGTTGAGTATGGCCATGAAGTGGGAGAGGCGGCTGATGTACAGCTTGTAGGTCTCGGCCATGAAGGCCGGGCAGTCCAGCTGCGACATGGCCGTGCTCGCCTCGTCCACGGCGTAGTAGAGGTCGTAGATCCTGTCCTTGTCCGTGTCGTAGGCCGAGGCGTCAAAGGAGGACAGGGGCTGCGCGACCTCGTTAAAGGCGAAGTAGAAGTCCATGATGTCCGCCATATCCTCCAGCGCGCTCTCCACCTCGGAGAAATACTTCGCCGCCGCCTCGTAGGTGAGGTCAACGCTCTCCTGCCCGCAGGGGCGCAGGGACGAGGCCCAGGCGGAGTAAGCCGCGACCGTCTCGAGATAGCCCGCCAGCTCCGCCTGCTTCTGCCTGACCTCCTCGGTTTTGTCCTCGGGGACGTAGGTCTCGCCGTTCTGGCGGGCGGCGTCGTTTTCCTCTATGTTCTTTTCGGAATTTGTGACCTGCCATTCAATTATGGCGTTGACGCTGCCTATCATCTGCGCCGTAGAGGCGACGCGATCCCTGACGCCCTCGACGTTCGCCCGCTCGGCGCTGTACCCGGCGGGCGCGGCGGAGGCGCAGCCCGTCAGCAGCAGGCAGAGTATCATCGCCGCAGCTGTGACTCGTTTCACATTCCACCTCGCTATGTATAGAGCTCCTGCCAGTCTGTCGGTACGTTCAGGCTGTCGTTCGTCACGTAGATATCGCCCGAATCCGTCTCGTAGACGTGGTCGTAATAGGTCGGCACCTTGACCGTGCTGCCGTCCGAGGTCGTATAGTCGTCGCGGTCATAGATATAGTCGCTCCACATGTCCGTGACCCTGTCGTTCGTGTCCGAGCTGCTGCTGTAGCCGTCCATGAGCTGGCTCTGTATCTCCGTCGCCGCCTGTATCTGGTTCGTGAGCTGCTGCGCCAGCTGGTTCTCGATGTAGGAGCGGTACTGCCGCACCAGATAGTAGAACTCCGGCGAGATCTGGCTGTTGGACACAAAGGTCAGAAACTCGTTCTGCATCGACGCGAGCGCCTGCTCGCTCTCCGCCGTGGATATGTACATGAAGGGCACGCACCAATAGATCTCGTTCACCGTGATGGAGCTGTTCTGCACCACCCACGAGGTCTGGTACGCCCAGACCAGCGTGAACACTTCGATGTACTCCGTCTGCCCGCTCTGCGTCGTGACCGCGTACCTGTTGTCCACCACCGTGCTCTCATAGCCGACGAGGTTCGCGCTCATGCCCAGGTTCGCCAGGGACTGCACCAGCGAGTAGCCCGTCTCGCCGGCGTGCTGCTCCGCAACGGACTGCAGCGCGCCGAGGCTCTGCGAATCAATGCTGCTCGAGCCCAGCTTCTGCGCGCCCGTGCAGCCGAGGTTCGAGATAAACAGCTCGACAAACTGCTCCGCCGTGCGGTACTGCCGGTGTATCCTGTAGGTCGTCGGGTCGGTCTCGTTCTCGCCGAGCGAGCTGAAGATGCTGTCCGTCTGGAAGTAGCTCATGGTGCTGATGAGCTGGAAGCTGCGCAGCCCGTCAGGCGACACGGCGCTAAGCTGCGTCATGCCGGGATAGTTTCCGTAGCTGCTCCACTGCACCTGCTCCGACACCTGCCAGTCGTCCGGCGCCGTCACCTGGCCGACGACCATGTTGAGGCCCGAGTCCGTGAGCTGGCTCACGCGCATGAAGGTACCGCGCTGCCGCAGTTCGGCCTCGCTTAGCGTGCCTCCGCCGCTGTCCGGCTGCGGCTGGGATGTGGCCGGCGCCGTGCCGGGCTTGGAGGCGCCGCCGGCTCTGCTGCCGCTGTCGCCGTCCTGGGGCGTGCCTGACTGGCCCTGCCAGGTCGGCGCAGGCTCGCTGCCGCGCCCGTCCCTGTTACCCAATGTCACACTCAGCACCACGACCAGCACGACCACGACAAGGCCGATCGCGCATGCTATGAGCGCGCGCTTGCTGCCGACCTTGCGGCGCCATCTCGCCTTCACCTCGGCGCTGGCTGCGGCCCAGATCTCGCTGCCGCTCAGCCTGCTCCGCTTCGGGCTGCTCACCGGAGCGCCGCATTTCGTACAGAATGCCGCCCCGTCGGGCAGCTGCGCCCCGCATTTCGTACAGAAGCTCATATCATGCACCCTTGTAAGTGTCGATGACTATCTGCGCCATCGCGCCCCAGATGCCGCGGACGTAGAGGGCCTTGCCCGTCGCGGCGTCGAGCTCGATCTCCACGAGGCAGGGCCAGTTGTACTCGTCGGTGTAGGTGAAATAGTAGTAGTTCGGCTCGGAGACGATGCCCGCGTCGAAGGTGTAGCCGTTGGCGGCGAGCACCTGCTTGCACTCGTCGAGCGTCATGCCCACCGTCGCGCCGCCGACCTTGATTATCGAGGTCGGGTCGGTCACGGCCACGAGCTGCACCGTCCAGTTGTCGTCGAAGGGGTCGACGAAGAACATGAACAGGACGTTCGAGTAGGAGAGTATCTCCGTCTGCACCGTACCGGCGTCCTCATAGCCGGGCAGGCCGCAGGTGGAGTAGTCCAGGGTGCTCTCCACGGAGACCCGCTCCTGCGGCTCGCCGAAGAACTCGATGAGCTCGTCGGGCGTCAGAGGGTAGCCGGAAAAGTCGAGCCAGTCGTAGAGGAAGTCGTCAAGGTTCACGTCCTGTCCGCCGCCCTCATTGCCGCCGTCGTCGGGCGCGGCGCTGGGCTGGGTATCGGGCGTGGCGGGCGCAAGGCTGGGCAGGGGCTCAGCCGAGGGTGCGGCGGTTGGTGTCGGCGGCGCGGTGACGCCGCTCACATCGCCCAGGGCGCCGCCTATGTCCTTCGGGTCGGTATTGCCGCAGGCGCTCAATACGCCGAGCAGCATGATAAGCGCCAGGGCAAGTGCAAGGCTTTTCTTTTTCATGTTGTCCTCCCTATTCAGCTTGGCTTCTGCCGCGGCCTGAGCCGCAGCCGGGATGCGGGAACGCAAACTATCCCCACTTGAGCATATTATTAAAGCCTTTTCAGCGCCAGTTCGTAATACGAGACGGCGGCGACAGCCGGGGTTCGTTTTCCGAACCCCCCGAAAGTGCGCGCCGACGCATGCAGGCCCTTGAAGAGCGGCGGTATTCATAATATAATATGATGATTTGATACATAAGGCGGTGTGCAGGGAATGGCCACAAAGAGATACAGCCGTGTGGCTCTCGGCCTGTTTTTTGCTTTCTATCTCCTTGCGTTCATGCTCATAGAATTCGCCGTGAACGACAGGGCCGCGCTGCTGTACGGCCCGGCGAGCGTGAACGGCGTGTATTCCGCCGGGCTTTGCTGCACGGCGCTGGGTTATCTCGCCTTTCCGCTCCTGCGCAGGCTCGTACAGGGCGAGCGGGCGAGGCGGCTGGCGCTGACGCTCATCTGCCTGCTCTTTGTCGCCTCTGTCATACCGCTCATGCTCGCGCCCGGGCCCTTTTTCCTGCCCTGCGCCTTTCTGAGCCTGCTCTGCGCGGGTTACACCGGCGGCATGGCGCACTATTTCCTGGCGCTCAACCTGCAGGGCTCAAGCTGCACAGGGCGCGTCGTAGGCCTCGCCGTGGCCGGTGAGAGCCTGCTGCAATTTCTCATCCAGTCCTGCTTCGAGACCGCGCCGCTGCTCATAGCCTCAGTCGTCGTCTGCGTGGCGGCCATCTTTTTCATCGTCCGTTTCCCGCCCGGCGACTGGGTGCTGGACAACCCCCTGCCCTACGGCGAGGGCGAGGCGCCGGGGCGCAAGCTGCTTATCGCCGGCGCGGCTGTCTGCCTCATGTCCGTGGTCATCTCGCTGGACGACACCATCGCCGTTTTCCTGGACGCAGAGGGCAGCGTGGACCTCACGGGCGTCGTGCGCCTGTCCTATGCCGGGGCCGTGCTGCTCTTCGGCTGCCTCGCGGACATCAAAAAGCGGGCCTATCTCCCCTTCATCACGGCCTGCGTGCTCGTAGGCTCGACGCTGATGTTCGTCTTCCTCGACAGCCCGGACACCTATTCCGTTAACGCCGTGCTGCTGTACATACTCTCCGCCTCGAGCGTCGTCTACCTCACCGTCGCCTTTCTCGACCTTGCGCCGAGGACCGCGCATCCGGAGCTCTGGGCGGGCATGGGCCGCGTGCTGCGCTCCTTCTCCGTTGCGGCGACGGCGGTGCCCTTCATCCGGCTCTACGGCGCGGTGGGGCATGCGGCGATGATGGCCGTGGCCTTTGTCGCCTCTGTTGCGGTGCTGGCGCTCTTCTTTGCGGACGGGCAGCTCTCGCCCGGGCGGGCCGAGAGGCAGGCCCGGGCCCGCGGCATAGACGGGCTTGCGGGCTTTGCCGAGAAATACGGCCTCACGCCCAGGGAGACGGACGTCCTCGCGGCTGCGCTCTACAACGACAAGGCGCCCAAGGAGATCGCCTACGACCTGCAGATCTCCGAGCGCATCGTGCAGAGGTACTTCAACTCCATCTACGAAAAGACGGGCACGCAGGGCCGTGTGGGGCTCACGCTGCTCTACACCGGCTACACGCCCGAAGCGCCGCCAGGGCAGAATTGAACACGGAAACGCCGCCCGGGACGCCCCGGGCGGCTTTGATTTCTCCGCCGGGGCCTGACAAAATTCTGCCCGAGTATTCCGGCGCAAACAATTGTTTAACATTTGTGTGTTATACTCAGAGGCATGAAGGGAGGCTCGCGCGATGTTCAAGATACTCGTGGTCGAGGATGACAGCCAATTGCGGCGGGCGGTCTGCTCGCATCTGGGGCAGAACGGATATGAGGCCGTCGGCTGCGCCGGGGCCGACGAGGCCTATGACGCCATGTACGGCGGCACGCTCTTTGACCTCATCATCTCCGACATCATGATGCCCGGCGTGGACGGCTTCGAGTTCGCCCGCACAGTCAGGGAGCTGGATCAGGATATCCCCATCCTCTTCATGACAGCGCGGGACGACTTTGCCGCAAAGCAGCGGGGCTTCCAATCCGGCATAGACGACTACATGGTGAAGCCCGTTGACCTCGATGAACTGCTGCTGCGCATCGGCGCGCTCTTCCGCCGCGCCAAGATAGCCAGCAGCCGCAAAATAGAACTCGATACTCTGCGCCTCGACGCCGACGAGCGCACGGCCTGCCTCTCCGGCGCAGAGGTGCCCCTCACCGTCCGCGAGTTCAACCTGCTCTACAAGCTCCTCTCCTACCCCAAAAAGACCTTCACCCGCTCCCAGCTCATGGACGAGTTCTGGGACGGCTGGCCCAGGGGATGTTGCAGTCGTATTTCTCAGCGTTTTTCTGCTGCTCTCTCATGCCGAACAGCGTGGCGTTCAGGCCGAAGCTGCGGATCGTGGTCTTGAGCACCTCGTTGTCTATGTCCCGCCAGAGGCCCATGAGGTATTTGTACCACAGGTTTTCCGGGTCGTCGGAGATGTAGTCCATCGCCGCGCCGAGGGCTGTGCCTCCGGGGCATCGAGCTCACCGCCTCCAGTTCCTCAAGCTGGGCGCTTAGCAGACGGACGGGTGCGTTTTCCGGTAACATGATTTCTGAATTCAGTGCAAGTACCAGTTGACCGTGGCGCTCATATACCGTATACTGGTCTTGCTTTTTCTTGTGTTTCACAAGCTAAGAATAAAGCAAACGGCGAGGTTTGAAAACCCTTTCGGACTCCAAACCTCGCTTGTTTTTTATGGGCTTGTTTTGCAACGGACCCGGTTTTTACATATGTACAAAAGTACATATAGCGACTATGTAGCCGACAAGACAGACGCCGAGGCCATTGTCTGCCGAAGCGCAACCGGCGAGGATGTGCGTCTCACACGAGCTGACTTCGAGAGTGATGAAGAATTTCAAAGGTGGAAGGGCTGGTCTGACGCTGACTACAAGCAGTCCGAGCGCCGGGATCGCGCATACAACGACAGGCGACTTTCGTTGGCTGCCGCGTCTCGGACCACGGGCTGTCGGTCTTCCGCTTTGCGCGGGGCGACGCTTCGGCGGTCTTCGACAAGGCGCTCGGCGGTGAAGCCGTCAGCGAGCGGGAGCTGGCCGTCTATCAGGGCGAGCTGCTGGTTTTCCTCTGCGGCGAGTATTGCCGCCTCGGCATCTCCATGCAGCTGCACCTCGGCCCGGTACGCGACGCCTCGCCAAGACTGCTGGCGCTCATAGGCCGCGACGCCGGCGGCGACAGCGTGGGCGGGCACGCGGACGTGCAGGCCCTGGCCGCGTTCCTGGGCGAGCTCGAGCGCAGCGAGCGTCTGCCGAATACGGTGCTCTACAGCATAAACAGCGCGGATAACAGCGTGATCTCCACGCTCGCGGCGACATTTGCCCCGAAGGTGCAGATGGGCGCGGCCTGGTGGTTCAACGACACCCTGCGGGGCATTGAGGCCCAGATAACCGAGCTCATGGAGACGGGCCAGCTGGCCCGGAACGTCGGCATGCTGACCGATTCGCGCTCCTTCACCTCATTCCCGCGCCACGAGTACTACCGCCGCCTGCTCTGCAGCATTCTGGCAAGGCAGCACTATTTCCGAGATGATGCTACTCTATGCACGATCATCCACGGCCTTACCCATCAGAACGCCCGGCGATTTTTCGCCCTACCCTGAGCGCCGGCCACAAATAAGCGCAGCAAAGCCGCCCGGGTCTCCCCGGGCGGCTTTGCTTTGTTATTTCGATCAAACCTCTATGGATCTCATGAATATCGCTGCCGCCTGTGCGCGGGTGGCGGTGGCCGTCGGCGTGATGAGGCCGTTCTCGTCGCCCTCGATGATGCCGGCGCCGCAGGCCCACTGGAAGGCGCTTATCGCCCACTCGCTGACCTGGTCAGCATCGGCGTAGCTGAGAATGTTCGTCTCCTCGCCGACACTCACGTCTTGGCCCTTGTAGACGGCGTAGCGGTAGAGCATCGTGATAAGCTGCTCGCGGGTCACGTCGCCCATCGGGTCGGTGCCGTCGGAGACGCCGGCAGCGACCGCCCACTCCTGGCCCACGGAATACCAGCTGTCACCGCCCTCGGTGTCGGCGCCGTCGAGCCGGGCCAGCATCGTCCAGATCATCGCGCGGTTCAAGTCGGCGTCCGGCTGGAAAACGGACTCGCCCATGCCGTTCATAATGCCGTTTTTGCTGACATACTCGACCGCATCGTAGTACCAGGCGTCAGCGGAGACGTCGTCATAGCTGATGTCGGGCTCATCCGGCGTGTCCGGCTGTGTCGGCTCGATCTCCGGCATATTTGCCCAGACAGCATAGAAATTGTACAAGCCCCTTGTGAAGGTAATAGTGTCGCCGTAATTATAAATCTTCCCGTCTGTCTCGCTCTTCCAGCCCAAAAAGATATAGCCAGGCCTGCTCGGTACGGGTACACTTTCACCACGACCTTCAGTGGTTAATTCATACTCAAAGATATCCACAGTCTCCCCGTCAGGGGTCGTCACGGGGGCAAGCTGAAAAGTTAAATCCTCAAAAAGACTTCCCGGTACATCATAAAAACAAGCATACCCTTCAAGCGCCGCCGTGGCCGTGGACGGCAGCAGCAGGAGCGCAAATATCAACG
Source organism: uncultured Eubacteriales bacterium (assembly GCA_900546615.1). Lineage (GTDB taxonomy): Bacteria > Bacillota > Clostridia > Oscillospirales > Oscillospiraceae > Scatomorpha > Scatomorpha pullistercoris. The sequence goes on along the minus strand of URDJ01000021.1, from coordinate 2,407 downwards.
CAAGCACAGCAGTAAACGCCCTTTTTTTCATAAGACACCTCCAGATCAAATAAACGCTGACTGTTCTGCATATGTGCATATGTGTATTTATGATATCATAGAACAAAATGGATATCAACAAAAGCAACGCCATGTCCATCATTCTCCGCCAATGAATATCTGCCGGCGTTCTGGCTATGTGCCGGACAGCAGCACCGGCTCCGGGCGCTCGCTTCGCTCCCAGCGCCCGACGGCCTGACGTGTCACGCCGAGCATCTGGGCAAGCTGTCCCTGAGATCAGCCGCCCGAATCTCAGCCATTCAAATTTTAAATTCCAGCAAAAAGTAGACGCACAGCTCGTGGTACCTCAGGCCGTAGCTCGACAGCCGCAAGCAAAAAAACGAACGCCCCGCACATTCTGCGTGTGAAGCGCTCGTTACGTTTGTGAACAGTTTATTTGCCGTCTGCGGCTTTTGCTACGGTACTTATTTGTTCCCCTCGAGATCCTCATCGTCGTCAGGGCCGGAAAGGAACATCTCTTCTGTGGTCTGCTGCGCCAGCTTCAGCTTTTCCGTGATCTCCACCAGCGCCTTAGTGGTGGCTTCCAGCGCGTCGACGGCCGTCGCCATGCGCCCGGCCAGGTGATAGTACATTGCCTTGTAATCCGCCATCCAGGCCCCTCCTTCGCAAATTACTAATAATCGGCACTGCTCACTGAGTCAGTGCCGATCATCTTATGGTGGACCTGAAGAGACTCGAACTCTCGACCTCTCGGATGCGAACCGAACGCTCTCCCAAGCGGGCCGGTTTCAGCGACGATCAATACCCTAAAAAGGTTTGGTCTTTGCTGAAACCGGCCCGCTTTTTGTGATTTTCGGCCAGAATTGTTCTTGAGGCATTTTTTACCTCTCCCCTGCCCCGCTCCCTGTATCTCACGCGGCTGCCAAGCGTGTCACACAACGCATTTTCGCCCCCGGATGCAAACGCAGTACCCTCGCCGTGTTCGCATCCGGGGACGTCATTTAAGGAGGGATTATGTCAGCAAAGAGTGATTCCAAGTCGGATGTTGTCGTAAAGCTCCCCATAGGCAGTCTGAGGGACTTCTCCGGTCATCCGTACAAGGTGCGCGACGACGAATCCATGCGTGAAACAGCGGAAAGCGTCAAGACTTTTGGGGTTCTCGTGCCTATCATCGTAAGGCCCTGTGACGGCGGCGGATATGAAATAATTTCCGGCCACAGACGCAAGCGTGCCTGTGAACTTGCCGGTATTGACGCCATGCCAGCTATAGTCCGTGACCTCGACGATGATGCCGCCACAATAGTGATGGTGGATTCCAACCTTCAACGTGAAAACGTCCTCCCTTCTGAACGCGCTCAGGCGTATAAAATGAAGCTGGAAGCTATGAAACGGCAGGCTGGTCGTCCTTCAAAAGAAAATGTGTCCCAAGTTGGGACACAAAAACGTTCGGATCAAATTATGGCTGAAGAACTCGGTGAAAGCCGCAATCAAATCCAGCGTTACATCCGCCTCACGGAGCTTGCGCCGGAGCTGCAAGAGATGGTAGATAACAAGAAGATAGCGTTTACCCCGGCGGTAGAGTTGTCGTACTTATCTGAGAGCGAGCAGCGGCTTCTTCTCGACGCCATGGACAGCGAACAGGCCACGCCGTCGCTGTCGCAAGCGCAGCGATTGAAGCAGTTCTCCCAGCGCGGCGAACTGACCGCCGAGGTCATGCGGGCCATCATGTCCGAGGAGAAGAAGCCGGAGATAGACCGCATCACCATCACCGGCGACAGGCTGCGCAAATACTTCCCGCGCTCCTACACGCCGAAGCAGATGGAGGAAACCATTATCAAGCTGCTGGAACAGTGGCAGAAACGCAGAAAGCGCGAGGCGGAGCGCTGATTGAATACATATCCTAAGCCGGACAGTGCATGAAACTGCCCGGCTTTTTTCATTGGAGGTAATCGTATGTACCAGTACAAACCTGAAGATGTGGACTGCAAATACTGCGCCGAGTGGCGTCACAGGCGATGCCAGGCGGCGGGCTGCCCTTGGCTGGCCGAGCGCATAGAGGCCGGGAAAGTGAGCTACGCCACTGTTATCCTCAAGCTGTTCAGGAACGTCAAAGACGCAGATGTTGTCAGGCGGTTCGGCCAGCTGGTGCAGAGCTTCAGCGGCTCGCTCTGGCTGAGTGCGGAACATGAATTCAATACCCGCCAGCTGCTGCAAAGCGTTGGCTTCGGAGCGTGGAGAGACCCACGCTATTTTTCTGCCCTTTATCTGTTCGGCTCCAACCGCACGCTGCTCAAACGGGCGTGGAACGCCTGCCTGCCGCAACGGTTCATACCCGAGTACATCTGGCTGCATGGCATCAGTCCCCATGACTACGCGCTTGTTACTGTCGCAAAGACCATATTGGGCG
>URDJ01000020.1 GCA_900546615.1 uncultured Eubacteriales bacterium | reverse complement strand
AGCACAGCCCTTGGAGAGGGGCTTTAATAACTACTACTCTATAATACAAGGAGGACACATCATGAGAAAGCACATGAAATTCACCGCTGTTGCACTGGCGCTGCTGCTGTGCCTGGGCCTGCTGTCTGCCTGCTCGGGAACCGGGGAGGACGAGAGTGCGACCACGGAAAACGTTGAGGAGACAGACACGGTAACGAAGACCGAGGAGCCTGTTGTTGACGAGACTGACGAGCCTGAAGAGACCGATGAGAGCGACACGACCGACGACACCACAGATGAGACGACCGATGAGACGACCGATGAGACGGTCGAGGACGAGCTGACCGTTGCCGAGGTGATGGCGATAAACGAGGACGGCAGCTATAGCCTCACGCTGTATACGCTTACCGAGGGCGCCGAGGCTCCGACCGACTACGCCGCCATAGACATGACGCTCTATGAGCCGGGCACTGAGACGACGGAGTATACGCTCCCGGACGACATACTCATCTATACAGTCGAGGACGGCACTCTGACCGAGGCCGACGCCTCCGCCATCGCGGAGGGAGACATGCTGGCCTTCTATACAGACGAGACCGGGGCCGAGTGCATCGCCGTGTATAATCAGACTGCCGAGTAATACCTGCGGCGCCGGGGTGAACGGAAAGGCCGCGGCTGCGGCAAAGACAAAAATAAGAGGCCGGGCAATTGCCTGGCCTCTATTTATTTCGATAGTTATTTGCTATAACGGTATCAGCCCTTGACGCTGGACATTGTCATGCCCTCAATGACCCGCTTCTGGAAGATGACATAGATGACCATGGGCGGTATCATTGCCAGAAGCATGGCCGCCATCTTCACCCTGACGTCGACATAGAAGAACTTCGACAGCAGGTTTGCAATCGTCCGGCTCACAGGGAGTATCTCGTTGCCCGTGACCAGCGCGGGCCACATGTACGCGCCCCAGGAGCGCAGGAACATCAGTACCGTTACCGTGATGAGACCGTTGCGCACCAATGGCAGGTAAATCCTGAAAAATATCTGGAAATGCCCGGCACCGTCTATGCGTGCAGACTCTATTAGCGACACCGGTATCGATTCGCTGAACTGGTTCAGTATAAATACCGACATCGGCGATATCATGATGGGTATCGCCACGCCAAGATAGGTGTCGGTAAGACCCAGCTGGTACACAAACCGGTAGAGAGGCACGACATACAGTATGAACGGCAGCATCATGGCGCCCATGAGCACCGAGAACAGCAGCTTTTTCCCGGGGAATTTGTAAAACGAGAACTCATACGATGCCAGCGAACACATTATCAGCATGCCGACTATCGAAATGAGGGTGTATATCGCTGTGTCTACAGTTGCTTCCATGACGTTGACCGAGGTCAGAGCGGTATATACCTTCGATATGCCGTTGCTGAAGGAATCCGGCAGCATCACCGTAGTAAGGTTTGTAGTCTCTTTTGAAAAGGTCGCACAGAATACCTTCCAGATCGGGAAAATGCAGCCGAAAGCCCAGAGCAGGCCAAGCAGAGAGAAGATGATACCCTCAGCCTTCCCAATGTTTTTACCTTTTCGCATTTCGGCGCCTCCTTAATTCTTTTTTCTGCCCTTGAACTGTATGGCTGTGATGGTCATAATAATGAGCATCAGCATGACGCCCATTGCACAGGCGCGGCCCAGACCGGACGCACTGCCGTTGTATACGTTCCTGACCATCTCCATGACAGGGAAGAGCATGACCTGATCCGGACCGCCCACGGCGTTCATGTCGTCGTAGCCGGAGAGTATCCACGGTATGTCGTAGACCTGTATGGCGCAGATAAAAGCGTAGGTTATGACAAAGAACAGCACTGGCTCGAGCAGGGGGATGGTAATATTCTTCATCTTCTGCAAAGTACTTGCGCCGTCTATCTCGGCGGCCTCGTACAGCTCGGGGGAGATATCCTTCATTCCCGCGAGGATGATGAGGAAGTTGAAGCCTATCATGTTCCATACGTCGATTATGATGACCTCTGCCAGAGCATATCCCGCGGTCTCGGCCCAGGTCACGCCTTCGCCTATGCCGAGCTTTGCGAGCAGGGAGGCGACGATGCCCGTGTCGGTCGTCATGAACCACTGCCAGATGGCAACGCAGAGAAAGACCGGAATGACCGTGGGGATATAGTAGACGCTGCGGTAGAACCTGTAGAGCCTGTCCTTGAGCTGTGTGACTATGAGCGCAAGGATGAGCGATATGCCTATCCCGACAACGACGGTTATCGGGACGTATATGGCCATGTTGACCAGTGACTTCAAAAAGCGCTTTGATGTGGTGCCCTCGCCGGCCAGGAGATATTTGTAGTTCTCAAGAGCCACAAAGTTTATCTCGCTTCGGCTGGACATCGACCAGTCTGTAAAGCTTCTCCATATGCCGGTGATTATCGGCACGACGACAAAGACGATGAGAAGCGCAAAAAACGGCAGCAGTCCTATATAGCTGGGCAGGTGTCTCGAGAGAGACAGCTTGAACCGAGCGAAAAAGGACTTCTTCTCCAAAGTTTCGATATTATCCAAACGAACATCTCCTTTCGCCGCTTAGCACCATAGCAGATGCAGTACTTAAAGCGGCGAAAGGAGATGTTCGCCTGACCGCTGTAAGCACCGTATCTATATGGCATACTCCCCAAAAGATTGAGGAGTATGCCATACTTGAGTGTGCCTTGATTTTTTACGGGATGCTTATGCTCCGGCGTCGGCGTAGAGCGCGTTCAGGTCTTCGACGAACTGAGCCGCGGCCTCCTCAGGCGTCATGGAGCCGTCCGCGACCTTTACAGCAAGGTCGGTGACGGGGGTGATCCAGTAGAAGGAATAGGTGAAGTAGTCGATCCTCAGACGGGTGTACTCCATGCCCTTGGCCTGCACCGCGGCGACGGGGTTGGCCTGGACCTCGGGGTCGTTCATGACGGACTCACGGAGAGTCGGACGGCCGATGACCTCGGTGAACTCCTTCATGACGTCGAAGCTGCCCAGGTACTTGAGCCAGGCCTTGATGGCCTCGTTGCGGCCCTCATCACCGCTGTCGATGCCGTAGAAGCCGTCCCAGCCGAAGAAGCCGCCGTAGACGTTGCTGCCCTCCTCGTAGGGCGGGACGAGCACGACGTCGTAGTTGACGCCGGCCTGCTGCCATGCGGGCTCATCCCAGGGACCGCCCAGGAGGTAAGCCATCTCGCCGCTCTTGAAGGCTTCGACCGCGGCGTCGTCGCTGTAGGCCCAGGTGTTGCCCTGCTCGTTGATCTTGAGGATGTACTCGAAGGTACGGGTGAGAGCGGTCGGCTCAACGGTGGTCTTGCCGTCCACTATCTCGAGCGGGTTGCCGTACTTCTCGAAGTCCGCACCCATGACGGCGCCGGGGCCGTAAACGCCGCCAGCGGACCAGCTGTGGGTAGCGATGAGGCCGGCATCGTTGACCTGCTTGAGGTGCTCAATGAAGGCGTCCATGGTCGGCTCGCCCTCGGCCGGGTCGATGCCGGCAGCCTCAAGAGCGTCGAGGTTGCGCCAGATAAGGGGAACATAGCTCATGAAAGGGATGGCCCAGTAACCGTCGTCAACATTGGTAACAGCCACTGCGTCCTCATAGAAGCCCTCGGCCCATTCCTCGTCGGCGTAGAGGTCGCTCAGGTCAAGAATGTCGACAGCGTCGAGATAGGAGCGGCCGTAGGTGAAGCTGGACATGAGCACGTCGGGCAGGCCGACGCCGGCGGTGACGCCGGTCAGCAGCTCGGAGTCGCCCTTGGCGATGAACTCGATGGACTTGACCTCGGGATGCTGCGACAGGAAGTCGCTGCGCCATTTGTCGAAGAGCTCTCCCTGCTCGTTCATCGTGGCGTCGGAGAACATCCACATTACGAGCTCGTAGCCCTCCCCGTCGTTGGTGCTGCCGTCGTCGCCGTCGTTCCCGCCGTCACCGGCAGGCTCCTGCCCGCAGGCGGCAAGAGAGAAAACCATGACCAGAGCAAGCAGCAAAGCTAACAGTTTTTTCATCTTGTATCCTCCTCTTTTTTGGTATCGATCAAAGGCCCACGCCTGTAGATCACTGTGGTAGATTCTCAGGGCGTCCGATAAACCCGCCCCTGTAGACATAGCGGCTTTCGCCGACCTTGCCGCCCTCGTTCTCCATTATGTGGAACCCAAAGAACCAGTAGGGGAAAATGTAGAGGAAGGGGGTCAGATACTCGTCCGAGAGCTTGGGAAGCTCGACAATGACCTTCGCCAGCCCACGCATCTCATCTGTAACCTCGTCTGTGACGACGAAGGCGCCCAGCTCCGCCTTGCAGCATATATTCAGTATCTCCATTGTCTTGGTGTAATTCTTCCCGGCGGGGGAGGTGACCAGTATGGCCACGTTGTCGTTGACCTCTCTGAAACGGCCGTGCTGGAAGTCCTCGAGTTCTTCGCAGGCGCAGAATTTCCATGCGAACTCACAGGTCTTGAGCGCCGCTTCCTGTGCGGTGCCGAAGTTCGGACCAGCGCCGAGCACGGCGAAGTTGTCGTATCCGCCCTCGGCGAAGGCTTTGGCGACATCATTCATGCGCTCAAAGAGTTCCGGCAGGCAGCTCATGGAGGCGACCATCTCGTCGTAGCAGGCGTTCCAGTAGGCGACGCGCTCGTCGGAGAGAGAGCCGTTGGCGCTGCCGATGAGGACGCAGAGCTTGAAGGCGGCGGCCATGAGGAAGGTGTGGGAAATGGAGGCCGCCTTGGTGCCGGAGCGCTGCTCGATGTGGGAGTCAGTGAGCACGCGCCAGTCGGCGAACTCAGCGCACTTTATATCGCCCTCGCCGGAGACTATCATGGTCGCCGCGCCAGCGTCCCTTGCGCAGCCGAGCGCGAGACGCACGCTCTCAGTCTCGCCGCCGCAGCTGATGCCGACGACGAGGCTCTTTTTCGGCACGAGCATGATGTCCTCCATGTACTGCCTGAACTCATAGGCAACGACGGCGCGGCTGGTGAGCCTGGCTATGTGGGAGCCCCAGGACGCCGCGCAGAGCGCGGTGGCATAGGAGGTTCCGTGGCCGACGAAGAATATGTGCTCAAACCTGGCCAGTTCGCTTCGGTCGAGCTTTTTGAGGCTGCCTTCTATAAGGCTGTCGTTGTACGCCCAGGCGCTCTTGTCCGCGAGGGACAGCATCAGTTCCTTGAGCAGCAGGTTCTTTTCTGCGATTTCGTTTGACATTTCCATTCCTCCTCAAAACTTAACGCAATTTATGCCCGGGCGATCCCGGACGGGTGAGGGGCTCGCCTACACCCAGATAGGCCACAGTCGCGGCGCCTACCAGCGCTCCCTCGTAGCCGAGCACAGTCGGCACTACAGAGAACTCATCATCCCTCCAATATTTCTGCTCAAACAGCGTGCGTTCCAGCGAGTCCCTGTAGAGGTCGTAGGCCAGGGATATGCCGCCTCCTATGACGACCCTCTCAAGGTCGAGCAGGTTGCAGGCCTGAGCAATAAGCGAGCCCAGGTATCGGCCTTCAAGTTCGAAGGTGTCCAGCGCGGCCCTGTCGCCGGCTCTGGCGCGTTCGGCGATGTATGCGCCGTTGACGGGCCTGCCGTCGGCGGGAGCGGTCCCGCCGTGCTCAAGATAGGTCTGCGCCATGCCGCCGGTAGCGGCGTACATCTCCAATGTACCAAGCCGGCCGTGTCCATTGGGTCTGCCGTTGTGCTCGAGGAAGGAGTTGCCGACTTCGCCAGCGCGTCCGAAGGCTCCGTTGTATAGCCTGCCGTCGAGGACAAAGGCCCCGCCGATGCCGGTGCTGGCGGTGATGTACATGAAGTCGTCACAGTCGCGGCAGGAGCCAAACCACATCTCCGCCAGCGCACAGGCCTTTGCATCGTTGTTGAGATAGGCGTCGAGGCCGAATTCCTTTTTGAATATCTCCGCCGCCGGCCACTCACGCATACCGCCCAGCGACATGGAGACGATGACGCCTCTCTCGGTGTCCGCAAACCCGGGGACTACCATGCCAGCGGCGACGATGTCGTATTTTGTGCCGGTCGAGAGTTCCTTTTCTATGGCGGACATGAATTGCTTTCTCACCGAAGCGGCATCGCTGCGGTCGAGCCATTCCTCCCTGTGGCTGTGGAGGACCCTGCCGCTGCTGTCTACGAAGCCGACGATGAATTTGGAGCCGCCGAGGTCCACGGCCAGCGCCGCTCTGGTTTTATCGCTCATTGAAACTCAAATCTCCGAAAAAGTGTGATCATTGGGGAAGCTAAGTCCCATGGCCCTGCCCGCCGAGTGCTTGCTGTGTACTGTCAGGTCATAGCCGAGGCAATCCGCCGTGTGGTAGGCGAGCACCTGCATCGGCACGAGCAGCTCGAGGACGCTTGTGAGTTCGCTGCCGGTGAAGTCGAAAGCGAGCTGCATATCTGGGCAGCTGTTCGCATGGGCTTTGCCTATTGTGACACAGCGCGGCGTGATGCGCCGGCAAAAGCGCGCGAGCTCGAGCATCCGGTCGAGTTCCTCACCCTCCTCGGCACAGAGGAAGAACAGCATGTCCGTGCTCCTGACCGCTGCCAGAGGGCCGTGCATAAACTCCTCCAGCTCATAGCCGAAGGCGGGACGCTTCGTGCATTCGAGGAACTTCAGCGCACATTCCCTGGCCGTGCCGCAGTTAGCGCCGTAGCCAATGAACCAGCAGCTTCCGCTGTCCATTATCTCGTCCTGAAACCTCAGGAACCAGTCGGAGGCGCTTGCCATTGCGCTGTCCATTGACGCAGCCGCTCTCCTGAAGCTTTCGATGCAGCCGTCGTACTCCACGTCACCGAGTCTTCCGAGCGCGTGAGCCGCCTCTATTATGCACAGCAGGAAGATGGCAATGCCCATTATGTGTCCCTTAGTGGACGGGAGCGCTATCTCCTGCCCCGAGGTTTTTTTGATAGCCACATCGCAGATGCGGCCGAGTACGCCGGTGGTGTCAAAGGCGCAGCAGGCAGTGTGTATCCCCAGCCCGGCTGCGTGATGCGCGGCAATGACGGTGCCCTTAGTGCGCCCACTCTCGGCGGGGCAGATGAGCAGTATCTCCTCCGGTCGCCAATCACGCAGGTCGAAGTCCAGATGACGGTTGAAGACAGTTGGCACGATGCAGCTGGCCTCGACCTTCAGTATGCGCTCGCAGAAATAGCGCAATACCTCGCAGGCGTTGGCAGGGGAGCCGGAACCGCTGAAATATACGCGCTTTATGTTGTTTTCAAGGAAAATACGGCAAAAATCCGCAGTAACCGCCTGCCTGTGCTCAAGCAGACCGAGTATGAGACCCGGTTCCTCGGCGATATGGTCGAGCATGACGGAATGCATGTCGCTTTTCATGCTCTCACCGCCTGCCAAGCGGACCCGCAACGGCTTCGGCCTCGTCGAGCAGGGGGTAGCAGGTGATGGTGCCCTCACGCTGTATGCCTATTGAGGAGTACCTGTTGGCCCAGCCGCAGGCGTCTGCAAGGGACATGCCCTTCACCAGAGCTGCTGTCATGGCGGCCAGGAAGCCGTCGCCGGCCCCGCTGGTGTCAATGACATTCTCGACACGCGTGCCGCAGCCAAAAGCTATCGAACTGCCGTTGTAAAGCATGTAGCCCTTCTCGCCAAGCGTCAGTACAACAGCACGGCAGCCGCTCAGTTCGGTAAAGCGTATGAGCGAGTCGCCTGCCTTTTCGTCGGAGTCCAGCGCCCCGTCGTCGGCGAGCAGACGCATCAGCTCGTGCTCATTTAGTATGATTATGTCAACCTTGTTCCAAAAATCCGGTATGGAATCCGGCACAGGGGAGGGGTTGAGCAGGACCTTCAGGCCGCGGCTGTGGGCAGCCAGCACGGCGTCTCTGACGCCTTCCTCGCCCAGCTCATGGCCGGTGACGCAGTATTCCGCGCCGGGGAATTTGTCGAGGGCGGTCTCCATAAGCTCCCTGGGGAACTGCTGTTTGCCGCTGCTCAGGACTATCATGTTGTTGCCGTGGTCGTCTATGAACATTGCGCCGCGGGAGTAGGATGGGTCGAAGTAATCGCTGATCGAGCTGTCGTCAACGCCGGCGGCGGAGAGTATCTCGTGGCCCTGAGCGAGCCAGTCGCCGCGCCGGACGTGGGCGACGAGCGCTGTAGGGATGCCGAGCCTGCCGAGCGCGACGGCAACGTCTGTGCCCTTTGCGCCGTCGATACCCTCGCTGTAACCGATGGAGCGAACGGTCTCGCCGGGGCGCGGCAGCTCATGTACCCTGATGGCGCGGCTCACGTTGTGCGTATAGAGCACGACGACCTTTACATTGCTGTCTGCCATCCTTATCACCAGAAAAGGTCTTTCTGATACGGGTTGTGGGAGATCGTGTGGTCGGCAGTCTTCCTGTCGCAGCAGATGATGCACTCGGGCACGTAGGCGGGGAAGAGGGTGACCGGATACTCGACGGTGGGTTCGCTGAACAGGCAGACGCGGATGACGGTCTGCTTCCAGGAACCGGTGGTGATCATGAATACCGCTCTCTTGGCCTGAAGCATGGACTTCATGCCGATGGTGACCATCATGGGCGGCAGGGCGTCGTAGCAGCCGCCGAAGCTGCGCTCGGCATAGGCGACGGTCGTGTCGTCGTTGGACCATACGACGCGGGTCTTCGACTTGGCGTACTCATCGACGGTTATGCGGAAGTAGCGGCTCCTGGGGTTTTCGCAGGCAGCTACGAGGCCCTTGCAGCCGACGCCGCCGAACACGGTGTCAATGCCGCCCAGCTCGTCGATCTTGTTGTCGATGCGGTCGGGGTCGAAGGGGTCGGGATAGAAGCGGTGGTCCTCGGGGATCCTCAGCTCCTCATCAACCGGCTCATAGAACCACTTTTCCATCTTCCTCTTGACGTTGAAGCGGAAGTTGGTCTCGGGGTAGAGCCTGCCCTCCCAGTCGAGCGGAGCGTCCATCGTGAATACATATACGTTTTTGAGGCTTATGCGCTCGGTGTTGACGCGCTCGATGAATCTGTCAAACTGCTCGTTCGGACCGGTGGCCAGCACCCATCTTGTGGGTTTGCCGGCCAGATTGTTCGCAATGACCTCGTCTGCCATCATGTCGGCTGCCTCGAGAAAAACGTCCTTCTTCTCGTCGTGGATATGTATGTCCATCTTTTTGCCGGGCATGTTCTCCAGCTCGTCTACCGGGATGGAGCACCACTTGGCAAAATCCTGTTTTGTTATGACATACTCCTGCATACAACTACCCCTCCTGAAAAATGTATTTGAAGTATGCAGACAGGATAGCAATATTAGTTGCTTTTGTCAACTAATATTGTGCATTGATTTGCAGAATTTATTAGGATTATAGATTTTAATTGGCGAGAATTATAATAATTAACAAAACTAACAAAAAAACGCCCCCCAGAAGGGGGGCGCCGGAGGTCCATATGTAATCATCAGGACTGGTCTGCAGGGTTGCATTTGTTTGAAAGGACGACAGACTGTATGAACTGCATTGCTCCAACGACTTGTTTCAACTGGTCCTTGGAGAGGTAGCCGAACTGGTATTGGGTGTTGTCGTTGGCGTTTTCTATGGAGAGTTCGAGATCGGCGCGGCCCTTGTCCGTGAGGCGAAGGTGCTTGCAGCGCCTGTCAATGCCGGATTCGTCACGGACGATGCAGCCGAGCTTTTCGAGCCTCGTGAGAGTCCGGCTCAGGTATCCGCGATCGAGATGCATAATATCCGCAATTTCCTTGGCCGCTATGTCTTTGCCTTCCTCAATCTCATACAGGATGCGGCATTCCATGCTTGAAAGCTCAGGATGCACCGAATGAGAATCAAACACACTGATAGTTGACATGTAAAACCTGTTAAATTTGCGTATTTCTTCCGCGATACTTTTCTCCATAGTTCAAAACTCCTGCAATTGCTGTAAACTTTTCTGGCAAAGAACTGCCAAATGCAGGTTTACTATAACAAAATGCACTAAAAATTGCAATAAGAACTTAGCACGGCGGGAGAAAATAGACAATTTGCATAAAAATTCAGCTCAGGCCCATAGCTCAGAGACCATGGTCCAGGCGCACCAGACCAGCAGGAGAGCCATGACTGCGTTCACGACCTTGGAGTAGTTTTTGAAAAATCTCTCAAAGACGGAGCCGCAAAGTGCCCAGAGCAGGGTACAGAGGAAGCCGGCTGTCGCGAGGATGACTGCAAAGAGCGCGATGGTCGGTATGTCCCGGTAGTAGGGCAGCACGAAGGAGCTCATCGTAGTCATGCCGTAGAGGATGCCCTTCACGTTTACGAATTGAAGGACAGTGCCCGCGAACACCGTCGTCGTGGAGGAAAGACCGCGCTTTTTATCCTCGTGCGGCCTGTCGCGCCAGATGGACCACGCCAGCCATAAAATGTATACTGCGCCGAGGACCAGCATGTATGGCTTAATAGATGGTATCAGCTCGTACAGCAGGGTAGAGAACACCGCGCAGAGCGCCACCACTATCAAAAACCCGAGCCATACGCCGACATTGAACGGGAACGATTTCCTGAACCCGTACTTTGCGGCGTTCGACATGGACATAATGTTGTTCGGCCCCGGAGTTATCGCCGTCAATACCACGTAAGAGCAAAATGCAGCCCAGTTCAAGCCACCACCCCCACAGCTTTTATGCAAATTATGATAAACTTACCGGCCAAAGCTGTCAATGCCCCTTGATTCGCGAAATGCCCCGGAAGGCGGTGCCGCGCAGTTTTTATTATTTGTCTTTTGTATCCTGCCGAAATGTGCTATCATGGCTAAAACAGGAGGTGCGCTATGGCAGAGGTTTTTTCGCTCGGCGGTATGCTTTTGGGCGCGTCCAGCGCGGCGACGCAGGTCGAGGGCGGCGACAGGAACAACAACTGGTACGACTGGTACCGGCGCGGGAATATAAAGGACGGCTCCGACCCCTCCGTCGCGACCATGCACTGGGAGCGCTGGCGGGAGGACGCGGAGCTGATGGCAGGCATGGGCCTTCAATGCTGCCGGCTCGGGCTTGAGTGGAGCCGCATAGAGCCGGAGCGCGGCGTCTTCGACGAGAGCGCCGTGCAGCACTATGTTGAGGAGCTCAAATACCTGTCGGAGCGCGGCATAAAGCCCATGGTCACGCTCTGGCACTTCTCAAATCCCCTGTGGTTCGAGCGCTCGGGCGGTTTCCTCGCGCGCGGGGCGAAGCTCGCCTTCCTCGAGTACGTAGAGTACATCGTGCCCAGGCTCGCGCCGTATGTGGACTGCTGGATAACCCTCAACGAGCCAAACGTCTACGCCGTCAACAGCTATATGAGCGGCGACTGGCCGCCGGGGGACAGGTCCATCCCCACGGCTCTGCACGTTATGGCGGCGCTCACGCCCTGCCACATCGAGACCTACAAGCTCATACACCGCCTCGTGCCCGACGCGCGTGTCAGCTTTGCAAACCACCTGCGCGTGTTTGCGCCCGAGGACGTCAAAAGTCCGGCCCACGTCGCGGCGGCGAAAGTTTCCGAATACCTGTTCCAGACTGCGATGACACGCGCCATGATGCGCGGCCCCTCCGGCCGCGGGAGGTACTACGACTATATCGCCATAAACTACTACACCCGCTCGACCTGCTCCGGCCTCGCCGACGGCGTGCGGGCAAACTCCCCGCGCAACGACCTCGGCTGGGAGATTTACCCCGCCGGCCTCGCGGAACTTTGCACGGGTATGTGGAAGGAATACCATGCTCCGGTTTACATAACCGAGAACGGCACCTGCGATTTGGATGACGCCTTTCGCAGCCGCTACATCTACGAGCACGTCAAGGCCGCCGTGGAGTGCCCCGCGCCGGTCGAGCGGTATTACCACTGGTGTTTCTGCGATAATTTCGAGTGGATAGAGGGCAATTCGGCGCGCTTCGGACTTGTACATGTGGATTTCGACACGCAGGAGCGCACGGTAAAGCGCAGCGGGGAGTTTTACGCGAAGATGATACAAAACGGCGGAGTTACGCAGGAGATGTACGATGAATATGTCGCGCAGCAGGTCTATAACGTACGATAGGGGGCTGTTCCATCTGCGGACGGAGCACAGCTCGTATATGTTCAGGGTAACGCCGCAGGGCCAGCTCGAGCACCTGCACTACGGGGCGCGGGTCTTCGACACGGACGCCGAGGCGCTCGCGCTCAAACGCACCATGCCCTACGGCGACTCGATGCCATATCCCGGCGCTGACACGGCGTACTGCCTCGATACCCTGCCCATGGAGTGGTCGGGCGCGGGCAGGGGGGACTACCGCCCCTCGCCCGTGGAGCTGGTGACAGAGGGCGGAGCGTGGACCACTGATTTTATTTATGTAAACCACGAACTGAGAAACGGCTGCGTGCCAATGTCCTGCGGCCTGCCCACGGCATACGGCGGGGACATGACGCTGATCGTCACGCTGCAAGACGCGGCGGCCGGGCTGGAGCTGAGGCTGTACTATACGACCTATCCAGCGGAGGACGTCATCACGCGGCGCGCGGAGCTGCGCTGTCTCAGAGATTATGTAAACTTAAAACAGCTCATGAGCTACAGCCTTGACCTTTGCGAGCGGGGCCTGAGGATGACGACCTTCACTGGCGGCTGGATACGCGAGGCACACGTCTGCGAGCGCGAGGTTGAGGGCCTGCTGCTGAACGAGAGCCGCACAGGTTTTTCGTCGAACCGGGCGAATCCGGGATTCCTGCTCTCGGAGCGGGGCGCGTCAGAGGAACGAGGCCGGGTCTGGGGCTTCAATCTGGTGTACAGCGGCGGGCACAGGAGCGTCGTCTTCTCGGACGCGCACGGCTCGGTGCGCGTCATGGGCGGCATCTGCCCTGAGCGCTTCGACTGGCGGCTCGGGGCGGGCGAGAGCTTTGAGACGCCGGAGGCGGTGTTGTGCTTTTCGTCGGAAGGCTTCGGCGGCCTGAGCCGCGCGATGCATGAGTTCGTGAACCGGCGCATAGTGCGCGGCGTGTGGGCGAACCGGGAGCGGCCGGTGCTGGTGAACGCCTGGGAGGGCTTCATGTTCGACTTTGACGAGCGCCGCCTGCTCTCGCTCGCGCGGCGGGCGAAGGACATAGGCGCGGAGCTTTTCGTCATGGACGACGGCTGGTTCGAGGGGAGGAACGACGACACGGCGGGCCTTGGCGACTACGAGCCTGACGCAAAGAAGCTGCCGGGAGGCGTCGCGGGGCTTGCGAAGGCGGTGAAAAAGCTCGGCCTCGACTTCGGCATCTGGGTGGAGCCGGAGGCGGTGAACCCGCGCAGCCGTCTCTATGCGACGCACCCCGACTGGGCGATAACGGAGCCGGGGCGCTAGCCGATCTATCAGCGCAATGAGCTGCTTCTCGACCTCACGCGGCCGGAGGTGCGCGACTACATAGTCGAGTCTGTGGGCGGGCTGCTGGACTCGGCGGAGATAAGCTATGTGAAATGGGACATGAACCGCCAGTTCGCGGGCGTGAGCGGCGAGTTCATGCACAGGTATATACTGGGCCTCTACGAGGTGCTGCACCGGGTCTTTGATGCAAGGCCGCAGGTGCTGCTCGAGAGCTGTTCCTCGGGCGGGAACAGGTTCGACCTGGGCATGCTCTGTTTCTCACCGCAGATCTGGGCCTCGGACGACACGGACGCGGTGGAGCGGCTGGACATACAGAAGGGTCTGTCGTACCTCTACCCGCTCTCGGCGATGGGCGCGCACGTCTCTGCCTGCCCGAACGCGCAGACGCTGCGCCGGACGCCGATGGGGACGCGCTTTGCGGTCTCGTGTTTCGGCTGCCTCGGCTGGGAGCTGGATTTGCGCGAGCTGACCCCGGCGGAGCTGCGCGAGGCGCGGAGGCAGACGGAGTTTTATAAAAAGCACCGGATGACCCTGCAATACGGGCGTTTTTACCGCTTTGAGCTGCCCGACGGGAGGGAGGGCTTCTCCTGCGTGGCGCGGGACGGTTCGGAGGCGGTGACGGGACATTTCCGGCGGTTCATGCAGGCCGCGCCGGAGTCCCAGAAGCTGCCCTGCGCGGGCCTGGACACCTCAGCGCTGTACGAGGTCGAGAGCCTGCCGCCGCTCATGCGGATATCCGACTTCGGCGCGCTCATAAAGCACGCGCTGCCCGTGAAGCTGCGGCACGACGGGGCGGTCATGAGGACGGCCGACAAGCTGGCGGGACTTCGGCAGAGCGCGGAAAAATACCGCGCCTCGGGCGCGGCGCTGATGGACGGTATAAGGCTGGGCAGCCTGTTTCTGGGCACGGGCTATGACAAGGCACTCAGGCTTCCGGGCGACTTCGGCTCAGAGGTATACCTGATAAGAAGGACGGGGAAGGCAAAATGAGAGCATATGAGAGACTGTTGGGATACGTAAAAGTGAACACGGCGAGCGGCGAGAGCGGCGCGGGCACCTCGCCTTCGACACAGCGGCAGTTCGACCTTGCGCGGCTGCTCGCGGACGAGCTGCGCGCGCTGGGCGTCGCGGATGCGGAGCTGACGGGCAGCTGCTATGTCTACGGCCACCTTGAGGCGACGCCGGGCTGCGAGGGCGCGCCCTGCCTCGGCCTTATCGCGCACATGGACACGGCGCCGGACTTTTCCGGGGAAAACGTGCGCCCGCGCGTCATAGAGAACTACGACGGCGGGGAAGTGGAGCTGGGCGCGGGCCGGACGTTAAGCGCGAAGGATTTCCCGCACCTGCCCTCGCTCAAGGGCCGCACGCTCATCACAACGAGCGGGGATACTCTGCTCGGTGCGGACGACAAGGCCGGGATAGCGGAGATCATCACGCTCATCGAGCAGCTCCAGACGGAGCGGCTCCCGCACGGGCGCATTGCGGTTTGCTTCACGCCGGACGAGGAGATCGGCTACGGCACGGCGGAACTGGACCTCGACCGGCTCGGCGCGGACTACGCCTATACGATAGACGGCGGGCCTGAGGGCGAGATCGTGTACGAGAACTTCAACGCGGTCGCGGCTACGGTGCAGATAACGGGCGTAAACGTGCACCCGGGCAGCGCAAAAAACATCATGGTGAACGCGGCCCAGGTCGCGACGGAGTTTAACGCCTGCCTGCCGTGCTGCGAGACGCCGAGGTATACGGAGGGCTACGAGGGCTTCTACCACCTCACGTCTATCGAAGGCACGGTCGAGCGCGCGGAGCTGCGCTATATCCTCCGCGACCACGACGCGAAGAAGTTGGAGCAGCGGCGAGAGACCATGCAGCACGCGGGGAAGACACTCAATGAGCGCTACGGCGCGGGCACGGTGAGCGTCTCCTTCCGCGAACAGTACCGCAACATGGTGGAGAAGATCGTGCCGGAGCACATGCACCTCGTGGACAGCGCGATAAGGGCCATCGAGGACTCGGGCATTGAACCGCTCAGGCAGCCGATAAGGGGCGGCACGGACGGCGCGCTGCTCTCGTGGGAGGGCCTGCCCTGCCCGAACCTCGGCACCGGCGGCTACGCCTACCACGGCCCGTATGAGCATATCACGGCCGAGGGCATGGACAAATGCGTTGAGATAATACGCAGGATAGTCGAGACCTTTTCTGAGAGGAGAAGATGAGCGTGACAAAGCTGGAAAAGCGGAATAAATATTTCTTCGGCCTCGGCACCGTGGGCCGGGACATGTTCTACGCCTTTGAGTCCAACGCGCTGCTGTACTACCTGTCTAACGTGCTGAGTCTGCCCGTCGGAGTGTTCGCTGCGGCGAGCATGGTGCTGACCGTGCTGCGCGTGCTCGATGCGCTCAACGACCCGATAACGGGACTCATCATCGACAATATCAAGAGCCCCTGGGGCAAATACAAGCCGCCCATGCTCATAGGTGCGGTGACGAGCAGCGTGTTCTTCCTCATACTGTTCGCGGACTTCAGACTGACTAACTACTGGTTCGTCGTAGTGTTCGGGCTTGCGTACATACTCTGGGATATCACCTACGGTGTGAACGATATCGCGTACTGGTCGATGCTGCCATCGCTGACCATGGAGCAGAAAAAGCGCGAGAACATGGGCGCGTTTGCCCGCATTTGCGCCAACGTCGGCATGTTCGCCATCATGGTCGCCTGGGAGCCGGTGACATCGGCCATGGGCAACACGCCGCGCGGCTGGTTCATCGTGGCCGTGGCGGTGACGGTGGCGATGCTGGGCTTCCAGTGCTTCACGCTCCTCGGCGTGAAGGAGGACCGGACGCGCTTCAAGGCCGAGGAGAGCACCAGCCTCAGACAGATGTTCTCCGTGCTCTTTAAAAATGACCAGCTAATGTGGACGACGCTCTCCATGGCGCTCTTTATGGTTGGTTACTGCACGACGACGGGTTTTGCGATGTACTATATGCAGTACGTGTTCGGGGACAAGGGCATGTACGCCATCCTCGCGGCGGTTGTCGGCGTCTCGCAGCTGGCGGCGCTGGCGGTTTTCCCGGCGTTCTCCAAGAAGCACAGCCGCAGACAGCTCTATACCTTCGCGACGGCGCTGCTGACAGCGGGCTATGTGGTGTTCTTCTTCGCGGAGGCGAGCATATACCTCATAGCCGCCGCGGGCGTCATCGTGTTCGTGGGCCAGGCGTTTATACAGCTGCTGATGCTGATGTTTCTCGCGGACACCATCGAGTACGGCCAGTGGAAGCTTGGCAAGCGCAACGACAGCATCACGTTTTCTATCCAGCCGCTCATCAACAAGATAGGCGGCGCGCTCTCGACGGGCATCATCAGCGTGACGCTGGTCATCTGCGGCATCAAGACGGGCGACACGGCGGCGGAGGCCATCGACGCCGCGGGGCAGATGACGCTCAAAATGTCGATGCTCGCCATCCCGCTGGTGATGATAATCGTCGGCTACTTCATATACCGCGCGAAGTACAGGATAGACGAGAAAATGTACGCGCAGATGGTGGATGACCTCAAAGCGCGCGGGGACATAAAGGAATGACGCGGCGGGGAGAGAGTTTTTCCTTGCTGCGCAATGCGAATGACCCATTGGCCCACTCGACAGGAGGGACGACATGAAAAAACTGTTAGTGTTGGTATTTGCGATAGCCCTGTGCCTGGGCGTGCTTTGCGTCGGCGCCTCGGCGGTGGAGTACGATCAAAATGGATTTGGAGGTGATGGTTCATACGAGCCTGCGACGCAGCAGAACGGCGTCTACCAGATCGGCAACGCCGGACAGCTCTACTGGTTCGCGCAGACGGTGAACGAAGGCGACTATGACGCCAACGCCGTGCTGACGGCGAACATCACCATAAACTCGGACGTGCTGGACGAGAACGGCAATTTGATAACCGATAAGGCTTTTACCCAGTGGACGCCCATCTGCGGGGAAGAGATTGGGACCAACGATTATACAAAATACACCGGTACCTTCGACGGCGGCGGTCACACCATCAGCGGACTGTACTACAGCTGCGGCGGCAACTATGCCGGTCTGTTCGGCTTCGTCGGCAGCAATGGCCGGGTGCAGAACGTCAAGGTCGCTGACAGCTATATAAGCAACAGCGGGGAGACCGGCAGAACCGGCGGCGTGTGTGGGTACAACAGCGGCACGATAATGAACTGCAGTTTCAGCGGCATCGTGACCTGCAACAAAAGCCACACTTACGTTGGCGGGGTGTGCGGGTTGAACGCAGGCACTACAGAGAACTGCTACAACGCCGGCAGCGTGACCAGCGTAGGATTCTTTACATGCCTCGGAGGCGTGTGCGGGTATAACTTCAACGGCAGCACAATAAGGAACTGCTACAATACAGGTGCCGTGAACGGTGAAAATACTGGTTACGGCGAATTCTACGCCGGCGGCGTGTGCGGGAATAGCGCTTCTTTTGATCCTCAAAGTACGATAACGAACTGCTACAATACAGGCAGCGTGACCGTCAACGTGACCGGCAGCGGCAATGGCAATACCTACGCCGGCGGCGTGTGCGGGTCGGCTAACCGCACCACGATAACGAACTGCTACAACACCGTCAGCGTGACCGGCAGCAATAACGGCAGCAGCAGCCTCTGCGTCGGCGGCGTGTGCGGGTCGGCTTCCAGCGCCACGATAACGAACTGCTATTGGCTCAGCGGCACAGCCAGTGACATCAACGCAACGGAAAAAACCGCCGAGGAATTCGCCTCCGGCGAGGTGGCCTGGCTGCTGAACAGCTATCAGGAGAACGGCCCGTGGCGGCAGACTTTGGATGAGGACGATTACCCCGTCCTCGACATCACGCACGAAGAGGTCGTGAAGCTCACCGTAGACGGCACAGTCAGCTACCTCAACAAAGGCGACAAGTTCGAGGGCAAGGACGGCAAGGTGTACTACGACAACAAAGGGAAAAGAGTGGAAGTGCCCTGTGAGGTCACCGCCGACACCACGCTCACCAGCAAGACCCTCGTCACCGTCACAGCCGACAGCTTTGACTGCTTCGTCGGCGACGATAAGCCCACGCTGACCTACACGACCAGCCCGGTGGTCGAGGGACTGAACGTGATGCTCAACTGCGACGCGGATATGCTCACCGCGGGCGAGTACGCGATAACGATAAGCGGTCCTGAGACTGATGACAGCTGTGACTTCGACTACGTAAACGGAGTGCTCAAGGTCCGCGACAGCTGCGTCGTCACCGTGGACGGCGAGGTGCACTATGTCCACCCCGGCGAGAGCTTCACTCTCCCGGACGCGCCGAGCAAGGCGGGGTACATCTTCCTCGGCTGGCGCAGCGGCGATACCACGTACAGGGCCGAGGAGGAGGTTGACATAACTTCCAACATGAGCTTCACCGCCGTCTGGGGCAACCTGCCCGACATTGACCCCGAGGAGCCGGAACCGGAGCCTGAGCTGCCCTTCTACGATGTGGCGAAGGGCGACTGGTTCTATGACGCGGTCAAGTACGTCTACTACGCCGACCTGATGAACGGCGTGGAGGAGCACATCTTCGCGCCGAACGACACGCTGACCCGCGCGATGGTCTGGACGATAATCGCCCGCGCCGAGGGCATTGATACCACGGGCGGCGCGACATGGTACGCGAAGGCTCAGGAGTGGGTCGTCGCGAAGGGCATATCCGACGGCGAGAACCCGAGCGCCGCGATCACCCGTCAGGAGCTGGTGACCATGCTCTGGCGGCTCTCCGGCGAGCCGGTGGTCAACTACGCTCTGACGGCTCCAGACGCCGACGCCATAAGCGGCTGGGCATATGAGGCCATGCGCTGGGCTGTGAGCGAGGGCATAATCGAGGGCGACGACCTCGGGAACCTGAATCCCACGGCGAACTCCACCCGCGCCCACGCCGCGGCCTTCATGCAGCGCTTTTGCACTGCGCTATGACTCGGCAATATACGCAAGACCCCCGCACCATGAACGGTGCGGGGGTCGTTTTTTCTGACTTTTACGGTTTATTTGTCTATGTAGACCTTCTCGGCGGTGATCTCGTCGAGCGTGTGCGCGCCGCACATTGTCATGGTGTCGACCAGCTCGGCCTTGAGCTTTGCGAACAGGAGCTTCGCGCCCTCTGCCTCGCCGCCGTACACCGCCGGGACGAAGGGACGCCCGATGAGCACAGCGTCCGCGCCCAGCGCCAGCGCCTTGAACACGTCCACGCCGGTCCTGATGCCGCCGTCCACGAAGATGACGCACTTGCCTCCCACGGCCTTCGCGATATCCGGCAGTACGTCCGCCGACGCCCGCGTCTGGCCCAGCACGCGCCCGCCGTGGTTCGAGACAACGATGCCCGCAGCGCCCGCCTCGACGGCCTTCTGGGCGCCCGCGACGGTCATGACGCCCTTTATTATGAACGGCATTTTGGCGTAGTCGATGACCGCCTTGAGGTCGGCCACCGGCTTGGAGCCCGCGTTCGGGTTCATGGCCTTGAGGAAGGGCAGGCCAGCGCCGTCGATATCCATCGCTGCGGCGAAGATGCCCAACTCGTTGAGGATGTCGAGCTTCTCGAACACGGCCTCGTTGTTCCAGGGCTTGATGGTGGGCACTCCGATGCCGCCGACCTTGGCCATGGCCGCCGCCGCACGCTTCATGATCTCCGGGTCCACGCCGTCACCCGTGAAGGAGGCCGAGCCGCACTCCACAGCGGTGGGAATGAGGATGTCGTTATACGCGAAATCGTCGTAGGCGTCGCTGTAGTGCATCGGCAGAGCGCCGATGGGGGCGGTGAAGACGGGCAGACCGAATTCGTGCCCGAAGAGCTTGAAGCTCGTATCAGGGGCGGCATTCGAGCAGATGGTGTCCATGTTCACGAAAATGCGCTGCCAGGCGTCGTAGTTCCTTGCCGCGCCGTTGCCGGGGCCTTTCGAACCCGGGCCGGGCATGGAGTTGCCGCACGCCTTGCCGTTGCACACGGGACAGGCCTTGCAGTAGGGGCCGATGTTCCCGCGAGCTTTCTCGAGCACTTCCTTGTAATCCATGTCATTTCCTCCAATAATATTTATATTGTTCCAATTACCACAATTAAAAACCCGCCGGACAAATTTGTCAATCCAAACCCGTGCCGTCGAAGGCGGGTATCATGTCCTCTCCGGCGGCCTCCGGTTCCTGCCAGTAGCCGTCCTCTATGCCGGCGTCGAGCAGGTATTCGTAGAGCATGTTCGATTCAGCCTCGGTCACGGCCCTGCCAAGTTCCGGGAAGCGCTCCGCGACGCCCGGCATCGGCGTGTACTGGCCCATCAGCGAGAACAGCACACCGCCCATCGGGAAGTGCTCCGCCACCCAGTCTATGACTCCGCGCGAGTTCTCGAGCTGCCCCGGCAGGATGAGATGCCGTATGAGCACGCCGGACTGCAATATCTCCTCCTCGTCCATGCGGTAGACCCCGACTTGGCGGAACATCTCCAGTATGGCTGCCGAGGCTACCTCCGGGTAATCCGGCGCGTCGGAGTAGCGTTTCGCGGGCTCAGACAGGGAATACTTGAAGTCCGGCATGTAAATCTGCACGAGGCCCTCGAGCAGCCGTAGCGTCTCGACGCTCTCGTAGCCCGAGCTGTTCCACACCACGGGCACGCCGAGCTCAAGGCCCGAGAGCGCCTCGGCTATGGGCCGCACGAAGTGGGAGCCGGTGACGAGGCTTATGTTGTGGACGCCCGTGTCGCGCAGTCGGAGCATAATTTCGCGTAGCTTCGGCACGGTCAGCTCCACGCCGCCGCCCTGCGATATCTCATGGTTCTGGCAGTAGACGCAGCCGAGGGAGCAGCCCGTGAAGAAGATGGTGCCGCTGCCCCGCGTGCCGCTGATGCAGGGCTCTTCGCCGAAGTGGGCTGCGGCCCTCGCCGCGCGGGGCAGATACCCGGAGCGGCAGCGTCCCTGTGTGTCGCCCTCGCGCTCGGCGCCGCAGTTTCGCGGACAGTCACGGCAGGCGCTCAAAACTCCAGCGCCTCCCTCGTGTGGCCGTAAGGTTCGCGCGGCACGCTCAGGGGCTTCGTCTTTCCGCTCTCCATGCCCTTGAGTGCGAGTTTCAGCATTTTCTTGAGCGTGTACTTACTCTCGCCGGCAAAGCGTTCCGCCCTGTCGTAGCTCACGGTCTCGCAGGGATAGCCCAGCCGAGTGATCAGTCCGCGCAGGAACAGGTCGTCGCCGTGGTAGAGAGCGAGCCTGTCGAGCGCCTCAGGCCCCATGAGCCGGAAGTCCGCGTGGTCGTAGATGAGGTCGGAGCCGAAGAAACGCATCATTTTGTAGTAGGCTCTTGCAGTGAAGCGTTTCATGAAGGTGTCGGTCTGGCGGCTGGCCCGGACTCCGCAGACTATGTGCGCCCCGTCGCGGCGCTTCTCGGCCATCTCGTCGATGGCGTCCACGTCGTCCTGCAGGTCGGCGTCTATCGAGACGGAGACCGCGCGCTCCGCTCTGGCGGCCATGAGGCCCTCGGTGAGCGCGGTCTGATGGCCGCGGTTCTGGTCGAGCGACAGCCCGGTGAAGATGGGGTATGCCTCATGCGCCTGCTTTATCATCTCCCAGGTGCGGTCGGCAGAGCCGTCGTCCACAAAGAGGATGCGGCTGTCATCGGACGCGAGGCCGCGCTCCTCCAAAGAGAGGAGCTTTTCGCCCAGGCGCTTCATGGTCTCGGGCAGTACCTCCTCCTCGTTATAACAGGGTACCACTATAAAATATTTCTCCATGATGTCCTCCAAAAGCGGCCGTTCGGCTTACAAAACGGCCCGGTTAGCCACCTCATTATAAGCCATTTCCCTTTCACTTTCAATATCGCACACTTTATATGACGAATTTTACAAAAAATTAATCAAAAAATATGTTTTTACGGCATTATTGGTATTGTAAAATTGTAAGTATGGTAGTAAAATGTCCGTGGCCTGAAATTATGGGTAATGATACAAACGTATGTAACAAGCTGGAGGCGCGGCCTGATGGTCGATATTGTACTGGTAGAACCCGAAATACCGAATAACACCGGGGCGATAGCCCGGACCTGTGCCTGCACGGGCGCGAGGCTGCATCTGGTGAAGCCGCTGGGCTTCGACATATCGGACAGCGCGGTGAAGCGCGCGGGGCTGGACTACTGGTATCTGGTGGACATCCGGGTGTACGACAATATCGAGCAGTACTTCAAGATGAACGGGGATGCAAACCTCTGGCTGACCACGACGAAGGCGCCGAAAAGCTACGTCGACTGCGACTGGAGCGGGGACGTGACGCTGATGTTCGGGAAGGAGACCGCGGGCCTGCCCGAATGGCTCAGAGAGAAATACCGCGATAGATGTGTGCGGATCCCCATGATCTCCGAGGCGAGGAGCCTCAATTTGTCGAACGCCGCCGCCATACTGACCTATGAGGCGCTTCGGCAGCAAGGGTTCAAGGGCTTAAAAGACTACGGTAATATGAAACAGGAGGAATCAGAATGAACTACAACAAGAAGACGGTCAGGGACTTCGATCCCCATGGCAAGAAGGTGCTCCTGCGCTGCGATTTTAATGTGCCCCAGAACAAGGAGACCGGCGAGATCACGAGCGACAAGCGCATAGTCGCCGCTCTGCCGACCATCAAGTACCTGCTCGAGAACGGTGCCGCCGTTATCGCCTGCTCTCACCTTGGCAAGCCCAAGGGCGAGTGGAAGGAGAGCCTGACTCTGGCTCCCGTGGCCAAGAGGCTTTCAGAGCTGCTCGGGATGGAAGTTATTTTTGCAAAGGACATTATCGGCGAGGACGCCAAGGCCAAGGCCGCGGCCCTGCAGCCGGGCCAGCTGCTGCTGCTCGAGAACCTGCGCTTTGACAAGCGTGAGGAGAAGAATGGCGCCGACTTCGCGGAGGAGCTGGCGAAGATGGCGGACGTGTACGTGTCCGATGCCTTCGGTACCGTGCACCGCGCCCACGCCTCCACCGCCGGCGTTGCGGCTTTCCTGCCGGCGTATGCGGGATTCCTGGTGGAGAAAGAGATCTCCGTCATGGGCAAGGCCCTGTCCGACCCCGCGAGGCCCTTCGTGGCCATCCTGGGCGGCGCGAAGGTCAGCGACAAGATCGGCGTAATCAACAACCTGCTCGAGAAGGCCGACACCATCATTGTCGGCGGCGGCATGGCCTACACCTTCAAGATGGCCCAGGGCCACACCATCGGCAAGAGCCTGCTCGAGGCCGACAGGGTCGAGTACGCGAAGGAAATGATGGACAAGGCCGCGGCCAAGGGCGTGAAGCTGCTCCTGCCTGTAGACAGCATCTGCGCTGCCGAGTTCTCGAAGGACGCCGCCCCCGTTGAGGCAGGCGAGGATATCCCCGAGGACCTCATGGGTATGGACATCGGCCCGAAGACCGTAGAGCTGTATTGCGAGGCTGTGAAGGGCGCCGGCACCATCGTGTGGAACGGGCCTATGGGCGTGTTTGAGTTCCCGGCGTTCGCGAACGGCACCTGGAAGATGGCCGAGGCCGTTGCGAATTCCGGCGCCGTGACCATCATTGGCGGCGGCGACAGCGCCTCCGCGGTGGAGAAGAGCGGCCAGGCCGACAAGATCACCCACATCAGCACCGGCGGCGGCGCGTCCCTCGAGTTCCTTGAGGGTCTGGAGCTGCCCGGCGTCGCCTGCCTGCTTGACAAATAAGGAGCGATTCGAATGAACAGAAAGTACCGCAAGACCGTTATAGCCGGCAACTGGAAGATGAACAAGCTCGCCTCCGAGGTGAAGCCCTTTGTGGAGGAGCTGAGGGCGGCAATGCCCAAGACCAAGAGCTGCGAGACCGTACTGTGCGTGCCGTTCCCGCTGATCCCGGCGGTGTCGAAGGCCATACGCGACAGCAGGCTCGCTTTCGGCGCGCAGGACGTGTCCGTGCACGACAAGGGCGCATATACCGGCGAGGTCTCGGCCGCCATGCTGGCCGACCTGGGCGTGAAATACTGCATCGTCGGCCACAGCGAGAGGCGCGAGTACCACGCCGAGACTGACTCTATGGTGAACGCCAAGGCGAAGGCCCTGCTGGCGGCGGGCGTGACTCCGATCATCTGCGTGGGCGAGAGCCTCGAGCAGCGTGAGCGTGAGCTGACGATGGAGTACGTTGACTATCAGGTCAAGGCCGCTCTGGCGGGCCTCGAGGCCAAGGACGTGAAGCGCTGCATCATCGCCTACGAGCCTATCTGGGCCATCGGCACGGGCCGCACCGCGACCGCGGAGCAGGCCGAGGAGGTCTGCCGCGAGATCCGCACCGTCATCAGGGGCATGTTCGACGCGCGCACCGCGAGGGCCGTGAGCATCCTCTACGGCGGAAGCATGAACGCCAAGAACTGCGACGAGCTGCTGGCTCAGCCTGATATCGACGGCGGCCTCATCGGCGGCGCCTCGCTCAAGCCTCAGGACTTCGCGAGGATAATAGCCGGTACCGCGCTGGAGGAGCCATGGATAAGATAAGACCCACCGCACTGGTCATACTCGACGGCTACGGCATCGGAATCCCCGGCGAGGGCAACGCCATCTGGGAGGCGAAGACGCCGGTGATGGACAAGCTCCTGAGCTGCTGCCCGCATACCCAGCTGTCGGCCTCCGGGCTGGACGTGGGCCTGCCGGAGGGGCAGATGGGCAACTCCGAGGTCGGCCACACCAATATCGGCGCGGGCCGCGTGGTGTATCAGGACCTGCCGAAGATAACGAACGCCGTGAACGACGGCAGCTTCTTTGAGAACAGCGCCTATATCAAGGCGATGGACGACGCGCTTGCGAATAAGGGCGCGCTCCACGTGCTGGGCCTGCTCTCGGATGGCGGCGTCCACAGCCATATTAAACACATCTTCGCCATACTCGAGATGGCAAAGCGCCGTGGCTTGCCGCGCGTGTACGTCCACTGCTTCCTCGACGGGCGCGACGTCGGTCCCAAGACCGGCGCGGGCTACGTGAAGATGCTCCAGGACGAGTGCGAGAAGCTCGGAAACTGCAAGATCGCGACGATACAGGGCCGCTTCTGGGGCATGGACCGCGATAAGCGCTGGGAGCGCCTGCAGAAGGGCTATGACGCCATCGTGCGCGGCATCGGCGTGCCCGCAAAGGGCGCGGTCGAGGCCGTCGAGGCGAGCTACGCCAAGGACGTGACGGACGAGTTCGTCGAGCCTGTCGTCATCGACAAGGCCGGGACGATACGCTCCGGCGACAGCGTGATCTTCATGAACTTCCGCCCCGACCGCGCGCGTGAGATGACCTGGGCGCTCACCGGAAATCTGCCCGAGGGCGCGGAAATGAGCTGCGAGAAGCTCGCGCTCTCCTACGTCTGCACGGCGCAGTACGACGCGGCGCTGACGCTGCCCATCGCCTTCCCGCCCGAGCACCTCGAGGGCACGATAGGCGAGTACGTGAGCAGCCTCGGCATAAAGCAGTACCGCGTGGCGGAGACCGAGAAATACGCGCACGTGACATTCTTCCTCAACGGCGGCGTCGAGAAGCAGTACGAGGGCGAGGAGCGCACGCTCGTGCCGTCGCCGAAGGAATTCCCGACCTACGACCTCATCCCGCAGATGAGTGCCGTGGAGGTCAAGGACAAGCTCGTGGCGCGGATGGACGAGGGCGGCTGCGGCCTCTACGTCTGCAATTTTGCAAACTGCGACATGGTCGGCCACACCGGCGTGACCTCTGCGGCCATTACCGCGGTTGAGACCGTGGACAAGTGCCTCGGCGAGGTCGTGGAGTGCGCCAAGCGCAACGGCATCGTGCTCGCGGTGACCGCGGACCACGGCAACGCTGACCGTATGGTTGAGCCTGACGGCAGCCCGAACACGGCGCATACGACTAACCCCGTGCCCTTCGTCATCGTGGGCACCGAGGACATGAAGCTCAGGGAAGGCGGCAGGCTGGCGGACATCGCGCCGACGCTGCTTGAGCTGATGGGCCTGCCCGCGCCGAAGGAAATGACCGGCGTATCCCTCATTGAAAAGTGATTCCAATAAAACATTTGAAGGAGAATTACAATGAAAGAGTACTTCGAGATCGTTGACGTGACCGCGCGCGAGATACTTGACTCCCGCGGCAACCCGACCGTTGAGGTCGAGGTCACCCTGGACGACGGCACTGTGGGCCGTGCTGCTGTTCCCTCCGGCGCCTCCACCGGCGTCTACGAGGCCTGCGAGCTCCGCGACGGCGACAAGAGCCGCTACCTGGGCAAGGGCGTGAGCCGCGCCGTTGAGAACGTCAACACCGAGATCGCCGAGGCCATGCTGGGCCTGAACGCCCTCGACCAGACCTCGATAGACAAGCTGCTCATAGAGCTGGACGGCACCCCGAACAAGACTCGCCTCGGCGCGAACGCCATGCTCGGCGTGTCCCTGGCCTGCGCCCGTGCCGCTGCCAACGCCCTGAACCTGCCCCTGTACAACTACATCGGCGGCGTCAACGCCAAGACCCTGCCCGTGCCGATGATGAACATTCTCAACGGCGGCGCCCACGCCACCAACAATGTCGACATCCAGGAGTTCATGATCATGCCTGTCGGCGCTCCGAGCTGGAAGGAAGCCCTGCGCATGTGCGCCGAGGTGTTCCACACCCTCAAGACCGTCCTCAAGGAGAACGGCACCCCCGCCGCCGGCGTGGGCGACGAGGGCGGCTACGCTCCCAACCTCAAGCGTGACGAGGACGCCTTCAAGTGCATTGTCGCCGCCATCGAGAAGGCCGGCTACAAGCCCGGCGAGGACTTCATGCTCGCCATCGACGCCGCCGTGTCGGATTGGTACAACCACGAGGACGGCACCTACACCCTGCCGAAGGCCAAGAAGACCATGACCCGCAGCCAGATGGTCAACATGTGGAAGAAGTTCGCGGACAACTACCCCATCATCTCCATGGAGGACTGCATGGGCGAGGACGACTGGGAAGGCTGGGCCATGCTGACCAAGGCTCTCGGCGACCGCGTGCAGCTCGTCGGCGACGACCTGTTCGTCACCAACGTTGAGCGCGTGAAGATGGGCCTCGAGAAGCACGTTGCCAACGCCGTCCTGATCAAGGTCAACCAGATCGGCACCCTGACCGAGACCCTGGACACCATGCAGCTCGCCAACCGCGCCGGCTACACCACCATCGTGTCCCACCGCTCCGGCGAGACCGAGGACACCACCATCGCCGACCTCGTCGTGGGCCTGAACGCGGGCCAGATCAAGACCGGTGCCCCCAGCCGTACCGACCGCGTCTGCAAGTACAACCAGCTGCTGCGCATCGAGGAGGAGCTCTTCGACGTCGCCCAGTACGCCGGCAAGGACGCCTTCTTCAACCTCAAGAAGTAAGCGAATAATGACACCAGCACCCCCGCCGTGAGGCGGGGGTGTTTTTTGCCTGCAGGGCTCCAGGATATAGTGTAAAATAAAAGGCAATCAAACGGCGTACGCCGTTTTCGCATTGGCCAGACTACTAAGGAGGTTTGACCGAAATGCGAAAACGATTTTTAAGTTTGTTTTGTGTCCTGGCGCTCTGCCTGGGCATGCTGTCCGTCACGGCGCTGGCGGTGGGGGAGCACACCGACCATAGCAGCTGGATTGCGCTGGACGGGGACACCACTGCACTGGCCAACGGCAACTACTTCCTGTCCGGTGACGTGGAGCACAACGGCGCCATCACCGTCAGCGGCACCGTCACCCTCTGCCTCAACGGCCATGTACTGGACCTGAATGAGCAGTACATCAAGGTCAACAGCGGCGCATCCCTTACCCTGTGCGATTGTACCAGCGGCACAACCAGCGGCTACCTCGGCAGGGACGGCCTCTGGCATCCGGGCTCGCCCACTGATGAGGGCGCAACAACCTGTAACCTCACCGGCGGCGTTATTACCGGCGGTAATGGCCAAACGGTGAGCGAAGAGGGCTACCTCTACAACTGAGGCGGCGGGGTGTATGTGAATAACGGAACCTTCGAACTGTCCGGCAACCCCACTATAACGGGCAACACCAAGGCAGACGAGACCACCGTCAACAATGTGGATCTGTACCAGCTTTACGCTAAACCAGTCATCACCATCGGCGAGGACGGGCTGTCACCAGTCGCTTCCATCGGTGTGACCACGGAAACCACCGGCACCTTCACCAGTGGGTGGAGCACCCATATGCAAGGTAAAGACCCAGCGGACTATTTCTTCTCGGATAGGACAGGCTATCATGTGGCTCTGGGGGACGGGGAAGCCTCAATGACTGCCAACAGCTACACCGTGAAATTTTACCCCAACGGCGGCGAAGGCAGCATGGATCCCCAGCCCTTCACCTACGACGCCTCCCAAAACCTCAGACCCAACAGCTTCACCCGCACCGGCTACACCTTCGCCGGGTGGAGCACGTCGGAGGGCGGCAGTGTTGTCTATTCCAATGGCCAGAGCGTGAGCAACCTCACCGCCGACCAGAACGGTAACGTCACCCTCTACGCCCAGTGGACAGTCAACACCTATAATGTCACGCTCCATCTGAACGGCGGCAAATTTGTTGAAGATTATCAGGGCGTCACAAGCTATACCTATGGCACGACGACGCTGCTCCCAGATGCGGAACAGATGACGCGCTCCGGCTACCGCTTTGATGGCTGGTACGCTGACGAGAAGTTCCAGGACGGGCCTTATACGGAGATATCCGACACAGATGTAGGCAACAAGGAATTCTATGCGCGGTGGACAATGTACAATATCCCCGAGACTCATGAGATAACCGTCGTCGACCCGGCGAACGGCACTATCCGCGTCAACCCGTCGGACGGCAGCGCGGGAACGCTCATCACCGTCGCCGCGACGCCGGATGAGGGCTACGAGCTGGCCTACATCACCGTCGACGGCGAGAAGATAAGCGGCAACACCTTCCGCATGCCCGACAAGGCCGTCACTGCCAGCGCGGTGTTTGTGCCCGTGAGCTTCCCGTTCGTGGACGTGCGCACCGGCGACTGGTTCTATGATTACGTTGCGTATGTGTACTCGAACGGCCTGATGGACGGCACGTCTGCGACGACCTTTGAGCCGAATGCCAACATGACGCGTGCGATGGTCTGGACGATAATCGCCCGCGCCGAGGGCATTGATACCACGGGCGGCGCGACATGGTACGCGAAGGCTCAGGAGTGGGTCGTCGCGAAGGGCATATCCGACGGCGAGAACCCGAGCGCCGCGATCACCCGTCAGGAGCTGGTGACCATGCTCTGGCGGCTCTCCGGCGAGCCGGTGGTCAACTACGCTCTGACGGCTCCAGACGCCGACGCCATAAGCGGCTGGGCATATGAGGCCATGCGCTGGGCTGTGAGCGAGGGCATCATCGAGGGTGACGAGAACGGACTCATCCATCCCACCGCGACCTGCACCCGCGCCGAGGCCGCGGCGATACTGATGCGGCTCGGATAAAATTCTTTGTATAAGACCCTGCCGCCTTGTCAATAATAGCCTCCGAAGACACCATTTTCTTCAGGAGGTCATGAAATGGAGGATAAGAAGAAGGACTCCGGCCAGAGCCGGTTGGAGAGCTTTTTTAGCGGAAAGGGCTTCTACATAGTCCTTTTCCTGTGCGTCGGAGTGATAGGAGTTTCGGCGTGGACGCTGCTGTCGTCGGGGAAAGGGACTGTGGAGAAGCAGAACGTTGTCACCGTGACCGCGAGGCCCGCGGCGACACCCGCGCCGACCGAGAGCACGGAGACGATCTGGGACGTGCCCGAGGACGCGCAGGAGGTCATAGCGGAGCCGGTCGCCCCGGAGGTGCAGGCTCAGGAGCCGGTCGTTCAGGAACAGCCTGAGCAGGTCGTGGAACAGGCTGAGACCGACACCGCGCCGACCAGCTGGGTCTGGCCGGTATACGGCGCGGTAGAGCAGCCCTACGCCATGACGGAGCTGGTATATGACAAGACCATGGCCGACTGGCGCACGCACGACGGCATCGACATCGAGTCCTCACTGGGCACGCAGGTGCTCGCGGCGGCGGACGGCGTGGTGAGCGAGATATACACTGACGACCTGCTGGGCACGACGGTGGTGCTTGAGCATGGCGGCGGGCTGGAGACGGTATACTCGAACCTGGCCGAGCTGCCGACGGTGAGCGTGGGCCAGAGCGTGTCCGTGGGCGACACGATAGGCTCGGTCGGTACAACGGCGATAGGCGAGGCCGGTCTCGTGTACCACCTGCACTTCGCGATGCGGGCAAACGGGCAGAGTGTAGACCCAACAGAATATTTGCCGCAATTTTGAGAAAAAAGAGTTGACAATTTCGCAGGCATGAGTTAAAATAACGCTTGCTTGCGAAATGGACGATTAGCTCAGCTGGTATGAGCATCCGCTTGACGTGCGGAGGGTCACAGGTTCGAGTCCTGTATCGTCCACCAGACCGACTGCTTAGGCAGTCGGTTTTTTATTTCCCGGGACGCTGGAGCGTCGGAATATAATAAGTGCCCGCCGCCGATACCTGAACGTGTCGGCGGCGGGCATAATTTTAGCGGATGATCACTCCAGCTCGAAAGCGCCGGTGTAGAGCTGGAAGTACTGACCCTTCATTTCGAGCAGCTGCTCATGGGTGCCGCGCTCGATTATACGGCCATGCTCGAGGACGATTATGACGTCCGAGTTTTTAACGGTCGAGAGCCGGTGGGCTATGACAAAGACCGTACGGCCCTGCATGAGCGCGTCCATGCCGCGCTGGACGATGGCCTCGGTGCGCGTGTCGATGGAGCTCGTGGCCTCGTCGAGTATCATGACCGGCGGGTCGGCCACGGCGGCACGGGCTATCGAAATGAGCTGCCTCTGGCCCTGCGAGAGGTTCGCGCCGTTGCCGGAGAGCACCGTGTTATAGCCCTCGGGCAGCCTTGTGATGAAGTCGTCCGCGCCAGCGAGTTTTGCAGCAGCGATGCAGTCCTCATCCGTGGCATCCAGCTTGCCGTAGCGGATGTTCTCCATGACCGTGCCGGTGAACAGATTCGTATCCTGCAGCACGATGCCCAGAGCGCGCCTCAGATCGCTTTTCCTGATCTTCGTGATATTTATCCCGTCGTAGCGTATCTTGCCGTCAGCGATATCGTAGAAGCGGTTGAGCAGATTCGTGATGGTGGTCTTGCCCGCGCCGGTCGCGCCGACGAAGGCGACCTTCTGGCCCGGCTTGGCGTAGAGCGAGATATCGTGCAGGACGGGCTTGCCCGGCTCGTACTCGAAGTCCACGTCAAAGAGCCTGACGTCGCCGCGCAGGGGCACATAGGTGACCGTGCCGTCGGCCCTGTGCGGGTGCTTCCAGGCCCAAAGCCCCGTGCGCTCCTCGCACTCGACGTACTCGCCGTTTATCTCTTTCGCGTTAACGAGCGTGACGTAGCCGCTGTCCGACTCTGCCGGCTCGTCGAGCAGCGCGAAGATGCGCTTCGTGCCGGCGATGCCCATGACCACCGAGTTGACCTGATGCGAGACCTGGCCGATATTGCCCGCGAAGGACTTGGTCATGTTCAGGAAGGGCACGACGATGCTGATGCTGAAGGCCATGCCGGAGATGCTCAGGTTTTTCGCGCCGCCGATGAGCAGCAGTCCGCCTGCGACCGCGACGACGACATAGAGCACGTTGCCGATGTTGTTCAGGATTGGACCGAGGGTGTTGGCGTATTTATTTGCCTTCTCGGATTCGCGGAACAGCTCGTCGTTTATCCTGTCGAAGTCGGCCTGGCTCTCCTCCTCGTGGCAGAAGACCTTGACGACCTTCATGCCGCTCATCATCTCCTCGGCGAAGCCCTCGACCCTGCCGAGAGCGGCCTGCTGCCTGAAGAAGAAGCTGGCGGATTTGCCGCCGATGCGGCCGGTGAGGTAGAGCATCAGCGCCACGCCGGCGAGCACCACGAGGGTCAGCCAGAGGCTGAAGTAGAGCATGATGCAGAAGACCGTCGTGACCATGATGGCGGAGGACAGCAGCTGCGGGAAGCTCTGTGATATCATCTGGCGCAGGGTGTCGATATCGTTGGTGTAGTGGCTCATGATGTCGCCGTGGCTGTTGGAGTCGAAGTACTTGATGGGCAGGCACTGCATCTTGTCGAACATCCTGCACCTGAGTTTTTTGAGCGTGCCTTGGGTGATGATGGCCATGAGCTGGTTGAAGGCCGCGCCCGCGATGAGCGATACGCCGTAGAAACAGGCAAGTGTCGCGACGAGCTTCAGTATCGGCCCGCTGGCCGAGGCCCAGTCGCCGGACTGCCAGCTGCTCTCGATGACCTCGATGATGTTCTGCATGAACAGCGAGGGTATGGAGCTGACCACGGCGTTTATGACGATGCACACGATGGCCAGCGGCAGCATGACGGGGTAGAATTCGCGCATGGTGCGCAGCAGACGCCCGACGACGGCGCCGCCATTTTCTGTCTTCCTCTTTCTCATTAGTCCGCACCTGCCTTGTTCTGCGAGGTGTATATCTCGCGATAGACCTCGTTCGAGGCCATTAGCTCCGCATGGGAGCCGACGGCCATGATGCTGCCGCCGTCCATGACTATTATCCTGTCAGCGTCCTCGACGGAGGCCGTGCGCTGGGCTATGATGAGCTTCGTTGTCTCGGGCATGAATTCGCGCAGGCCCTTGCGTATGCCGGCGTCGGTCCTGGTATCGACGGCGGAGGTCGAGTCGTCGAGTATGAGTATCTTCGGTTTCTTGAGCAGCGCACGGGCTATGCAGAGCCTCTGCTTCTGGCCGCCGGAGACATTCGTGCCGCCCTGCTCTATCCAGGTGTCGTAGCCGTCAGGAAACTGGCTTATGAAATCGTCCGCCTGCGCCAGCTTGCACACGTGCACCAGCTCCTCATCCGTGGCCTCCTTATTGCCCCAGCGCAGGTTGTCCTTGATGGTGCCGGAGAACAGCTGGTTCTTCTGCAGCACGACGGCCACCTGCCCGCGCAGCGTCTCAATATCGTACTCGCGCACGTCGCGGCCGCCGACCTTCACGCTGCCCTCGGTCACGTCGTAGAGCCTGGAGATGAGGTTCACGAGCGTGGACTTCGACGAGCCAGTGCCGCCTATGATGCCTATAGTTTCGCCGGACCTTATGTGCAGGTCAATGTTCGAGAGCGCCATGCGCTCGGCCTTTGCGGAGTAGCGGAAGCTCACACCGTCGAAGTCGATAGAACCGTCCGTAACCTCGTATACAGGATTTTCGGGGTTGGTAAGCGTGCTCTTTTCGCTGAGCACCTCTATAATACGCTTCGTGGACTCGCCGGCCATGGTTATCATGACGAAGACCATGGAAAGCATCATGAGGCTGGAGAGCATCATGAAGCTGTAGGTTAGCAGCGCCGAGAGCTGGCCCACGTCGAAGTCGAGACCCATAGAGGTTACGATGGTGTACGAGCCGAAGGATAGCACGAAGACCATGACCGAGTAAATGCAGAACTGCATGAGCGAACCGTTGAGGGCAAGGATGCGCTCGGCCCTTGTGAAGTCCGCGCAGACGTCCTCGGCCGCGGTGCCGAATTTCTTCGACTCGTAGTCCTCGCGCACGAAGGCCTTGACCACACGCATAGCCTTGACATTCTCCTGTATGGATTCGTTGAGCTTGTCGTACTTCTTGAAAACCCGACGGAACAGGGGTATCGTCTTAGAGATGATGATAGCCAGTCCGGCGGCGAGCACGGGCAGCACAAAGAGGAAAATCCAGGCCATTTTCCCGCCCATCATGAAGGCCATGACGAAGGCGAAGACCAGCATGAGCGGAGAGCGTATCGCCAGACGTATTATCATCATGAAGGCGAACTGCACGTTCGTGACGTCAGTCGTCATCCTCGTGACCAGCGACGAGGTCAGAAAGTGGTCGATATTCTCAAACGAGAAGCCCTGAACGGAGTGGAAGATGTCGTGCCGGAGGTTTCGCGCGAGACCGCAGGAGGCGGTCGAACAGGTCAGACCCGCCAGAGCTCCAAACAGCAGCGACAGCGCCGCCATGAGCACCAGCAGCCCGCCGTAGCGCAGTATCACATCCATGCCGCAGCCCGCCTTGATCTCGTTGACGAGGTTGGCGGTTATGAAGGGTATGATGCATTCCATTACAACTTCGAGCGAAACAAGTATGGGCGTCAGTATCGTGACACTCCGGTACTCGCGCAGGCTCATACGAAAAAGCTTTACCATTTAAATTCCTCTCATTCACTTAAAAGCGAGCATGACTTGCCGCCGGAATGACATGCGGCAAGTATGCTCACTAAAAACACAGTATTCGATTGTCAGAAGGGAAGGCCCTTCATGCCTGTCAGCTTGGCCATGCTGCCGGAAGAAGCGGCGTCCACCTTTCTGAGCGCCTCGTTCACCGCGGCGATTATCATGTCCTGAAGCATCTCGACGTCCTCAGGGTCGACCGCCTCGGGATCAATTGTGAGGCCCGTCAGCTCATGTTTGCCGCTGACGACGGCCTTCACGGCCCCGCCTCCGGCCGTGGCTTCGAAGCTCGCAGCCTCGAGCTCCTCCTGCATCCTGCGCAGCTCCTCCTGCATCTTCTGGGCCTGCTTCATCATGTTGGCCTGGCTCATGCCGCCCATGCCTCCGTAGCCGCCGCGGAAACCGCCTTTTGCCATGGTATCATCCAACCTTTCAGACAAATTTTACAAATGGATTCCCGCGCAGCTCCTCGACACTGCGCGTGGGCTGCCTGCCGCCGCCCATGATCGTGACCTCTATGTCCAGCGGACGCCCCGCCAGCCTCGAGGCCGCGGCCCTTATCGAGCCGAGTACCTCCGGGGTGTTCAGCTTCGTGGTAATGAAGCTGTTGAGAAGTATGAGGTGCAGGGAGCTTTCCCTGAATTCCACATTGAGTTGGCTGGTGTCGCCCAGCGCCCTCAATATGCCGGACTTAAGCTCGCCGGAGAGCGCCTGAGTGATCTCCGCCCAGCTCGGCATTCCCACGGGCGCGGGCTTCACTTCAGGCTCAGGCACGGGAGCGTTGTCGGGCCTGTCCGGGAGCGGAGGCTCCGGTTCGTAGTATACGCCGACAGGATCAGGCACGGGCGCAGGCTCGTCCCTGATGTATCCGCCGTCGTCCGCCGGAGGTGGCTCCTCAGACACAGGCGGCTCGTCGCGATAAGGCTCCGGTTCGGACTCAAAGACCGTTACCGGCTCCGGCTCTGTTTCCGGTACGGAAACGGGCGCTGCGAGCGGCGTAAACTCCGCCGCCGGTGCTCTTGGAGGCGGTGTGCCGGCCTCAAGACGGGATATGCGCGCCATGAGGTCGGTCATCCCGGCGCCCAGCGCCGGGTCGCAGAGCGAGACGAGGCACAGCTCCACGCAGGTACGGGGTGAAGGGCTGTCCCTGAGCGCCGCTATCGCATCCTGTGCCCGCTGCATGTCGCGCAGCAGTTCTTCCTTTGTAAAGAGACGAGCGAAGCCTTCTATGGTCTTCGCATCGTAGGCTCCGGACATCAGAGCCACTCCGCCCCTGGGCGCAAGCTCCTGCAGGAGCACGTCACGCATAAGCGCGCAGAGGTCGGAGAGCAGGGAAGCGGGGTCCTTGCCGTCCTTCCAGAGCACGGAGAAATATTCTAGCGCAGAGGCGGCGTCGCGCTTCGATATGGCGGTGAGCAGCTCGCCTATCCGGCGGTTCCCGGCGAGGCCGGTGGCCTCGAGCACGGCGTTTTCATCTATGACCTCACAGCTCGAGCACTGGTCGAGCAGGGAGATGGCGTCGCGCATGCCGCCGTCGGCGAGCCGCGCGAGCAGCCTGGACGCGCCCTTCGTGAGCTTGAAGCCCTCCTGAGAGGCGATGTAGTCGAGGCGCTTTGAGATGACCTCGGCGTCCAGCCTGCGGAAGCTGTATCGCTGACAGCGGGAAAGGATGGTGGCGGGCACCTTGCGCAGCTCGGTCGTAGCGAGGATGAACATGAGGTGCTCGGGGGGTTCTTCGAGTATCTTGAGCAGCGCGTTGAAGGCGGCGATGCTGAGCATGTGAACCTCATCGACGATGTAGACGCGCTTTTTGACGCTGGCAGGTGAGAAGATGGCCTCGTCGCGCAGGGCGCGGATGTTGTCGACACCGTTGTTGGAGGCGGCGTCAATTTCGACCACGTCCATGACGGAGCCGTCGTCTATGCCGCGGCAGGCGGCGCACTGGCAGCAGGGATTGCCGTTTACGGGGTGCTCGCAGTTGACAGCCTTGGCGAGTATCTTGGCGCAACTGGTCTTGCCGGTGCCGCGTGTGCCGATAAAGAGGTAGGCATGCGAGAGCCTGCCCGAGGCGACTTGGGCCTTGAGGGTTTCAGTAATATGTTCCTGGCCGCAGACCTCATCGAGGGTGCGCGGCCGGTATTTGCGATATAGGGCCTGATAGATGGCATCCACGACCTTTTAAGAAAATAGTACGGCACTTTGCAAGACTGCACACCTTTGCCTGAACGCGCGACACACCCGTTACACTTTGCAGCCGACTCGGTCCCGGCGGACCCACGGCACACGAGCTTACCCGCTTAATGCTGCTCGGTTCCCCGCCTGACATGGTTCACGGGGGCTCGTTGCGCGGGGCCGGGGCTTTCAACGCCGCTTACAAAGGTCAGACGGCACATAACGCGTCCTCACTCAGGAATCCATCCCTGCTATAGCGGATTGCAGGTCACAGGGCACCGCTAGCTCCCCGACTGGTGCAGCCTTGCAAAGGGCCGCGGGAGTATTGTACTACAAAAAACAATTTTAATCAATATTGATTTTTACTCTTTACAAATCCGAAATATGTGCTATAATGTTCAAGCGTTCGGGCCTGTAGCTCAGCTGGGAGAGCAAGCGGGCCAGTTCCAGCGATTTTACGCAGCTCACGCGGTGCCATCGCGTTTGCATAACAAAATACCAATATTTGGGCCTGTAGCTCAGCTGGGAGAGCGTTCGGTTCGCATCCGAGAGGTCGAGAGTTCGAGTCTCTTCAGGTCCACCAAATGGCGAGAAAGTTCTAAAAATGAGGACTTTCTCGCCTTTTTTTGTTAGACCCTGTATCTCATGCGCCTGCATTTTCCTGAAGAGAGTAAAATGGAAGCGGCTGGGTGTTAAATTCGTCAAAGCTGAACTTGAAGTTTATCTCCATCCTGTAGTCCCTGCCGACATACACGGAGTCGATGAGCTGGGAGAGTATCATCTTCCGCGCCTCAAAGCTGCTTTTGGAGTAGAGGTCGGCCCAGCTCAGGAGCTGGTCGTACTCGGCCTGTAAGCTCTGAGATGAGGCGACAAGGCCGTCGAGGGACGCCTGCGCTTCCTCCTTACGGACCTGCGCGGCTCTGAGCTTGTCGGCGGCGTCGGACATGAGCGAGTTGAGCAGATGGGCGTTGAGCGGGCTTTCTCCGCGGATGACCTTGATTGTCTCGGCGCGGTAGTCGTCCAGCTCCTTGACAATGCCGTCTATCTCGTCCTCTGCCTGCTCCAACCGTATACGGGCCAGCTCGATCTCACGCTCACGCTGCCTGCCGATGACCTCGGCCTCCGGCGCTGCGGCTATCTCGGCAAGTTTCATCCGCACGACCTGTTCGACCATGGAATCCACCTTGGGTACAGAGTAGCCGGACTGCCCGTCGCATTCACCGGGGTGCCGGACGTTGTAGTGGCACTGATAGCGGATGTACTTGGCCATCGGAATGTTCCGGTTCTTTTTACGCCCACTGGTCGTGAGCGTAAGTCTGTTGCCGCAGTGTGCGCAAAAGATGTTGCCGACGAGCAGGGAACTGCCATTACAGTTGCGAGGGACGGAGCTGCGAGGCATTGTGCGCTCGCGCATTATCTGCTGGGCGCGGTCAAAGGTGGCGTCGTCGATGATGCGCAGCTCTTCCAGATACGCTGACCGGCTGTCGCCGTTCTTGATGATACCGGTATACATCACATTCTTGATGATGCGGTTGAGCGTGGTGTTAGGGAAGCCCTTACCGTCGCGGCTGTGTATGCCGGACTCATGGAGGTATTTGCAGAGCCTCTGCGCTCCGTAGCCCTCATCCACATACTTGCGGAATATGAGCCGCACTATCTCGGCCTCATCCTCGTCGATGGCCAGGTCGCAGACCTCGCGGTTGCGCTTGTTGACGCGCCCGCGCTTTTCAAGGCGGTAGCCGTAAGGCACGGTGCCGCCGGTGTAGAGACCCGCTTCCGTCATCTGACCGAGGCGGGTCTTTACACGTATTGAGGTCTTGATGCTCTCGCCGGAGGCCTGCCAGTAGCGGATGTAGTTCATCAGCTTGTCAACGTGATTGTCGAACCTCTGCTGACCCTCGGTGGCGCTCCAGACCTCGATGCCGTTTCGGACGAACCACTCCACAACAAATGGCGTCTCGTCGTCGCGGCGTCCGAGGCGGTCAAACATGAAAACCAGCAGGATGTCGAATTTGCCATCCACGGCGTCGTGCTGTATCTCCTGGATAGCGTCACGATCTTTGGCTGAGACCTTGAATCCGGAGACGCCTTTTTCGGAGAGTTCACGCACAATGCTCCAGCCTTGAGCCGCAGCAAATTCGCGGCAGCGCTGTTTCTGCATGGGTATGTCGTCCTTTTCAACCTGACCGAGAGTGGAGACGCGGTAGAGGCAATAGACGCGCTTGATTGAAAAGTAAGTATCGTAGTTGTTCATCATACACACCTCATTTTGATGTGTCTGATCTTTGCTGCCTGTCCGCGATATGTGATTTTCAAGGTGCTCTGTCTGCATTATCTCACACTCTGCCCACGGCGGCAAGGTTGTCTCGTTTGTAAGAATTGAGCAGGATGCCCCTGATATTTGCGATGACGGCGTCCTTATCAGGACAGTCTTTGTATTTTACTCGTACTATGCAGCCATCAAGTATGCAAATCTGCTCGCCGGCAGTATTAATGGGAGCAGAAAGCGAATTTGTATTTCTCATATTTTTCGCTCCTTCTTATAATTTCTTGCCCGCCGTATTTGCCACGCCCCCCGGCGGTATGGGGATACAGCGAGCCGCCTCTGGCGAGGCCGTCATAGCTCCACAGTGCCGATTGCCGTACACCGCAGGGCTGCCCCCAAGTCCTCGGGAGCGCGTGAGCAAGTACCTTTATCACCCGCGCTTTCATTGCGAAGCGGCTTGCCAAAGCCGTTTTTGGGGCCGCGTTCATCGCTCAAGCTCACGCCGTCATCGCGCCGCGCCCCACGTCGCTGACCGTCTCCAGTCACGCAGGTTCTGTGCTCGCTGTACCGTGTATTCAGTTGTAAAAGACTCTCAAGAAGTATTGCTTCTCACTATACAGGCAGTGGGAAAGACGATTTGGCAACGCTTAACTCAAATTTTTTCTAATTCGTGCAATATGACGACTGATATTCTGATGTGAGCACGAAAAAACTTTGGCTGCCTCCCTATAAGACTTGCCGTCAATCACAATTTGCGTAAGCAGCTCCAAGTCTGCGTCTGAAAGCCCATGCAGCCGCTCGACTAACTGCGGGTCGCTTATCTCATCGAGCCAGCTATAGCGCTCTGCGGGCGGTTCAAATGCCTGAACATAGCAAGAGCCGCAGGCCGTCTCCAACGGACGCCTGCGGCTCTCATACGCTCTGTCGCGGTTGAATTGTTCGAGGTCGAAGCGACGCATCTCCTCGATGTCGTCCTCGCTCATGCCCTCTTTCCTATACCAAAGTTCCTTGCGCTTCCACTCGGCGTCAAACCTTCGCTTCTCTCTGGCGTAGTTGTATGACATTAAAATGACCTCCTGCTTTGATTTGGATGGGATCAAAACAGGAGGTCAGGGGTATTTGGCTATGTAGCACTGCCAGCATCTGGGGTGCATTGCTGCTCATAAGCCTATAGTCTAAGTAGAGCAGTAATATAGAGAAAGAGGGTGCGGATTGATTAGTACTCTTGGATCACTGAGTACTCTGTGGGGCTTTCCACATAATTGCCATTGGAATCATATGTAGTAGCTGTTACCCTTAAACGATAGGAATGACCAGGGAGTACGTACCATGGCTCGTCCAAAGATATCCTAGACTCACCGCTTGTCTCCCATGTTTTTATTATTTCTAAACCGCCGGAAATTCGTTGCAGTTCAACTTTCAAGTCAACTGTGTAGCCATTTGGTACAGTAACGACGGCGTAGCAATCGGCTCTTCCAGAAGACGAAATAGTAAAAGTAGTCTGAATTGAACTGATGATTACATATTCCGGCTTTATGATAACCGGCTCGTCACTAGACACTATATTGTCAGCAAAGGCAATATTTGCTGATATAAGCATACAAATAGCCAGAATTGCGGAGAAAAACTTTTTCATTTTTGACCCCCCATATTTACATTAATTAATTCATCTATTATAAGCTCAGCAGAGTCATATGATATTCCATCGAAATTTAGTATAATGAATTTTCCATTAGCTTGGTCTGCAATGCCGGCGGTTATATAGCCTCCATCAAAAAAGACAATTATCCCGCTAAAATCATCGCGTTTTATTTCGTTTATCTGCAAA
Organism: uncultured Eubacteriales bacterium; assembly: GCA_900546615.1. Classification (GTDB taxonomy): domain Bacteria; phylum Bacillota; class Clostridia; order Oscillospirales; family Oscillospiraceae; genus Scatomorpha; species Scatomorpha pullistercoris. The sequence continues at coordinate 10,181 of URDJ01000020.1, read as the reverse complement.
GCGTTCTCAGTATTGATGTCCAGCACACTGTCAGCTCCGTTTCGGACATCAATTGATATCAATCCGCCATCCTGACTTGAAAATGACGCCCATGACGAAAGCCTGTCGCTGCCCATATCAGCGACTTGGTATTTGTCGGTTATCAACTCAGGAAGAATAACACTATTAAGCTCAATAGTACCATCACTTATGAGCCCATTGCTATCTCCGTTTTCAGAACTCTCTGCGTTAGCGTTTTCGAAGATCATCTCGGCTGAAACGTCTGAAATCTGAACCAATAGATTCAGCGTTGAGGCTCTGACATTTGGAAACGCTGCATATGCCGAAGTAAACAAAACCAAGACCACAAGGACGACAACGGCAACCTTGCTCAAAACGCCGTATGCTTTTCTGCCAAGCTGTCCGCTCCTGCGCCTGCGGCAGGCTTTCTTAATTGATGCCATGCATCGCTTGTCCAGCTCCGGAGGAACGGAGAAACCAGGACCGTTTTTCAACTGCTCGTTTTCCTTTTCAATCTGCTCTCCTTCGCGCTCTATCACCCCTTCCATGAGCAGCTCAAAGAGGGCGTTTTCATAGTTTTCAACGAGCTGTTCATGCCGGGTCAAAGCAAAAGCCTCCTTCCTTAATCATTTCAAGCGCTTTGCGCCTGGCGCGGGTCAATTTCATTCGAATGCTGTCGGGGCTGCAGCCGAACTCTTCGGCCAGCTCCGCGTCGCTCATGCGGAGTATGTACTTGCCCGCCAGCAGCTCTCGCGTATCATCAGGCAGGGTATCCCATACCTTTAAAAAATCCCTCTTCTTTTCGTCCATTATAACCACCTCTTCCGGCAGTGGTGCATTATCAGTGACGCAAGCGGCTTCATAGCTTTCGTCCATACTTACCAGCCTACCGCTCTCCCTGGCCTTTTTGCGTATGAAACTAATAGATGTATTTCTAACAGTATAGACGATATATGTTCTCAAAGTGCAACCATTAAACGTCCGGAGCAGGTCCTCTTTTTCAATCAGCTTTACAAAGGAGTCATGGATCAGATCCTCAACGATGTTGAAGTCGTCGGTAAATTTTGAAGCCTCCCTGAACAAAACCGGCTTATAGCGCATATAGAGTTCGGTAAAAAATTGCAGGCTGTCCTCACCATCACACATTGCCATTAGGCAAAGCATTATTTCCTACCACCCCGAGTCATTATGTTCTAATTCTAGTAGTTTGTAATATACTATACTTCCTATACTTCTTAAATAAAAGACGAACTATCAGCCAAAATGCAACATCAGCATGCAGCTCTTTTTGTTATTCAACAGGCAAAGCAAACATTATTAATGCTGAAAAATCCATCTACGCTGTATTATATCAGATATAATTGCGGATGTGCACGATTGATACTGGATAATCTAAGTAACAATCATGATTTGAGATATAATTTGTTCAAATTCTTCAGACAGGTGGTCAGGGGATGCCAAGCTTTGGTGAAATATTGTGCGAACTAAGGGAAGACAGGAGGCTCACGCAAACGCAGCTTGCAAGAGAGCTCCATATGGCGCCTACGACGATCTCGTCATATGAGACAGGCAAGATTCAGCCGCCCCCTGATAAGCTCATATCCCTGGCAGATTATTTTCAAGTCACAACAGACTATCTGCTAGGACGGACTAAGTATGATATAGACCCGGCTGTATTCCATGTAACCATATGCGGCAAGAAGACGCTGGGCGATCTCGTTAACGATGTCATGGCGCTTTCAAACAAGCAGAAAGAAGCGGCAATGATTATAATTGGAGACATGAAGTTTCGAGCCGACTATAATGCCAGGGCTAAATACGACGAAGCGGACTAAGCCTGGCATAGCGGATATATTATAAGAGTGCAACAAGCCACAGTGCTTTTTAACTGCGACTTGTTGCACTTTTTGTGTGTGAAGCGTCAATACAGTTAAGAGCGAAAAGTATAAGGCAGCGCTTTAATGCGTCTCTCTTGTATTAGGACGGCAATTTAGCCGTCCTAATACCAATAAACTTATGGTAGAGGAACAGTATTATGAAACGCTTATATGTAATTTTGTTCGCAAGCTTGATCACCTTGGCTGTGCTGTCAGCCTGCGGCGTTGAGCAGACACCGGCCACGGCGACGGATGCGCCCGCGCCGTTCTCGGAAGCGCCTGAGACTGAGGAATTTGCAACGACGATACCGGTCGTGGGAGAGGACTATACGCTCAGCAGTGTTGAGATCTCCGGCGCGTATACCTATATCTCCCACGGGCCCATCATGAAGTGCCTTGACGAGCAGGCGATGAATCAGGGCACGCACTACGCCGCGTACACGGTCGAGAACGGCGAACTTGTAGAGCTGGAGAGGCATACGTTTTCGCAGGTCTATGAGCTGGATGGAATTACATACCCCATGGATTTTGAATGGTGCATGAATGATGGGCTGCTCGAGATCCCCTACTGCGGTGAGAATTGCAGGCCATACGCCTGGTACACATACAGAGCCGCTCCCGAGCGCGTGTTCGTGATGGTGAGCCATGACGATACGACCTTTGCTTACCCGCTCATTATCAATCTTCTGACCGGTGAGATGGAAGACGTGCTGTCGGACGTCGAGCTCGAAAACATGTCAAATGTGGACGTTTCCCCGGACGGAAGCAGGCTGCTTATCGTATGCCGGAGTGAGGAGAATTACGAAGACACAACGGTGTGGCTGTATGATATCGCCGCAAAAGCCCTCAGCGATATTACGGACATATCGCCAAGCAGCATGGGCGGGTTCTTTGCCGGCGAGAGCGTTATCTGCGCCTATGACCCTGAAGGCGTGATCAGGCGCTGCGACCTGGATGCAGAGGAGCTCGACGAGGTTTACAACGTGAAGACGTCGGATGAAGGCGCCGAGATATTGTATGACATGACGGCGAGCCGTTATATCCTGCTCTACAGCGCGGGCGAGCTGTCAGCGGTGGATGTTGCAGGCGGCGGCGTCATGGATGTCGGAGCGGTCCCGGCCAAGCCGGGCTTGGTCCAATACAGCCCGGACGGGACAAGGGCGCTGCTCATGTTCTCCGACGGCGATACGGTGAGCGGCCTCTACGTCGTGGACTTTACGGCTCAGACCCTGGCTGACTACCTCGTCCCCGTGGACTTTGCCGTATCCGAGTACGAGCACGCCTCCCCGGAGATAAGCTGGTTCGACAACGACACCTTCGCCCTCGACAACGGCGCAAACGGCGTGGACGACACGCTGTGCGTGTGGGCGTATGAGCTGGACGGGTAGGCCCAGGCCGGGTCGGAGCCGGGCGCGGCGAGCATAGACATCGCGGACTACGGTTTTACCGACGATGAACTCAACGGGCGGGTAAGCCTTGATTATAGCTCGGTGCCAATTGACGCGCTCATGGCGTTTTACCTCAATTCCGACGGCGCAATGTCGGAGAGAGCGCAGTATGAGCTGCACGCGCATTTTCTCGCTGAGCCGCTCACAGTGGTCAAGGGCATCGCAGCCATAGGCGACCAGCTTGCCCCTCATTTCCCGGATATGACAGCAGCACAGCAGCTGTGCAGGGACATTGCCAGTTATAATGTATCATGACATCCAGCTCCGGAGCCATTGCACAATTTGACGAGACTTTGGAGCAGGCAAGTAATGAAGCTGCTACAGATGAAGAAAAGATGTGGTCGATTGCATAAGAGATGAGCACGATGAACTGCTGGATGAGCATCCAATAATGCAAGAATGAATTGAAGTAGTATAATCAAAAAGAGTCTATCATTTATCTTGGCATGCATGATAGTAACATCTATGACTATTTTGCGTCTAATAGACAGAAAGACGCGAAGCCTAGAAAGAATGGAGCGGCAACCACGACTTTATGCGCAGCAGGCAATGATTTGCCTGCTGCGCTGTTTGATCTCTGTGGTAATTATGTTTGCTACCCTTGCCAAGAATGTAAACCGCCAGCGAGGGTGCAAATTACAAATTGCAGAGCCTGCATTAATAAGCCCCAAACTTTCACAACTTGGTTTTCATTTGAACAAGGCCTGCTATTCGCTCTCCGCCAGGTAGATCTCCACCCGGTTTTGAATGAGCTGCTCCACCTCGGCGGCAGCTTTTGCTCCTGCGAAGAATGCGCCTGACTCCTCGCTCACTATGCCATACACTGTTGCATCGTTGGAGCAAACATGTCCTATGGATTCTATCAGCTCGCGCTGGAGGCCAAGCGTACCTTCGGTGTCCATGGCCATTTTCAGCTCACGGCCGTCGGGCAGGTAACTCGTTATCTGGTTGACCTCGACGGCGGCGGCGTAATCGCGTTCACTCTGCTCGAGCCGCTCATACGCAGATATGCTCATGGGATAGCCGTCTCGCACCGTGTTCAGATTGCCCTCCGGCCAGAGCTGCGAGCTTATGAACTCCCAGGCCGCCTCCTTGTTCTCACAGCTGGATGATATGCCCAGAGAGACAACCGGTTCCGCTACGCACAGCTCTCCGCCGAAAAAAGGCAGGGCGGCTATGTCTGCGCCGTAGTAGAGCTCGAGGGAGAAAAGATCGCTGGTGTTGCGGAGCACGGAAAAGGCAAGCGCCTGTCTGCCATCGGCGATATCGGCTCGCCAGCCGGACAGCTCGTCTTCGCTCTCCGGAAGTTTTGCGGCAAAGGAGAGCAGCTGACCAAAGCTTTCACCTGTGAAATCGGACTTGCGGTTCTCATAGTCTATAAATTCGCCGAGTTCGAGCGAGTATTTTAGGAAATCCGCCCTTGTGAGCTGCGTACCGAACACTGTGCTGTAGCCGAGCTCCGGCGTCAGCAGCTCCGCCTCCGCAGTATCATAATTCAGCGTCCCCAGCTGGGAGACGACGTCGGCACGTCCAAATACAGCCACCGGGTAGAAGCCCGTGGGTATGCTGTACAGCGCTCCGTCGTGCTCCAGCGCCTCAAGGATGTTTGGCCAGAGATCGTCTCTGCCCGGACCGCCGTCCGTGTCCATGAGGGGATAGAGGTCCGTCAGCAGCCCGGAATCTGCATACTGCTCCGCCGGAAGCTGGGAGAGGTCTATGATGTCAGGCACCGTCCCGGCAATTATCTCTGTCGCGAGAGCGGTCACACCGCCGGACTGGGAGTAGTCCAGCATTGTTATCCTGATGTCGCTGTGCCGGCGGTTGAACTCTGCCACATCGTCCTTTACCGCGTCGGCGTCCAGCGTTGCAAATGTGAGCTGGGTGATCTCTCCGGATGCTGTCTTAGCAAGGCGCATCCAGGTCTGACCGTCGACGGGCAAAATGAACTCCTCACCGCCGAGGGCGACGAGACCGTTCCAGCTGTCGAGTCCCAGCTCGAGACCGTCGGCTATCCCGGTGAGGCCGTTGCTTTCAAAGTCGTAGCCGAGCAGCGCTGTGCCGCCAACCTCGCAGAGATACAGGTCAAAGTCCGCGCCATTGGATACGTCGAGATAACTGCCGTTGAGCGTCTGTTGCTCTCCCCAGCCGGAGCCCTCAAGTCGGCGGATGCGGGTTCCGGCATAGGTGCTGCCGGTGGCGCTGTTTCTCACGTCGGAGGAGTCGAGGAGTGCCGCTCCACCGTCGGCGAGGTTGGCAAGCGACGCATCCTGCGAGATACCGTCGAGCGAAGCGAGCACAGCTCCGCCTTTTCCGTCGAGAGCGAGCAGCCGCATATCCGCACCGGCGTAGAGAACATACAGCGTCCCGTCGCTGCCGCAGGCAAGCTCGTATGGATAACAGCCCGCGGTAATGTAAGACCCGTCGATGGAAAACCGCGCAAGTTCCGTGCCATCTCCGTCAAAGTGCAATAATTCAGGACTGCCGTCGTCGAGCGAGGCATAGCTGAGAGCCCAGAGCCCGCCGTCTTGGTCGGCGCAGCAAGTCCTCAGCCAGGAGCCGTTAAAGTCTGAAAGCATTCTCAGGCCGTTTCCGTCGAGCTCGGAGACGCTCAGAGTGGTCTTCGGATCGTCGATGCCGGCGGAGTAGTCCTCATATATGTAGAAGAGGAGGTCTCCTGAACGCAGAACATTGCAACCCTCTGCACCTGAGCCGAAATCGCTCAGCGCATACCTGAGCTCTCCCGGCTCCGGGCTGTCTGCCGCAACGGGATCAGGTGCGGATGTTATTGAATAACCCGGCTCTTCAACGGCACCGCAAGCGGACAGCAGCAGGCACAAGGTTAATAAAATGATACAATGCTTCTTTGCCATAGGAGACCTCCTCAAAACGTTAGGGATGATAATGGATGACTACTTTATGTTCGGCTTTCTGTTTGGTACACACATTAGTACAAACGCAATACCAGGTCCTCCAGAACATAAAAATCATACATGGCTTCCCAAGTGTTAGGGCCAACATCTCCGTCTGACGTAAGGCCCTCTGCCGCCTGAAATGCCCTCACTGCCGAATCCGTCTGCTGCCCATACTGCCCGTCAATGTCACCAGGGTGACAGTTGACGTTAGGATGGGCAGCACGGTAGTAAAACAGTATGTTCTGAACAATTCTGACATAATCTTCAGGATTGTTAGGATTATCTATACTAAGGATTACCGAGGCGTTAACGGTCACCGTTCCTGCGTCGATTGTTCTAAACGCATATGTTGCTGCACGAGTTTGAACAACGTCTGTGCCATCGTTGGATGCCATAGCCGGCAATGCCAGCAGACTAACTACCATGATGAGTGCCAATGTGAACGAAAGCTTTTTCATAGTTGCCCCTCCTTGTCGATGTAAATGTTTTTGATTTATCGTGTAAACAGAGAACAAATATACTAAACCATTGGAATCACTCCCCATCATTAAGCCTGACAGTGTTTTTGAGATGTGTAGTAATCACATGTATGTACAAACTCCTTAGCGCTCGTTTAATTCCTTACAATTATGTAGACGTTCCAAGCCAGCTAAGTGCAACAAGCCACAACGGTTTCGCTGCGGTTTGTTGGACTCTTTTGAGTTTGACGTCAAAACAGGAAAGTATTCGACGGAAAGGCCGGCGAGGCGCCGACGATAGGCTTTTCCATGCTGAGCTCGGAGCTCCGGCAGAGCGCCGATAAAGAGATCCAGATGGCGAAGGAGAGCTATTATATTCAATACCATCCCCATGCCGAGTGGGCTGAACACCTTCATATAGGAGCTTGAGAATGTAAAGGCCGACCGCTTTGTCCCGCAACTCTGGCTTAGTCTCCGAGGAGTCCGACGCCTTTTTTCGCGGGTGCGAGAACGGCCGAAGACACCGCCGCCGCCATCCAGTCAAGTGCGGAGATCTATGTGGCGCAGCAGGGCGCTTAGCGCGGCGACAATTGATAAAGGGCATGGACTGCTTTAAGCTCTCCATGCCCTTTTTCTTTTCATTTTCTGGTCATGCAACGGGTGGCGTGTAATACATTGCAGGCTTCGCGACAAAATGTCATATAGATCAGCTAATTGGAGGGTTACCATGGGAATACCGTTATTTAACTACGGAGAAGATGTCTTCATTCGCGGAGTTTTTGCGATAAGGGAAGCAAGGTGGCTACATATGGTGCCTACGACGAAGCGGACTAAACCTGGCAGAGCAAATATATTAGCAAAATGCAACAAGCCACAGTGCTTTTTAACTGCCGCTTGTTGCACTTTTTATATATAAAGCGTCAATACAGTTAAGAACGTAAAGCGCAAGTCAACAATGATTCAGAATACAAAGTGAACTGGAGGTGTAAGATACATTTTAAATTTGAGCATAGAAGATTTTTAAAAAAGAGAAAGGATGTGCCATATGAAACAAAGGAGACTTCTTTCCCTCTTGCTTATCATCATGCTGATAGTACTGAATATTACAGGAGCCTACGCAGACAACGACATTACAGCATCTCTTGAAGAAGCAGACCATAGCGTTGGACTAAATGCCTTCGATGATTCGTTTATACCTGACGGTTTTTTCGAGAATTCTACCAGCATAGTTCCGCTTGCAACGTATTATGAGTCTGAATCAAACAACACCATGGCCACCGCTGATACTATTTACAGTGGACAAGATATGAAAGGAAAAATAACGCCAAGTGGCGACGTCGATTTTTTCGTTCTCAGAAATGCGTCGGGAGGGACCATAAATTTTTGGATAGAAACAACGTCCTCATCTGCTACCCCCTATTACAATTATAGTGTGTATAACAGCGCCGGCACTCTTATAGGCGCGTCTAGCAATGCCCGTAAGCTCGTAGTATATGACCAAACCGGAGGCACTTACTATATCCGAGTTTCTAGCACGGTTTCTAGCAGCACCATTCAGTATACGGTCAGAGCAAAAGTTTATCCTTACACGGCGTATATTATGCAGGGTAATACCAAAGACGCATTGGACTGTGAGACTATATACTATGATTTGCAGGATAATAACTACTCATCTACAAGCATTGGATGGACACTTGGTAATACTGGACAGGCATATATAACGCCTGTAACTACCAGTGAGTTTGTAAATGCAAAAAATTATACAGTTGCCTATTACTCTGGACATGGCGCAAGAAGTCCTAATAACCCAACTATTAATGTGCGGACTAATAATTCTAGCACGGAAGTGTATATACCTGGGCAAACAGAAACCATATCAATTGCTTCTGCTTTGAATGTTGCAGGAACGCAATGGGCGACTACATGTGCTTGGCAAAAGAATGATCCAATACGCGTGCTAATCTTGGCATCTTGCTATCAGCTTGATTCGAATTGCATAAGCACATACGCTAAAATTATGAAAGCCTCCGGTATTAGAGCAATAGCCGGGTATCATGAACAGGCTCCCTCCTATGGTGACCACACTATTGCTGCAAGTTTTATAAATTTTGCTGAATCCGGCGAGAGCATTAAGAGCTCATGGCGGCAGGCTAACAACGGACAAAACTGGGCCGTGCTAGTATACGAAGATGGCGCTAACCAGTATTATCGGCTTCCTGGATTCCCTGGTAATACATATTCTGCTCCTTCAAGTTCAACTCCGATTTATCGATATGCTAACTTCATAGATAATACAGGAAATACTGGGCAGCCTGTGTCAACCAGCGCATCTAATGCTTCTGCTATACCAACGACTCTAGTATTTGAAGATATTTCAGAAAACGATACTGAAAATATACTTTATAGGGATTCTGTAGGGACCGCAGTTAATGAAAATGAGACCGTTCAGATAGCAGAGAACGAGGCAGAAGAGCGCATAACTGAAGCTGACCTTCAGAATGCTATATGTGTTGAATCTTCGGTGATTAAAGAGCTAGTGGATACTGAAATAGGCATTGTTGATGGCACAGCCACAACGATTGAAAAAGGATACACATACTACGATACCTATAATGGAATTAAGCTTAGAGACTCTTTCATCAGCATTAGCGTCGATGCTGATGGGATAACAGGAATAGTCGATAGTTGGAAAGAAAGAACCATTTCAGCAATCCCAGCCAGTATGGTGACCCGCGAAAATATGATTTCGGCTAGTGCAGCTTCCGAAGTTGCATTGCAGCATGCAGAATCCTTTAACTATGCTGATATAGAGCCGGAAGTAAATGGAGATTTATCCTATGTCCCTGTTGGTGACAATGTATACCAACTATGCTATGAACTAACTACCACTGACGGAATAGTCTTTATAAGTGTGCTTGACGGCGCTATTATTGAACCTGCGATTTAACGCATCGCGTTTGTATTCGGACGGCGGGTTTGCCGTCCGAGTACAAACACTTATTGTAGAGCAACTTTCATTATTAGCCAGGGCAAATAAGTAGATAATGAATCGGTAAAATGATTCTCTGCCATTTAAAAGAGGTATTTATTATATGAAAAGGCAAATTGCTCTGATTCTTTCAGCTCTCCTCTGCATACTTTCGGCCTGCGGGGGTATGGGGACTGACGCCCCAGAGCTCGACCTGCCCGAAGCCGACGTTATAGAGTCTGAACCTGTCGCCGCCCTGGGCGAATACAGCCTCACCGTGACGCAGACGGAGTTGCCCTGCGGGCTCGCCTCTCTCGCATCCGCCTGCGCGGCAGAGAACGGCGTGTACCTCGCCGGGGCGGGCGCTGATGGAGCGCCGATGCTCGGACTTTGGGCGGATGGGGTCTACGAGCCGCTCGACCTTTCTGACGGCATCACGGAAATCGAGTCTGTCTTTTTCGGTGACGCCCTGTCGGTGCTCGCACGAGCGGGCGACGCCATACAGATCCTGCACTATG
>URDJ01000019.1 GCA_900546615.1 uncultured Eubacteriales bacterium | reverse complement strand
GCTCACCCTTCGGCCCGGTCGGGCCCGTGGGGCCTGTCGCTCCTGCGGCTCCGGAGGCGCCCGTCGGGCCGGTCGGACCCGTGGGGCCTCCAGATGGGCCAGCCGGACCCGTTGGACCTGTTGCTCCCACTGTTCCAGGGGCTCCTGTTGGGCCAGTGGGGCCAATTTCGCCCGCTGCGCCCTGGTCGCCCTTCGGACCGGTCGGACCTGTCGGACCCGTCGCTCCAGCCGCTCCGGCGGAACCGGCAGGACCCGTGGGACCCACTTCGCCAGTCGCACCCGCCGGACCCTGCTCGCCTTTCGGTCCGGTCGGGCCTGTCGGACCTGTCGCTCCAGTCTCTCCAGCGGCACCAGTTGGACCGGTCGGGCCGATTCCGCCAGCCGCGCCATTCTCGCCTTGGTCGCCTTTCGGCCCAGTTGGTCCCGTCGGACCAGTTGGACCTCCGGACGGGCCAGCCGGACCTGTGGGGCCTGGCACGCCTGCTGCAAGCACGCCTGTGTCTATGTACAGTCCCTTATTGGGATCCCATGTCAGCCATGTCTGTGCAGCTGATATCATCGGCTGATGCACAGCGGCGCTCTCTGCGCGGTCTGCCGCCGCCTCTGCACGTTTAGCGTCATTGCCGGCGGTGGTGACCCAATCCGGCGCAGGGGCCGGCGGAGGCACCACAGGGGCGCCTAGGGCCCGGCTGGTGGCCGTATTGATAACAGCAGACTTGTAGATTACATCGTCAAGATACAGCCGTACCTCAAGCATGCCGGTGCCGGGCATGGCCAAGTCGGAGCTGTTAGGCAGCCATGTTATGACCTGCTCGCTGGAATTGACGATAACCGGATATACCTGGCCGTCCGGCCTGCGGAACACCACCGATACAGAGGCACCAGGCAGCTCCGCAAGCCAGCCCGAGACATCGATGTTCAGCTCCCGGCATAGGTTTTCGCCCATGCGGCCGATCTCCACGTAGCCGATGGGCGGATTACATATGTTGATGGTCAAAGTGAGCCTCCTATTTAATCAGCCCTAGCTTATTCTTCAGAATGCCTATGAGATTATTAAGCGCATAGAGATAGTTGTTGGCAGTTACAGACGTATACGACATGTTGTTCGAGCTGAGCGACAGCGTCTGCCGGGCTATCGGCGTCTGGCCATAAAAACCCAACGTGCCGGAGCTGCCGCATATGCGGCTCGCGCCGTCGCCGGTATATATTCCGTACCAAGGGACCGAGCTGGTGCCGAGATAATACGGATATGTACGAGACCCGGCGGTGTGAGGCACAAATGCCCGGCTGGAGTTAAGCTCGGCATAATTCGTTGTGCCCTGGTACAGACGGGACACCGTCGGGCTCCCCCACTTGAGCGCATAGTTTGACGTGCTGGCCTTGATCAACGCCTGTCCGACATTTCCGCCTGTCGGGATGTGGTTTTCAGGAGCATCTGCCCACTTTAGTGCATAGTTTGACGTGCCGTTTTTTACGAGCATTTGCCCGTCAGTTCCGCCAGCAGGTATCCGCTCAGTCGGAGCGTCAACCCACTTAAGCGCGCGGGAAACTGAACCGTTTTTCGCCAGCAGCTGGCCGTTGCTGCCGCCGTCTGGGATGTGGTCGACGGGAGCGTCAGTCCATTTGAGGGAATAATCGACCGATCCATCTTTAACAAGCATCTGGCCGCTGCTTCCTCCTGAAGGTATATAGTTCTTAGACGCTGCTGCCCACTCCACATCGAAGGGCTCATCCGTGCGCTTGGACAACAACTGCCCTTTTGTCCCTCCTGTGGGTATCCCCTTCATGTCAGCCCACTTTGAGGCGATACCCTCATTGCCGTCCTTGGTCAGCACTTGGCCATCACTTCCGCCGGCCGGCAGAATGGCATCGGCGTTGGGGTTGCCCACCGGATACTCGACGACATAGGTACCTGAGTCCTTGATTACGCGAACTCGCTGTCCGGGGGCAAAGATGCAGAACGAATTGCACTTATAATGCTTTTCCGACGCGGTCTCCTCGCCGTCGAATATCAGCGTTATGCCGTCATCGTAGATCTGGTCAATAGTCGCAAATGAGTACGAGAGATCTTCAGAGGCCTTATCGCTCATATCAACACCACCTGTCTGAGAGTGTGCGACATTGTCTGGCCTCCGGAGAGAGTCAGATACCAGCCGGTCTCCTGATAGATCCCGCTCAGCTCCGTCCGGCTTATGGCCACTACATCGCCCACGCCGTGCCCAGGCTCCGCCAGTGTCGTCACCGTGACAGTCTTGCTGGCAAGCATGCTCTCGAAAGCAAGGTGCTCAGCGTAGCGCTGCAGCTCATCCTGGGACGCTATATTGTCCAGCTGCACGACTGTGGGTATGCGCCGCCGGCGGCGCACGGTGGACAGCGCCGACATGGGATTGTCGTTGACTGCCGTCGCCGTCATCGGTTCCTCGAGATCCGGATTGGATACCGTGCAGATAAAGACGTTGGGCGCATCATAGATATCGAGCTCTGACTCACTGTCGGGCATCAGCACCGACAGCGGTGTCCCGTCCGTGTACGTGTGCGCGATACGCTCCGCGCTGGGCTCCTGGCGCGGCTGGAGCACGGCAGTGCCGCGGGCGTCGAACCAGATGTCGTTGTAGTTGATCTCAGCCAGCAGCGCATTGATAATAGTCAGGTAGGGTGTACCTATCGCCCAGTCCTCACGGTCGGTAGGGAGGGTCAGGGTGCTCGGCGTCTCCATGACCATGCCTATGCCGGCAGAGACGAGCAGCTGCTTGACCGCGTCGAGGTATTTTGTACCCGCGGACCAGTGCAGCAGCGTCTCGGTTTTGGCCTGCTGCAGCTTAACGCCGCGGTCATAGGCCTCCACGCGGTCGAGGTCCACGCCGTAGCCTTTCGAGGACGTTGTGACCGTGCCCGGCACAAACACGCCGATGGGCGTCTCCACGCCGTCGATTATGAGCACAGGCTGAAGTTCATCATTGGGGTAGTCGATCTCGCCGGTGTGGAGAAACACGCCGGCGAGACTTGTTTTGATAGCAGATGCCGAGTCGGCCATGACCGAAGGCGGGGACGACTGCGGGAACGGCAGAGAGCCGCTGCGCACACCGTCCCGCAGAATGTCCACCCGAGCCGATATATGCCTAATCATAGGTGACCTCCTCGACATAGTTGACCCGCTGTATCGAGAAGCTGAAGGAGTCGAAGAAGCGCGAGCTCTGCTTGTCCAAGGCCTCGAGCGCCCCGATGGCACAGTTGCCGCGCCGGTCTTTGACGCACACCAGAGAACCCTCTAACGCCTCCAGCTCTGCTGATTCTGCCGGAGACGCGAACGCGCATTGCACCGACATTGTGGCTGAAGTCCACTCAGATATCTCAGCGGACGGGTACTCGGCTCCGGGCAGATACTGATAGTTCACGGTGCGGCTCGTGTTGAGCGATGTGCGCCGGTCGGATGTATCGGCGTATCGCAGCCGCAGCCACTTTGCATTAGGCACCGGAGATATGTACACGGTGTCGCAGGTGGAGGCTGCTGTCACGGTGTTGGAGAGGCCATACTGGCCTGTGGCCGTGAACACTCCCCGCACTGCGTAAGTATGGCTGCCAGAGCAGTAATTGTCCGTATAGCTCTGCTCCGTGATTTTAGCGATGGGGCGTCCATCTCGCAGCACATAGTAGGCGTCATAGCCGCTCGATGTCCAGCGCAGGGACACCGCGATGCCGTCGGCTGCTGTCAGGGCGATAGGCTCTCCCGCGGAATTGCTTACCTGGACGGAGCAGGATCCCCACGGGCTCCAGAGGTTGTACTTGTTGCACACTCGGACCATTGCCGTATATGTGCCGTCCGGGAGGTAGTCGGGCAGCCGCCAACCCTTGGCCAGGCCGTAAACTATACCGCTGCTTATGTCGGCGACAACCGCCTCCCACGCCTGCTGATCCGTAGACTGCCAGGATATGCTCACCCGCGGGGCCCCGCCGCTTGTGACCTGCACCACAGGGGCCGGCGGAGCAGCCACAACGATGATTTCGACCGGGTCGCTCCAGTCGCCCGCGGTTCCGTCTGTGTTATACGTCCGGACGCGCCAGTAGACGGAGCCGGAGGGAAAGGTGTTGGCCGGGACGGTGCACTCCGTCGAGTCTCCAGTAACGTGACCCAGCGTCTGCCACGCCCCGTCCCCGGTGTGATACTGGAGGTCTGCGGCTGTCTGCTCCGTGCTCGTTGCGATGTTGTGCGTCCAGGAGAATGTGCAGGGCGCAGAGCCATCTACCATGGTGCTCACCGGCGATATCGGCACGGCCTCTGGCAGGGCTTCCACAGTGCTGAGCGTGTACCAGTCTGATGACAAAGTTTCGCCCGCGCTTGTTACAACGGTGACCTGCCACTCGATTTCATCCGATGTAAATGTATCCGCTGGGACGATACACTGCTGTGACGTACCGCAATCGATGCTGTATACCGTACTCGAACCAGAAGTCTTCCAGCGAAAAGCACCCGAGCTCTGGCCCATTTCTCCATAGCATACCTGGCCTTGGAGAATAGATACACGCCAGGAAAACAAAGATGGGGAATGTTTGGGAACATAGCCGCTCTGTGGGGATATGTCCAAAAGTTCGCTCTTGGCGTCCAAGTTATATGCGATCTCGAGATATGGAACGAAAGAACTGGCTGGGGTATATGCCATCAGCTCGGCGCTGAGGTCGGAGTCTGAACGGCCTCCCTCAACAACCATGCCGTATCTCAATGCGTTTAAAACCTCAGCACGATGGGTGCTGGGCGCGCCGCGAGAAATTCTCAGGCTCAACCACTTGGACGGGGATTCAGGAGTAAGGTCATCTCGTGAAGTCCAGAAATCGGCGATAACAGGCAGATCGTTGTATACCAGAGAAGGAAAGTCAGCGCTCTCAAAAAGGCCATATGCATATAGAGATGCGTACGAGTATTGGCCGTCAGACAGCGTTGTCGAGGCATAAATGCCTATACATGACATGCTCTCTATATGTTTGAACCACAGCGTTTCCGGAAGCTCTTGAAATTTGAGAAACAGGCAGCTCCTAAAACCTATGTCTCCGGATGCGAGGGAGACTGCAGGACTCGTTCTGTCATTTTTGTAAGGGTCGGACAGGCTCGTATACGTCCAGTCAGCCACTGGCAGCCGATATGTCGTCATTAATCAACCTCCTCTGCAGGCATCATTCGGGTTTTGCGCCTGCGGTCGCGGGCAAGGCGGGCTATGTCGCTCAGCTCAGATATCTCTCGCAGGCTCAGTGTGACATAGTACACATCGCCGGTGCTGCGGGCCGACTCCTGGGCGCTCTGGATGACGGAGCCGCGCGGCAGGAACACGCGCTCCGGGCCGTTCTCGCCGACCCAGGTCACGCCGCCGGGGAAGTTCCAGTCTCCGGAGGCGTTGTACATGGACTGGAATACGCGGCCGGAGGCACTGTCGCCGCCGAACAGTATTCCGCCTATAGCGCTCCAATCATCGCTGGCCCCGGCAAAATCCAGCGTCAGGATGTTTACTATTGAGGACAGCGTCAGCAGCACGACTTTGAGTGCGTCGGATATGGTCGCTATAACCCAAGCGATAGCATAAAATACTGGAGAACAGGCCACCAATACATCACCTAATACTTCAAAGGCAGGCGAAAGCGCAGTCACCAGTTCAAGCAAAGAGGCAAACACGGTCACCAGGCCGCTGTCGGCCAAGGCCTCCTCGATGCCTTTCACGCCCTCACCTGTCTCATCAAAAAAGGCTTGCAGCGCAGGGGTGAATTTGAGGGCCATAGCCTTCTCCCCAGCGTCCAGCCTCTCGTTGAAGCGGATCAGCGCATCATCCACACCTGCAAGCGCTTCAAGTTGTACGTCTGTAAGGACAGCGCCAACCTTTGAGGCCTCGTCGCAGAGAGCCTGAAAGGCATCCGTGCCCTGAACGATAAGAGGATTGAGGTCCTGGGCCGACCGGCCGAAGATCTCCATCGACACCGCGTCACGCTGGGTAACGTTCTCTATTTGGCCAAGGACGTCTATGACCTCCAGGAACACTTCCTGAGCATCACGGAGGCTGCCGTCGGCATTCATAACCTCGATGCCGAGCTGATTCCAGGTTGCTACAGCCGTCTCCGAGCCGCTCTGCACATCGGCCATGCTCTGGATCATTTTCGCCTGGGAGCTGGCCACAGTATCAAAGGACACGCCTATGAGGTCGCAGGCGTACTGATAGCGCTGTACGGCCTCAGTGGACAGGCCCGTCTGCATAGAGAGGTCCTGGATCTCACCGGCTGCCGCAGCCTGTGAGAGAGTAAGATCTGCAAGTGCTTTTTCGACCTCCACTATTACGGCCGTGGCAGCTGCAAAGCTGCCGATAAGCAGGGCCAGTCCGCCGTCGAGTGAGGTCATGGAGTTAAGCGCGTTCGTTGCGCCTTCCGGCAGGTTAACGCCTAGCTTGCCGGTCAGGTCGCTCAGAACATCTCCTAGGCCCTTGCTGCTCTCTGTGGTATCATTCAGTCCGCCATCGAACGTATCGAGCCCTGAGGATGCATCAGACAGAGCCTCAGTATTGGCCTGCAGCTGCTGCTCCATCTTGGCGAGCTCGGCCTCGGCGTTGTTCAGCGTAGTCTGCCAGCGCTTTGTGCGGTCGTCTGCCTCTCCGTAGCGGTCCGCACTGTCTTTCAGCGCAGCCTGCAGAGCCTCAACCTTCTCTTTCTGTGTGAGTATTTGCCGCGTGAGGACGTCGCTGCGGGCAGTGAGAGCGTCCACGCTGTCGGCGTTGGTAGCAAACTGGGCAGAGACCAGCTTCATCTCAGAGTTGAGAACCCTGAGTGAGGCGTTTATCTCAGATACAGCAGCCTTATATTCCTGTTCCCCATCGAGCTCGAATCTGGTCTTAATGGGCTGCGTGGCCACGCTTAACCACCTCCTCCGAGTAAATAGGCTGACAACGACTTCTGCGGCTTGTCCTCACGTTGCAGTGTCCTCCGGGGCGCGGCAGCCTGCAGCAGAGCCGCAACGCGCGCAGGTGTTGCGGTGCGCCAAAAGGACCTCTCGTCGAGCTTTAGGACGCTCATCCAGGCATACAGGTACCAGGCGAAGTCGATACTGCGCGACTCCGGCTCCGCCTGGTCAGTCAGTTTTTTTGGTCGTTCTCCTCTGTGGAGAGCTCTGTGTCGGCAGACATGGCTTTTCCCACCAGCCGCATGACAATCGCCTTGACCTCGTTCATCCGTGCGGGTGCGAGCATGCGCCCCACTTGGCGAGAGGTAAAGCGAACCTCTATCCCCTGCTCATCAGCGGAATCATTGAGCATGGCCGCGAGGAATTCCATCAGCGACCGGACGCCTGCCTTGCCCGACAGCGCCTCACTGATTTTTCCGTCAAAAGCCTCCTGGACATCGGCCAGGACATTCATGTTGCAGCAAAGCTGAAAGGTGTGACCGTCGAATTCAAACGGCACACGCTCTAGACGCATATCTATCATGACTGTTAGCCTCCGGTTGTCACGCCGAGTGCCCCGTCGACCCACTTCTTGGCGTTCTCGACAGTATCAACGGTCACTACGTCGACCAGGTTTTGCGTGGAGGAGTGGTCTGCCATGAACTCGCCAGTCGTCGTGGGCGTCTGGAATGTAAGGCTGTCGCCCTTTGTCTTGTACACCATAGCCGGAAGGCCGAATATGATGCGCCGCACAAACACACAGGTGTATTTGAGGGCGCCGTCTATCATGTCGGGAGCATAGAACGCGCAGCCCACAGCGGAAGGCTCGTCTGCGCCTGTGTAGGCAAGCCCGGTCGCGGCCGGCTCGAGATCGGAAACGGTTATCGAAGAATCCTTTGCTCCGAACATCATTTTCTGGGCTTCAGCTGGTATGTATTTGGTCGCGACACTCATAGTACCGCCGGTGATGAGCTTCATATATTCAGCCAGCACGCCCTCAGCATAGAGGCGGCCCTCAGCATATTTGAACTGCAGGTTCACATCCATGGCGTCACCGATAGAGGTGACGTCTGAGTATGAGATGGTCCCGCTTGTATTCTTGTACTTGCCGATTTTGATATATCTCAGGTCAAATGCAGGCATTATATCAGTCCTTTCTCGTGCAATATCGTGTTTGCCGCGTCCTCACAGGCGCGGATCATCTTCGGGGTCGCGGACAGGATGGCAGCGTTCCAGAAGTGCGAGCCCGGGATATATCCGTAGGCCTTTTTGCGCCCGTAGTTAAGGACGAATGCCTTGACCGCATTCTTTACGCCCTTCTCGTCCCTGCCCTTGACGGACATGGACACGCTGTGGACTCCGTCCTTTGTATCGACCCTTCTGTAGTAGGTGACATTGTCGCGCATGGCACCGGTATCAATATGCCCGGCGCGCACCAGGGCGCTCCGGGCCTCTTTAACAAATATCTCGGCGCCGGCGTACAGGATCTTCTTGGTGTTCTCCTCATCGTACAGGCCGTTGTCCTCGAGCTGTCGTATCAGCTCAGGCAAGGCGCTATCTGAATACTGAAAACTAGCCATAAAGCGCCCCCGCAGCTATGGCCGTCAGGCTCGCCTGGGACTGGCGCTTGTCGTCTGAGTACTGTACGGCATCCAGCGTGGCGATCCAGCCGGCAGCCTCGAGCGCAGCCTTCACCTTTTTCATCAGCGGCACATAACTCCCGCCGGTGAAGATGTCCACGGCATAGGCCACACCCGTCTCCGCCTCCACACCTTCGGCGTATATCTGCCCGGTCTGCCCTATGCACTGATAGGTCACAAAGGCGTCCTCAGTGCCTCTGTACGGAACCGAGGACACAGGCGCTCCAATGTCCGCAAGGGCTTCAGCTATCGGTATCATGCTCTGCCTCCTCAACCGGGAACACCGTCTCAGACAGTCTGAGCGACAGCAGCTGCACAGGCAGCCCGTCGGAGTTCTCTTTGCGCTGGATCTGCACTATGCGATACTGGTTCCCATCAACCAGGCAGAACTGCTCGGCGCTTATCGGAGCCGGCCACATCTCGGCGGCAATGTCCACGCGCTCACCGGCCTGCAGCGCGGCGTAGTATCGTGTCACGCCGACGGTGGATTCGCCGAAGTAATAGCTCCGACCCGGGCGCAGGCAGCGGGGCTCGGCCTCAGTATCAAGTGTGCAGACAGTCAGCACGCGGTCATAGATCATGCGCTGCCACCTGCCTGAGCGATCTTGCGGTCATTGAGCTCCGCCCGGATCATGCGGGGCATGCCCGAGGCGTCCGGGCTTGCCCGCCGGCGATATATCCAGGCGGCATACATGGAGAGCAGCGCGTCATCCTCAGGGGCGTCCGGATTGAGCCGGACGCCTTCTCTCGCTATCGCCGCATGAGCCATTGACAGGTAGTGGTCAAGCTGCACCTCCTGCTCAGGCGTGGGATGCAGCAGGCCGAGATCGGTCTGCAAAAGGATCCTCTGGTTTGCCGTAGGCGTCACTCGGCCCACCTCCTTTTAGTTAGCGGCGTCCGTGGCGAATGTTACGGTCTTTGTCGGCGCCGTGTTCGCATAGTTGAGCAGTACAAAGGCCTCTCCGCGCACAGGCTTACCGTCATAGCGCTGGGTACCCTTAAACACCGTGCAGTCGTCCAGGAACATGGGGATGTCCGAGTAAGCGATTTTCGCACCGCTCCGCTCGGCAATGACCTCCAGCGTCAGATATCCGCCCGCAATGTCGTTATCAGCCATGAACTCGAGCTCTACGATTTCGCCGCCAATAACCGGCATGACATTGGAAACACCGGACATAAGTGCTGCGGAGCTATTGAACTCAAGGCAGCGGCAGATGAGGTCCATATGGGTCTTTCTGTTCATGACCCACACAGGAGCACCAGTTGCGTAGTTAGGCTTCGCGGTTCCCAGAGCAGCCAACAGAGGCGAGAAGAACTCTTTACCGGTGCTTGCCGCCAGGTCAAGCATCAGAATGTTGGTGGTTGACAGGTTTGTAAAAGCACCCTGGTTCTTGCCCCACCATGCAGGCTGCGAATCGGCAGCCAGTCGCGTGACAAAGCCCACGGGCATTTTTGTTCCGGTACCGTACACGATTGCCTTATCAAGTGCAAGCCCTATAGCCTGCCCAAGATAGTCAATGATTGTGGCCAGAAGCTGGAGATCCGAGTCATCCTCAAGGCTGCTGTTAGGCACGGACACATAGCCGCCAACTTTGTATTCATCCAGTTCTACCTGTGTAAAGGTTATGGTGAGCTCATTGACAGCACCAACCGCCTCCGTCCATATCCCTTCCGGGATTGCTCCGGCAACGTTTTGACGTCCTTTCCCGGATATCGGGCGAAGCGTAACAAACCTAATCAGCTTTGAATAGCGATCAACGCCGTCGCGCAGCACGCCCATCAGAATGTCGGGAACACCGAGCTCGGCGCCGGTCACGGAGGATGCAGCGCGGCGAAAGCCGCGGACACGAGTCAGGAACTCTTTTACGTCCTCTCGGGTAACAAGCGCCGTGCGCTGTTCAGGGGTCTCGCCCAGGGCACGTATCGCCCTGGTGTTGGTCGATATATTCGCCACAGAATCACTCCTTTTCTTCACATCTGCGCCGGGCTCGGCGCTTCTTGCGGCCTTGCCGGCCGCTTCGATTTCTGCAATCTGCCTCTCCAGCTCGGCGATCTCGCCTGATATGCGGGTCTGCTCGCTCGCGTTGGTTTCCCGCGTCTGCTCGAATTCGCTTACAAGCGTTTCCACGACTTCGCGCTCCTCATCAGTCGCGGCCTCGTTTATCGCCTGTTCAAGCTCCGCCTCGCGAGCCTCGAAGCTGGATGCGGCGGTACGCAGCTGATCCAGCTCGGCCTGCAGGGGCTCGATCCTCTTGCGGAGAACGAGTACTTTAAGTGCCATTGCTACCTCCTAATCTTCGTCTCATTTCAGCGCGCCAAAGCTCCAGGCGGCGCCGGTTGATGGTCTCCAGGTCCCTGCGCCTGGCTTCTATGCCAGTGTCCTCATACGCCGGGAACGTGCAGGGGCTGACCTCGTAGAGAGGGCTGATCTTCTCTATCTCCCAGCGGCATTTGCCGTCACCCAGCTCGATAAACCGCTCGGACTCAATTTCAAATCCAATCGAACACTGGCTCACGTCTCCGCGCTTAACGCGGGCATAGAGGTCCATCGCCGCTCTGTCTTCCTGATTGATGGTGATGCGCCCCCACAGGCCTCTGGAGTCCTGCTTCAGGGTCATGGTGCCGGCGCGGGTGCGGCCAAGGACGAGGTCTGTATTGTGGTTTACCAGCGCTCGCACGTCACCGGATACAGATTCGTCAAAAGCGCCGGGCAGTATAATCTCCGTTGCACCCGGCCAAAACTCGTAAGGGCTGTTGAAAACGGCAAAGTATCCCTCGATATAGAGTTCAACTCCCTCCTCGCGCGTGGAATACTCGACCGGCAGGCAGCGGCGTTCCATGTTAGTTCTATTGGCTGCGGGCATATCAGTCCTCCTCACTTTGCAGCTTTTTCTGATTGCCGATCATGCCGGCGGGGATATAGTTCTCCAGGATAACGCGCTCATCCAGGCCGGGCTCCGGCGGCAGGTCAAGCCAGTCGCGGACCTCGTTACCCGTCATTATGCCGCGGACATACTGATCATCGCCGACCGAGGCTAGTGTCTTGAGGTCGTAGGCATACAACCGGCGGGTATTGAACTTCCAGTACCAGCGCTCGGAGATCAGGAGCTTCTTTGTAAGCTCCTGTGCGATGCCGTTCGCTATTGGCTGGGCAGTCGTGCGGATAAAGTTGTTGTACGCAGCCTCGCTGTACTCCCCCACGCCGAGGAAATACGGCGGCACCCGTATTGCAGCCGCGACGCAGCGCTTGTCCATCTCCACGCTGGACGATATCGCAATGTCGGCCAGGGACAGCGGTTTGACCGTGACAACGTCCATGAGCTCCGCGGGGATCATCCAGGGCTCGCCGGCGCGCTGCGTCTGTATGTACTCATGCATCAGCTTCTCGCGGCCAGACGGATCTCTTAGTTCCTCGGAATTGGAGTCCACCTTGATGATCACGCTCGGCATCCAACGTGAGGACATAAAGGCGTTTGTGGTCGCCGCGGCCTGACGCAGATTCTTAAGTACCTCGCGCAGCTGCACGCGCGGGCCTCTGCCCCGCCACGGCGCAGCCGGATCCGGATGCAGCCGGAAGTGCAGTACATTATCAGGCGCAAACATCTGGCCTCGCCATTGGATGGAATAGCTCAGGCCGTTGTCCTGCGGCAGCGTCGTCGCGCCCGGCATGGGCAGCAGCTCCTCTATCCGGCCGTTACGGGAAGCAGGAAGGACGAAGGCGTTGCCGTCCCCGGATGTGAACATCGTGGTCACTATCCAGCTGACCCAGGTCTGGCGTGTCCCCAGACTGTACGGAGTGATATCGATCATGCGCGACAGCTCGTTTTTGAGCCGCTTGTCGCCCTCGTCGGTGTTCTCCATGAGCCATATTGTGGCGTCGGATATGATATCGGCCACCATGCCGACGGCATTGGCAACGTCCGGCGAGTCGATGAGCCTCGAATATCCGGGTACAGTGAGGTCCGATTCTGTGTCGGCCAGCGTTATCCATCGCGGCACGGTCGACAGCGGGGCATCCCGCGAGCGCGGGACCGGCTTAACTCGCAATTAATCACCCTCCTTCTGAGCGCCGAACCAGCCGGCGCCTTTCTTTTTGGCTTCGAGATCTATGAGATAGGTGCAGGCTGCGAACACTGCGCAGTCGAACACGTCTATGCGCAGATTCGGAGCCAGCTTGTCGTAATACGTCACGTCATCAGCCTTGTCGACGCCGTGGACGTTCTGGACGCAGTATTCAAACGGCTCAGCGTGGCAGTAATACAGCGTGCCGGCCTTGGCAGAGTTCATGAGGTAGTGGAACCCCTCATTCTTGAGCAGAGCCGTCTGCGGCTGGTCACGGACGGTAAAGTGCGCCGCCTTCATGCCGATGTAATACTCGCGGCAGAATTTGCGGTCATGTCCCACCCGGCGCACCTTGAAACCGCGCGTGCGCATGTCCGTGAACCACCGGACCACGTCGGCGTGATTTGTGACCTTGTCGTTTGTCATGTCCAGCCAGTGGTCGTCGAGCCAGCCGAACAGAGGTATCTGATCCCGCTCTGCCTTTACGAGCGCAGCCGGACGCGGGAACCAGCAGTGAGGGACGATGATGTCCACGCCCTGGTAGTGGCCGAACAGGCACGCTGCGGTGAGGTCATGCAGCTTTGAGAGGTCGGCGCCGCCGTACCACTCGACCGGCAGCCTGGCAAGATGGTCAAGCGTCCAGTCATACTTGGCGTCAGACGCACGCCACTCCTCGATGTCGAAATACGCACGCAGCGACTGGATAAAGACATTGAGGCTCTTGGTCAGGAACTCCGGTCTCATCTGGGGATCCTCGCGGGCAAGCTGCGCGTCGGCGATCATGTCCGCCGGGCGGATGCTCGCGCCCCAGCCCGGATTACAGGCCTGCATGACAGCCGGGTCATCATAGTCTACTTCGCCGTTCGCGCCCTGCTCGGCCGCGGCTATGAATACGAAGGTGCGGTCAGCTATGTCCCCAGTCACGGTGCCGTCGAGGATCTTCCGGCAGAAGTCCACGCGCTGCGCACAGAAGCCGAGCTCCAGCGAGCCGGCAGTCGAGATTCCGATGACTAATTTGTTGGAGTACGCCTTGGTCGCGTCCTTGAGCACCTGGTACTGCTTGGCGCTCTTGTAGGTATGCATCTCGTCGGCAATGATGACGTTGGCGTTGAACGAGTCCTGACGGTCGGGCGACGTAGCCAGGGCATTGATAGAGATATACCCGTCTCCGACATCGCCCGATATGCTGTGCTCATTGTTGCTGCCTATGATCCGCAGCCCGTTGTCGGGATCCTCGTCTACGGATATGCCGAGACGCTTCACGTTGAATTTGAGGAAGTCAAAGCCCTCCAGGGCCTGCTTCAGCGCGCCGCCGACCTCATACACCTTTGAGCCCGACATCCGGTAATAGAGGGCAAAGGCCCAGGCCAGCGCCGCGGCGAAGGTGGTCTTGACGTTCTTGCGCGGGACAAATATCAGGGCCTCAACATATCGCCGCAGCTGTGTGCCCGGCTGATAAAAGCCCATGATGTTGTAAACGCAGAACTTGTGATACGGCAACAGCTCGAAGGGACGTCCGCGCATGGGCAAGCCCTCAAGATCTTCGCCCTGCTGGTGGCAGATCGTAGTCTCGATGAGCGCGATTATCAGGTTGGCCTCTTCCGCCCGGAAGTCCCAGCGCCCCGTGTCCAAATCGGACACATATCTGGCGCAGGCCTGGCGGATCTCTGTGCAGGCGGGGACTTCGCCGGACAGGACGCCCTCAACATAGGCGTCGACGGCCGCCTGGTAGTCTGCCGCTTTGGCAATCGCCGTTTCCCTGGCCGTATCCAGCAGCGCCTCTATCGGGCTTCCCGACGAGGTATTTGCTTCAACAGCGCTTCTGGCCTTTTTCAGCCCCGCGGGAGTCAGGCCCAGCTGAGTGCGCAATGCCAGGACATCCGCACGCAGCTTCTCGACGGCCGACCAGTACGGGTCTTTCGCCATGTACTCGGCTCCGGCCTTGTTGGTCATGCGAGCCACCATCCGGCCGCCCTGCTTGCGCCATTCCTTTTCCGCTCTGGAGAGCTGGCGTTCAGTCTTGGCCAGGGCCTTGATGGTCGGCTCGTATATCTCGTTGTAGGTGTCCACGGTGCGCATGGCGTCGCGGATCATGTCCTCTCTGGCCAATTCACCGCCTCCGGTCCATTCGCGCGGGCGCGTCGTTCACGGGCGCTGCCCGCGCGCAAGTTCTTGTTTCCGTTTCTCCTGAGCATCGAATTTTACCCCCCTCGATTTTTTTGTCCGCTGTCGGAAGAAGTCCCGGCCCCAGTGATCAAGGGCAAAGATTTTCAGTCTCAGGGGGTGGGGGGGATAGTCCGGCGGCGCCATGACTCGCCGAGCGCTGAGAGACTGCCGTCGTCGTTGTGCATCGCGCGGTGCGCCTCAGCCGACAGGCTCAGGAGGTTCCAGTCAGCCCAGGCATATTCGGGCCAATCCTCGGCCGGCCAGATGTGGTGAACGACAGTAGCCTCAACGTTGCGTCCATAGCGCCGCGCCTCGCGGCAGCGGTACCCGTCACGGCGCAGGATGCGCGGTCTGACATAGGCACGCCATCGTCGGCTCTCGTATCCGTCCCACATTCAGCACACCTCCCGGCGGCAAACAAAAAGCGCCTGCCTCCGACACATGGTCGAAGTCAGGCACTGGCACTTTGGCACTGGCACTCGCCGTCTGAAATTGTCACGAGAAGCCGGAGCTTACACTTGCGGCACCATACCGGCAACTGCACCGCCTGAGTATCCGGCAGTATTACCTGGTCTGTGCGGGTGTCGCATATCGGGCAGACGATTCGTCCTCCTCGCACTTCCAGTTTACCCAGTGCACCTAAATGCGTCAAGCGTTTTCGTGTACCTTCCGTCATTTTCTCGTACCTCCCGCCTAAAGATATACACAGCCCCAAGTCAGAAAAAAATAATAGCTATTCGATTTTTCGGCGTTTGCGAGCAGGCTCTGGCCGCGGCTCGGGCAGCAGATACGATATATATGTGTAGCAGCCGTATCCATTCTGCCGCTCGTCTCGGTCCAGGATCACAGCACCCGGCGGCGCTGTGATAGTCACATTGTCGTCGACCAGCTGCGACTCCCGCACAGGCTTGGCAAGGTTGCGGGATCCGACATAGCCTTTATCACCGACCGCAATTACCTTTGAATCAGAGTCCGGGTTGCGCTCTCGTACCATGTACTGCGCGATCTCCATGAAATCATCGCGGCCGTAGTGCTCGCTGTCCGAGAGCTGGGAAATCTCTATATTGTCGCCCCAATCCCAAAGTGAGCGAATCAGCTCATAGTCCTCCCGGCCGGAAGTGGCATTGATGACCATGTGGAAATGATACCTCCTGGAGCCGTCGTCCTGGAGCTCATGTATCGCATAAACGTAGCGCAGCTCCTCCCCATCCGCACGCCGCCGAGCCCGTAACCTATCCATGAATCGGGCCATGACCTTCTTGCAGGCCTTGCGGTTTGGAGGCAGGTGAGCGTCATCAAAGCCGAGGGTGATCCACAGGTCGCGCCTTTTGAAATTGGCGCAGAGCAGCAGCTGCAGCTGCTTCCACATCGCTTTGAAGTTCAGCTTCTGTCTGGCCGCGCTGCTGCACTTGGCTTTCTCCGCACGCTCTCTTGGAGAGTCCGCCGCCATGGCCTGGGTATAGCACACGCCGTACACGAGCCGACCGGCTGTCACCGTGATGAGGCGTTTAGTCTTTGCCATGGCGGCCGCCCCCCTTTACGCGCGAAGGCGAGGCCGCAGCCTCGCCTTCCCTTTTCTGTTGTTCCCGAGACTGCCGAAACGAGCAGCCTTCCGGCCCGGCCGATCCCCTGGCTACGCACCAAGGGTGGTTGAGGATGTCGCACACGGCGCTGCCGCCCGGCAGCAGGCGAAATGATTTACAGTCAACGTTCCGCCCGTCGGCGTCTGACGCAAGCCTAAACTTTATCCTTGGCACCGATTTCCCTCCTGTCTTCAACAGATTTTCGTATACGCACGGCATATGAGTATCCATCCCGAGACCGCCCGCAGCAGGCACAGCGGATTCTGCTCAGGGGTTTATCCGCGTCGAGCTCGGTCACTTCCTCAAACTTTGGGCTGCAAGCCACGCACAGCGTAATATGCCGCTCAGCATTCACAAGGCAGTCTCCCCTTCCAATTTGCCGACGTTCGGTATGTAATGATTATTGCCATCACCGCCGCCGCAGCTCCGGCATAGCCCGTCCATGAGCGTATGCGCATGTACCCGCAAAGCGGCACATCGAGCCAGCAGCACGCGGTCCAGCCGACAAGTTCAGACCACATCGCCCAAAACAGACGGTCAATGCTAGTCATTTACGCAGTTTGTCCTCCTCTACAGCAATCAATAATCTGGCGCTGAACATTATAGCGCCTTGTTTTCCAGCGTTTCTTTCAGAGAAAACGATGTGCCCTTTTGCCTCGCGCAAAACAGAATCCGTCAACATATATCTGATGAATTGTGGAGTTCTCAAAAGTCCCTCGTTTTCCTGAAATACTTCAAATATCTCTCCCTTCCTCGCTTTTCTCAGGTTTCTTTCAGCTCTCGCACCATTCTGGCAGGTTTGCGCGCACGAGGGCCTCTGCGAAGGGCGGCGGCACGGCGTTGCCGCAGCGGGCGATCTGCTTAGACTTCGGATAATTCCGCCCGGTGTAGTCCCGGTCGATGATGTAGTAGTCCGGGAAGCCGTTGGCACGATACAGTTCCCTCGGTATCAGCATGCGCAGGCCAATATCGGCTATGAAATACCACGCGCCGCCAAGCTCAAGCAGCAGCACCTCGTCATCCGCCAGCGCGTACCCGCAGTAAATATTGAGCAGTCCGCGAATCTTCGGCCAGTTGTGCAGTTCTGCGCCCGGCTCCGCTTTCCGCACCTCTGTCGTGACCACGCCATGATGACCTCCGCCCGCGGTGATGGTCTGCACCGGCTCGGAGACCGCTCCGCCTAGGTTTGTGCCCTTCATCTTGACCAGGCTTGCAAGCGTCAGGCCTGCGCGGTCTCGCGCTGTAACAGTGCGCAGAGGGGCCGTCACGTCCTGCCCATGGCGCTCAGCGCCGTAATATGCAGTCAGCGATGCCGCCGCCAGCCCGTAACGGTTGGCGGCGTCTATTGTCATCAGTGGCTCTGTCACGTTCTGCCCCCGGACATGCTCGTGCCGCTCCGTGTGATACTGGATGATGTAGGGCTGGCAAACTCCGTGCTTGCCTGCGCCCACCGCTGTTGGCAGTGGCCTACCCATGTCATGCACGCGCGGCAGCTGTCCCGGTGCCTCTCCGTACCCCACTGGAACAATAAACGGTGCCGACAACCTAATCACAAACTTGTCCACGCCGCGGATGACACGCCGCATGGTGTTTGGGCTGAGTGGTCGCTGTGCGGTGAGGCCGTACTTATCACGCACTTCCTTCCGCGTGTCAAAGATGGACGGGCATGGCAGCGACCAGTCAATGATTTCCGCCGCGCTCCTCCACGGCTTTCTCAGCCCCGCCTTCGCCTCCGGGCTGTCAGCCGGCGCGTGGGTAGGCTCCGGCCACGCGATGGGCCGCCCGTCGCAGCGGGCAATGAGAAAAAACCGCTTGCGCGTTGTTGGCGCGCCATAGTCCGCAGCCACCAGCTCGCGCCACTCGACGTCATACCCCAAGTCCCGGAGCTGCCCCAGCCACTTTGTGAATGTCTGTCCGGCCTTTGATTTTACCGGGCGTCCACGACGCACCGGTCCCCAGGTCTGGAACTCCTCCACGTTCTCCAGGATGATCACCCGCGGCCGCACCGTTCCCGCCCAGCGCAGGACGATCCAGGCGAGGCCCCTGATGTTCTTGTCCACGGGCTTCCCGCCCTTGGCTTTGGAGAAATGCTTGCAATCCGGGGAGGCCCACAGCAGGCCCACCGGCCTGCCGGCGCAGACCTCCACGGGATCGACATCCCACACGCTGGCCTGAATGTGCTCAGTGTGCGGGTGATTCGTCTTGTGCATGAGTATCGCGCCCGGGTCGTGGTTGATAGCGATATCGACCGGCCGCCCGGTTGCCAGCTCAATGCCCGTAGACGCTCCGCCGCCTCCGGCAAAGCTGTCGACTATAAGCTCGTCCATTATTGTGACCTCATCTGCACGGCCTTATCCCGCACGAGCTTGTCTATGACTCGGCCGGGTTCGCGGTAGCCGCAGAGCCGGGTGAGCTCTCGGATGTGCCAGGCAGTTTGAGGGGTGACGCGGATGATCAGCCGCACCAGGCGTTTATTCTTCGGCATTGGCTTCCTCCTCGGCGGGAGCTGCGTACAGCGGGCAATTTGCCCTGACCGTTTCTCCCGGCTTTGCTGCCGACCCGCACCATTGTTTTTTTACACAGTTGTTGCAGTTCCCCTTTGACATCAAATCGTCGAATGATTCTCTGTATAGCTCAGCGCTGTCGTAAGCCTGGGCTATCAGCCAGCACGGGTCAATAAACCTGTGAAGTCCGCATTTTTCAAGCTCTTGAGCTGCCTCGCGGGTCTGTCCCATCTGTTCATAACACAGTTCGAGCAAGACACAGTCACTAATTTGTGCGATGGTCGGGAACGGATATCCGTAGGGAACAAGCTCACCTCGTATGTGATCCACGCCGCATACGGCCCATTTTTCACCCGACGGCACATGCAGCACGATGTCATTCGGCATTATCGTCGTCCGCTTTGCAGCTGACCGAGCTGACAGTGACTGTATGAGGTCAACTGCGTCGCGGATTATGGCGCAGCCGTGGAGGCTGCAGTTGTGCTCACGCCCACAGCCAAGGCAGCGATGCGCGTCCTGCACCGATATGCGCTTCAAGTCTGAAATCACCTGCTCGCATCTTTCTGCGGTAACATCCATATTCGTCCTCCAATTCAAGTCTTTGCATCTGCCCACTTACAGCTTGCACAATCTGTCGGCACCCGTCCCAGCAGAGCATTTACGCAGAGGCCGGTCATCTCCGAAAGGTCCAGCATATCTTCAAGGCTGCAGACTTCAGGCGACCATATATGTCCCGAGCCGTCCGGCAATCCGGATATGAAGAATTGTATATCTTCTTCTAATTCACAAAGGGTATCGGCGACCTCACTAATTGTGACGCCTGCCTCAGAGCACGCATCGACAAGATGTTTCCACTGCGAAGAAGCCAGTTTATGTGCAGCTGTAGGACGGACGGGCCTTTCATCCGCTTCCGGCTCCTCTCTGGGGCTTGTTTCATGGCTTTGACCTGCAGGAGCGTCCGCTTCCCTGCCAAGCTCAGACGCGATAGCGGTCACAGATTGTGCAGTAGGATTGCCTTTAGCCTTGTTTCTGACACTTGCCTGCTGCTCCTGAGGCAGCCGGGCGAGTTCATATGCCGCCGACTCGGAGAGGCTGCCGGCCTCGAATGCTTCCATCCACTCCGGGGAGAGATTCTTGCGTATGACATCCAACCGCGCCAGGCGGGATGCCGATATCTGCATTGCCTCGGCCACGGCGTCGCGCAGTCGCCCTGGGATCTCCACGCCTTGGTTTTTCAGTTCGGCAAGCAGCTCTCTGTAGCGCTCCGCCTGGCGCATCGTGTCCGCCGACGACATGACCCTCGTCGCACGGTTGGCCTCGATCAGCAGCAGTTCCTCCAGGATATCTGATGCGGGCTCTCTGACAATGGCCGGCACTCGGGCCCAGCGCTCCGGCTCGGCCTTCGCCAGCTCGCAAATAGCAAGGAACCGGCGGTGCCCGGATATTATGCGGTAGTCTCCGCTGCCGTCGCGCACCGGCCTGACGATTATCGGCTCGATAAGGCCATTGAGCGCGATGCTGTCCGCGAGCTCGTCTGTGTTACTCGTATCATAAAAGTTTTTCTCATTCAGCAGCAGTCGCTCCCGAGGGATGAAGGATATGGCTGTCGCCTCGGTGTCCAATTTGGACACGTCCTCAGGCTTTATGTAATCAGATACTGAAAACGGCTTCTTCGCCATTAAGCACCCGCCCCCTCAAGGTATTCTGCGACCAGAGCGCGATAGTCGCGGCCGGCGGAGCTATAGCGGCTGTACTCATTGAGGGGCTGCCGTGCAAATGTGCTCTCGTCGACCTTGTCGCTGCGCCGGATGACCGTGCGGAACACGGGAACACCGGAGCCTCGGAGCAGCGCTTCGCCCTGAACGACCGCCGGACTGTTGTGCCACATCGTGACCAGGATGCCAGCAGTGCGAATGCCCGGACATATCCCCCGCACTCCGGAGATCTGCGTGAGCAGCTCACGCATACCAGACACGGAAAAGGCGTCGACCTTGACGGGGATTATAACGTCGTCCGACGCCGCAATCGCCGCGACGCTGGCGGCCGTGAAGGACGGCGGGCAGTCGATGAACACCACGTCGTATGCGGTGGCCTCGCCCGAAGTCCTGGCGTCCTCGTCGATGACGTTCAGGAAATCGCGCAGTCTGCCGGCCCCTACGCCCTTACTGACGCTGGCGATGTCAGCGGTGATAAGCGATATATCCGACGGCACGATATCGACGCCCTCGTGCGCCGTGCAGTAGATGCAGTCGTAAGGGTCATCCGCAAGCCCGTCCATTATGCAGGCGATCGTATTCGCGTCCTCGCTGATGCCGTAGAACCGCGTGGCATTGGCCTGCGGATCTGCATCTATCACGAGTACCTTTTTCCCGTAATCCTCGGCCAGAATTGCAGCCATGTTTACGGCGGTGACGGTTTTACCGACGCCGCCTTTTAGATTTACGATGGATATTGTTTTCATTCGTCTGTATCGTCCTTTCCTGGGCGTTGCCGCGCCCGATAAGATAAGATTCTCGAAATGCCCTGCCGCGAGGCATATCGAACTGCACTGTGTAATACCTGCGGGCTGGGTGTATGTAGATTACTCGCCCCTGAACTGGCGGTGATATATGCCCCCCATAATACGGCACGCAGCGTACTTCATCCCCTACTCGCACTATTACCTCCTAAAACGGCAGCTCCATTTGCTGCTCCTCCGGCGTTGCCGGTTTAATGTGCGTTTTCGACTTGTACTGATAACCGGCCCCTTTATACACGAACTTCATGTTTTTCGGATAAAACCCGAGTCTAAAATGCCCTAATTCACCGTCCTTGTTCTTTGCGACATTAAGAGTGCGATTCCCGGATGGGTTTTCCTCGTCCTCAAGGTACAAGAGCATGACTATATCCGCATCCTGCTCTATCTGCCCTGATTCCCTCAGGCTCGCCAGTGTCGGCGCACTCCGGCGGCCCTTCTCGGGTCTACTGAGCTGCGAGAGCGCAACGACCGTTATCCCCGTATCCCGGCCCAGCTGCTTGAGTGCAAGAGAGATGTTTGTGATTTTCTCATACCGATCCCGTCCTGACGAATTAAGCAGCTGCAGATAATCTATGAATATCACGTCATAGCGCCGTGAAAGGGAAACCGCCCTGATATCCATAACCGACATTCCAGATGCCTCAATGACGTCGAGCTGGATTAAGTCGCTTTTTTCTTCAAGAGCTGAAACTGCGCCCAGTTCCGCATCGCTGAGACGGTTCGATTTGATTGAATCAAAATCGAGGCCCGCCGCATATGCAGCCATGCGATCATAGAGCTTGCGGTCACTGGTTTCGAGTGAAAAGATTCCTACCTTCTTTTTTGTGGCCATTTCATATGCAAACTGTGCAGCAAGCATTGTTTTGCCAGAGCTGGGATATCCACCGAGAATAATGAGGTCTCCCTGCTCTGCAAACAGGTTCTCATCAAGAGGGCGGAAATGCCATCTCAAGTAGGCTGGCGATATATGTTCGGATTGGCGCTTGTAAAAGTCACTTATGCCTTCTGAAAATGACGTTATTCTCAGTTGGCTTCGGTTTGAGAGCAGGAGCGAGAGCTTCTCGGCCTCGCTTTTAGCCTCGTCCAAATCGGCTGCACCGTACACGCTCAGGGCTGCAGTTTTCAGTTTTTCTAACTGCGTGCCATCACGGACAATCTCGGCATATGCCTCCCAGTTAGCTGCCGTGGGGGTAGCAATCATGAGTTCCTTCAGCAGCTGCTCGTACTCATTCCCAACCTCGGCAAGTACTGTGACCGGATCAACCGGTTTGCCGCGAGAGAATAGCCGGCATATTCCCGCATATACGTTGCCAAGCGCGCCGGGACCGAAGTCCTCCTGTGTCAGCTGCTGAACAACATCTACAACGATCTGTGGGCTAATGAGGATTGAGCCCAACACGGACTGGCGGGCCTTTGTGAGCATTTCATTGGTCACCACTCCTGCGTCCGCTCCCCTCCGCCATGGCTTCGCTGGCAATGCGCTCCGGGTATTTTTGAGTAATCGTCGTTCCAAGGCTCGCTGTTCAGCCATGTGGAGGCACGAGGGATTATGCCTCGTGCCCATTGCTCGCTGCGCATATCCTTCTCCAGCGTCCGTGCCATGAGTACTAATAATGCATCATCCGGCTTGAGCTTGTCCCACGCCCTAACAGCCGCTTTTCGCCCGGCGCCGTTCGGATATGCTTTCCAGAATTTATCAAAGCGTTCGGGTTTCCATGTGGGTGTTGATACCGTGCGTCCGCCCTTTTTGGAGCCGGCACGCGCATTTCCCCCCTCTGGGGGGGCTATAGGGGGGTTAGTATTATCATGTATATATAATCTACTACTATTAGGGTGGACATTTTTGTCTAGACCCCCCTCGACAATTTTGTCTAGACCCCCCGGGGGGGTGTAGACATTTTTGTCTATACCCCCTCTGCCGGGGAAAAACGCGCCGGCGTATATCCGGCGCTCTCTTCCATTGTCATTAGTTGCCATTTCACAGCGTATAAACCCAGCGCTCTCCATCTGAGTTATCATCCTGCTGATGGTCCGCTCCGACACGCCGAGGACACCTGCAAAATAGTTGTTAGTCGCCCAGCAGTAACCGTCCTCGCCTATGAGTGCTGAGAGCTCTGCGTAAAATAACTTAGCGGTGGATGACAGCTCCTCGGAGTATCTCACCTCAGAGGGCAGCTGTGCCCAGTAACTGCGCCTGATCTCTGGCATGGTACACACTCCCCTCTTGCATTTTACGAGATATCGGATATAATGGATTTACATTCGTCTGTGTCTCTGGCATGGACTGCGTCGTACCGGTTGCCGCCGGTGCGGCGCTTTTTTTGTTCTTGCTCATAGTTCACACCACTTTCATTCCCGGATAGTACTCCGGTATATCGGCCACTCCAATGCGAGGGCGGCCGGGGCCGCGCTTGCGCTGCTGCATGGGCTGCGCTGTCGCGGTGGTCGCAGGCTGGACTGCCGCCGACATGGCTGGGACATAACGGATCGCGTTCTGCTTGACGGATTCCAGGTATGCCTCTACATCCGCTTCGGAGAATCGCATGGTCGAGCCCATGACGTAGTAGACGCCGATGCGACGGGTCTTGGCCAGGCGATAGACCGTTGACTCAGAGACACCGAGCCTCTCAGTCACTTCCTTCTTGGTCAGCATGCTTTACCTCCTTTGCAAATTTGAGCGACATGGCAGCCTGAATAATGTCATCAAGCTCGTCCATGATATCGTCATACGCTTCGCGCTCCTGTGCATCGATCTTCCCGTCCTCGGCGATCTCAATCAGGTCGTCGAGGCGCTCCTTCCGGCCGAAGTCCCGCAGCCTGCGCAGCAGCGACAGCACGGCCTGCGGCAGCTCCGTGACCTGAATGTCAGGGATAATGCCGGGAGCTCCGAGGCTGTCGACAAGGTACCAGTATGCAAGCACCTGCTGCCCTGTGACGTCCACCATACGGACAACGGCCTCGCTCGATATCTGCTGCTCGCCGAGCTCCCAGGCCGCCACGGTGCGGACAGAATAGCCGAGAGCCTCCGCCCAGCGCTCCTGTGTCATGCCTGCAATGCCTCTGCCGATTCGCGCGATATTTCTGCGGTCACGGCTCATTGTGTCATGCCTCCTTTCGGCATATGCTGGGTTCATCATCGTACAGCATGATCGTGTCTCCATAGGCTGCCATGTCATACAGGTCGTCTATCGTACAGCCGAGAATGGCAGCAATAATCGGCAGCTTGTCTGCGGATGGGAACGATATACCAACCTCCCACTGACGCGCAGAAGCTATCGACACATCACAACGGCATGCGAATTCGGTCAGCGTCATACCGCGTGCCTTTCGTAGGGTTCGTATGTTCATCCGTGGTTTTGCCATTATTTTGTCCCTCCCCTCTTGCCTCACGTCTATCCCGCGTGTTATGATAGGCGCAAGGTTAAGTTTGTGACTTAAACTATAATCCGTAAATACGGAACTGTCAAGGCTAATGCGCCGTAATTACGGAATATCGTGCTTTTACACAATTTGCTTCCTTTCACACATTAAAAAGGAATTTATGCAATATGGACAAGGACTTGCTGATTCAAAATGTAATACACTTTTGTACTCTCAAAAAAGAGTACCCAACCAAAGCTTGTGAAGCTGCGGGCGTTGGAAAGAGCTTTGTGTCTGATGTTAGAAGAGGACAAGTCCCGTCTGTAGAGAAAGTTCAAATGCTGGCAGACTACCTCGGCGTCACAACGTCGCAGTTGCTGGGGGAAGAAACAAAAAAAGAGCCCGACGGCGAGAATGCCGTCGAGCTCCCTGATCCTCTTGATGCGCAGCTTATGGACCTGTTACGCCGGGCTGATCCTGAGACGAAGTCTGCGATGCTTGTTCTTCTACAGCAGCGGAAAAAAGACGAATAAACTCACGTTTTTCATCGTCCGACAGTGTGGCAAACAGTGCAATGATTTGGTCATCCAGATCAGTGGGCATTGTTCCGGCTCCTTTCTGACGCGGATCCGTGCCATATTGGTACCAAAGTGAGTATAGCATAATATTACAGCCTTTGCATTATGTGGAGGTGTGGTAAATGGAGAAGGCCAAAAACATTGTCCTCGTGGTCTGCGGTATTATGCTGTTCTTTGGTTCGCAGGCGGCATACGGAACATGGCTGTACTTATTTGCGTGGGCCGCCGGAGTCGGCATGCTTATCTTCGGTATCTATGGCTTGGCAAAAAATCGCAAGCGTGAAAATGCAAATAAATATACAGAACACAAAGCTCAAGAAAACCCTACAGTTAAGAGCGAACCAGTTGTTCAGAGCAGGCGAGCAAACGACTTTCTTTACAGAGAGTACAAAGTGGTCGGTGTTACTTTTGACACTGACGGCGTGTCGCGGCAAGAGCTGCTCGAGAAGATTGATTGCCACGCTCCGCCTTTCTCCGGAGAACTTCGCTATGGTCTAGTTCCCTATGATTTTGAAGGAGAACAGGCAATAGGCGTACACGTGAACGACATTCAAATCGGCAACATTTCGAGGGATGATATTCCCGAAATTCTCCGTATGTGGCGCAGAATAGAGGACATTTCAGAGGTGGAGATTGTCGGCGGCGAATATGGCTTTGACGGACATGCCTTGAAGTACGGCGCTCGTGTAAAGATTAAAATACGCAGGGAGGATGCTTCGACATGAGCGATAATTATGAGCCTATATACAGCCGCGGACGCGCTGTAACTATATGCCCAAACTGTGGAACCGAGAATGAACCTCGTTCGAACTTCTGCGCCCGCTGCGGTGCCAAGATTCCTAATGGCAGATGCCATTGTCCTGACTGCGGCCGTACATATGCAGATGACGTTGCATACTGCACAAACTGTGGGGCAAAGACCGTACCGGGGGATCCTCCACAGAGAACTCAGGCACACTACGACACCTATGAGCACCGCGAAAGCAGCAGTCGCAGGCAGCCAACATCCGAAAAAGACTGGCTTGTCGCCTTGCTGCTTTGCATAATCGTCGGAACTCTTGGAGTCCACAGATTCTACGTCGGGAAAATTGGAACCGGCATTCTTTGGCTTATCACCGGCGGCTGCTTCCTTGTTGGCTGGATAGTAGATATTGTCATGATAGCCAGCGGCAGTTTTACCGACGCTGATGGCTTGCCCTTGAAAAACATCCGATAATGTGTCCAATTTGGACACCTGAGCCGCTCTGAAGAAGGGCGGCTTACCTTTAGGCGGTGTACTATGGGATACTTAAAGAAAAAAGTCAAAGACGAGCGCGGGGTATGGATTCCCGTGTACGCTAAGACACCGGAGGAGCTTGAAGCAAAGGTCACTGCCAGGCTTGCACAGATAGAAGCAGCCAAGGCCCTCGCGGCCAATCCCTATGTCTATCAGGTCGCCGCCGACTGGTACACCACGACCACGCAGCGGAGCTTCAAGCGCCGGGAAGATTACCGCAACGCCATAAACAGGCACATCTGTCCCGTGATAGGGCAGATGCACATAGCCGAGGTCACCTCCGCGGACGTCGCCT
The DNA here is from genome assembly GCA_900546615.1 of uncultured Eubacteriales bacterium. Taxonomy (GTDB): domain Bacteria; phylum Bacillota; class Clostridia; order Oscillospirales; family Oscillospiraceae; genus Scatomorpha; species Scatomorpha pullistercoris. The sequence goes on along the minus strand of URDJ01000019.1, from coordinate 24,323 downwards.
CTGTAATGACCGCAGCCGACGGGTACAGCCGCAGCCTGCAGGACAAAATCGCCAGCACGCTTCGGCAGGTGTTCTCCTATGCTGAGGAACAGGGGTACATATCAAGCAGCCCTTGCGACAAGATAAAAGCTGGCGGGAAAAAACCCGCTGAGAAAAGCGCGCTGACGCCCGCAGAGCAGGCCACGCTGCTGCGCGTGGTCTCCGGACAGCAGATCGAGGGCTTTGTCCGGCTCGGGCTGTTTGCCGGGTTGCGCAGGGAGGAGATCCTCGGACTCATGTGGGACTGCGTCGTACTGGATGGGCCTGCGCCTCACGTCAAAGTGCGTCGAGCTCTGAGATGGGAACACAACCGCCCTATTGTATCAGACGCGCTCAAAAGCTACGCAGCCCGCAGGGATGTCCCTATACCCCCTCAGCTCTCAAATTGGCTGAGAGAGCGACAGGCGGCCTCAGGCTATGTGATTTGCACCGAGGCCGGGCAGCCGTGGTCAGAGGCCAGCTTTAAGAGTGCCTGGGGATATATCAAGCGCCGCCAGACTGGCACAGCGTCGCGGCAGCGCCTGGACCCAAAGACCGGCAAGCTGTGTAAGGTCAAGGTCGAAAAAAAGCTTGGTGACAAAGTCCCGAACTCCGCGGTGACAATCGAGATCGACTTCCCGGTCACACCACACATCTTAAGGCACACATACGCGACCAGTCTGCTCATGGCCGGCACGAACATCAAGGTCGTCCAGCACCTGCTGGGACACGAAAAAGTGGACACGACGCTCAATATATATACCCACCTAATGGAGCGCAGCGCCGAGGCGAATATCGGGGCCGTGTGTGCTGCCTTTGGAGAGCACAGGGAATAATACTGGGGATATTTTAGTTGATGACACCCTATAAATGTTGATATTCCAGCGTTTTTAATATTATAGTCATTGCTTCACACGCAGGAGGTCACTGGTTCGAGTCCAGCAGTCTCCACCAAGGCACAGCCGCGGAACGAAAGTTCTGCGGCTGTGTTTTTTATTTCCATATGCCAATTTTGCGCGTTGGTGTGCACATTTTACGCGTTTGCTTTTTTGGCGTTCCAAATGGTGTATATTCAGGTCAATGCACTATGGAGGGGAATGTCTGAGTGAAACGCAACCTGCTTATCGCTTTGCTCGCATTGGCGCTCATCGTCTCTCTGCTGCCCGCTGGTGTCTAGGCCGACGAGCCGGCACAGCTCGACTTCAGCGGCGGCGATATCACCATCACCGATGATAAGCCGTACATAGCAAGCGGCGATAGCGGCGGGCACACCATCACGGTCAAGAGCGGCGTGAGCGCGGAGCTGACCATAAGCGGCCTGACTATCGTGGCAGACAACGCGCCCGCCATCTATGTCGAGGCCGGGGCCGCGCTGAACCTTACTGTCGAGGGCGAAAATTTGCTCACCGGCGACGATGGTTTTGCGGGCATTTGTGTCGAGCCCGGCTGGGACCAGTCCGGCAGCTTTTCACCTGAAGCTTCCGGGCGTCTTGTAATTCAGGGCATGGGCAGTCTGTCCGCCCAAGGCGGCGATGCAGTATCAGACGCGGGCATCGGCGGCGGCGCGGGCATCGGCGCCGGAAACAATAACAATTTTGCGATCGGCGAAGAATCTGCCCGGTTGACTTTAAACTCGTCAGGAACCGTGATTGCCTACGGCGGCATGGGCGCCCAGGCCATCGGGATGGGCACAAACCCTCCGAGTGACAAAAGCTACGAGATTGAGATAGGCAATAACGCCGAAATCGTGTGGATGTTCAACTACGATCAGGTGCAGTCCGCGGTCTACGGTGTCTCCACAATCGACACCATGAATTTCAGCGAATTGAGCGCCCCTTATAACACAATCTTTTGGCATAACGGCACAGATACATCCACCGGAGGGAGCGCATACGCCTGCAATGAAAACGGAACCGTGGATGGAACCACTTACAGTTGGTCAACCTCGAACGACACCGTATTCATCACGGAAGGCTCGACAGATATCCTGTCCGGCAGCTATGACCCCGATCTGCATGATGCCTGCGACAACTGGGCGGTGATCTACCGCGCACCGGAGCCGGAACCCGTCACCATCGAGCTTGCACCCATCATCATCTACGTCGGCGGAGCAGGCTACGAGAGCACCGTCACGACCGAGGACGGCAATACTGTGGTCACGGTCAGCGACGGCCTGCCCGAGCCGGGCTTCACCGTCGAGCTGCCCGAGGCTGTGGATGCCGCACTCAAGGAGGCGGCGGCTGAGTACGAGGGCAGCGGGCCGCTCGACCTATCAAAGTATCTCTCCTTCTCCCCCTTCGGACTGTTCTGGAAGGACTCGGGCGACCCGACCCCGCCTCCCGTTTAGACGCCGACGCCTACTCAGACGCCGACGCCGGTACCCACACCGGAAGTACCTGACACTCCTCCGGTCGTGACCGATGAACCGGTCACGACCCCAAGCCCGACGGATGAGCCGTCGGCGCCTGTCGAGACGCCCGCGCCGAGCGATCCGGGCGTGCCGGACGAGGTCCCCGCGACGGGTGACACCAAGTCACTGGGCTGTGGCTGACGCTCTCGGGGCTGTTCCTGCTCGGGCTGCTTGGCACGGCGTTCGGGCTTAGGCGGCGCGGAGCGCGCAGGCGCAGATGAGGCGGCGCAGGCTGCTGGGGGCGCTCTGCTGCCTGTTCGCGCTGGGCTTTGTTGTGTCAGCGTCGATGGCCGTGCGCACTATAGTCAGGGCCGCCGATGAGCGCTCGGCCTTTGACGAGCTGGCCGAACGGGTGAACTCTGCCCTTTACCTGCCTGTCCCCGTTGCCGAGCAGGCAGAGGGCGCGGAGGCGGAGCCTTCCGCGAGCGTGGAGACTGAGCCGCACCGCGAAGTCATCGATGGTCTCGTCGCTGCCTGCCGGACGCTGCAGGCGGAGCAGCCGGACTTCGCCGCATGGCTGAAAATAGAAAACGCCGGTGTCGATCTCCCGGTCATGGCCACTGAGGACTATATCTACCGGGCCTTCGACGGCTCCGGCTCCTCGAGCGGCACGCCCTTCATCGGCGAGGGCGGCGGGCTGGACAGCGGCGTGTTCATAATCTATGCGCATAACATGAAAAACGGCACTATGTTTGGCAGTCTGGACGCCTACGGCGACGCGCAGTTCCGGGCGGAGAACCCGGTGTTCAGTCTGACGACTACGGAGGAGCGGCGCGAGTACGAGGTGTTCGCAGCCGTGGAGACGAGGGTGCTGAACGAGGGCGAGAACGGCCTGCGCTGGTACTGGATGTCGGGCGATCCGGACGAGGCGGAACGGGCTGAGCTTATCGACTGGCTGCTTGCGGAGTCGCTCTATGACAGCGGCATAAGGCCGGAGGAGGGCGAGCAGCTCCTGCTGCCGGCGACCTGCAGCTACCACACGTCAAACGGCAGGTTCGTGGTTGCGGCGCGCAGGATATAACCGCGCGCCCACCGCCCCCTCTGTAGTTTCCATATAAAGACATACATGGTTGTTTTCAACATTTAAAAACTGACTTATTTGTTGCGACTATCAAAAGGTATACTTTTTGACAGTTGAGGAACTATCAGGAATTTTTGTCAGGAGGACACAAATGCGTAAGAGATTGATTTTGGCTGCGGCTTTGGCTCTGCTGTTTGCTGTTTTGACAAATAGTGCGCTGGCGTCGGCGGATGCGCCCGAGACGGAGTATGACACCGGCGGTGGCAGCGCTGAACGGGGCACACTGCTGGAGGCGCTTGAAAACGTTGCGGACAATGGTACTATAATGCTTTTGCAAAACATCGAGCTGAAGTGCGTCAATTTCAATATCAGTGAAAGCAAGACCGTCACTATTTTGGGCGAAGGACATACCATTGATTTGAAGGATGGTTCATTGTCACTTGGCGGCAGCTTCGTTTTAAATCTTGGGGCCGATGACTACGAAAACACTCTGGTCATAAAATCATCGGATGGCACAAGATGTATCCTCGGCGTTGGAGGCAACGCAACTCTGAATATGTACGACGGTGTGACTCTGGGGCCATCCCGCTCCGGAGGTCAGGCAGCAGGGGTACAGTTAAGCGGCGAAGCTGCCTTCAATATGTACGGAGGTGTAATTAAGGACTGCGAGAACTGGGCGTCTGTCGGCGGTGGTGTCGTCGTGACAGACTCATCAACATTTAATATGTACGATGGTTTAATCGAGAACTGCTCCGGATACCAGGGAGGCGCAATATGTCTGGGACCAAGCCGCCCCTTGGGCGGCCGTTCCGATGGACCCATGCGGCTCAATATAAGCGGCGGCATCATCAGGGGCTGCACTGATATGTGGTTAGGTGGCGGAGCCATTTCCGCTTCAAGCGATTTCGCGGCAAGCATCAGCATTAATGGGCTGACTATAAGCGAATGCGGAGCAAAAAACACGACCTATGGCTACGGCGGCGCAATATTCCTGTATATGACAGACAGTAATGCTAAGGTGGAAATTTCTGATCTGACAATATCGGGCTGCGAAGCGGCGTACGGAGGGGGAATCTTCATATATAAGGGTAATGTCACCCTTGGAGAAAACGTAAGGATCTACAACAACAGCGCATCATCTGCCGGTGACGATTTGTATTTCAATGATAGCGCACCTTCCTTTGGAGAGCCGCCAAGCGGCCTGACGCTCAAAAGCACCGGGCGGGCTATCGACGGTTGGTACATAGACGGCGCACTTGAAAACACGGGTGTTTCGAGATGGACGCTCGGGGACGATGGTTCTGCCTCGTACACCAAAAAGATCGCCTCTACGGATGTCAAACCCGGTACCGGTCTCAAGGCCGCGCACGGCGACGTGCCCACCTACGATATCACCGTCCGCGTAAACGACTCTGCAATGGGAGATGCCTCGGCCGACCTCACGAGCGCCGCGAGCGGAACAGAAGTGACCTTGACCGCGACCGCCAAAAGCGGCTATTCCTTCAAAGAGTGGCAAGTTGTCAAGGGCGGCGTCGAAATTAAGGACAACAAGTTTACGATGCCCGACGGGCCTGTCGAGATTGTAGCCGTCTTTGCAGAAAACATCATCACCGTCAAGCCCGCGGATATAACAGTTTACATGGGTGGAGAGAGCGGCTATAAAGGCGTCGTGGACGATAACGGCGCTCTGGTAACGGGCAATGTCTCCCTTCCAACGCCTGGTTTTGTGTTTAACGGACTTCCTGATGGCGTAGACCCGACAACTATATTATTTACCGGCGCAGGAGGCCGCGAATGGACAGTCGAGCGCTATCCCGGTCTTCCCGAAAACGCCAGGTACCCTCTCTACGTGGTCAAGTCGGCTGAGGGTCAGGAACCTGTACGGGTGCAGTTCAGCGGGGAAAACGGAGCCGTCAGCAGCGATAGCTTTGAAGTCGGCATAAATTCCAATCAGGCCCTTACGATATCTGTCTACCGTGGCAGCTCCGGCAACGTCACGGCAAACGTCGGCGGTCAGAGCTTCAATGTAGAGTTCGTTACCGGCACGCTTACAGTGCGAGGCACTACTGAATCCGCCGCCTACGCTGTCTTAAACGATGAGGCGTCATACGGTACCCACGCCGTAGAAGCCGATGACTCGACCGTGTTCACTCTCAACGGCAGCGAAATATGCGTTGACAGCCGCATAGCCCTGCTGTTTGATGACATCATCGACACCGAGGAGGTCGACCGCAGCGGCCGGCTTATAGGCCTTGCCAATGAAAAGCTCGGCAACGGTGACTGGAATTACGAGCTCAAGTATTTGAATCTCGTCGATAGAAACAACGGCAACGCATGGGTAGAGGCCAGCAAGGATGTCACAATTTATTGGCCGCTGCCAAAAGGTACAGACAGCAACACCAAGTTCCGGCTGCTGCATTTTGAGGGCCTTCATCGCAGCGATACGGACACGTGGGATATTAAAGAAATAGAGGTAAGCGTCAGCGAAAACCATCTTGTTTTCAACGCAGGAGAAACAGGCTTCTCTCCCTTCGTGCTGGCCTGGGAGACTGCGGACTACCCCATCATTCCGCCCGTGGAGCCGTCTGAGCCTGAGTACATACCGGACTGGCTGAACACCGAAGACCACTTCGGCTACATCATCGGCTACGAGGACGGCACGATCAGGCCGAGGGCCTCCATTACGAGGGCCGAGGTTGCGACCATCTTCTTCCGCCTGCTCACCGACGAGGCGCGCGCCGAGTTCTGGACGGAGACGAACGATTACACGGATGTGAGTTCCGCCGACTGGTTCAACAACGCTGTGTCCACCCTCAGCCGCATGGGCATCCTCGGCGGATACGAGGACGGGTCGTTCCGCCCGAGCGCGACCATCACCCGCGCGGAGTTCGCGAAGATAGCGGTGAGCTTCTTCGAGTACGAGGACATCGAGGCCGAGAACATCTTTACCGACGTGGCGGAGGGCAGCTGGTATGAAAACTTCGTGGCTGTTGCGGCCGAGATAGGGCTCATCGAGGGCTGCGAGGGCAGCGTGTTCCGCCCGGACGAGAGCATCACCAGAGCCGAAGCCTGCACGATAATAAACCGCACGCTGGGCCGCGCGCCCGAGAAAAACCATCTCCTGCCGGAGTCGGAGATGAACGTCTGGCCGGACAACACGCCGGATGAGTGGTTCTACGCCGACATGCAGGAGGCGACGAACAGCCACGAGTACAAGTGGCTGGGAGACATCGAGCAGTGGCTTGAGAAACTCCCCGAGCGCGACTGGGACGCGCTGCAATAAACGAAACGAGCGCCGCCCGGCACATGGGCGGCGCTTTACTTTTGCCTTTTGCGCGTTTATACTGTCCCAAAAGGAGCTGTTGCGCTTGAAACGTATTCTCATAGTTGACGACGATGTTCACATCGGGAACATGCTCGAGGAGGCGCTCACCGGCGAGGGCTACGCCGTCTCGCGGGCCTACTCCGGCACCGAGGCAGTCATGGCTGTATCGTTATGTAAACCAGATCTCGTGCTGCTCGACCTCATGCTGCCGGGGCTCTCCGGCGAGGAAGTGCTGCCGAAGCTGCGCGGGGTACCGGTCATCGTCATGAGCGCGAAGGCGTCCGTGGACAGCAAGGTCGAGCTGCTGCTCGGCGGCGCGGCGGACTATGTGACGAAGCCTTTCAGCCTGCGCGAGCTTTCGGCGCGCATAGTGGCGGCGCTGCGCTCCCCCGCCGCTGAGCCTGAGGCGCTCTGCGCCGGTGACATACGACTCGACCTGGGCGGCCGGACGGTCTCGGTGGGAGATACCGAGGTCAGGCTCACGCGCACGGAGTTTGCCATCCTCAAACTGCTCATGCTAAACCCCGGCCAGGTCGTGACCCGCACGCTCATACTCGAGCGCATCGCCGGGGACACGCCCGACTGCACCGAGTCCTCGCTCAAGATACACATCAGCCATCTGCGCCGCAAGCTGCGCGAGGCCGGCTCCGGCGACTGCATCGAGGCCGTCTGGGGCATCGGTTTCCGCTTGACGAAATCTTAACCCTTTCGTTTACCGCTTTCTTTACAGGCATATGCTATCATCGGCGGCGTAAAGGGGGCATGGCTATGGACTATGTACTTGAGACCGACAAACTTGTAAAGACCTACGGCCGCGCGAAGGCGCTGGACGGGCTTACGATGCGCGTGCCGAAGGGCGCGATCTACGGCTTCGTGGGGCGCAACGGCGCGGGAAAGACGACGCTCATCCGGCTCGTCTGCGGCCTGCAGCTGCCGACTTCGGGCAGCTATTCCATCTACGGGCGCGGCTTCACGAGCCGCGATATCTCCCGCTCGCGCCGCAGGATGGGCGCGGTGGTCGAGACGCCCAGCATCTACCTCGACATGAGCGCCCGGGAAAACCTCAGGCAGCAGTACCGCGTGCTCGGCCTGCCGAGCTATGAGGGCGTGGACGAGCTGCTCGAGCTGGTGGGCCTGGCCGACACGGGCAAAAAGAAGGCGCGGAATTTCTCGCTCGGCATGAAGCAGAGGCTCGGCATTGCCATAGCGCTCTGCGGCGGGCCGGACTTCCTCATCCTGGACGAGCCGGTGAACGGCCTTGACCCCGAGGGCATCATCGAGGTGCGCGAGCTGATACTGCGGCTCAACCGCGAGAGGCAGATAACGGTGCTCATCTCCAGCCACATCCTCGACGAGCTGGCGAAACTCGCGACGCATTACGGCTTCATCGACGGCGGGCGAATGGTGCGCGAGATGAGCGCGGAGGAGCTGGAGGCCGCCTGCCGCAAGTGCATGAGGCTCGAGGTCACGGATGCACGCGCGCTCGCGAGGGCGCTCGACGGGCTGGGCGCGGAGTACCGCATCCTCTCCGAGGACACGGCCGACGTCTACGAGCGGCTGAACGTCTCGAAGCTCGCCGCGGCGCTCCAAAAAGAGGGCTGCGAGCTTATCTCCGTCAGGGAGCGCGACGAGAGCCTCGAAAGCTTCTATCTCTCCGTGGTGGGAGGAGGTGAGCACCATGTCTGACCTCTTTCTCGCGGGCGTGAACCGGCTCTGGCGCAGCCGGGTGTTCCAGATATGCTGCCTTGTCTCGTTCGTCGCAAACGTCTTCGTCATGCTGGCCACGTACAGGCAGGTGTTGAACTATACGGAGCTCGGTCTCGAGCAGAGCATAACGCTCGACAACGTGTTCTACGGGCTCGTTCCGGTGTTCGGCGTCATGTGCGCCGTGTTCGCGAGCCTTTTCATCGGCACGGAGCACTCCGACGGCGTGATGCGCAACATGCTCGTCGTGGGCAGGGCGCGTTGGGAGATATACCTCTCCAACTACGCCGTCTGCTGTGTGGCGGCCGCGGCCTTCCTGATATGCTGGTTCGTCGGCGGGCTGGTGGGCGTTCCCCTCATTGGCGCATGGCGGGACGTGAACGGCATGCTCCTGCGCTGCGCCGTGCTCATCCTGTGCGCGGCGTCGTACATGGGTATCTTCTGCCTTTTGAGCATGCTCTGCACCAACCGCGCAGTTGCGGCCGTCATAGCGCTGCTGCTGTCGGTCGCGCTGCTGATGTTCTCCAGCTATATGCTGAACGCGCTCAGCCAGCCGGAGTTCCAGCAGGGCATGATGATGACCGAGGCGGGTCCGCAGCTCTCGGAGCCCCTTCCGAACCCCAACTATGTTGACGGCATGAAGCGGGAGGTGTTCCGTTTCCTCTCCGACACGCTGCCGAGCGGGCAGAGCATCAGCGTGTGCAGCTACGAGCTGGAACGGCCCGTGTTCTCGCTGGTCTCGTCCGCGGCTATCGCGCTGCTGACCACGGCGGCGGGCGTAGTCTGCTTCAGGCGCAAGGATATTCGGTAAAATGTTGACTCTCATATACGCCTTTGTGCGGAGCCGGTGGGGGCCCCTTGCCAGGGGGTCCCCACCTGTCTGTGACCTGTCCGGTCTACGAACCGGAAAACTGCACGATCTCCCTCCGAGCGGTAGGCAGCGCCTCTTTATTAACAATTAATTTACTGTACTTTTCGTGCAAATATGCTAAAATGTTCTCTATGAAAATGCCGTTTAAAAAAGAGAAAATGATCGATGAACCGCTCAGGCGGCACATCGCCGAGCTGGAGACCGATCCCGAGACCGGCCTCTCCTCCGCGCAGGCACAGGAGCGCATCGACGCCGGCTGGGCTAACCTGCCCATTGATCCGCCGGGAAAGACCGTCGGACAGATCATTAAGTCCAACGTCTTCACCTATTTTAACATGCTCTTTTTCCTGCTCGCCGCCTGCGTGCTGGCCGTCGGCTCCTGGCAGAACGTGATGTTCATGGGCGTCGTCCTCGCCAACATCGCCATCGGTATCGTCCAGGAGCTGCGCTCAAAGCGCACGCTCGACAAGCTCACCCTCCTGACACAGCCGCACGGCGCCGTCATCCGCGACGGCAGGCAGCGGAAGATACCCACCAGCGAAATGGTGCGCGACGATATCGTCGTATTCTCCGCCGGCGGCCAGATCTTCGCCGACGCCGTGGTCGTAGAGGGCGAGTGCAGCGCAAATGAGGCGCTCATAACGGGCGAGGCCGACGAGATAAAGAAAAAGCCCGGGGACGAGCTGCTCTCGGGCAGCTTTGTCGTGTCCGGCGAGTGCCGCGCGCGGCTCACCCGAGTGGGCGCGGACTCCTTCGCCAGCCGCCTCACCCTCGAGGCCAAGGCCTCCAAGCCGCCCCAGCAGTCCGAGATGATGCGCTCGCTCACCCGGCTCGTCCAGGTCATCGGCATCGCCATCATCCCGCTCGGCATACTCATGGCCATTAAGGAGATCGTCTGGCTCGACCGCAGCATCTCCGACGGCGTCGTCGCCACCGTGGCCTCGCTCATAGGCATGATACCCGAGGGCCTCTACCTGCTCACCAGCATGGCCCTCGCCGCCGGCGTCGTGCGCCTGGCGCAGAAAAAGACCCTCGTCCACGACATGGGCTGCATAGAGACCCTCGCCCGCGTGGACGTGCTCTGCGTGGACAAGACCGGCACCGTCACCGAGAACAAGATGGCCGTCGAGGACGTCGTGCCCCTCTGCCCCGAGCGCTTTGAGGACGAGGACATACGCCTCATCATGGCCGACTACGTCGCCGCCATGCGCGCCGATAACGACACCATGGCCGCCCTGCGGCGCTACTTCACCGGCAAGGTCACGCAAAACGCGATAAAGGCCGTGCCCTTCACCTCCGCCAAGAAGTTCGGCGGAGTCAGCTTCCACGAGGACGAGACCTATCTGCTCGGCGCGCCCGATGTGCTGCTCGGCGAGAACTACGGCCAGTACGCGAAGCTCATCGACGGCTATTCATCAAAGGGCTGCCGCGTGCTGCTGCTCGGCATGTACGACGGGGAGCCGGATGACGAGCGGCCGGATGCCGGGCTGCTGCCCATTTCGCTCATCCTGCTCTCGAACAAGATACGCGCCGAGGCGCCCGACACCTTCAAATATTTCGCCAGGCAGGGCGTGGCGATAAAGGTCATCTCCGGCGACAACGCCATGGCCGTCTCCGAGGTCGCAAAGCGCGCCGGGATAAAGGGCGCGGAGAAGTATGTGGACGCGCGCACGCTCGAGACCGACGAGGACATCGCCGAGGCCGTCGAGAAGTACACGGTTTTCGGCCGCGTCACTCCCGACCAGAAGCGCAAATTCGTCCGGGCGCTCAAGGCCGACGGCCACACCGTGGCCATGACCGGCGACGGCGTCAATGACGTGCTCGCCCTCAAGGAGGCCGACTGCTCCATCGCCATGGCCTCCGGCTCCGACGCCGCCAGCCAGGTCTCGCACATCGTGCTGCTCGAGTCCAACTTCGCCGCCATGCCCTCCGTAGTTGCCGAGGGCCGGCGCGTAATAAACAACATCGAGCGCTCGGCGACGCTCTTTCTCGTAAAGAACATCTTCTCCTTCGCGCTCGCTGTGATCACGCTGATATTTACCCTGCCCTACCCGGTCACAAGCGCGCAGATGAGCCTCGTCTCCGCGCTGACCATCGGTATTCCCGGCTTTATCCTCGCCATGGAGCCGAACACTTCGCTCATTAAGGGCAAATTCCTGTCAAACGTCATCTTCCGCGCCCTGCCCGCCGGGCTCACGAACCTCGTGCTCGTGCTCGGGGCCATACTGTTCTGTCTGGTGTTCGAGGTGGGCGAGGATATGATGGGCACAATCTGCACGATCATCCTCTGCGTTGTGGGACTCATGGTCGTGCACCGCACCTGCAGGCCGTATAACCTTCTGCGCAAGGCCATGATCGTCGCGCTGGTCGTCGGCTTCGGAGTCTGCGTACTCGTACTGCCGGAGCTGTTCACGATCTCAAAGCTCGACCTTCCCGCAGGGATGATACTGACGGTGTTCGCGCTGCTCTCGTGGCCTGCGCTCATGCTGTTCTGCCGGGCGCAGGAAAAGATAAAGCAGAGTTTTGACTCCCTGCGCTCGCACGGCAAGCACGCTAGACCCAGGCGGGCAGAATGATGTCCGCCTTTGCCACCTTCGACCATGAGAAGCCCGGCACCAGCTCACTCGGCGTCACAGGCTCCGGCCGGTCGATGAGGCCTGCGAGATACGCCAGGACACCGCAGAGCGCCTCGGGCGTGTAGCGCTGCCTGAGCGTCTCCATGTTCAGGTCGCCCTCGCGCTTCGAGAGCTTGCGCCCCTCGGGCGAGACGAGCAGCGGGCAGTGGCAGTACTCCGGCGCAACGCCGCCCAGGGTCTCGATGAGCCACTTCTGCCTCGGCGCGGAACTGAGCAGGTCGCGGGCGCGCACGACGCGCGTGACGCCCATCTCCATGTCGTCCACCGAGACGGCAAGCTGATAGGCATATACTCCGTCGGAGCGGCGGATGATGAAGTCTCCGCTCTCCCGCGCGAGGTTCTCGCTGTATTCGCCGTAGTGCCCGTCGAGGACGAAGACCTCTGCGTCCGGTACGATGACCTTTGAGGCCGGGCGGCGGCGCATTTTGAGCTTATCTTCTTCTGTGTAGTACCTGCACTTGCAGCCGAGTGGGCGCTCCTCGCCGGGGTGCGGCGCGCTGGCCGCGAGCCGCTCAGCCCGCGAGCACCAGCAGGGGTAGACGAGACCGAGAGCCTTGAGCCTCGCATACGCGGCCTCGTAGCGCTCCGTGCGCAGGCCCTGACGGCAGGATGGGTCTTCATCGGGCCATCCGAGGTCCCAGTCGAGGCCGAGCCAGCGCAGGTCCTCCGCCATGAGGCTGGCATACTCGTCCCAGCTGCGCTCGGGGTCGAGGTCCTCGAGCCGAAACAGCATCACTCCGCCCAGAGAGCGGATGTCCAGCCACGCGAGCAGGGACGCGAGCATATTTCCAAGGTGCAGCCGTCCACTGGGGCTGGGAGCGAAACGGCCTTCCGGTGTCTTTTCCATATCGGCCTCCGAGTCGATAGTTTTTTGATATTCAAAGGATAGCATATTTTTGTCCTGATGGGAACAAGCTGTGTCTGAGAATTTGGGGGAATCGGTCATTTTACGCAAGACGTTCAAAACGGTGTGGGAGTTTCTGCGCACGCATAAATACTGGATGCTGGCGCTGTACTTTCCCGTCTATCTGACGGCCTTTTTCATCATAGAGGCCAACACGCCGACCGAGGGCTACTGGGTGACGGACTCGGTCATAGACAGCTACATACCATTTTTGCCGAGCTTTGCGGTGTTCTACATACTCTGGTACCCGCTGTTTGCGGCGGTGGGCGTGCCTACGCTGATAAAGGACGGCGAGGCGTTCAAGCGGTGGATGTATTATAACATGTTCACGCTGACGGCGACGCTCGTCCTCGACGTGCTCATTCCGAACGGACAGAACCTGAGGCCCGAGGGCGTGCAGGCGACGGACTTCGGCACCTGGATAATGACGATAATCTGGGCCGCGGATACGCCGACGAACGTCTTTCCGAGCATGCACGTGCTGGGCTGTCTGGGGGATATACTGTGCGTCTTTGACAGCCAGGTTTTCAAGAAGCCGTGGAAAGTGCTGATAACGGCGGCATGTGTGCTCTGCATGGCCTCGACGGTGCTGGTGAAGCAGCACGCCTTCATAGACACGGTAGGCACCCTGCTGTTCGCAGTCCCGGCCTTTTTCCTGTTCTACCGCAAACGCTTCCTGTGCAAGGGCAGAGCAGCCCTCTGACACGCGTATGTGAAAAAATAATCTACTGTTGACAATCAGCTCCGAAGGGCATAAAGTATCGTTACAGGTGTCAAGACACCTGTAACGATAACTGTTTTCCGGGGTGGTTTCTTTGAACGGGTTCAAGGCGTTCCTCAAGAGGAAGGACATAGAGTTTTCGCTCAAGCGCTACGGCATCGACGCGCTGGGCGCCATGGCGCAGGGGCTGTTCTGCTCGCTGCTCATCGGTACGATACTCAACACGCTCGGCTCGCAGACGGGCGTGGAGATTTTTTCGACAGTCGGCGGCTATGCCACGGCGATGAGCGGCCCGGCCATGGCTGTGGCCATCGGCTTTGCGCTCAAGTGTCCGCCGCTCGTGCTGTTTTCGCTCGCCGCCGTCGGCTGGGCGTCCAACGCTCTGGGCGGCGCGGGCGGGCCGCTCGCCGTCCTCGTGGTAGCCATCATAGCCGCCGAGTTCGGTAAGGCCGTGAGCAAGGAGACTCCCATAGACATACTCGTCACCCCGCTCGTGACCATCTTCATAGGAGTGGCGCTCGCCGCCCTCATAGCCCCGCCTATCGGCGTGGGCGCGGGCTACGTGGGCGATCTCATCGAGTGGGCCATGGAGCTGCAGCCCTTCTGGATGGGCATACTCGTCTCAGCGCTCGTCGGCATCGCGCTCACGCTGCCCATCTCCTCTGCCGCCATCTGTCAGGTGCTTACTCTAACTGGTCTTTCCGGCGGCGCGGCGCTTGCCGGCTGCTGCGCAAACATGGTCGGCTTTGCCGTCATGAGCTTCCGCGAGAACCGCTGGGGCGGCCTCGTCAGCCAGGGCCTCGGTACCTCCATGCTCCAGATGGGCAACATCGTCAAAAACCCGCGCATCTGGCTGCCCGCGATCATCACGTCCATGATAACCGGCCCCATCGCCACCTGCGTCTTCAAGCTGGAGATGAACGGCGCGCCCATAAACTCGGGCATGGGCACCTGCGGCATGTGCGGGCCCATAGGCGTCGTCACCGGCTGGTTCGAGCCGGGCTCCGACGCGCTGGCCAAGGGCGCAACCGCCATAGTGCCCACCGCCACGGACTGGCTCGGCCTTGCGCTCATCTGCATCGTACTGCCCGCCGTCCTCTGCTGGGCCCTGGGCCTGTTCTTCAGGAGGATCGGCTGGATACGCGAGGGCGACCTTACCCTGAACTGAGTGTCGAACACGAAACGTCCCGGGCGCGGCAGCGTCCGGGGCGTTGTTGCGTCAGGACGGGACGGACAGCGTGATATTGACGCCGCCTCCGCCGAGCAGCTCGGTCAGTTCGGCCTCATCCAGGCCGCTGATCCGTCCGAGCCGGGTGTAGCTCCAGCTGTTTGAGCCGTAAAACAGCACGATGGAGCTGCCGTTGTACAGCATAATGTCCCCGGGCTGTGCGGTCGTCTGCCTGTCGTCGCGCACGATGCGCTCAGGCAGGGCGGCGACCTGCTCGAAGCCGCCGTACGGCTCCGCTGTCAGCTCCAGCCCGCCGCGCCTCATGCGTCCAGATACCTCCTGAAGAAATCAGCGATGCGCTCAAATGGAATGATATCTTTCCGGTCGTAGAGGTCGGTGTGGGACGCGCCGGGGACGATGACCAGCTCCTTGTTCTCGCCGCGCAGCTTCGAGAAGGCGTCGCGTCCAAAGTAGAGCGAGTGCGCCGCCTCTCCGTGCAGCACCATGACGGCACTGCTGATCTCGTCGGCATATCGCAGCAGCGAGCCGTTCAGGAAGGACAGCGAGCTGGTCGTGTTCCAGCCTGCGTTCGAGTTAAGGGACCTCGCGTGGTATCCGCGCGGGGTCTTGTAGTAGTCGTAGTAATCGCGCACGAACTGCGGCGCGTCCTCGGGCAGAGGGTCCACTACGCCGCCGGCGCGGGCGTAACCGCCGCTTTTGTAGTCCGCGGTGCGCTGGGCGTTGAGCGCGGCGCGTTTGGCCTGCCGCGCCTCGGCGCTGTCCTCTGCGTCGAAGTAGCCGTTGGCCGTGACCCGGCACATGTCGTACATCGTGGATGCGACCGTGGCCCTGACGCGCGTGTCGATGCAAGCTGCGTTGAGCGCCATGCCGCCCCAGCCGCAGATACCAACGAGGCCGATCTTCTCAGAGTCTACGTCGTCCCGGGCAGAGAGATAGTCCACCGCCGCCTGAAAATCCTCGGTGTTTATGTCGGGCGAGGCCACATACCGCGGCTCGCCACCGCTCTCTCCGGTGAACGATGGGTCAAAGGCGAGGCATAGAAACCCCCGCTCCGCCAGCTCCTGTGCATAGAGTCCGGAGGACTGCTCCTTCACCGCGCCGAATGGCCCGCAGACCGCCAGCGCCGCAAAGGGCTTCGGCGTCCCCTGCGGGACGTACAGGTCGCCCGCCAACGCTATTCCGAAACGGTTGTGAAAACAGACCTTCTCGTGCCACACCCGGTCGCTTTTCGGGAAGGTCTTGTCCCAGTCATTGGTCAAATTCAGCTTTTCCATTTGAAACACTCCCTTGCCTTGACAGCGGTTTACCGCTTTGATACAATGAGTGTAATACCTAAAGCTGACTTCAGGTCAAGCCTGTTTTATAAAAAAATTGGGGCGGTGGGCATATGTACACGATAGGCGAGGTCTCGGAGCTGTTCGGGCTGCCGGTATCGACACTGAGGTATTACGACAAGGAGGGCCTGTTCCCGGGGCTGGAGCGCAGCTCGGGCATACGGCGCTTCACGGAGCGCGAGCTGGAGGCGCTCAGGGTGATAGAGTGTCTGAAGCGTTCGGGCATGGAGATAAAGGATATCCGCCGCTTCATGGACTGGTGCGCCGAAGGCAGCTCGACCTATCCGCAGCGGCTGGAGCTGTTCGAGGCGCAGAAACGGGTTGTGGAGGCGGAGCTGGAGCGGCTGGGCCGCGTGCTGGACATGCTGAGCTTCAAGTGCTGGTACTACGGCGAGGCGGTAAAGGACGGCGGCGAGGAACGGCTCGGCAGCATGCAGCCTGAGGAAATGCCGGAGGAGATACGTGCTGCTTATCTGCGCGCGCATGAGCTTTGAATGTGAATTTTGTTCAAAATCACCTTTGCATCTCCGAAAAGAAGGGTATATAATTATAAATACAGCTGAGTGTGTTTCAAAACCTCAATAGCAGCAGCGGCTTCATTTTTCTCAAGCAGCCTCAGCGCTGTGGTCACAGCATTGAACAGCTTAAAATACATCTTTTCAAACCGAGCCATTTCAGACCTCCAAATTATATGGTATTATTTGCCGGACTCATATCAGTCCCATAATAACATATATCCT
This sequence comes from uncultured Eubacteriales bacterium, assembly GCA_900546615.1. Taxonomy (GTDB): domain Bacteria; phylum Bacillota; class Clostridia; order Oscillospirales; family Oscillospiraceae; genus Scatomorpha; species Scatomorpha pullistercoris. Next base: position 7,450 of record URDJ01000019.1, on the reverse strand, counting down.
CCGTAAAATAAAGAAAATTCGGACCGAAACTGGTCCGATTCGGGAGGTATATGGTGTCCGGGCAGAAGATAAAGCAGGAAAACGGCTGCATCGGCAGAAATATCCGTGAGCTGAGGCTGGAACGCGGCATGAAGCCGACCGAGCTTGTGCGCGGGGTGCAGCTGCTCGGGGCGGATATGACTCGCGAGGCGCTAGTCAAGATCGAGCGCGGCGACCAGCATATTCGCGTCTCGCAGCTGCGCGCCATCCGCGAAGTCCTCGGCGTCGGCTACGACGAACTGCTGAAATAAAACGCGCACATGAGCGCTCTGTGTGTGCAAAGCCGCCTCCCCGTTTCATTGGGGAGGCGGCGGCTTATTCAAAGAGTATACCTGCGGCGGCCAGCTCCTTTACCGTGCGCTCGTAGGCTTCGTCGCTCGGGCAGAGCAGTGTGTGCAGGTGGATGCCGCCTGTCAGGGCTGAGAGCGGGGAGGCCTGTTCACTTCTCGTCCGCTCGATGAACTGCCGCACGTCGTGCCGGCTCGAGAGCCGCAGCTCGCCCGTCAGCTGGCCGTACACCGCGTGCTCTATCACCACATCCAGCACCGTGCAGCCGTTATCCACCATGATGTTCAGCTCCCGCTCCATGTCGGGGAGCGTGTTGTGGATGCACGCCACCGTGCGGCGCAGGCCGCCGCGGCCGCGCTCCGTGATATAGCCCCGCGGCGTCGCCGTGATCTCCGCGCCCGAGGCCCGCAGGAGCGCTATGTCCCCCACTATCACCTGCCGGCTCACGCCCAGCCGCGCGGCAAGGCTCGCCGCCGAGACCGGTGTCCCCGCTCCCGCCAGCAGCGCCGCTATCTTTTCCCTTCTTCCCGCTCCGTCGTTCATCTTCTCGCGTTCAGCAGGCCCGTCTTGATGGCCAGCAGCTCATCGGACAGGTCCACGTAATAGTTGTGCGGATAGTCGAACCGCTTGACCTCCGGCCAGAGCGTCGCGACCTCGCGGCGGCAATACTCCTGTATCTCCGGCAGCGTCGGCAGCTCGTACACCAGCTCGCCGCCCTTGAAAATGGGCACCAGCAGCTCGCGCGCCTTGTAGTTCGTCATCGTCTTCTGCTTCCAGGTCGCCTCCGGGTCGCGGATGACGAGGTCGCGCGTGTCGTCCACCGTCTCGTTATACACGCAGATGTAGTCCGCCTCGGCCATGCCGGTGTCGCGGCCGTAGAAGCGATACACCTTCTTGAAATGCGGGTTCGTGATCTTCCCCACGTTCTCGCTTATTTTTATCCTCGGCACGATCGTCCCGTCCGGCTCCTCCACCGCCGCGAGCTTGTATACCCCGTCGAACACCGGCGAGGAACGGCTCGTAATGAGCCTCTCGCCCACGCCGAAGGAGTCTATGCACGCGCCCTGATACAGCAGTCCCTTGATGAGATGCTCGTCCAGCGAGTTCGAGCAGGTGATCCTGCACTCCGTCCAGCCCGCGTCGTCGAGCATCTCGCGCGCGCGCTTTGTGAGATAGGCCATGTCGCCCGAGTCGAGCCGGATGCCGCATTTCGTGATGCCCATGGGTTTGAGCACCTCGTTGAAGGCCCGGATGGCGTCGGGCACGCCGCTGCGGAGCGTGTCGTAGGTATCGACCAGCAGGACGGCGTTCTGAGGATAGGCCCGGCAATAGGCCCGGAACGCATCGAGCTGCGTGGGGAACATCTGCACCCAGGCGTGGGCCATGGTGCCGCCCGCCGTGACGCCGTATATCTGGTCGGAGAGCACGCATGCCGTGCCCGCGCAGCCGCCGATATAGGCCGCCCTCGCGCCGAGTATCGCCGCGTCCGGCCCTTGCGCGCGCCTCGAGCCGAACTCGAGCACCACGCGCCCGTCCGCTGCGCGGACTATGCGGTTGGCCTTGGTCGCGATGAGGCTCTGGTGGTTTATCGTCAGCAGCAGAAAGGTCTCGAGCAGCTGAGCCTGTATCGCCGGGGCGCGGATGACCATTATCGGCTCGCGCGGGAACACCGGCGTGCCCTCGGGCATGGCCCAGACATCGCCCGTGAACTTGAAATCCTTCAGGTAGTCCAGAAACGCCTCCGAGAACATGCCCCGGCCTCGGAGATATGCTATATCCTCCTGCGAAAAATGCAGGTTTTTGATATAGTCCACGGCCTGCTCAAGCCCCGCGGCTATGGCGAAGCCTCCGCCGTCCGGCACGGTGCGGTAGAACAGGTCGAAATATGTTATCTTGTCGCCCAGCCCCGATTCAAAATAGCCGTTGCCCATGGTCAGCTCGTAAAAATCGCAGAGCATCGTATAGTTGAGGCCGCCGTATTTCTCCATTACATTACCCCCAAAAGGTGTCTTTACACCTCTAATGATATACCAGTCCGCGCCCGATTTCAATCATTCGCGCACAAGTTATATTTTTATCTTGAATGTACAAGATTTGTTAATAAAAATATGCTACTATTTTTTCAGACATACAAAGACCCAAGGAGGAGACGAGATGGAACAGAAAAAAACCATCCCGCACATCAGCAGTAAGCTGAGGCACCACATACTGGAGGTGCCGAACGAGGCGCGCGCGTGCAGCGGCATCGTGATAAACGGCAAGCGGATAAAGACGCTGGTGTTCACGACGGACATTGCGATCATCCGCAACTGCTCGGCAGACGCGGTGCTGGCGGTGTACCCGTTCACGCCGCAGCCGACGATATCGGACGCGATACTGCGCTACTCGTCGCTGCCGGTGTTCTGCGGCGTGGGCGGCGGCACGACACAGGGGATACGGACTACCCAGCTGGCGTGGGACGCGGAGGCGCAGGGCGCAATGGCGGTGGTCGTCAACGCGCCGATGGGCAACCTCGATATCGAGCGGATAAGCAACTACATCGACATACCGCTGGTGGTCACGGTACTGAGCGAGCACACGGACATAGAGGCGCGGCTGGCGGCGGGCGCTTCGATACTGAACGTCTCCGCCGCGGCGCGGACGCCGGAGGTCGTGCGTAAGATACGCGAGAGGTTCCCGGACGTGCCCATAATAGCGACGGGCGGCCCCACGGCGGAGTCCATAACCGAAACGGTGAAGGCCGGGGCAAACGCCATAAGCTACACGCCGCCGACCACGAAGGAGCTGTTCTCAAGGATGATGGAGGATTACAGGGAAAGATAAAATAAGACCGGGGGTTGTCCCCCGGTCTTTTCATGTTGTGCTTTACTTCTTACAGCTCGCAGAAGCGCATGAAGAAGGTGGCCGCGTGCGCGCGGGTGGAGTTCGCCGTCGGGTTCAGAGCGCCGACGTCGTCGCCCTCGATGAGGCCGACCTTGACAGCCCACGCCATGGCGTCAGCCGCCCAGTCGCTGATGGAGGCCGCATCGGGATATCCGCTGATGTCGGCCGCGCCCGCAGGCTCACCGGCGAAGCGGTAGAGCATCGTCACGAGCTGCTCGCGGGTGACATAGCCCGTCGGGTCAGTGCCGTCGGACACGCCGCTCTCGACCGCCCATGCCTGAGCCTCGGTCATCCAGCTGTCGCCGGAGATGGTCTCGCCGTCAACGCGGGCCAGCACCGCCCAGACCATAGCGCGGGTCAGCGGGCTGTTCGGGCTGAACTGGTTCACATCCGTGCCGTTCATCAGTTCGTTCTCCCAGACGTAGTACACCGCGTCGTAGAACCAGTCGAGCACGGAGACGTCGTTGAACGGGAAGGTCACGACCGGCTCGTCGTCGTCATCGCCGCCCGGCGTGCCCGGAGTGATGTCGGGCATGTTGGCCCAGATAGCGGTGAAGGTCATGTTCTTTTCGACCTTGATGACATCGTCCGGCTGATACGTGTGTCCGTCAGAGCACTTCCAGCCCAAGAAGATGTAGCCCGGCTTGGAGACGGTGGGCAGCTTGACGGTATCGCCGCTGGCAACAACCATCGGGTTGGAGCCTTCGATGGAGACTATGTAGAACTCGCTGCCGCTGTTGGTGCGGATGCTCGCATTCAATGTGCCGTCGGCTGTAAGCGTGCTGTTGACGAGGTAGAGCACGTTGCTGGCCGGATTGTTCATCAGGGTAATCGTAGAATCCTTGTCAATAGTGACGCTGCCGCCGTTCTTTATCTCGACGGGGTACTTGTAGGACTCCTTATCGGTGGACCACTCAGACGCGTAGGGCAGCTGCTTGCCGCACTCGTTCACAGTAATCGTGGAATCATCAACATCCAGGCGCTTCGCAGTGAGACCAAGCAGACCGCAGGAATTGATGTTTACAGACGAATCCCTAATCTCGAGTTCAGTGGCGCTCAGGCCATGGCCCTTGCTGTCCTCGTTGCCGCCTATGTTCAAGCTGCTGCCGTTAATGTACCAATCACCGCCGTTGGAGAAGTTGCCCCAGACGTTGCTGGCAGTTACGCGAGACGAAACAATGTTGGCCCTGCTTTCAGCCGTCTGCATTACTATGGCGCTTCTGAGGTTGTTGAAATCGACCTTAGAATTATTAGTTATAACGAGTTCGCCGTCATAGACGTCTATGCCCTTGGTGACAGCGTCGCCTTCCTTGCCGCAGCTGTCGGGATCGCCGTTGATTTCAAGCTTAAGATTGTCAAATGTAAGTTTTCCACCATTCTTGATCTCAAAAGCGACGCCAGCTTCCGTGCGCGTGACGGTCATCTTCTCGCCGGTGATGGTGATATCCTTAGTGATAGCAAAGGTCTTGTTTTCGAGTGTGATGCTCTTGAGCAAGGTTATCGTGTCGCCGTCCTTGGCAGCATTGATTGCGGCCTGGAGGTCATCGTAGAGCTTGCCGTTAACGGTGGCACTTACGCTTCCACTCGTTGTGGGTGTACCGTTGACAGTGCTATCAATCACTGTAACATTATTGCTACTAAATGAAGTTATCTCAGATCTGATAACAGCCATCTTGCCCGAACTTGATTCGTTCGTGACTGCACCGGAAATTTCGCTGTTAGCAATAAGTACATCGCCAGCTTTAGTGCTGTTGACGACATTGCCAGTTACATCAGCGCCATCAAGTATCAGTGCCGTGTTGCCGCCGTCACTCGTATGAGTGTCGCTGAGATTGGACACCTTGCGAACATCACCGGTAATGGTGCCGCCAGTAATGTCAACAGAAATACCAAGATTTTTATACGCGTCAGCGGCCATATTCTTATCAGATACGACTATCGCTGCGCCATTGTCTGCGCTGTTCTTAATTTTAGCGCTGCCAGAAATATTAACATCAATGCTGCCGACATAGCCGCTTGCTCCGGCCTTGCCAACAACTATTGCACCTGCGGTACCACCGCTGCCGCCGTTTACAAGATCAGTATCATCGTCATAAGCTTCCGTACCAATTATAGTACCGTCAGTAATATTGAGCTCGCCAGCACATATACGGATGCCCTGAGCGCCGGTTATGGTGCCGCCAGAGATGTTGTTGACGCCAATTGCAGGAAGGTACATGCCAGTACCATCATCAGTGCCATCAACAGTGCCGCCGGTCATATTCAGAGTGTAGCCAGCCCATTTGCCGCCAGAAGCGTTGGTTCCAATGCCCTGCGCGGCTGTAATGGTGCCACCATAAATGTTAATTATCGACTTTGTATTGTCAACGCTGTCATCATCGCTAACACCAGGGCCATAGGTGGTGACGCCATAGCTCGCGCCTATGTATGCTGGATTGGTACCAGTAGTCTCTTTGCAAGGGGTTCCCTTTATCTCGCCGCCAACAATGTTGACAGTAGCAACTTTACCATTCCAGTTTTCTGCGTCTCCCAGAGATGGTGCAAAACTAAAAATACAAGTGACACCTTCAACGGTGCCGCCTTTAATTGTAGTCGTGCCATAGTTGGAAATTGTTTGTGTTGCTTTAAACTCAGGGTTAGTATTCCTTATCGTGCCGCCTTCGAGAATGAATTCTCCATCGGCTCTTACTTGGACGCACTTAACGAAGTTTCCATTCTGTTCTCCAGCATATTCCTCGTCACTGATTACAGCTCCGCCTCCAGCTGAATCTCTAATGGTAAGCTTAGCGCCCGAACTAACATCCAAAAGGACTTTATCGCTATACCCAACAGCTGTTGTAATCTTGTGACCGTTTAAATCAATGATAACATTACCATTAGCAATGTATCGAGAGTTTAGTGCAACGTCTTCCTGCAGAGTTATTACGCCATTTTCATCCGCAGTAGGCAGAGTTGAGCCCTCCGCGGCTGCGCCGATAGTCAGCAGACCCACTGCCATTAGGACTGCCAATATCAGCGCAAGTGCTGATTTCTTCATCTCATGCTCCTCCTTAAATTAATTCTCAATACGTATGCGCCATGGCCGGCATCACCGGCCGTGGCGTGGAAAGGGGGCACCCCCTTTTGGTCGTGTTCATTCTAGCACGGGCTTCCGAATATTGCAAGTAATTTTTAAAGAAAAACACCACTCCGGTTGTCCAGGCCGGAGTGGTATCTTATCCTTTTAATACTTTAGTCCAACTTCATCGGGCCTTCGCCCTTCTTGAAGTGCAGCTCTTTCATGCCCTCGACCTCGTCGCACACCTGTTTGAAGGAGCAGACCGAGCAGTCCGTTGCCAGCCCGTCCATGATGTGATTCAAAGTCAGCGTTATCTTGTCCACCCGCTTCGCGGTTTCCGAAAGCTCCTTGCACAGCTCCCGGTCCCCCGTCGCGAATATAACGCACACATGATCTATTAGCCTGTTCTCCTTGTACTTCTTTATAAAGCTGTTGCCTATCGCACGGAAGCTTATCCCGCGCTTCACCGCCTGCTTCGATACGCGCACCTGCTCGCGCTGGTTCTCAGGCGACACGCGCATCATATAGCCCTCCGGGTACACATGGTACTTCACAAACTCCATGTCTCTTATCGTCCGGAAAGCCTCCTGATCGTCGCCGCTGATGTCGTTCACGTGCAGCAGCACTATCCTCGCAAACGGCGTATCAGCCCGGATGGAGCCAAGATCGGGGCCGACCAGCACTATCCTGTCCTCCGGTACCAACGAAGCGTCCGTCGTAACGCAGGTGCAGTTCGACGCCGGATTGCTCCCGCCGCCCAGCTCGAACGCCGCGTCCCGCGTCAGCACAAGCTCGTTTTGCCCAAGGTCCTTCCACGCCTTCGCAGGCTCGTACCCCCAGCTCTGCGTCCTGTACCCGCCGAGCTTCTCCGTCAGCTCCCTGATCGTACTGTTATACAGCTCCATCCTCTTAGAACGCTATATCCCTCGGCTTGCGATCGTGGAACTTGTTCAGCACCGTATACAGCCAGCCCACCAGCTTCATATCGAGGTTCAGCATATACACGGTGAAAAGCAGCACGAACGTGAGCGAGACGGCCTTAAGGAGGAACTTAAAGACCTTGCCGAATATGCAGCCTTTCTTCATTTATCAGACCATTCCTTTCGTTTAGGCTCGGGCCGGGCCTCACGCGCCCTTGGCCATGCCCTTCTGCCTGGCGTATTCCGCCGCGCCCAGCGCGCC
>URDJ01000018.1 GCA_900546615.1 uncultured Eubacteriales bacterium | reverse complement strand
CGGCACGGCCCTGACCGAGGAGGAGGAATTCACCGCCATCTACGAGCTCGACATCATCGAGATACCCACCAACAAACCCGTCATCCGCAAAGATTGGCCCGACGTGGTGTACAGGAGCGAGGCGGGCAAGGACAAGGCCATTATCGAGCAGATAATCGCCTGCCACGAGAAGGGTCAGCCCGTGCTGGTGGGCACCATCTCCATCGAAAAGAGCGAGTATCTCTCCTCCCTGCTCAAAAAGCGCGGGATACCGCACAACGTCCTCAACGCCAAGCAGCACGAGCGCGAGGCCGAGATCGTCGCTCAGGCGGGCAAGCTCGGCGCGGTGACCATCGCGACGAACATGGCCGGGCGCGGCACGGACATCATGCTCGGCGGCAACGCGGAATACCTCGCCAAGACCGACCTGCGCAAGGCCGGGTTCGAGGAAGACGTCATCACCGAGGCCACGGGCTACGCCGAGACGGAGGACGAGGAGATTCTGAAGGCCCGCGCCATGTTCGCGGAGCGCCTGGCCGAGCACAGGAAGGTCACGGACGCGGAGGCGGAGAAGGTGCGCGAGGCGGGCGGCCTCTTTATCCTCGGAACGGAGCGGCATGAGTCGCGGCGCATCGACAATCAGCTGCGCGGCCGCGCGGGCCGTCAGGGCGACCCCGGCGAGAGCCGCTTCTACATCGCCATGACCGACGACATCATGCGCCTGTTCGGCTCCGAGCGCGTCATGGGCATGATGGACACCCTCGGCATGGACGAGGACACGCCGCTCGACCAGAAGATGCTCTCGAACGCCATCGAGCAGGCCCAGAAGACCGTGGAGAGCAGAAACTTCCAGACCCGCAAAAACGTCCTCGAATACGACGACGTCATGAACGTCCAGCGCAACGTCATCTACGGCGAGAGGCGCAAGGTGCTCGACGGCGAGGATTTGCAGGCCTCCATCCGCAAGATGATAGAGGAGTTCGTCTCCTCCACCGTGGCGGACGGGCTGGGCAGCGAGCCGCATCCCGACCTTGCCGCCGTGAACGAGGCGCTCGCGCCCTTCGGTAAGCTGTTCCTGCGCCCGGGCGATATTAAGCTCTCCCCTGAGGAGCTCTCCGGCCTCAACGCGCAGAAGCTCACGGACATGGCGCTCGAAAAGGCGCTGGCTTTCTACGACGCGAAGGAGGCCGAACTCGGCCTCATGCCGAACGGCCAGCCCGTCATGCGCGAGCTCGAGCGCGTGGTCATGCTGCGCGTCGTGGACGAGTACTGGATGGAACACCTTGACGCCATGACCGACCTGCGGCAGGGCATCGGCCTGCGCGGCTACGGCAACACAAAGCCGATAGACGCCTACAAGAACGAGGGCTTCGAGATGTTCGAGGCCATGATACACGGCATACGCGAGGAGACGGTGCGCCGGCTCTTTGTGGTGCGCGTGAAGAAGGAGGAAAAGCTCGAGCGCAAGAGCGTCTCCAAAAACGCCGCGGCGAACGTAGGCGGGGACGCGCCGCATAAAAAGCAGCCGGTGAAAAAGATAAAAAAGCCCGGCCGCAACGACCCCTGCCCCTGCGGCAAGCTCAGACCCAACGGCCTGCCCATGAAGTACAAGGACTGCTGCGGCCGCAACGAGTGAGCCGCCGGAAGGAGCCGGAATGTCCCAATTCGTTCAGCGTGAAAAAGACGGGCTCGTATACATGGTCTCGGGCCTCATACCGGCGAAGCATGCCTTCACGACAAGGTACGGCGGAGTGTCCGGTGGATACCTCGCCTCGCTCAATCTCGGATTCAACCGGGGCGACGAGCGCGGGCATGTCATGGAAAACTACCGCATCCTCGGCAGGACGCTGGGCATCGACGTCATGAGCGCGGCGTATACGAAGCAGGTACACGGCGTACACGTGCGGCTCGTGACGGACGCCGACCGCTGCGGCCCGACCGACCCCGCCCCCTGCGACGCGGACGGCCTCGTCACGAACGTGAAGGGTCTGCCCATCTTCTGCTTCACCGCCGACTGCGTGCCGCTGCTGCTGCACGACCCCGTGCGCGAGACCGCCGGCGCCATCCACTGCGGCTGGCGCAGCTCCGTCGGGGACATCCCCGCCGTGGCGGTGCGCATGATGCAGAGCCTCGGCTCCAGAGCCTGGGACATCCGCGCCGCCATCGGGCCCGCCATCGGCGCCTGCTGCTTCGAGACCGACGCAGACGTACCCGAGGCCGTCAGGCGCTGGCTCGGCCCGGACGAGGCCGAGGCGTATATCAGGCCGAAGGGAGGCCGCGGCAAGTTCCTCGTAGACCTGCGCGGCGCCATCAGGCAGCGGCTCATGCAGCTCGGCCTCGAGGAGGAGAACATCGACGTCTCCGACGAGTGTACCATGTGCCTGCATGAGAAATACTGGTCGCACAGGTACAGCCGCGGGCTGCGCGGCAGCCAGTGCGCCTTCATCTGCCTCTAAACTACGGAGTGTGCCATGAAAAAACGCCTTACACCTTTTATAGCCATCCTGCTCGCCGCCTCCATCCTCTCCGGCTGCGGCAGCGCGAGCACGGATAAGGAGCCTGACCCCGTCGAGGGCAACCTCCCCGGCACGGAGCTGGGGGTCTCGGACGCTGCGGACGACATCTTCTCCCTCAACTACAACTCCTCCGCCAGCCTCAATCCCTACGCCACGAACGACACCAACAACCTGCTCATATCCCAGCTCGTCTACGACAACATCTTCGAGCTGGACGACGACTACAACCTCTCGTCCCGGATTATCCTCGAGTACGAGAACACCGGCGGCAGCTACTGGACCTTCACCGTGGACACCAGCATACTGATGCACGACGGCACGAACCTCACGGCGGCGGACGTGGCCTATTCCATCTCGCGCGCCAAGCTGTCCTCGCGCTACAGCGGCAGGTTCACCTACACATACGGCGCCGGAGCGATAAGCGAGGACCAGTTCGTAGTCAACCTCGGCAAGGCCGACACGCTGTTCCCCTATCTGCTGACCATCCCCGTCGTCAAGGACGGCTCGGCCGGCGAGGCCCTGCCCGCCGGCACGGGGCCTTACAGGTATGTCGAGGACGCCGACTATGTCGAGGCTTTCGAGGGACATGTGAACTACCAGAGTTTGCCTGTAGACAGGGTCTATTTTAAGGAATACACTGAACCTGAAGACATTATCATGGCCTTCGAGGACTCGTACATCGACCTGCAGGTGACCGACCCCTCCGGCACGGCGAACTACGGCTACGGCGGCAACACCGAAAAGCGCTACTACACCACGACGAACATGCACTACTTCGGCTTCAACGCCTCGGCCGAGTTCGTGGGCAACCTGCAGTACCGCTTCTGCCTTGCGCTGGCGGTGGACAGGGAATACGCCGCGGACACGCTCATGGGCAACGGCGCCGTGGCCTCCTGCCTGCCCGTCTCACCCACCAGCCCGCTCTACGATGAGTCCGTGGCGAAAGACCTCCGCTTCGACCTTGCGATGTGCGCTCAGGTGCTGGACAACCTCGGCATCACCGACATGAACGGAGACGGTAAGAGGGAATACGTCGAGTACAGCCAGATGAAGGAGATTAACATTGACCTCATAGTCTGCTCAGAGTCCGCCGGCAAGGGCGACATCGCCAAGCAGTTCGCCGCCGACCTCGCGAGCATCGGCGTCACCGTCACGGTCAGGGAGCTGGGCTGGTCGGATTATCAGACGGCGCTCTCCACCGGGGATTTCGACATGTACTACGCCGAGGTCAAGCTCGGCGCCGACTTTGACCTCACGAGCCTGCTCACCAAGGACGCCGCGCTCAACTACGGCAAAATAGAAGACGAGAACTACGCGACCTATATCAGCGAGTTCCTCGCCGCCGACGACACAACACGCGGGCAGGCCGCCTACAACCTCTACAGCTACATCGCCTCGACGACGCCCATCATACCTATCCTGTTCGAACGCAACGAGGTCATCAGCCACCGAAACGTCATAACCGGCATGAACCCAACCTCAAGCAACGTGTTCTACGGCATAGAAAACTGGACGATAACCTTTTCATCGGAAACTGATAACGGGGAGGAGCAGTAAATGACAGACAGAGAGCTTATGGATATGGCGCGCGAGGCCTCGGGCATGGCCTATGTGCCGTATTCCCAGTTCCCAGTGGGCGCGGCGATTGAGTGCTCTGACGGGACGGTATTCACGGGCTGCAACGTCGAGAACGCCGCGCTGGGCAGCACCATCTGCGCCGAGCGCACCGCCGCCTGCAAAGCCGTGAGCGAGGGCCACCAGGATTTTGCAAGGATCGCCATTTGGGGCGAGGGTAAGGACTACTGCATGCCCTGCGGGGCCTGCAGGCAGTTCCTCGCGGAGTTTTCTCCGACCATGGAGGTTCTCTGCGCCAAGGCCGGTGGCAGATATGTGAGCTACCGCCTCAACCAGCTGCTGCCCCACACCTTCAATTACTGACATGGAGCTTGAACAGCTCAGAATATTCTGCGCCGCGGCTGAGATGGAGAGCCTCTCGCGGACGGCCGCCGCGCTCTATATAAGCCACTCCACCGTGTCCCGGGCGATATCCTCGCTCGAGGCCTCGGTAGGTGTGCGGCTGCTCCACCGTGACAGCCGGGGCATCAGCATGACCCCGGCCGGCGAACTCATGCTCGAGGGCGCGCGGGAGCTGCTGCGCATGACGGAGGAGCTGAAGGAGAAAGTCAGAAACACAGGAGGTAAGATATGAGAAAAAAGAGTATACTGATGAGACTGTCGGCAGCGCTGCTCGCCGTGCTCTGCATCTTCGCAGCCGCGCCCGGCATGCAGGCTCGGGCGCTCAACATGGGCAGCCTGAACGTCAGTTTCGCGGACGTCGGCAAGGACGACTGGTTCTATGAATATGTCACGTTCTGCGCCAGCCTCGGCATCATAGAGGGCAAGGAGGACGGCCTGTACCACCCCGACGACCAGCTCAAGAGGGGCGAGTTCATGAAGCTGCTCTCCTACATAGGCGACCTCGTGCCCTACACTTGGGATACCAGCGTCCACTGGGCCCAGCCCTACTGGCAGCTCATGAACGACAACGGCGTGCTCTGGGGCATCGACGAGGTGGTCTGCACCTATTCATCACTCGAGCAGCCCATCTCCAGATACGAGATGAGCGTCATGATAAACAACCTCTGCAGCAACGTCTACTCCGAGACGCCGGTCACGCTTGAGTCCCCGTCAAGCGTCATCGGCGACTACGACAGCATGGCGAGCAAGTACCACGAGTCGGTCATTCAGGCCTTCGGCAAGGGCATCCTCGACGGCTATGAGGACGGGAACTTCCACGGCGACAACACCCTGACAAGGGCGCAGGCGGCGGCGGTCGTGGTCCGCACTGCGGTCACCTCCGAGCGGCTCGAGGTCGAGGACGCCGCGGAGGTCGAGACCCCGACCGGTGGCGACGTGACGATGAACCCGCAGGATTCCTTCGCCTGGCGCAGCCGCTCCATGATAGACGCCTGGGGCAACCCGAACTCCGAGGCGAGGCTGCTCCTGTTCGGCGACAGCAGCAAGACCTATTTCTCCGGCAATGAGGCCAACCTCAGCGACTACATAGTCACCATTCAGGTCAGAACCTGGGACATAAACTCCTCCGGCCAGAAGTACACCCGCACCTGGAACCTGCAGGTCAACAAGATGGTCGAGGATGAGGTCAAGGCCATCTTCGAGTACATCTACAACGACCCGGAGCAGTTCCCGATACACGCGCTCGGCTGCGCGAGGTTCGGCGCAAATCAGCTCAGGCACGGCTGGGGCTGCGCCATCGACATAAACCCCGTCGAGAACTTCTACTGCTACACGACTACCACCCCCTACACCGCAGTCACGGGCACGACCTGCTACAAGTACAGCGACAGTCCCTACTGCATCACGCCTGACAGCAGCGTCGTGGAAGCCTTCGCGCTCTACGGCTGGGGCTGGGGCGGCGGCACCGCCGAAAACGGCTACAGTGGCTGGACCACCACCGCCGACTACATGCACTTCTCCATCCTCTCCAGCGGCGGCTGATACGGTGAAAACACAATAAGAAAAAGGGCTTCGCTCCCGCGGGAGCGAAGCCCTTTTTCTTATTATCCTCAGCCAAACAGGTTCTTGAAGAAATCGACCACCGAGTTCCAGACGTTCTTCACGCTTTCTATGAAACTCGTCACCTTCTCCTTCGCCTGGCCCAGCTTCGCTATCGTGTTCTGCACCGACTCGACCTTTTCCTTCAGCTGCTCCGGGTCAAGCTTCTCCAGAGAACGGCACAGGCTTATGAGCTGGTCTATCTGCGTGTCCGTCAGCGTCACGCCGAGGTCCGAGGCGATCGAGCTTATCTCAGCTCTCAGCTCATCGTCCGTCATGTTCTTGGTCTCGCCCAGCAGCAGCTTCAGCTCGTTTACTATCTCCACCGAGTCGTAGCTGCCTATCTGCTCGGCCAGCTCCGCCGTCAGCGTCAGCTCCTGCGTGCTCACGAGCTTCGCAGTCTCGTCCAGTTCCTGGCCCGTGATGTCCTCATATGCAAGGTACACGCCTGTCAGCGCCGCCGTGCCCGAGACCTCAAAGGGTGCCGCCACGATTATCTTCGCGTCCGTTATCCCCGCCGTCGCCAGCGCCGAAACATACATCTGCGAGGTACACCAGTTGATGTTCGAGGTCGTCACGTCCAGACCCTCTCCCTCCTCCAGCACCTCGATATACACGCAGGATATCGAATTCGTGCCTATGATGGACTCGTCGACGTAACCCTCGAGGTATTTCCGCTCGTCCGCGTTCGTCACGCGCAGCTCCGTCACGTCCCCGCGCGCGATGCCGAAGTTGGCATACACGTCGGCGATCTGTTCCTCGGTCAAGTTCGCGCCTATCACCGCGCGCGCCTCGCCTGCATCTACCGCCAGCGCCGGCACTGCCCCGATGAGCAAGCTGCACACCAGCAGGATCGATATAAACCTTTTCATGTCATGACCTCCATGTCCTTTTGACGCCTTTACAGCCCGAATGTTCCTCACAGTGGCTGCTTCGAGATCTTCGCCCAGCGCCTCGGGTATTTATCCGGCGTCTCGGCAACCTTCTTTATCAGCACCGCAGCCCGGGTGACGTCCGTGCCCGGTATCCCATATGTCCTTATCTCCGGCTCCGCGCCGCCCAGCGTTTTTATCGCGTTCGCCGCCTCCGCGACCTCCGCGGCGCAGTCGGCCGCCTTCATGGAGATGAACAGCCCGCCCGCCTTTACAAACGGCAGGCACAGCTCGCAGAGGACATTGAGCCTCGCCACCGCGCGGCTCACCGCGATGTCATAGGCCCCGCGCCGCTCCTTCGGCGCTTCCTCCGCCCTCATACACACGACCTCGACGTTCCGAAGCCCCAGCCGCTCCGCCGTGTCCGAGAGGAAATCCATCCGCTTCTGCTGGCTGTCGAGCAGCGTGAACTCCGCGTCCGGCCTGAGTATCGCCAGCGGCAGGCCCGGAAAGCCTGCGCCCGTGCCAACGTCGATGACCCGTGCGCCGCCGAAGTCCGCAAAACCCAAAAGCGCCGCGCTGTCCAGAAAATGCAGCCGCGCCACCGGCTCCTCGCCCTCAATCGCCGTCAGGTTCATCACTGAGCCGACCTCCGCGAGCCGCTCATAGTATGTGCGGAAGCGCCCGCAGGCATCCTCCGCCGCCTCAATGCCCAGCTCCGCAAAGCCGCCCTTCAGGATCTCCTCCATATGCTCACCTCAAAATATAATACCGGACGCAAATACAGCGCCCGGTATTATATCACATTTCGTCAAAAATTACAATCACGCGTAGAAATCGTGGTCGCCAATGCTCGTGACGTAGGTCCTCGTCTGCCTGAACCAGCTCGACACCCCTATGTCCGGGTTCACAAAGTAGAGGCTGCCGCCAACGATGTCATATCCCTCGAGACAAAGCTTTGCCGCAACAACACATTCCTCCGTCGGCTCGAGATATATGCTGCCCGTCTCCACCGGGGAAAACTGTACTCCATAGCGCCGGTCGAAGATGACCTCATACACCGTACCCGGGAACGCCCCCGAGGCCACGCGGTTCATCACCACGTCGCCCACGCCCAGCATGCCCTCCAGGGGCTGGTTGCCCGACTCCGCATAGATGATGCGAGAGAGCCAATAGACGTCCTCACTGTCGTAAAACTCCTCGCCTGACACCAGCGTCTCCGGCGAGGTGATGTCCACATTCACGCTGTCCGACGCCGTGTCCCACACGACCTCATAGCCGAAGAGCTTCCCCAGCTCACTCAGAGGCCAGAGCTGTTCGCCCTCGTCCTCGATAAGCCCGCCCTCGAGGTAAAAATACCTGCCCGAGACCGAGAAATACTCGCCCTCATCCGAAAGTTCGAGCTTGAGACCACCCAGCGTAAGACTCTCCTCGTCCAACTCAAGCCCCGTCGCCTGCGCGAACTCGCGCAGCGTCATCCGCGCCTTGTCGTCCGCCAGCCTGCAGCTGCCGTAGAGCGCACCGTTTATGTACAGCGGTATAAGCCGCAGCCCGCTCTCCGTCCGATCAGTGGCCGGCTCCTGCTGCTCAGGCTCGTCCGTGACCTCCGTGCCGACCTCCGCCGTCTCTATGTCCAGCTCCCAGGCCGGGGGATGATACACCGCCTCAACGTCACCCTTCATCACGAAGGAACCGCTCACCGTCAGGCACAGCAAAATGGTCGCCGCAAGCAGGGCTATATTGACTTTCCTGTTTCTGGCCATTGTGCACCTCAGTTTGTCCATGCCGATGTTACGCCCGCCTACGCTTGCAGGCTTTCGTAACCCTTCTGCAATAATTATAGTCAAATATGCAAGTTAAATTCAATCGGCATTTTACACAAACAAGGTTTGTGAATTTTAAGTATAGTTAACAACGGCACCACATCATATGGATAAATTGAGAGAATTTCGTCGAATCAATCTATATGTTGTGTTGTGCTTTGTGCCGAAGTTTTGAGTTTCGACGCGAAACGACGTAAATTTTTTTGCAATCACGCAAGTTTAGGTGACAAAAAGCTCGAATTTTGTTACCCTTTTATTATTTTATCGATATTATGTAAATCAATTTGCCTCTTTTTCGAGACATTCCCGTAACGCTTTTGAGAGCTGATCCGGGCAGGATGTGGCCTTGAAACCACAGCGTATGCCCTCCATTCTGGAAATGGCTTCTTTGGCATCCATCCCCACAATCAGCCTGGAAATGCCCTGCAGATTGCCGTCGCATCCCCCCTTGACCTCTACTTGCTTCACAATCCCGTTTTCAATCTCCACCCGCATGAGCTGCGAGCAGACACCTCTCGGCCTGTAGGTATGCACCATTTTGTCGTCCTCCTGTCTTTTTCGACCATCGGTTGTTATGTCTATCTTTGCCGTATCCTGTCGGAAATTTTATTGCGCCCGGCGGGTAGAGGATTATAGCACAGTTCAGCCCCCAGCGCAAGACGGTGCTCGGGTAGCTCGGCATACTCCCGATCTCCGTTGCATAGGCTTGCTTGAGGAGGTGAGGCCATGGGCTGGACAAAAAAGCTCGCAGCAGCGGGCGTGCTGCTGGTCGGGGCCAGAGCGCTGCTGGCCGGCGGAGCAGGCGACGCCCTGGCGAACTGGCTTGGCGAAGCTGTCGGAGGTCGCATGGTCACGGCCAGCCTCAACCTTGAGCTCGGCCCGCGTGAGTCGGAGGCGGCCGTCACCGCGACTGCCGACCCCGTCTATCCTTCGGTCGTGCTAGACTTCTCCCCCTCGCCCGAGCCCTCCGAAGAACCAGACATGGTATCCGAAGGTTCCGACAGCGGCGAAAACATCATTGAGACTACCATTTACAGCGGCCTCTCCATTAAAAACTCCACGAGCTACGACATTGACGTCGGCGAGCTGGTACGGCTCGGACCTACTCAGGTCCTGCCGCGTGACGGGCCGCAGATACTCATAGTCCACACCCACGGCAGCGAGGCCTACACCCCCGACCGCTACAACCAGTACGACGCCTCTGACAGCTATCGCACTGAGGACAAGGACTACAACGTCGTCAGGGTCGGGGACGAACTTGCCTCCGCCCTGGAGGCGCAGGGGCTGTCGGTACTGCACGACCGCGAGATATACGACTACCCGAGCTACACCGGCTCCTACAACCGCTCGGGCGCGGCGGTGGAGGCGTATCTGGAGCAGTACCCGGACATAGCCGTAGTCATAGACCTGCACCGTGACGCGCTCGGCGACGGTGACGTGGTTTACAAAACGATGGCGGAACTGGACGGCCAGACCTCATCCCAGCTCATGATGCTGGTCGGCACAGGTGAGGGCGGCCTGAGCCATCCTGAATGGGAGCAGAACCTGCGGCTCGCGCTCTACCTGCAGCAGGCGGTGAACGCGAAATATCCGACCCTGGCAAGGCCGATATCGGTGACGCAGGAGCGCTACAACCAGCACCTGACCACCGGCTCGATGATACTCGAGGTCGGCTCGAGCGGAAACACGCTGCAGGAGGCGCTGACGGCCGTGCGGCTCTATGCCGACGCCGTGGGTCCGGCGCTTTTAAAACTTGTGGCAGAGAACTGAATATTTGCCTCCCGGCGCGTCAAGAATCTTCTCAGAACGTACCGGGAGGTGTATTTTATAATGAAGGTATCGGATATCATGTCGGGCAGGGTCGTGACGATAGGCCAGCACGAGCCTGTCATCGCGGCGGCGCGGCTCTTGAAGCGGATGAACCTTGGCGCGCTGCCCGTGACGGACGACAAGGGAAAGCTCAAGGGCATGCTGACGGACCGTGACATCGTGCTGCGCTGCGTTGCGGCTGGCGCGGACCCCAAGACGCTGGAGATACGCGAGATCATGTCGCGCGGGGTGGTGACGGCCTCGCCGGGCATAGATGTCTCAGAGGCCGCGAAGCTCATGCGCGGCGATCAGGTGCGCCGCCTTCCGGTGGTCGAGGGCGGGAAACTCGTGGGCATGCTCTCGATTGCGGACATGGCGCGGCGCTGCGACATGGAAGCGGCCGCCGCGCTGGCTGATATCTCGTCGAATATCAGGCGCGCGGGTCCGGTCGAAAAAAAGTGATGAAAATTTCAAAAAAGGTCTTTACAAAGGCGTGAGGCTGTGCTATTATAATATCGGTAATAAGAATTATTATTGTTTTAGGAGGCGGCGATGGAGGCACGCAAGTACAGCAAAAAGCGGCAGGCAATATATGAGGCCCTGCGGGATGCGAAGGAGCACCCGAGCGCGGAGATGCTGTATGCGAAGCTGAAGCCCGAGTATCCCGACCTGAGTCTGGGCACGGTGTACCGGAACCTCGCAATGTTTGTGAGGGACGGGGACGTAGTGAGCGTCGGCACGGTCGCGGGGCAGGAGAGGTACGACGCGGACACGAGGCCGCACGCGCATTTCATCTGCTCCAGCTGTGGCAGGGTGCTGGACGTGTGCTCCCCATGCCTGAGCGCTCTGGACAAGGAGGTCGAGAGGGAGACCGGCGGAGAGGTTGTCGGCCATTCGCTGAGCTTTTCCGGTACCTGTTCCGGATGCCTGAAGGGGCAAAAAACGGCTGTATAAGTCGTTTTTACATAGGATGTTATCAATACAAATTCGAATGATATTAAATTAGGAGGCAAAAAATCATGGCAAAGTGGATCTGCAGTGTATGTGGTTATGTGCACGAGGGCGATACCCCTCCCGAGAAGTGCCCGCAGTGCAAGGCTCCGGCCGAGAAGTTCAAGAAGCAGGAAGAGGGCAAGAAGTCCTGGGCGGCCGAGCATGTTGTCGGCGTGGCGAAGGGCTCTCCTGATGAGATAATCGCCGGTCTGAGGATGAATTTTGAGGGCGAGTGCACCGAGGTCGGCATGTATCTGGCCATGGCGCGCGTTGCGCACCGCGAAGGCTATCCCGAGATCGGACTGTACTGGGAGAAGGCAGCCTGGGAGGAGGCCGAGCACGCGGCGAAGTTTGCCGAGCTGCTGGGCGAAGTCGTGACCGACAGCACGAAGAAGAACCTCGAGATGCGCGTTGAGGCCGAGAACGGCGCCACCGCCGGCAAGTTTGAGCTGGCCAAACTCGCCAAGCAGCTGAACCTCGACGCCATCCACGACACCGTCCACGAGATGGCCCGCGACGAGGCCCGCCACGGCAAGGCCTTCGAGGGCCTGCTGGCCCGCTATTTTGGTTAAGCTGTATTTTTGAAATAGAACAAAATAAAAGGAGCTAAATACGATGGATAAGTACGTATGCGTCTGCGGTTATGAGTACGATCCCGCCGTCGGTGATCCCGACAACGGCGTGGCCCCCGGCACTGCCTGGGAAGATGTCCCCGAAGACTGGGTCTGCCCCGTCTGCGGAATGGGCAAGGACGCCTTTGAGAAAGCGTAAGCGGAACCTGTATCAGGGCCGGCCTCATGGTCGGCCCTGTTTTTGCTGAGATTTACACGACAAAAGGAGTGGGCGTATGAGTAACTTGAAAAAACGCATCCTGACGCTGGGGCTGGTTCTCGCCCTGATGTTCAGCCTCGCGGCGGTACCGGGCATGGCGGCGGATTCCGTCTCCGCTGAGGACGCCGCGAACGAGCTTTATGCCCTCGGGCTGTTCCAGGGCACTGCGGTTGACTCCGAGGGCCTGCCGCTGTTCAGCCTCGACAGGGCGCCGACCCGCCACGAGGCCGTGACGATGCTGGTGCGCCTGCTCGGCAAGGAGCAGGAGGCCCTCGCGGGCAGCTGGGACATCCCCTTCGGCGACGTGGCCGACTGGGCCGTGCCCTACGTGGGCTACGCCTACGCCCACGGCCTGACCGACGGCACCTCCGTCAGCACCTACAGCGGGCAGAACCCGGTCACCGCCGCTCAGTACATAACCTTCGTCCTGCGCGCCATGGGCTATTCCTCCGGGGAAGACTTCGACTGGGAGCGCTCATGGGAGCTCTCCGACAGGCTGGGCATCACAGACGGCGAGTACAGCGAGGGCGGAGCCGCCTTCCTGCGCGGCGACGTGGCGCTCATATCTCTCGCCGCCCTCAGTGCCAGGTGCAAGGACGGCAGCCTCCTTGGCAGCGAGCTGGCCGGCATCGGCAGCACCATGACGAAGGACGACTACCTTGCCGACAGCCTCAGCCAAAGCGAGTTCGCCGCGCTGCGCGACGCCTCGGCGCAGGAGCTGCGCGACAGGCTCTCCACCCTCGGCGACGTGCTCACCTGGCTCGACAGCTGGAACGCCGAAATGTACACCTCCATAAACCTCAGCGGCGACATGAGGCTGGATTTCAGCCTCGACTGGCTGCGCGACGGCATCTCCGCCAGCGAGAACTACACCGCCCTCGCCGCCTACTTCCTCTCCGACAACTACCCCGGTATGCACTGCGTCATGGCGGACGTGGTGAGCCGCGAGGGCGGGCGCTGGCTGCTCACGGCCCTCGCCCTGCCGGTGAAAGAGGGCTACCTCATCATCTCCCCGGTGATGCTCTCAAACAACCTCTACAACGCCAACTGCCGCCCGGCCTCGTTCGAGGAAGTCGTCGTGCCGAGCCTCACGGATCTGAACGAGTACCTCGTCGCCGGGCCTGTCGCCCCGGGCGAGCTGCTGCAGCACATATTTGTAGCCGACTGCGGCCAGACCGATCTGCATTTCACGCTCACCGATACTGACTGCGTCCTCAGCGGCGGGCAGGCGCGGCTCGTGTTCAGCATGAGCCAGGCCGAGGTTGACGACTACGAGGAGGCCGAACGCCTCGCATTTGCCGACCAGAGCTGGAGCCAGCTCACGGAGAACTGGGCCAGCCTCGGCATCACGCAGGAGCTTATGCCCACCCTCAGCCGCGCGGAGGCCGCGGCGCTCTACGGCAAGGATATCGACACCGTGGCGGCGGCGGTCAAGACCCTCGGCGACTGCATCTACTACTACGCCGCAGCCGGCACGCGCGCGGAAGGCGTGGACATCGTCACCTTCGACAAGGAATGCGACTGGCACTACAACTACGCCCCGGCAGCCGTGCTCGCCCACAACTTCTTCAACTGCGGCGCGTCCGCCGGGCTGACCGCCCGGCTGCTCGAGGGCGACTACGATGAGGTAGGGCTCATAGGCATGACCTTCGCTGCCGGCGAGGGCGGCGGGCACGTCATAAACTACCTGCGCGCCGGGGACAGATACTACGTCTTCGACATCGTGAACCTCGTCAGCACCGGCTATACGCGCGAGGGCTTCCTGCTCACGGGCGGGGACAGCCTCAGCGCCGCCGCGCTCGGCTGGAGCGGCAGCAGCCCCTGGAACGAAAAGCTCATGCACGCCTACGTCTCCTTCGACGGCGACGCCCCGGTCGGCTGGAACAGCAGCAACGTCTCCTACCTCTCCACCGAATACTACGACTCGGCCCGGATACTCCTGCAGACGCCCGACGAGGGCTACGTCTACGAGTGGCGCGACATCTCGCCCGCCATCCGCGCAGACATCGACAGCATGCGCGGCGCGGCCTGAGCCTTATGCCATGGGCAGCGCAGCGGCTCGGCCCTCTCGTACAGACGGGTGAAGTCCGCGACGCTGTCGATCCTCCGCAGCAGGCGCAGCCATCGCCTCCTGAGACTATTCCACTCCATATATGCGAAAAGCCCGGCGACTGCCGGACTTCTTAGACAGGCTAAGGGCCGGCGGAAAAATCCGCCGGCTCCTTTTATTCTCCGCCCGTGCGGGCTTTCCGGGCGCCGAGCCGGGAAAGCAGGACATATGTGAGCCCGCCCAGGACATACGCTGCGACGTCCCACACGTCGCTGGTGCCGTGCGGGAAAACCATCGGCAGCGCATATTCCCACAGCAGTCCGCAGGCGGTATCCGCCCAAGCTCATGACCAGATTCAAATACGTCATGACGCATATCCCCGCGAGCCAGTCGTTGAAGTGGCATTTCAGCAGATATGATACCACGGGAACGCCAAGCGCGTTTTTAAGCCAAAACCGGTTCACACAATAGGCCAGCGAAATAATTGCGAGCGTGATCACATCAAAGCGCCTCGCGCAAAACGAACGCTCACAGCACATACATGATGAGCAGAGCCAGACAGATCGCCAGAACAACGCCAAAGAAGGTCAGGCCACCCTTATTATTGTTGTTATTGTTATACACAGCCAGGTTCACCTCCCATCTCTGCAGATGCCGCGAAAACTAGTTGAACAGGCTCTCATACAGCTCCGGGTCCTGTTCCTTCACATAGTCGCTGAACGACTGCCCCGGCTCCGGAGCGGTGTAGCCGTAGCCCTTGTCGCAGTCATAGCCGCCTCCTGTTGGGCCGTCGTATGCGCTGCCGTCATCGACTGCGACGGGAGCCGGGCCGCTGCTGCACAGCGTCAACATCAAAGCCGCCGCACACAGAAGCAGCGCCGCGCGTTTTTTCATCACACTTCCCCCTGTTCAGTATTTTTTGATTTGATATTAACCGATTTTGGTTAATATCAATATACACCGCATTCGGTTAACATTCATGTGGAAAGTGAGACTTGGATGTTATGATCAGGTACGACAATCTGTGGAACGTGATGAGGGAGAGGGGCTTGACGCAACATGCTCTCATAAAGAGATACGGAGTCAGCCCCGCTCAGATCACGCGGCTAAAGCGTAACGAGAGCGTCAGCACGCACACCATAGACATGTTCTGCCGCATACTCGGCTGCAGCGTTGGGGATATAATGGAATACATTGAAGACGAGCCGTGAGCAGGGGCAGGCGCGCCCCGGGCATTGCGCTCATTTGGCTTGCATTGCGCGGAAAACGGGCTATAATGTCACTTGCAAAACTTTTGAATGGAGCATTGCCGTGAAAAAGCAGAACGACCTCGGCCGCGACCCTGTCCGTCCGCTGGTCTGGCGCATAGCCTTCCCGAGCATGCTGGCCCAGTTCGTCAGCGTGCTCTACAGCATCGTGGACCGCATCTACATAAGCAATATCCCCGTCACGGGCGAGACCGCGCTCGCGGGCGTCGGCGTCTGCGGGCCTGTCGTCACCATGCTCGGGGCCTTCGCCTTCCTCGTCGGCGTCGGCGGCGCACCGCTCATGAGCATCAACATGGGTGCCGGCAGGCCGGACGAGGCCAGGCGCATACTCTCGAACAGCTTTCTCGTCCTGTGCGTCTGCGCTATTGTCCTCACCGCGGCGGTCTATCCGCTCAGGAGGCCAATGCTCATGTTCTTCGGTGCGAGCGAGGTCACCTACCCCTACGCCGACGAGTATTTCTCCATCTACCTCGCCGGCACCGCCTTCAACCTGCTCTCCCTCGGCATGAACCAGTTTATCATCTGTCAGGGCTTCGCCAAAAAGGGGATGTTCTCCGTTGTGCTCGGCGCGGCGCTCAACATAGTGCTCGACCCCGTCTTCATCTTCGCCTTCGACATGGGGGTCGCGGGCGCGGCGCTCGCCACCGTCATCTCCCAGCTCGCCAGCTGCATTTACGTGCTCTGCGTGCTGTTCGGCAAAAAGGTGCCCGTGCGCATCGGCTTCGGCGGCTACAGCGGCAAGCTCATAGGCCGTATACTGCTCACCGGCATCTCGCCCTTCCTCATCATCTTCGTGGACAGCGTCATGATAATCTCCATGAACGCCGTCCTGCAGAGCTACGGCGGGCCGGAGCTGGGCGACAGGCTCATCACCTGCGCCACCATCGCCCAGAGCTTCATGCTCGTCGTCACCATGCCCCTCGGAGGCATCTCCGGCGGCACCCAGACCATCCTCGCCTTCAACTTCGGCGCCCACAGGCGCGACCGCATACTCGAGGCCCAGAAGCACATCATGCTGCTCTGCGTGGGCTATACCGCCCTGATGTTCGCCTTCGCGCGGCTCGGCGGAGGGCTTTTCGTGCGCCTGTTCACAACCGAGGCCGGACTCGCAGAGGAGGCGCTCTCCGCCATCCGCGTCTGCACGCTCGCCATCATTCCCCTCGGCGTCCAGTACGCGCTCGTGGACGGCTTCACCGGCATGGCCCAGGTGAAGCTCGCCCTGCCGCTCTCCGCCTGGCGCAAGCTCGTCTACTTCGCCGCCCTGTTCTGGCTGCCCGCCGCATTCGGCGCGCGCGCCGCCTTCTGGGCCGAGCCCGTCTCCGACATCCTCGGCCCCATCGCAAGCGTCAGCGTCTACGCCCTCTGTATCAAAAAACTTCTCGACTTCCCGCCCGCCCGGCCTTAAGCCCGGCCGGGCTTGTTTTTTCAGCTTTGTGGAGAAAAATTATTGACAAACGATAATTCGGCTGTTACACTGAAAGCAGATGATTATTGTTTTACGATAATTTCAGGAGGGACAGGCATGGCGGAAAAGAGGTTTTGGCGGCTTATTGCGCTGGCGGCGGCGCTGGGGCTGGGCGTATGCGCGGCGCTGGCGGCGCGTCCGGGGCTTATAGAGCTGCCGTTCAAGCTGCCCTGCGGGTATTTCGTGGACCTGCTCTGGGACATTTCGAAAACGGGCGCGGTCTGGCGTATACTGGCGATAATCCTGTATGTGCTGGTGTGCCTCGTGCCGGCGGGGGCGCTCTTTCTCATCTCGAGGCGGCGCAGGCCCTGGCGCGAGGACTGGCTGCTCGCGCTGCTTTCCGTCGTGCTGCTCCTGCTCGTGGGCCGGGCGCTGGACAGGAACTGGACGATATACTCCGCCTTCGCGCAGATGGGCCTTCTCGCCGTGCTCGTGACCTGGCTGGCGCTGAGGCTGCTGCGGTATTTCAGCGTCTCCGACGACAGGCGGCTCGTGAGGCTGGTGCGCATCGTGGTCGTGCTTGTTGGGGTGCTCTTTGCCGCGCTCGCGGGCGTCTCGGCCTTTGCAATACTCGCCGCGCTCTTTGAGCGCTTCTCCATCCCGGCGCTCGCGGAGGGCGCCGGCTCCGTGGCCTCAAGCGGCATAACCGTCTACGGCTGCCTGCTGGGGCTGCGGCTCGTGGACAGCCTCGGCGAGGGCGGGGAGCTCACGGACGATACCGTGGACCTTGCCCGGGGCTTCTACCGCTACAGCGTCCGGGCGGCGAGCGCAATACTGCTCATAAGCCTCGCCGCGAACCTCGCAAAACTCGCCTTCGTCAGGCTCTCGGCCAGCACGGACGTGAGCGTGAACTTCCCCGTCTTCCAGCTGCTGTTCTGCCTCGCGGCGCTCATCGTCTCGCGCTTCATCGCCGCGCACAAAGAGCTGCGGGACGACAACGATCTCTTTGTCTGATGGCTATACGGGTACATCTGGACGAGGTCCTGCGCGAGCGGGGCATGACGGCGAAGGAACTTTGCGCCAAGGTGGGTATCACGGAGGCGAACCTCTCCATCCTGCGCTCCGGCAAGGCCCGGGGCGTCAGGTTCGGAACCATCAACCGCATCTGCTACTACCTCGAATGCGACGTGGGAGACATTTTGAAATTTGACGGAGAGCTTGAGGAGGAAGAAGAATGAACGGTGACAGAAAGACGATGCTAAGCCCTGCGCGCTGCCTCATCCTCTGCGCCGCGGCGGCGCTCGCGGGCTGCGCGGTGTACCTGTTCTCGGTCTCGCAGGCTGAGTCGGCGCTGGGCCGGCTCTGGTTCCCCTTTGCGCAGATACAGGCCGTGACGGCGGGCGCGGACGGCCGGACCCCACAGAGCGTGTGCCTCGTGCTGGCCGCGCTGCCGGTCTTCGGCTTCCTCGCCCAGCTGCTCAGGCAGAGGTTCAGGCCGGAGGACCTGCTGCTTTTGCTGTGCGCGGTGCTCGTCTACATGGTCATGGACAGCCCGCTTAGCATGGAGGACCTGTTCGCCTCGTCCGCAGCACAGCCCTCGGCGGTCTGGACGGCGCTGCTGGTCTGGGCGGGGCTGCGGATACTGCGGGCCTGCTGCGCGGCGGAAGGCGCTCCGCTCGTGCGCTGGTGCGGCTGGGGCGTCTGCGCGGCGGCGCTGTACTTCGCCTATAGCGCAGGCGCGAACGTGGGCGCGGCTGTGTTCGTGCTCAGGTACGGGCAGATGGGCGCGGCGGCACTCTCGAAGGCTGCGCTGATGCTCGTCTCTGCGGGGCTGGGCGTCGCTGCCTGCATGTACACGCTCGGGGCGCTGCGGCGCTACGACATCGACGGGGAGCTGAGCGAGGCCGTCATGGCGGCGGTGGGCCGGCTATCGAGGTTCTGCGCGGCGGCGCTCGCGGCGATGCTGCTGCTGGCTGCGGCGGTGGAACTTGTCAATGTGCTCGCGAGGCCCGCGGGCCTCAGCCTGAGCTCGGTGAGCTTTCCCGTGAGCGCGCTCATCTACTGCTTCGCCGTGCTGCTGGGCGCGAGGCTCATCGCGGCGCACAAGCGGCTCAAGGACGACAACGACCTGTTCGTCTGAGGGCGCAAAGTCTAAAAGTTTTCGCCCGCCTTTTACAAAAGGCGGAGCGCGGAACACTCTATGCTCATAAAAGCGCAGGAGGGGGTTTAAGGGGGAACCCTCGCCGGAGGTTCCCCCTTGTCATTTCACCGGTGCGTAACCATGACGCCGGGCGGGGATGGAACCCCGCCCCTACGACGTGCGCGAAAAACGGCGCATACCAATGCATAAGAAGGAGCTTACACATGAAAAAACTCGCCATTGCGCTCATACTCGCCCTCGCCCTCTCTCTGCCCGGCTGCTCGCTGCTGCGCGAGGACGGCGAGCCCTCGGAGACCGACAGGCTCGTCGGCGTGTACATCACCGAAAGCTACATCGACACCTTCGACTTCGAGGCCTACTTCCAGGACAACGCCTCGTCCCTGTCGGGCGGCGGCGAGATATCCCGCGAGGACACCGAAAAATACTCCCAGCGCATCTATGCCGAAGTCGTGGACGGCAAAACCAGCTTCCCCATCGTGGGCGTGCCCCTCATCGCGGCGCGCTATGAGAAGGACGGCGAGAGCTACACCGGCAGCGACTGCGGCGACAAGCTCGCGGACGTACATCTGAGCATAAGCAACTCTGACGACATGGTGACCACCGTGCTCACGGGCGAAATTTTCACCGACAGCGGCTCCGGGCGCGTCACCGCCTACTGCAACCCCGTGTACCAGCAGGCGGATGGGCGCATCTACCTCGTCCCCGGCGAAGGCATGACGGCGGACAGCGGCGGGAGCATGGTCTTCAGCCTCTCGGACAGCCGCGAGAGCGCCGTCGAGGGCGAGCAGGGCTACGGCATGGAGATCACGCTGACCGCGACGGGCCGCTATCCCTCCGACAAGCTCGCCGTGTTGCTCTATTCCGCGGACGGCGAGCTCATGGGCCGCACTGAGTACGCGCCCGAGGACATGCCCGAGGAGATAGCAGCGGACGGCGCGGCCTGGGCCGTCTTCGAGGACTACACGCGCGACTTCCTCGGCGAGCCCCAGGTCATACGCCGGCTCATAGCCGCGGGCAGCGACGAGGGCTTCCTGAGCCTCCACATGGAGCCCGGCGAAGTGTTCTACACGCC
Source organism: uncultured Eubacteriales bacterium (assembly GCA_900546615.1). Lineage (GTDB taxonomy): Bacteria > Bacillota > Clostridia > Oscillospirales > Oscillospiraceae > Scatomorpha > Scatomorpha pullistercoris. Next base: position 33,410 of record URDJ01000018.1, on the reverse strand, counting down.
GCGCACGACGTATCTGAAATAGGGCTCTTTGCCGTCCCGGGCAGGTTTTGAATCAAAATGCCGTTTTTGGGAGAGACTAGCTGTACTTTCCTGAAAAGGGGTTTTAAAATTTGCAGGGCAAGGTAGAGATCTGCGGAGTCAACACGGCGAGGCTGCCCGTGCTGAAGAACGACGAGGCCCAGGCGCTGCTCGTAAGGGCGCGGGCCGGAGACCTCGAGGCGCGCGAGGCACTCATAAGCGGGAACCTGCGGCTGGTGCTCTCGGTCATACAGAAGTTCGCAGGCCGGGGCGAGAACGTGGACGACCTGTTTCAGGTCGGCTGCATTGGCCTCATCAAGGCCATCGACAACTTCGACACTTCGCAGAAGGTCAAATTCTCCACTTACGGCGTGCCGATGATAGCAGGCGAGATACGGCGCTACCTGCGCGACAACAGCTCCGTGCGCGTCTCGCGCTCAATGCGCGACACCGCCTACAGGGTACTGCAGATGCGCGAAAAGCTTACGGCTGAGACGGGCCGAGAGCCTACGACCGAGGAGATCGCAAGCGCCCTCGGCATAAAGCGCGAGGAGGTCGTCTTCTCCCTCGACGCCATCTCCGACCCGGTTTCGCTGTTCGAGCCGGTCTACTCCGACGCGGGCGAGAGCGTCTGCGTTATGGACCAGATCTGCGACAGGCGAGACACCGACGAGAGCTGGCTCGAGCGCCTCGCGCTCACCGACGCCATTGCCTCTCTGGGCGAACGCGAAAAACGCATCCTCGCCCTGCGCTACTGCGACGGCAAGACCCAAATGGAGGTCGCCTCCGAGATACACATCTCCCAGGCCCAGGTCTCCCGACTTGAGAAAAACGCCATCTCGCAGATAAAAAAGAACATCTTCGCACAGTGATGCGGCATGAGAACGCCCCGGCCTGTCGGTCGGGGCGTTTGTCAATCTTCTTTTTCCGCGGCTCGCTTTTTCAGCCGTTCCTCTCTGGCCCTGTTATAGCTCATCGAATAGTTCCTGAGGCACTCATGCAGCATCAGCTCCGCTATCGCCGCGTACTTGGGGGTTTCCGGGTCGTCGGCCGGGAGCCGCCGCGCTATGTCCGCGGCCTTTATAAGGCTGGCAGCCATGATAGCCTTATCCTTCGCCAGAGCCGTCAGCTCGCTCATCGCAGCTCCCATGGCCTCCGGTAGTCCGGGTTCGGTTTTATAGCCGGCTTCGACTATGATGTCCCTTCTTACCCCTATGCCCAGCCTTATCAGCTCTCGGCCGCCCTCGTCCTGCATGAGGCTCTCCGCCGCCGGCTCCTTCGGATATCCGCTTTCCATCTCTCAGCCCCCCTGTTTCGTCTCCTGGCAGCTCCTTCGGTACTCCATCAGCCCGTCCATGTCCCTGATGCCTATATAACTGCCCTGCATGGCCTCGCCCGTCTCGACGTCCACTTCCATCTCGACGAAGTTTATGCACATGTTCGGCTGCGCGTAGTTCGCCTTCCAGCGGCCGAAACCGGTGATGGAGGTCGAATACGGGATGATCGCGGCCCAGGGCAGCTTGTTGTCGGGCTTGTTGCTGACCCAGACGAAGCCGTCGCGCGTCTCAATCTCATACGGCGAGCAGCGGAACACGGCGGCTGCCATGGCCTGCAGCTGACGCAGGGCGTCCTCAGCGGCGCGGGTGGCGGCGGTACCGGAGGTCAGCGTGCCGCGGCTGCCGCAGAGGCCGAACTCGACGGGGTTGTCGACGGTGCCCGTATTCGTCACGGTGACGGACTCGAAGGGCACATTGAGCACCTCGGCGACCATCTTGGCGCAGGCCGCCCTCTGGCCCTGGCCGGACTCGACGAGGGACTGGTTGAGGATGACGGAGCCGTTGGTGTGCAGGCGGACGATGGCCTCGGAGTTGTCCTCGCCGACGTCGCCGTTGCCGTGGATGGAGACGCCGACGCCTATGCGCTTGGAGCCATTGACGGCGGTGGGCTTGTACCAGCCCTTGAACTTCTCCTTCCAGCCGAATTTCTCGGCGGCCTCGAGGATGGCCTGGCGGTAGTCGACCTCGTGGCAGGTCCACCAGTTGCAGTCACGCCACATGTAGCGGTCGCCTGCACAGACAAAGTTGTCGTGGAAGAACTGCACCGGGTCAAGGTTCATGTCGGCCAGCATGTGGGCGATGACGGGCATCATGGCGCTCTTGAGCTCCTGGCCGCCGAAGCCGCGGACCGTGCCGCAGGAAATGGTGTTCGTCGCGTACATGCAGGTGTCGATGTCCCAGTTCTGGCACTTCGCCAGCGCGACCTGCATCTCGCCCAGACCGACGGCGGTGATGCAGTAGCCGGCATCGTCGGTGTAGCCGGGCATGACGTACCAGTGGCCTTTAACGGAGGTCATGATGCCGTCCTTGATGGAGAAGCGGGCCGTGAAACGGGAGCCGAGGCGCATCTCGTGGATGGTCAGCTGGTCCTCCTTGTTCATGCGGAACCTGACGGGATGGCCCGTTAGCCTCGACAGCAGCGCCGTGTACAGGCACATCAGCGTCATCTCCTGCTTGTTGCCGTAGGAGCCGCCGACGTTAAAGACGCGGGTCTCGATGACGACGTCCGCAGGCATACGGCCGACATCGGGCGGCATCTTCGGCACGCGGTCGGACTGCGCCGTAGCCCACATCTGGTACTTGTTGTTGATGTCGTCGTAGTACATTATCATCTCGGGCGGCTCGGGCGCGAGGGGCGCGGGGTTGGTTTCGAAGTAACCGGTGCCCTCGTAGACGTAGTCAGCCTCCTCGCAGGCCTTGTCGCAGTCGCCGCGCTCGACGGAGAAGAGCATCTTCTCATCGCCGAAACCGAGGTCCTTCTCGTAGCGGTTGTTCTCGAAGAAGCCGGGATAGAGCTGGGCCGCGCCGTCGGCCTTCGCCTGCTCTATGTCGAACACGGCGGGCAGCACCTCGTAGTCCACCTTGATGAGGCGGATGGCCTCCTCGCAGAGCTCCTCGGTCTCCGCCGCGACGAGGGCGACGCAGTCGCCGACGTAGCGCAGGTGCTGGTCGCAGACCTTCTTCACCGGGGGCAGGCCCTGCAGAAACTCCTTGGAGAAGTCCGGCTGGTTCTTATACGTCACGACGGCGTACACGCCCGGCAGGGCCTCGGCCTTCGAGGTGTCGATGTCCTTTATCATGGCGTGCGCATAGGGGCTGGGCATCAGTTTCGCGTGGAGCATGCCCTTCATCTTGTAGTCATCGAGATATATGCACTTGCCGGTGACTATCTCACGCGCGTCCTTGCGGGGCACGTACTTACCGATATGGCGGTATTCGGGCTTTTTCGGAGTGCTCATTCCTCTACCCCCTTCTTAGACAGTTTTTCGAGAGCGTCCAGCACATGGTAATGGCTGATGCAGCGGCAGTAGTTGCCGGAGAGCGCCTCGGCAATCTCATCCCTCGTCGGGTGCGGATTGTGGTTGAACAATGCGCGAGAGGTCATGATGATGCCCGGAGTGCAGTAACCGCACTGGAAGGCGTACTCGTCAATGAAAGCCTGCTGGATGGGGTCCAGCTCGTTCGTCACGGGGTCCTGAAGCCCCTCTATCGTGGTGATCTCCGCCCCGTCGCACTCGACCGTCAGCGTGATACAGGAGGCCACGGCGTCGCCGTTCATAATGACCGTGCAGCAGCCGCAGGCGCCTTCGGAGCAGGACTCCTTCGTGCCCGTGAGGTCCAGCCTGTTGCGGAGAGTCTGACAGAGCGTCTCGCTCGTCGGGATCTGACCGAATTCATGACCAATGGCAAAGACGTACCTTCTGCCGTTTATGGTCATTGAAACAGTTTTGTTTTCTGCCATGTTTCCAGTCCTTTCTCAAAATCGTTAACCCATTCTGCCAGAGTCGTTAAAAGAATAACATGCGCGTCAGTTTTCTCTCAAGGCCGTGGATGTAGCCCACACTACACAGCAAGGTAAAAATTTTCCCGTGCTCCTTGACATTTGAGGGCATCCGTTAAACAATAATACCTGTCACTGCTGCTTACAGGAGGTGCTCCGGATTTTGAATGATACCGATTTTCTGGCAGACCGCATCCGCAAAAATCTGTCGGACCAGTCCTCCGTTATTCTTTTTGACGGCCTTGTCTCAGGCTCGGAGCTTGAGTTTGGGCGCGCTGTGGCGGAGTATTTCCGTTCAGCCCCTGCGCAAGTGCGGGCCGACAGCCCAGAGCTTTTCGAAATAATAAAAAATTCCCCGAAATCCGTGCCAGATCGTGACTTTTTCCGCGGCCTCGGCTGCCGTCCCGAGCCATTCACCGATATCTGGCGCTGCGGCTTCGACAGCGATATACTGAACTTTTCAGAAGACGAGTTTTTCGTGGACGGCGGGGCTGAGGACCTCTTTTCCTCACAGAGGTTTGCGAGGCTGACACATGGCAAATACAGGGGCATCGCCGCTTTCGAGCCATCGCCGTCAAATTTTGCCGTGTGTCTGGCAAACAGCGGGCTTTTTGACGAAAGGCTGCGGGTTTTCCCCTTCGCGTTGGCGGAGGAGACGGCGCTTCGACGCTTTACAGAGCACGGTCCGGACTCCAGACTTGAACCCGAAGGCAGCTGTGAGGTACGCTGTGTCAGGCTGGACGATGTCCTCTGCGGTGAGCGCCCGACACTTATAAAGCTGCATCTGGAGGGAGGAGAACTGCCTGCTGTACTAGGCGCGGAGAGGCTCATCACGGCCTGCCGTCCGAGGCTCGCCATCTGCCTGCACCGCCGCTCCGACGTCCTCGACATACCCGCGAAGCTCCTGGAGTTCTGGCCCGGCTATCGCTTTTACCTGCGCCACTACTCGAGCAGTATCACGGAAACGGTCCTCTACGCCCTGGCAGACAAATAAAAAACGGTCCCGTTTGGGACCGTCTTCATGCGCCGTCTGTTATCAGACGCGGCCGGTTATTTTGATGAGCGCAAGCTCGGGGTTGAACTTCACCTTTTCAAGCTCCTCCTCCGTAACGCTGGGCGAGTAAATGGTCATCCACTCTTTCCAGGCGCGCTCTGTGCATTTGAGCTGTTCACAGGTCTCTACCGCGAGACCCTCGCTCTCGAACCAGTGTTTCCACTCGGATGCAGTCCAAAACACCGGGTTCTCATTGTCGTCTCCTTCCTTCACGCAGCCCTCGTCCCGGCCCAGCAGCACCATCCCGACCTCGGCGCCCTCCCGCAGCAACGGGCGCAGCTTCTCCTCGAAAAATCCCGCCTCCATACCGAAGTTGTGGTAGGCATTCACGCACACCAGCGCATCAAATGTTCCTCTCGGCATTGGCAGCGACGCTGCGTCCGCCTGTATCGGGTACACCTCGTTCTCCAGCCCCTGGTCCTTCAGCATGTTGCAGGTCTCGGATGCGTACTCATTCTTATCCACAGCGTAGACCCTCACGCCGTATTCCTTTGCCAAAAACACAGAGGACAGCCCCCGCCCGCAGCCGAGATCAAGCACCAGCATCCCCGGCTCGAGATGCATGCTCTCCGTCAGCTCATCCGTCAGGTACAGCGCGTTCGGCCCGGCCATGCACTTCCTCATGAGCCGCCTGTCATATTTCTGTGAGCGTTCAAGCATCAGACACACTCCCGTAACAATAGAATGTTTATATTTTATCAATATTCCCCACCCAGTTCAACGTCCAGAGTGTAGTCTGGGCAACAATGGAGGTAAAAGCAAATGGAAAGAACAGAACTCAGAGTAGACCCTACAGCCCCGCCTTCCGGGGACATAGACGAAATGTCCGGGCGCGTGCCCGAGCTGAAAGCCCAGTGGTCGGTGCTGCTGTCCGGGGCAGCTGAGCGCCGGGACGAGCTGCTCGTACTGCCGCCCTATGCCCTAAGTCCAAAGCCATCGAAGAACTTTCAAGTCCTGGGAATGCTTTTCAAGACCATACAGGCCCATCAAAGGCAGAACGAGTATCCAAGGACTGTTGCGCTCACCTGCCTCTCCGATGACGACGCAACCATGTATCGACAGGTCTACAACTTCTACATACCGAACACCAAGGCAGAGCGCATGAACTCCGGGCTTTGGGACTGACTCAGACCATTTCTTCGATGTGCGAGATATAGTCCAGCGAGCGCAGAGCCTCGATTATCTCGCTGTGCTTCTTGTACTTTTTCAGCTCCCTGCTGCTTATCGTGAAGGACACGGTATAGACGCTCAGGCCGGAGTTCAAATACGCCGGGTTGAGCTCTATGTCGTCTATCCTCATGCCGAGCCTGCGTATCGTAGCCGTGAAGCTGCACAGGTCGGACTTGTTCTTCAGCTCAAGATGTACCTCGAAGTGGTTGGAGCGGTCCTTGAGATATTTTTCTATCGTCGGGAACACCGACAGACTCACGAGCAGCGCGGCGCAGGCTATGAGCGCCGCGGTATACAGCCCCATGCCGACCGCAAGTCCGATGATGCCGCAGGTCCACAGCGCCGCCGAGGTCGTGAGGCCCCGTATCTGCCCCTTCGAACTGAACAGTATCGAGTAGCCGGACACGATGGCCGAGCCTATCACCACCGCTGCCGAGACCCATGCCGCGCCCTCGCCCATGTCCATCAGGTATACCTGCACCAGCGCCGCCGTCGTCGAGGCCAGCGACACTATCATGAAGGTCCGCAGGCCCGCCGAGTGCCGCTTGCTCGAGCGCTCACAGCCCACGATCGAGGCCAGCAGCACCGAGAGCGCTATCCTCAGCAGCGCCGACCAGCCGTTCAGCTCCGAGGCCCAGGCCCCGAGCAGTTCCGCTATGCCGTCGTGTACCATATCAAAGCCTCCTGTTCCTCAAACGGCCTGCGCCGGCCCTCGCGCCGCGCATGGCCTCAAGCTGTTCCTCCGCCGCCTCGAGAAAGGCCAGCTCCTCGTCAGAGGGCGCCGCTTCCCGGGGCAGCTCCTTTTGTATGGCCTGTATGCGCTGTATCAGCTGCTCCGTCGGCGTAAGCTCCGCGATGCCATCCAGCTCCTCCTCCGGCACCAGCTCCTCCAGCTTCGTCGTATATGACCTCGACAGGTAGAGCGAGAGCTTCGCACAGGCCGGGCCGACCAGCTCGTAGAGCACGCTCGAGGCCAGTATCACTGTCTCGAGCGCGATGCCAGTCTCCCCGCCTATGGTGCGCGCGCCAAGCGAGGCGAGGCCGATCGCCACCCCGGCCTGCGGTATAAGCGCAAGCCCCAGCCAGTTGCGAGTGGTCTCAGGCTTGCCGGTCAGCGCGCAACCGAGGAAGGCCCCGGAGTACTTGCCCGCTATCCGCGTAAAGAAATACACGACGCCCACGACGAGCAGCGGCGTGCCGCCCACCGAGGCCGAGGTATCGAACAGCGCGTCCAGCCGGAACGACAGCCCCGACTGCACGAAAAACAGCAGCAGAATTGGCGGCGTGAAATAGTTCAGCTGCTTGAATAACTTGTCGTCGTCCGAGACGTTTATATACACCGTGCCCATCGACATGCAGCCGAGCAGGGGCGAGACATTCAGCGCGGTGCAGGCACCGCAGAAGGCAAACAGCAGAGAGATCGAGATGATGAGCCGGTTGTCCTGCGAGTGCCTCCTGAGCATCAGCTTCAGCATCAGGCCGAAGACGCCGCCAAGGGCGAGCGCGCCGAAGTTAAGGGCGATCGGCGTTATCACCCCGGCCGCGCCAACTGCCCCTCCCCCGCTGCCGACAGTGAGAGCGAGCGAGATGGCAACGCTGTATTCGATAAGCCCCACCACGTCGTCAAGCGCTACAGTCTGGAGCAGGGTATCAACGAAATCGCCCTTTGCCCCGGTCTGGCGGATGGTCATGAGAGTCGAGGCCGGAGCCGTGGCCGCCGCGAGGGCCGAGAGCACGATGGAGAACACCAGCTCCACCCCCAGCACGAAACGGCAGACGAGAAAGACCAGCACCGTCGCCATGCAGGCCTCGAACACGGTGATGACGACGATCTTCAGCCCGTTTTTCCTGAGCGCGGACAGGCGGAAGAACTCGCCTGTGCTGAAGGCGATAAAGGCGAGAGCAATGTCGGAGAGGAAATCCATGCCCTCGATGATGCCACGCGGGATGAGGCCGAGGCAATATGGGCCTATGATGATACCCGTGAGTATGTAGGCGGTGACGTTCGGCAGGCGCATCCGTTTGGTGACGCGGGTCATGAGAAAGCCGAGAAAGAGCATGGCGGCAACAGAAATAATGACCGCAGCAGCAGCGTTCTCCGCCATGGCCTCTCGCAAAAAGCGTATCATGCCCTCACCTCCCTTGTTGTATTGTATTATACCGTATTTTCAGCCAGCACTCAACCAGATATCCCCAGCAAAAGTTCTCCCACGTACCACCAGCTGATAAACGCGGGCTTAAAGCGCAAAAAACCAGAGCGCTTGGTGAGCGCTCTGGTCGCGGCGACACGCCGCTGGTGCGGGTAAAGGGGGTCGAACCCTTACGGACTTCTCCACAGGAACCTAAATCCTGCGCGTCTGCCAATTCCGCCATACCCGCGTACTTTGTTATATTACTACTTTCCTGTGCCTCCTGTCAACTTGAGCTATTGACATGTTCATTTCTAAATTGTATCATTTTATGCGATTTCTCAGCTCGAAGGGGGCTTTTTTATGCTTGGGGTGCTCGCCAACGCGGGAGCTGTGCTGGTCGGCGGTTCTGTGGGTCTGGCGTTTCGGGGCAAGATCAACGAGAAATATACTTCGGCTCTCATGGCTGCGCTCGCGCTCGTCAGCTTCGGGCTCGGCATCATCTGCGTCGTCGGCACAAGCGACACGCTCTGCCTCATCATCTGCGTCGCCGTCGGCACCCTGCTCGGGGAGCTGATCAGGATAGACGACAGGGTCGAACGCCTCGGCCAGCTCGCCGAGAAAAAGCTCGCAGGCTCCGACGGCGGCTTCGCCCAGGCCTTTGTCTCCTGCTCCATCCTGTTCTGCGTCGGCTCCATGGCCGTCATGGGCAGCGTCGAGGCCGGTATAAACGACAACAACTCCATCCTCTACGCCAAGGCCGTCCTCGACCTCGTCGCCTCGCTGGCCTTCGGCGCGGGTCTCGGCGCGGGGGTCATCGCCTCAGCCGCCTGCGTCCTCATCTGTGAGGGCGCGCTCACACTCCTCGCCTCCGCCGTAGCGCCCTATCTCACTGACCGCGTCGTTACCGAGATGTCGGCTGTCGGTGGCGTGCTGCTTCTCGGTTTGTCGATAAACCTGCTCGGGCTTGGAAAGGAGAGGCTCAAAGTGGCCAACATGCTGCCGGCGGTCTTCCTGCCTGTAGGATACCTGCCGCTCTACGACTGGATAAGCGGGCTGATATGATGAAGAAAAACAAATTCACTATAGCTATCCTCGCCGCCGGATGCCTCTGGGGATTCATGGGGCTGTTCCGGCGCTACATGGGCGAGGCGGGTTTCTCGTCCTCCAACATCATAGTCCTGCGCTGCGGCATAGCCGCGCTCTGCTTCGGCGTGACGCTGCTGTTCACCGGACGAGAACAGTTCAGGATAAAGCTCCGGGATATCTGGTGCTTTCTCGGCAGCGGCATCGTGAGCCTGCTGTTTTTCACCTTCTGCTACTTCCAGGCCATGAACTACATGAGCCTCTCCGCCGCGGCGATCCTGCTGTACACCGCCCCCGCCATCGTGACGCTGTTCTCGGCGGCGCTGTTCAGGGAGAGACTCACAGCTACGAAGCTCGCGGCGGTGGTGCTGGCCTTCTTCGGCTGCGCGCTGGTGTCGGGACTGGGCTCAGGCGACATGGCGCTCTCCACGCTCGGCATACTCTACGGACTCGGCGCGGGCTTCGGCTACGCGATGTACAGCATTTTCGCGAGGTACGCGCTGGAGCGCGGCTACTCGAGCAACACGATAAATTTCTATTCCTGCCTGCTTGCGGCGGCGGGGGCGGCGCTCATCTGGGGCCTGGACGGGGTGTTCGGCGCTATGACCGCCTCGGCGGGGAACCTGGCGCTCGCGGCCGGGACGGGCGTGCTCACCTGCTTTTTGCCCTACCTGCTCTACACCTACGGTCTGACCGGCATGGAAACCGGACGGGCCTCCATCATGGCCTCGGTGGAACCGGTCGTGGCCACGATCGTCGGCGCCGTTGTGTTCCACGAGAGCATGAGCGCGCTCTCATACGCGGGCGTGGTGCTGGTACTCTCCGCCGTCGTACTGCTGAACGTGAAGACAAAACGGCGGGGGCTTGGGGAAACCGACTGACGCTGGAATATGCTTCGCGTTGAAATATTCACAAATATGTGGTATCATGTGTCGAATCCTGACGGAGACGAAAGGAACTTGACATGAAAAAACTTACCGCTATTGTGCTGCTTGCCGCCCTTGCGCTGACGCTCGCCGCCTGCGGAGGCGAACCGGAGCCTACTCCCGGCCCGCACGAGGGCATGATATATGTAAACACAGGCGCAAATTATGAATGGGTCGACCTTGCCGAGGGCGTGCCTGTGTCGACGCTCGCCGAGGACGACTTCGAGACCGGCGAGGACGGCGTCCCCGTCTACACGGGCGATACCTACGAAACACGGCTCGGTATCGACGTGTCATTCTATCAGGGCGACATTGACTGGCAGAAGGTCGCGGAGCAGGGCGTCGAGTTTGCCATGATACGCTGCGGCTACCGCGGCTCCTCCGAGGGAGAGCTGTTCGTCGACGACAAGTTCGAGCAGAACATGCAGGGCGCCATCGACGCGGGGTTGGACGTCGGCGTCTACTTCTTCTCCCAGTCCACCGGCGCCATCGAGGCCGCCGAGGAGGCGCTGTTCGTGCTCGACCTCATAAAGGACTACGAGATAAGAATGCCCGTCGCCTTCGACTGGGAGCCGCTGGAGGAATCGCGCGCGCAGGACATCGACCGCGACGAGCTGACCGCCTCTGCTCTCGTCTTTTGCGAGATGATAAAGGACGCCGGCTACACGCCCTGCGTCTACCTCTACCGCTACATAGCGTACTATGACTACGACCTCTCGAAGCTCGCCGATTTCCAGCTCTGGATAGGCGCGCCGGGGACGGCGTTGGATTTTTACTACGAGGCCGCCATCTGGCAGTTCTCCTTCACGAGCCGGCTCGAGGGCATCGACGCCGACGTGGACATGAACCTGCAGTTCTACGCGCCCGGCGCCGACCCCGCCTGCCCCACGCCTGAGCTGAGCCCGAGCGAGACGCCCGAGCCGAACGAAAGCGCTGAACCAGCCGAATAAAACTGTTGACAAATGCGCCGAGGCTCGTGTATAATATTTGCCGACAACTGAAAAGCCTTATCAAGAGTGGCGGAGGGACCGGCCCTGTGAAGCCCGGCAACCTGCATTTGCAAGGTGCCAAATCCGGCGGTGTAAATCGGAAGATGAGGATATACGCTCAAAACCTGCGCCCGCCGGAAACGACGGGCGTTATTTTTACGGAGGTCAGGCCATGCTGGACATTGAAAGCTGGCTCCCGCTGTGGAGCCGCGCCGTGCTGGATGAGTTCGGTGACAGGGTGCGCTTCCTCGGCATACAGGGCAGCCGCGCCCGCGGCGAGGCCCGCGAGGACAGCGACATAGACGCCGTGACGGTCCTCGACCAGCTCGGTCCTGAGGACATTGCAAGGCTCAGATGCGCGCTTGCGGGCCTGCCGGAGCGCGAAAAGCTCTGCGACTTCGTCTCGGGCGAGGCTGAGCTGAGAGCATGGGATGCCTCGGAGCTGTTTCAGTTCCGCCTCGACACGCGCCCGGTATACGGCCCGCTGGACTTCCTGCCTCCACCCAGCCGCGAGGCAGCGCTCGGCAGCGCGCGCACCGGCGCCGGCGCTCTCTACCACGGCTGCGCGCATTTCCTGCTCCACGGCGGGGACGAGGGCGTGACCAGGGCGCTCGAAAAGACCGCATTCTTCACGATGCGGGCGCTAGTCTGGCTCGACTCCGGCCGCTTCCCCGGCTCGCGCGCCGGGCTGCCTGAAAAGTACCGGGAGGTGCTCGCCTCCGGGCCTGAGAGACTGTTTGGATGGGCTTCGGATGTCATCAAAAACGTATTCTAAATCAAAAAGGAGATACAAAAATGGCAAATTACCTGTTCACCTCTGAGTCCGTCACCGAAGGACATCCCGACAAGGTCTGCGACCAGATCTCCGACGCGGTTCTGGATGCCATACTCGAGAAGGACCCGCAGGGCCACGTCGCCTGCGAGTGCACCGCTACCACCGGTATCATCTACATCATGGGCGAAATCTCCACGAGCTGCTACGTGGACATCCCGAAGATCGCCCGCGAGGTCGTGCGCGAGATCGGCTACGACAACGCCGCCTACGGCTTCGACTGCAACACCTGCGCCGTGCTCACCGCCATCGACGAGCAGTCCGGCGACATAGCCATGGGCGTCGATGAGTCGCTCGAACTCAAGGAAGGCCAGTCCGGCGACAGCCTCGAGAACGGCGCCGGCGACCAGGGCATGATGTTCGGCTACGCCTGCGACGAGACCCCGGAGCTGATGCCCCTGCCCATTTCCCTCGCCCAGAAGATGGCCCGCCGCCTCACCGAGGTGCGCAAGAGCGGCCTGCTCACCTATCTGCGTCCCGACGGCAAGACCCAGGTCACTATTGAATACGACGGCGAGAACAGGCCCGTCCGCGTGGACACCGTCGTTGTCTCCACCCAGCACGACCCTGACGTCTCCCTCGAGCAGATACGCGCCGACATGATAGAGCACGTCATCCTGCCAACCATCCCCGCCGAGCTGAATCGCGGTGACATCAAGTACTACGTCAACCCGACCGGGCGTTTCGTGAAGGGCGGCCCGGCCGCCGACTCCGGCCTGACCGGGCGCAAGATAATCGTCGACACCTACGGCGGCAGCGCCCCGCACGGCGGCGGCTGCTTCTCCGGTAAGGACCCCACCAAGGTCGACCGCAGCGCGACCTACGCCGCCCGCTGGGTGGCCAAGAACATCGTCGCCGCCGGCCTCGCCCACCGCTGCCAGGTGCAGCTCGCCTACGCCATCGGCGTCGCCAACCCCGTGAGCGTGAACGTCACGACCTTCGGCACCGGCTCCGTGCCCGACCATGTGCTGGCAAAGGCCGTGAACGAGGTCTTCGACCTGCGGCCCGCGGCCATCATCCGCGACCTCGGCCTGCGTAATCCCATCTACCGCAGGCTCGCCGCCTACGGCCACATGGGCCGCGAGGACCTCGGCGTCCTCTGGGAGAGCACCGACCGCGCCGACGCCCTGCGCAAGGCCTGCGGCGTGTGATATCCGCACCATAAAACACATAAGCGCCCCCGGTTCAAACAGCCGGGGGCGCTCTCTTTCTGCCGCGCATCATTGCAGCAGGCTCATGATGCCGTTTTCTTTTATCTGGCTGCGCAGGTTCTCAAGCTCTGTGGAGATCATCTCGTCGAGCACCCTCATGCCCAGCAGCTCCACAGGGGCCTTGTCGTCCGTGAGGATGAGGTCGCCGCCCTCGACAGGCTCGAGCGCCGACTGTATCCGGGGCACGATATCCATCAGCTCATCGTCCGCGTCCAGCGCCGCCATGCGCGCCTCCAGCCGCCCGAAGCCCTCCGCATCCGCCGTCGCAAACAGCTCGAGATTGCTGCCGCCCGAGACCCGCGCCGTGGCGCAATAGGGGAAGACTGAGGCGATTGTGTCAATGAGGTACTCGTTCATCGAGCCTTCCGCGTCGGAGCGCATGGACATGTTCACGACCATGACGCCGCCGGGGTTCAAGTGCTCGCGCACCTCGGTGAAAAACTCGACGCTCGACATCTGGAAGGGTATGGTTATATCCTGATAGGCATCGACCATGATGACGTCGTACATGCCCGAGGTCGTGAGATATGCCCGGCCGTCGCCGACCACGGCCTCGACCTCGTCCGGCAGGCCGAAGTATTCGCGCGAGAGGGCGACAATCTTCTCGTCTATCTCCACGCCCGTGACCGAGCAGCCGGGGAAATATTTGAGGCACTGGCTCGCGAAGGTGCCCGTGCCGAGGCCGAGGATGAGCACGTCCTCACAGTTTTCAGCCATCAGCGGCGCGGCGAGGGCGTAGTCGTAGTACATGCCCGTGAGGCCGCCTTCCTTCATCATGATGCTCTGCACGCCGAAGGCCACGTTCGTCGAGAGGATGACGCTCTCGTCCGTCTCGCGCACCTGAAGGTAATTATATATGGACTCGTCCTCGACCGTGAGGCCGTCCTCCCAGAAGGCGAAGCTGTAGTTGAAGGGTACGAACATGAGCGCTGTGATGACTGCGGCGATGACCGCGCTGCGCGCCACCCACTTCTTCCTCGTCGCGAAAAAGCCCAGGCTGATGACGGCGAGGATGGCGGCGAAGATGAGGAAGGTGCGCGCCGTGCCGACGGCCGGGATGGTGACGAAGGTCGGCAGGAAGGTGCCGATGATGCTGCCTATGGTGCCGAGGGCCTCGAGCTCGCCCACCGTGCGCCCGTTGTCGTCGAGGCTCTCCGTTGCGTATTTCATGAGCGAGGGCGTCACGGTGCCCAGCAGCATGAGCGGCACGACAAAGAGCGCGAAACAGCTGCCCAGCGAGGCCCAGACGAGGAAGTTGTGTTTCACAAAGAGCGCCAAAAGGCCCGACACGCCCGCTATGACGTAGCGCCCCACGAAGGGTATGGCCGCCGTCCACACGGCGGTTATGAGCAGCCGCCTGTAGAGCCGCACAGGGTCCGGGTTCTTGTCCGCGGCCCTGCCGCCCCAGACGTTGCCTATCGCCATGGCTATCATGATCGTCCCGATGATGACCGTCCAGACTATCTGCGAAGATGAAAAATACGGCGCGAGCAGGCGGCTCGCCCCAAGCTCTATGGCCATCACCGACATGCCCGAGAAAAAGGCTGTCACGTACAGAAAAAGCTTCCGGCCCACGGTGGCTCTCTCCTTGTTATTCTCCATATCAGCACCTCCGGCTGTGATATGACAACTATCATACCACAGCCGGGAAAGTTTTGGTACACTTTTATCCGAGCGCCACGTCCAGAACCATCATGACCGAGAAACCGATGAGCGTAAAGAGCGCCATGACGTCCTTTCTCTTGTTCGTCTGGCTCTCGGGTATCAGCTCCTCGACCACCACGTAGATCATGGCCCCGGCGGCGAAGGCCAGCATATAGGGCAGCAGCAGCCGCACCTTCAGCACCAGCAGCGCGCCGAGCACTCCGGCTATCGGCTCCACTATGCCGCTGGCCTGCCCGAGGAAGAAGGCCCGGCCCCGGCTCATGCCCTCGCGCCGGAGCGGGACACTCACCGCCGTGCCCTCGGGCAGGTTCTGTATGCCTATACCCAGCGCCAGCAGGCAGGCCGCGGCGGGCGTCGCGCCGTCCAGCCCATAGGCCAGAGAGCCGAAGGCCACACCTATCGACAGCCCCTCCGGTATGTTGTGCAGCGTGATGCTCGACATGAGCATCAGCGCCCGGCGGCGGCTCGAGGCATCCTTTCTTTCACCGCGTCGCTCCAGCCGCTCCCACAACCGGTCACTTGCGAACAGCAGCGCGCCCCCGCCCAAAAAGCCCAGCAGCGCCGTGAGCCACACGTTCATCTCAAGGCTCTCCGCCAGCTCTATTGCCGGGGACAGCAGACTCCAGAAGGACGCCGCAGTCATGACCCCCGCCGCAAAGCCCAGCATGGCGTCGAGCGCGTTCTTGTTCATCGACCTGAAGAAAAACACCAGCGCCGCCCCCAGCGCCGTGACACCCCAGGTGAAGATCGTTGCAATAAGCGCCTGCACCGTATGCGGCAGGCTCAGAAACCAGTCGGCCAATTGCATCACTCCCACTTGCAGAAAAAGGGACGGCAGGTCACGCTCGCCTGTCGTCCCTTCTGCATCTTATGCGGGAGGCCGCTATTTCGCCTCTCGGCGGCGCTCTCTCCGGTTCCTCTGCCATATGAGCGAGAGGCCCCGCAGGAGCATGTAGTCGTCTATCTCTATCTCGTGCCGGCAATAGGGAATTATCCTCCCGGCCAGCCCGCCCGTCGCGACGAGCGCCGCCCTGCCGCCCAGCTCCGCCTCCATGCGGTCTATCATGCCGTCTATGGCGCAGGCAGCGCCGAACACCGCGCCGGACTTCATGCACTCTATCGTACCGGAGCCTATAGCCCGCTTCGGCGCGTCCAGCGATACCCTCGGCAGCAGCGAGGCCGCGCCCGAGAGCGCCTCGAGCGACACCGCCGCGCCCGGCAGGATGGCCCCGCCCAGAAGCCGTGAGTTCGGGCCGATGACCGTGATGGTCGTCGCCGTGCCCATGTCGATAATGATGACCGGCGGCTCATGCGCGTCCAGCGCCGCTACCGCGCCCGCCACGAGGTCCGCGCCCATCTGCGAGGGGTCGTCGATGCCTATATTGAGCCCCGTCTTCACGCCCGCGCCGACCACGAGCGCGTCGTGCCCGGTGACGAGCCGCACGGCCTCGCGCAGCACCTGCGTCAGCGGCGGCACCACGGAGGCGATGGCCGCGCCCTCGAACTCGCGCAGCTTCACGCCCCGCAGGGCGAGCACACGCTCCATGAGCACGGCGTACTCGTCCGCGCTCCTGCCCCGGCTCGTCTCGAGCCGCGCGAGGTTCAGTATCTCCCGGCCCTCCACGCAGCCGAGCGTGACGGCGCTGTTGCCCGCGTCCACCGCCAGCAGCATTTTACACTACTCCCTTCTTGCGGAGCCTGATGATCCGCTCGATGATGGGCGAGAGCACCAGATTGAGGCCGAACTCTATGAGGAAGTTTATGCCAGCCAGCGAGAGCAGGATGAACATGATGGGGTTCGCCGCGTTGCCGGTCTCGGCCACCCACCTACTCATCCACTCGTTGAACAGGTCGTTGTAGAACAGGTAGAGGCCCGCGCAGAAGATGCCCGTGTTCGCCACGGGGCTTATTATCGCCGCGCATACCACGCCCAGGGTCTCGTTCTTTCTGGCCAGCGCCCTGTATACCAGCGCCGCGAGCCAGCCGGCGGCCGCGCCCTTGAGCAGGCAGAGCACCACGGTGACGAAGGGGTTCGCGTTCCAGACGATCTGTCCAGAGAAGTCGGCGCCCGTGATGCAGGCGATGAGCACCACCGCGCCGAACACGAGGCCCAGCCACGCGCCGGCCCTCGGCCCGTAGAGCGCCGCGCCGACCACGATGGGCACCAGCGTCAGCGTCACCGGGAAAGCGCCTATCTTCACGAAGGTCGCCACCAGCTGCAAAACGATGACCAGAGCCGTGAAGATGGATAATCCCACAAGGCGTCTGGTCTTTTCAGTGTTGTTCGACATATTAAATTACCTCCTGCTGCCGTTCCGGTTCCAGCCCGGATATAGCGCAGGCTCATTATACAACATAATTCCCGATTTGCAAGCGCATCCTGCACTTTTACATCACATTTCTTACGATGTTTGAAATCGCCAGCGCCAGCACCAGAAGCTGCACAGCGTTGAAGGCCTTCTCCACCGCCTTCTCCGAAAAATATTTGTTGAGGCTCGCACCGAGGAAACCGCCCGCCACCGCGCCTATGACCATGACCGGCGCTATCGACAGGTCGTACACCGCAAAGCCCGTGGTAAAGGCGACGCTGCACAGCTTCGACACCTGCGCAAGCAGGATGGTCACCAGCGAGCAGATTGTCGCAGTCTTCGTATCGTATGAGAACAGATATATTATGAGCGCGACATTTATCGGCCCGCCGCCTATGCCCAAAAACGACGAGCACACGCCCAGAAAGCCGCCCGCCAGCAGCGAGGGCACGATGCCGCGCAGCTGCTTTCCCTTTATGCGGCTCTTGTTCCTCATGTACAGGTATACGCCAAGGATGAGCAGGGAAAGGACGACGTTCTGAACCACCGTCACCAGCTCGTTGGCGTCCAGCGCCCCGACGATCACGTCCAGCAGCCACTCCCCCACCAGACCGCCGATGACAGAGCCTATCCCCAGAGGCAGGGCCATGTCAAAGGGGATCTTCGTCTTCGAGAACATCTGCTTGCCGATGGACACCACCGCCATCGAAAACACCGTGATGGAGCTGATGACGCCGATAGTCCGCACGTCAAAGCCCTGCAGCATGTCCATGAGCGGCTTTATGATGACTCCGCCGCCCATGCCCGTGAGCGAGCCGACCGTCGTCGCACCGAGAGCTATCAGAAAATAGAGCACATAGAGCAAGAATACCGCGCCTCCAGTTCAGCCTTGCCGCGGCAGCTGCGCCTGCCCCCATTCTGCAGCCCGCGAGCGCGGCGGCACATTTCGTGTCGTTCACACAATTGTTTATTATAGCACGGCCCGTTCCGTCTGTGTAGCCCATATCCGCAAAACGCAGACGTTTTTCTGCACTTTTTTACTGCGTTTGCTCACAAAACAGGTGTTATTCCACCGAAATGTTGAAGTTTTGGATTTTATTTCATTCGACCAGCACCAGTTCCTTCGTCGTCGGATATGCTGTCGCCTGTATGCTCAGTGAAGCTCCGTCCAGCGCTGCACCGCCGCGCAGGTTATACGGCAGGAGCAGGCGATGCTCGGTGCCCTCGGGCAGCGATATCCCGCCGCTGCCCTCCAGTACCGGGTTGAGCCTCTGCAGCAGCCCAAAGTTCATATCCGTGTAGAAATCCAGCCCATGCAGCGTCAGCTCGGTCAGCATCACGCCGGGGTCAGGGCTTCCCTCGTTCCCCAGCACCACCTCCGCGAGCGCCAGCCTCTCCGGTGGCTCCACAAGCTCCTCCGTATATCCTGTCAGCTCCGCATACTCCTCGTAGTCTACGATCTCAAAATCCGTCAGCCTCAGCGTATAGCCCCGCGCCCTCAGGCCCGTATCTATATAGTCCTCGCCAAAATACAGCGTGCCGCCCGGCGAGACGTACTCGCGCTCCAGGCCCGCGTATTCCCGGTAATAGCTGTTTAAGCTGTCGTACCTCCACCACCAGACCGCCGTCAGCAGGAGCAGCACGGCCGCCAGCGCCAGAATCTTATATCCCCGTCTCACGGCAGCGCCCCTCCTCCATTATGAGCAGTCTGTCCGCCAGCCCCGTCAGAAATCCCCTGTCGTGCCCGCTGAGCACGATTAGCGCCCCGCGCTCCCGCTCGCGCCTTATCAGCCCGCGCAGCAGCTCCACGCCCGCCGCGTCCAGCGCGTTTGCCGGCTCGTCCAGCAGGAGCAGCTCCGGCCGCTCCATCGTCGCCGCCGCGATACCTAACCGCTGTTTCATGCCAAGCGAGTACTTCCGGTACTTTCGCCTGTCCTCCGGCTCCAGCCCCACGTCATGCAGCGCCCTCCTTATCTCCTCCGGGCCGGCGACGCCCCTTATCGAGGCCAGAAGGCTCAGGTTCCCATAGCCCGTGTATCCGCCCGGGAAGCCCGGGCCGTCGATGAGCAGTCCCACCGAGGGCGGGAAATCCAGGTCCCGCCCCAGCCGCCGGCCGTCAATCTCCACATATCCGACGGTCGGGCGTATCAGTCCGCACATGAGCCGCAGGAGCATGGTCTTGCCCGAGCCGTTCGGGCCCGTCAGACCGTAGACCCTGCCACCGCACAGCTCAAGGTCGATATCACGGAGCACCTGTATTCCCCGGATGCTCTTTCCGACGTTTTTCACGTTCAGTCTCATTGTCTCAGCCCCCTCATGAGGTCTCTGCGCCGCATCATCGCCGCGCCCGCCGCCGCCGTGAGCATCCAGACCGCAAGGCAGACAGCAAAGCCCGGCGTCAGGCCCAGTTCCCGGCTCCTGAGCAGCATGGCCCAGTTGCCGATGAGCAGGGGCGAGCAAAAATACACCGAGGCCGCGAGCACAGCCAGCACCGCAAGGAAGGCCGGGGCCGGCCCAAGGCAGGCGGCCAGCAGCGTCTGCAGCAGGTTCAGCGCCGCCGTCGCCGCCAGAGCCAGCAGCAGATACTCGGGCTGCGCGGTCACGGAATACAGCGGCCTTCCCGGCAGAGCCAGCGCCATGCCCGCATACAGCACAAGCGCGCACTGCACCGCAGCCGCGAGGCTCCACAGGCATTTCACAAACCAGCCCCGCACCCTGCCCGCGCGCACGAGCAGCTGCGTATTCTCCAAGGCCCCAAAGCCCAGATTTGGCAGCAGGCAGGCCGAGAGCGCCAGCAGCCACGCCGCCGGAAGCCCCAGCCGCGCGCCAGGCTCCGCACCCAGCATGACGTATGCGAGGCAGTCCCACGCGCCACCGAGGCCCATGGCGCGGCGGTAGTCCCAGGCCAGCAGCATCCCGGCCGGCAGCACCGCCAGGTATCTCGCCCTGAGCATCCCCAGGCGCAGCTCATAGTACAGCAGTCTGATAAAGCTCATTTTTCCTCTCCTGTATCCAGAACCCAGCAAGCGACAGGGCGCTTATTGCAGCTATCTCCGCGAGCACCAGCCACAAGGGGTCGGCGCTCAGCGCCGCCGGGCTGGCGAGTCGATACGGCGACAGCTCCAGCCCAGCGGCGCTGAGCGCCGCGGGACTGGCAAGGCGATATGGCGACAGCTCCAGCCCCGCCGCCTCCGCCGCGCCCGTCAGCAGCAGGTCCAATGCGAGCATCAGCGCCAGCGGCGAGAGCACCGCCGCAAAGCCCCGCCTCAGCGCCCGGCCAGTGCCGAGGCATATTACCGCCGCTGCCCCGCCCCAGAGAAAGCTCACTCCGCACCAGATGAGCGACCACAGCCAGGGCCGGGTGTAGAACAGCCCCGACAGGAAATGCCCGCTCACGACAGTGGTCAGCGAACTCGTCACCCTCAGCGTGCAGGCCGGGCATATGAGCGCGTTCACCAGCAGGTCCGCGAGCAGCGGCAGCATCACGGCCAACCCCCCGCCCGTGAACACCGCAAGATACCGCGCGAGCACCGCCCTGCCCCGGCCCGCCCGCGTGGCTATCTGCCGCCAGTAGCCGCTGCGCAGGTCCGACGCATACGCCCAGCCGAAAGGCAGCGCCGCCAGCAGCGGCCACAGCAGATAAAACAGCACGTGCCCGAAGGTGAATCCGTTTATCCCCATCCAGCGCGCAAAGAGGCTGTAGCCCTCAAAGCCCGCCTCCGGCGATATGCGCGAGAACTGCGCCGCATCCCGCGCGTTCTGCACCACGTCGCAGAACGCCGCCGCAAAACCGGCGAGCAGGGCCGCATACAGCTGCCGCGACCTGAACAGCCGCCTGAACTCCGAGCTGAGCATCACGACAGACCCAGCTCCACGAAGGCCGCATCGGCACTCCCGCTCGCGGTACAGGCGTAAAGGTCCTTGAGCTGCCGGCTGCTGTCCACCAGAAAGCCCAGCGTGAATGTTATGCTCTCGCCCGGCTTCAGCTCGTAGGCCATGTCGTGCTCCGCGCAGCCTCCCAGCAGGCTGAAATAGCCCGCGTCTATGTAGGCATAGCCGCCCGCGCCGGCCCTGTCCGACCTGTCCGCCAGCGTCACGATCGAGTCCGCACGGAATACATACAGCTCCTCATATCTCCCGGCGTTGTCCGCGTCCACGTTCAGCACCTCGATGTCCAGCAGTACCAGCCGCGCCCCTGACACCAGCGCACCGTTAGTAAGAAAGTCCGGGTACACATAGCTCACACCGTCCACTGTCACGTGCGAATCCTCCAGGAAACCTCCCGCGCCCACCGGCATCTCGCCCAGCCTCGCCGCCTTTATCGTGTACTCCAGCCGCCCGTTCACGCCCAAGTCTTCCTCAAAACTGTCCCCCAAAGACAGCACCCGTCCGCCCCCGCAGGCCGTCAGGAAAAGCATGAAGATCAATATCATAAATACCGTTATTTTCCTCATATGGGTATCTCCTTTCAAATCTGTATTAGCTATCTTAATACAGATTATACGATAGTCGGAGAAATATGTCAATATAGGCCGGCACTCGCTGTATCAAAAGTATGATTTCTCACAAAAACGCGCGCGGACTGTCTATCGATTTGACAATATATTGAGAGAGGTTTATGATGATAAGGTATATATTGAAAGCTATTTGCAATATTTTTTGCCTCTCCGTTTGCCGGTCGCGGCTCGGGGGCGGGAGATGTGTATGGAAAACGGTAAACAGAAAAAACCATGGATGCGGCCAAGGCATCGTATCGTGAGAAACATAGCCTATGCCGTGCTGTATGATTATACCAAACATAGATACGGTATTGACATCGAGCGCTTCGCCGCGCAGGGAGAGCGGTCCTATCTCATCCTCATGAACCATCAAACCGCGTTCGACCAGTTTTTTGTCGGCATGGCCTTCAAAGGTCCGGTCTACTACGTGGCGAGCGAGGACCTTTTCTCAAACGGTTTCATATCCTCGCTGCTGCGCTGGGCGGTGGCGCCGATACCAATAAAAAAACAGACCTCGGATATATCCGCGGTCAAAAACTGCATCAGGGTTGCCAAGGAGGGCGGCACTATCGCCATCGCGCCCGAGGGCAACCGCACCTACAGCGGCCGCACGGGCTACATGAACCCCGCCATCGCCGCACTGGCCAAGCTCATAAAACTGCCCATAGCCTGCCTGCGCATCGAGGGCGGCTACGGTGTGCACCCGCGCTGGAGCGACGCCGTGCGCCGCGGCCATATGCGCGCCCGGGTTTCCCGGGTCATCGAGCCGGAGGAGTTCAAGAGCCTCTCCAAGCAGGAGCTGCTCGGGCTTATAGAGCGCGAGCTCTACGTGGACGAGGGCGTCGCGGACGCGAAGTTCCTCTCAGACGTCCGGGCCGAGTACCTCGAGCGGGCCATGTACGTCTGCCCGTACTGCGGGCTTTCCGAGTTAGAGAGCCACGGGAACACCATAGAGTGCAAAAAGTGCCGCAGGCAGATAGAATACGGCGAGGACAAGCGCCTTACCGGGGTCGGCTTCCACTTCCCCTTCGAGTTCGTCACCGGCTGGTACGACTATCAGGAGGACTTCATAAACCGGCTCGATCTCGGGCAGTACCTTGACAAACCCATGTACCGCGACACCGCGGCGCTCTACGAGGTCATCGTCTACAAGCGCAAGAAACGCCTGCGCAAGTTCTCCGAGCTTAGCCTGTACGGGGACAGGATAGTCGTGGACGAGGGCTGCGAAAACCAGTTGACGCTGCCGTTTGCCGAGATCACCGGCATCTCCGTGCTCGGCCGCAACAAGCTCAACGTCTACCTCGGGGAGCAGCTTTATCAGTTCAAGAGCGACAAGCGGTTCAACGCGCTCAAGTACGTAAATATATATTACCACAGCAAAAATCTTGGCAGAGGTGACGGGGATGGAAAATTTTTGGGACTATAGTGTTTGGAGCGGGCTGAACCTTGCGGCGGTGCTGCTCATGAGCCTGCTGGCGGCGAACGTGCTGAAGAAATCGATAAAATTCCTTCAGGCTTCGCTAATTCCGGCCTCTGTCCTCGGCGGCGGCATACTCATCATTGTCGCGGGCATTTACAAGGAGTGCACGGGCGACGTGATGTTCGACACGGCCTTTTTCGGCGGCAACGGCACGGAGGTACTGGAGATCATCACCTATCACACTCTGGCGCTGGGGTTCATTGCCTCGGCCTTCAAGCCCTCGGTCACGAAGCTGACGAAAAAGCGTACCATTGAGATATTCAACACCGGCGTGACCACGGTCTCGACCTATCTGCTGCAGGCGGTCTTCGGGCTTGCCATCTCCATCGTCGCGGCGCTCATCGTGACGGATTTCTTCCCCGCGGCGGGTATACTCCTACCCTTCGGCTACGGTCAGGGCACGGGCCAGGCACTCAACTACGGCGGCATCTTCGAGAACGACTTCGGTTTTGTCGGCGGCAAGAGCTTCGGCCTGACCATCGCAGCCCTCGGCTTCCTGAGCGCCAGCATCGGCGGCGTCATCCACCTGAACATCCAGAAAAGACTCGGCCGGATAAAGATCGTGCACGTCGAGGAAAAGGCCCTGCGCTCCGAGCAGATCCAGTCCGACGACGAGATTCCCATGCAGGAGAGCATCGACAAGCTGACCATCCAGATTGCGCTTATCGCGCTGGCCTACCTGCTGGCATATCTTCTCATGGATGCACTGGGTCTGCTGCTGCCGAGCATGAAATCCGTCATCTACGGCTTCAACTTCCTGCTGGGCGTACTCACCGCCACGCTTGTGAAGCTGCTCATGGGCTGGCTCAAGAAAAAGGGCGTCATCAAGAAGGAATACACCAATGCCTTCCTCATGACCCGTGCGAGCAACTTCTTCTTCGACATCATGGTCGTAGCCGGCATCGCGGCGATACGTTTCAGCGTGCTCAAGGACTACTGGGGCATCATCCTCATCATGGGCGTCGTGGGCCTCGTCATCACCTACGTATACAACTACTTCGTGGCGAAGCAGCTGTTCGACGAGTACTGCGAGGAGCAGTTCCTGACGATGTACGGCATGCTGACCGGCACGGCCAGCACGGGCGTCATCCTCCTGCGCGAGATAGACGGAGAGTTCAAGACCCCGGCGCTGGACAATCTCGTATATCAGAACTTCCCCGCCATCGTTTTCGGTTTCCCGATGATGCTGCTGGCCACCCTCGCACCCGTAAGGCCATACCTGACGCTGATTATCCTGATATCCTTTTTCATTGTCATGAACATCATCCTGTTCCGAAGCAAGATATTCGCAAAACGAAAAAAATAAAGATCGAACCCCCGGGATTTCAAGCACGAAGTCCCGGGGGCATCTGTTAATGGCGGCAATCC
Source organism: uncultured Eubacteriales bacterium (assembly GCA_900546615.1). Taxonomy (GTDB): domain Bacteria; phylum Bacillota; class Clostridia; order Oscillospirales; family Oscillospiraceae; genus Scatomorpha; species Scatomorpha pullistercoris. The sequence goes on along the minus strand of URDJ01000018.1, from coordinate 8,837 downwards.
CACTCCTTGCGCAAGATGGCATACTGCACGGTGTTTTCATACCTCGGCGCCCCGTCAGGGCCGTTCACGAATGCAATGAACTCAATGAAAAGCCCCTCCCTGCGCATGCCGAGCTTTTCACACAGGTGCTGGCTGGGCAAGTTGTAGTCCTCCGTATAGGCATAGATGCGCCTTGCACCCTTTTCGCTAAACAGGTAGTCAAAGAAAGCTTGAGCGGCTTCAAAAGCATAGCCCCTGCCCTGATATCTCTCATTCAGCATCCAGCACGGGCTGAACGTGTCGCGGGGAGCGCCAACGTCCGCGTGAGGCTCCCCCGTTTCAGGATACGCGCATATTTCGCCAATTACCTTGCCGCTTTCCTTCAACGTAACAGCCAAGTAGTACTCGGTCTCGGGCAGGCGTTTTCTCATTTCTTCCCTGGCCTCGTTTAGTGAGCCAAGTTTCATGCATGCAAAGCAACTTGCTGAAGGCTCTTTCAAATATTCGTAAACATCCTCCGCGTCCGTCTCCAAAAACGGGCGCAGGATGAGCCTTGCGGTCTCAATAGTCATGTCATACCTCCTGATATACGTCCGTTATACAGCGGCCCACAGGCAATACAAAAACCACATCAGGCAAACACAAAGACCACAGCGCGAGCAGAAATCCAAAAATGCCAGAGCGCCAAATTCGCGCTCTGGCTGCGGCGATACGCCGCTGGTGCCGGTGACGGGGTTCGAACCCGTACATCCTTGCGGATATGGGATTTTAAGTCTTTACCGGCATTTGGAACGCAGAGGATATTTAAGTACTCTTCTGGAACCTCGCGCCCCTAAAAATCCAGCAAAATCAAGGGTTCCAGCTGTTGGCGCAGCCCAAAGTACCGTGGCAAAAGGAAAAACGCAACGGGGCTGCATTTACAAAATTCCTGCAAGTTGGAGGGATATTAGGAGGGATATGAACCAGCCTGCCCACGCCATTGACACACGTTATTATACGGCAAACTACCCCTCCATCTGAAATCAGATTTAACACGCAGGCGGCAACCCGGTATTTGGGGTGCCGCTTGTCGCATAAGGAGGATGAATGAAGCCAGATAAAGTAGAAGGACTTTTCCAGTTGAGCACAAGCTGCCTTACGCCATTCAGCAGGCACCCGTACAAAGTGCGCGACGACGACGCGATGCGAGATATGGCCGAGAGCGTGAAGCAGTACGGCGTCCTGTCCCCAGCCATCGCTCGGCCTTTGCCGGACGGCGGGTACGAGCTTGTATCCGGCCACCGGCGCAAGCGGGCGTGTGAGCTGGCGGGGCTGGAGACCATGTCGGTCATCGTCCGCGAGCTGGACGACGACGCGGCGGCGATCCTCGTCGTGGACAGCAATTTGCAGCGCGAAGGACTGTTTCCGAGCGAGCGCGCATTTGCGTACAAGCTCAAACTGGATGCGCTGCGGCATCAAGGCGAGAGGACGGATTTAACTTCTCGACAACTTGTCGGGAAGTTAGAGGCAGCAGATACGATTGGAGAAAGCACCGGAGAAAGCGGGCGACAAGTCCAGCGCTATATCCGTCTCACAGAGCTGATACCGCCGTTGCTGGACATGGTGGACGAGCGCAAAATTGCGTTCAATCCTGCCTACGAGCTGTCCTTTCTCACCAAGGACGAACAGACTATGCTACTCGACGCGATGGACAGCGAACAGGCCACGCCGTCGCTGTCGCAGGCGCAGAGGCTCAAGCAGTTCTCCCAGCGCGGCGAGCTGACTGCCGAGGTCATGCGGGCGATCATGTCCGAGGAGAAAAAAGAAACGGATCGCGTCACCCTCAAGGGCGATACACTCCGTAAATACTTCCCCGCCAGCTACACGCCGAAACGCATGGAGGAGACTATTATAAGGTTGCTGGAACAGTGGCAGAAGCAGCAGAAACGTCGGCGGGTGGCCGATAGATAGATAAAACTAGAGCCTCGGCGCTAAGCCAAGGCCCTTACAAAACAGCCGAACTGTTTTTCCTTATGGTTACATTATATGTCGCAAAGTCTCAATTGTCAAGGCAACATCACGTAAGCGAATTAACTATTTCACTGAAAGCTTCATAAGTAGATATTATTATTGGGTTGTCCTTAAAGTAATCCTTATGTTCTTTCATTCGGACATTTACAAGCTCCTTTATCATAGCGAGAGACTGTTTTCGGCTGTTATCACTTTGTACCACGCTATCATATACGTATAGCATATATATAATTTGAACAAAACGAGGATTAGACATCTTCTTTGTCCTAACATGTTTACTAACACCACAACGGGAAACGAATGTAGTTATGGGAAGCTGATGTTCTGCCATTGAACTACACCCGCAATGCCCGATTAGTATGGCACACTTATTCAGGCCATGCAAGACATTTTTCTAATTATCGCATCTGCAAATTCGTCCGTGCCGAGTTCTCCGCCGAGGTCGCGGGTCGTCTCCCGGCCTTCCTTTATCAGCTCGAGGACGGCTTTCTCTATTCTCTCCGCCGCGTCACGCCCGCCGTGCTCACCTTCGACACGCACCCGGACACGCTCGTCAAGGGCGTCGAGGTGCCCCTCATCAACTCGCCCGAGGGCCGCGCGGAGATAATCCGCCGCGTTTTCGGGATTGACAGCGTCATTTTCATCCACTTCAACCGCGCGGTCATGCAGATGCCTTGGCAGGACTTCATGGGCTCGCTCGTAAACGAGCTGCACGCCGTCCACGTCGTGGTCGGCTACGACTTCAGCTGCGGCTACCGCGGCGAGGGCAAGGCGCTCAAGATCGCGGGCTGGTGCTCCGAACACGGCATCGGCTGCGACATTATGGACGCCGTCAAGCTCGACGGCGACGTCGTGAGCTCGACGCGCATACGCAAGCTGATCGCCGATGGCGACATGGAGGAGGCCAACCGGCTGCTCGGCCACCCGCACTGCCTCGTGGACACCGTGCATTACGGCTTCCAGCTCGGCGGCAAGCTCGGCACTCCGACCATCAATATGCGCTTCGCCGAGGGCGTGCTCGTCCCGCGCCACGGCGTCTACGCCGCGAAGGTGTTCCTCGATAACGGCGCGGAGCACATGGCGGTCACGAACGTCGGAGTGCGCCCGACCGTCTCGGGCAGCGACCGCGTGAGCGTCGAGAGCTACATCCTCGACTTCGAGGGCGACCTCTACGACCACACCGTCCGCGTCGAGTTCCACCACTTCATCCGCGACGAGCGCAAATTCAGCGGCGTCGACGAGCTGAAGGCGCAGATACTTCGTGACGCGGAGACCACCCGCGAATACTTCGCCAAAGCGTAAATTTGGCCCGGGCGGCCGAAAATTCGGCCCGCCCGGGCTTTTTGCGCGCCCGCACGGAAAAAAGCCCCGGTCGCCCGGGGCTTTTCCGCGCTTACGCGCTCTCGAGAGGTGATGTTTAAAGCTTGATGGAAAGCTTGTACGCGGTGTAGATGGCGTCCATGATCTTCGCCGGGCCTTTCGCGTCGCCGACGAGGTAGACCTCCTTGCCGGAGCCCTTGAGCTCGTCATAGAGCGCGTGCTGCGCCGCGGCGCCGAAGGCGTAGACGACGGTATCGGCCTCGATCTTGCGGACCTTGCCCTTGAATTTGACCATCACGCCGCCGTCGACTATCTCGAGCGGGGTGGTGTTGGTGCAGACGGTCATGCCGGCCTTGGCGATGCGCTCGTTGTAGGCCAGGGCGTCAGTGGAGGCTACGCCCTTCATTATCTGCGGGCCGCGGCCGACGAGCGTCACGTCGTGGCCGTTCTCGGCCAGCCAGAGCGCGGTCTCGCTGCCTACGAGTCCGACGCCGAGCATTACGACCTTGTTGCCGACCTTGACCTTGCCGTTGAGGACGTCGGCGGCGTCCACGGCGTGCTCGGCGCCGGGCAGGTGGCAGGCCTTGGGCTTGCTGCCCGTGGCGCAGATGACGGCGTCGTAGCCGTTCAGGTCGTCGGCTGTCGCCTCGCGGCGGACGATGTTGACGCCCTGCTTGTTCACGGCGGTGATGAGGTAGTCCTTCAGGCCGCGGATGTCGGCCTTGAACTCGGGGACGGAGGCCTCGTTGAGCTGCCCGCCGAGCTCGCCCTTCTCAAAGACGGTGACGGAGTGCCCGCGCAGGGAGAGGACGCGCGCGGCCTCGAGGCCGGCGGGGCCGCCGCCCACGACGGCGATGTTCTTTTTCACCGCGGCGGGGGTGATCTCCAGCTCGCCCTCGCGGCTGATCTGCGGGTTGAGCGCGCAGCTGACGGCCTTGTAGCAGTAGAAGGTGCGCTCGAGGCAGCCCTCGTTGCAGCGGATGCAGGGACGGATGTCCTCGGGGTGGTCGGCCTCGGCCTTCTTAGGCCACTCGGGATCCGCCCAGAGCGGGCGCCCCAGCCCGACGAAGTCGCCCTTGCCGGAGGCGATGACCTCCTCGGCGAGCTCCGGCGTGTTGATGGAGCCGGAGGCGATGACCGGGACGGAGACGACCTTCTTGATGGCCTCGGCCGCCCAGACGTTGTGCCCATGGTCCATAGCCATCGGGGAGGTCTGGTGTATCATGGTGTGGTGGTCGCCGCCGGAGATGTGGAAGGCGTCGATGCCCTCGTTCTCGAGCGCCTTGGCGAGCACGAGCGTGTCCTCTATCGGGAAGCCGTCGGGCTCGTAGTCCGTGCCGCTCAGGCGGATGGTGACGGGGAAGTCGGGGCCGACCTTCTTGCGCACGTCGCGCGCGATCTCGATGTAGATGCGCATGCGGTTCTCAAGCGTGCCGCCGTAGAGGTCGGTGCGGTGGTTCGTAGTGGGGGAGAAGAAGTTCGTCAGCAGATAGCCGTGTGCGCCGTGGATCTCGACGAGGTCGAAGCCGGCGACCTTCGCGCGCCAGGCCGCGTCGCCGAAGGCGTGGACTATGTCCTGGATCTCCTCGATGGTCAGCACGTGGGGCACGGCCTGCAAGCCGTACTGATCCCACAACTTCGGCCAGGGGATGGCGCTCGGCGCGCACATGGGCTGTGTGCCCAGGAACTTCTGGCGGCCGCAGTGCTCGATCTGGATGCCGGCGGCGGCGCCGCACTCCTTGATGTTTTCAGCCAGCCAGGTGAGGCCGGGGATGTGCTCGTTCTGCGAGATGCCGAGGTGACAGTGCGCGCTCTTGGCGCCGATGTCGTCCACGTAGGCGTACTCGACGATTATCATGCCCGCACCGCCGGAGGCCTGGTTGCGGTAATAGCGTATGAGGCGCTCGGATACGGTGCCGTCCTTGTTGCTCATGCCGGACGACTGCGGCGCCTTCATTACGCGGTTCTTGAGCTCCAGGGTGCCTATGCGGCCCGGCGTAAAGACATGCGGAAACAGTTTGCTTGCCATGGTTTTACCTCCTTAGCTGGCTGTACTTGAATTGACTGCGGTTAATTTATTAACCACCAAGTGCAGTATAAGGCATTGACAATAAATAAACGATATCGTATGATACAGTAAAAAAGAATTTTTTGGAGGCCGCCATGGAAGGACATAAAATCAACACCGCGCCGGAATTTGTGCTCACCGACAACCTGAAGGCGCACCGCGGGCTGATCATGAGCGAGGTGCCGGAGCGGCGGCGCTTCAGGAATGGGCAGCAGCTCAGCCGCGGAGGCACGCCCTCGCCGCAGGTGTACTTTATCCTGGAGGGCGCGGCGCGCGCGAGCGTGGTGAACGTATACGGCTATGAGCGCACGCTCGGCTACCTCCGGCAGAACACCATCTGCTGCATGGACGCGCTGCGCCATGACGCCGGCGTCTCCGTGACCATAACGGCGCTCACCACGCTGCGCGCGGTGCCGCTCACGCTCGCGGACATGTCGCGCCTCATGGGGCTGAGCTCCGCCTTCGCAGAAGACGTTATGGTATATTATTCCGACGTACTCAAGCTCATGTGCCTCGACGCCGAGTCGCAGAGCAGCAACTCGGTGCTCAACAAGCTGGCGAATTTTATCGGGCTGTATGTGCTCAGCGAGGACTACGCGCGCTTTGGCTTCCTGCCCTTTTCGCAGCAGGAGCTGGCCTCGGCGATAGGCGCCTCGCGCGTGCAGGTCGCGAGGGTGTGCGAGAAGCTGAAGGCCCAGGGCATAGTTGACATAAAAAAGCGGCGGCTCTACGTACTCGACCGGGCGGCGCTTGCGGAGATGGCAAGCTTGGAGGTGAGTTCTTGAGCTGCGCGGCGAACGGCGGCGCGATATGTTTTAAAATCTAATACGCCGCGCGTCGGCGTGGCAAAGCCCCCGGAAAAGTTTCCGGGGGCTTCGCGTATTGTGAGGAAAGAAGAGAGAACGTGAAAGCGTATATTAAAGGCTGTCGCCGAAGTCGTCGCGGAACTTTTTGACGAGCTTCTCCTGCCAATCACTAGTGGGCTCGAGCCTGCCGAAGAAGAATCGCAGCGAGCTCGGCTCCTCGACCCAACGCAGGCCGCCGACGAGGTCGCGGTTTTCGTGCAGCCAGGTTATGCGGTCGACGGCGTAGAGCACCTGGCTCATGGTGAACACGCGCCTGGGCATCGCGAGGCGGAGCAGCTCGACCTCGGCGATGGGCTCGGTGCCGTCCGGCTCGCGCTGTTCGCTGAGCGTGCCGCGCTCCATGCCGCGCACGCCGCCGGCGAGGTAGACCGCCGCGGCCAGCGCTCCGGCCGGGTACTCGTGGTCGTCGACGTGCGGAAGGAATTCGCGCGCGTTCAGGTGGCAGCCGAGGCCGCCGGCGGGAGTCACGACGGGCACGCCGCGCTTCATGAGCTCCTTGCACATGAAGTCGATGAAGATGGGGCCCTGGCTGATGACGTCTTCGTCCATCGTCTCCTCCAGGCCGACGGCGATGGCCTCCATCTCGCGGACGCTCATGCCGCCGTAGGTGAGGAAGCCCTCGAACATGGGCACCAGCTCGCGCATTTGGTCAAAGAGCGCCTTGTCGCGCATGGCTATGCCGCCGCCGCGGGCGAAGCCGAACTTGCGCGCGGAGAATGGCTTTTCCAAAGCTGCTGGCAAAAAGCGGCCTTAAAAGGATCCGTTTTCACGATTTGCGCCATTCATGTGCAAGCTTGCGTTATGCTCACGGCGTAAGTCTAAAGGATATTCAAGAGTGGCTGGGGCACAGCACTATATCTACAACAGCAAACATCTACACGCATTTGGACTACAGCTCCAAAGAGGCTTCTGCCAATGCGATACTCGACGTGTTCCCAACAAGGTAGCCGTATGCGAATCTGCTAAATTTTAGAAGATAATTAATAAACGTTATTATTGCATCAGCCGACGACTTATCATCTGTCATGGAGTCATGGCTGCGGGGGTTTCTAATTCCAGAATAAATACCACGAAGTATTTCTTGAATACCTTTTTGAATATCTCTTTCTGAATCTGTTTGGAGTTTGTTTAGTTTGATTTGTGGATCATCTCCACCAAATGCCTGACCAATCAAACTGGCTCCGTCACCTTCCAGCCCAGTTTTATTCCGAATTGTATCGGTCAACTTAAAAATTGAGTCTAGAATGGCCCCCGTATAGTTTTCAGCGTCATAATTCTTTTGTATGGCTTCCCACAACTCAACATCAATTTCGTTTTTTATCATCATAATTCGTTTGCTCCTTAGTAGTTTCGAATTATCTACCAACGACCATTAGTGATAAAACTGCATTGCTCTTCACTATTAAAAAGGCGCAGAGTGCCTATATCCAAACGGCCTTAAATCATTTTGTCGCGCAATTATTTATAATTATACTACAACACGACAGTTTCCACAACCAGCCAGCAGCAAAATTCGTCGCAGGCAGTCGCCGGCGTCGATATTTTTTTTGGAGGTGTCACACATGGCTGTCTTCCGCATTGAGAAAAACAGCGACTTTACCATCATGCCGAACTATCCGTTCCGGGATATGCGGCTGTCGTTCAAGGGGCGGGGGCTGCTGGGGACTATGCTCACGCTGAGGGACGACTGGGACTACACGCTGGCGGGGCTGACCGCCATCTCGCCGCACGGCAAGAGCTATGTTTCCACCGGACTCAATGAGCTGGAGCGCCTCGGCTACCTGGAACGCCGGCAGCTGCGTGACGAGCAGGGGCGGTTCATCGACACTGAGTACGTCATTTACGAGGTGCCGCGTTCCCCTTCGCCGCCGGACGGAAACCCGGAAACCGAAAATCCGGAAACGGCTTCTCCGCCGCCGGAAAACCCGCCGCAATTAAATACTAAATTCAATCAAAAACCCAAGAATCAAAAACCAAATGAATCAAGAACTCATTCAATTCCTTCCTCTGCCCCGAGGCGAAGTGAGGACGAAGCGATGTGGCGGGAGATAATCCTTGAAAACATCGAGTACGACCTCATTATCGGCGAGGACGGCTACGACAGGGACAGCGTGGACGAGGCTGTGGAGCAGATCGTAGACGCTGTGAGTTCATCAAAAGACTACATCCGCGTTGGCGGCGAAAGCCGCAGCGCGGATGTTGTGCGTTCAAGGCTGCTGAAGCTCAACCGTTTCCACGTCGAGTTCGTGCTCGACTGCATGAAGGAGAACACGACGAGGATACGCAACATACGCCAGTACCTGCTCACGGCGCTCTACAACGCTCCCGCATCCATGGAGAGCTACTATGCTGCACGGGTCAGGCATGACATGAGAGGAGGTGATGCCATATAAGCCCTTAACGCGCAGGCCCTGAACAAATTACAAGGAGGCAAATCATGAACAAGAAAACCAAAAAGGACGCAGGCCCCAGCAAGGCTATTGCCATTGCATCAGCCGTGGCGGTTGTCATCGTTATCGTCATCCTGCTGCTCCTGCGCAGCTGCGGCGCGCCCGCGGACGACCCCGGCGGCATCGAGTTTGACCCCTCGGCCA
>URDJ01000017.1 GCA_900546615.1 uncultured Eubacteriales bacterium | reverse complement strand
CTTGCATGTGTTAGGCACGCCGCCAGCGTTCGTCCTGAGCCAGGATCAAACTCTCAATAAATTGTATCTTAACTGTACCTCAGTACAGTTAAAACCTTATTGAGCTGATTCCTCAGCTAATTCAAAAGAATTGTCTGCGATCTCCTTCGAGACCGCATCCAGAAGTCCCTTCTCTGGTGCTTATTTGCATAAGCTTTTGCTTACATTGTTTAATTTACAAGGTACACACGCTCTCGTTTTGGGCATTTTTCACAGTGCCGTCTCCCGAGCGCTTGATTAATATACCACCTCCCGCGCCGCTTGTCAACAACTTTTTTCAAAAAAATCGATATTTTTTCTGGCCACAAAATAGTGTAGTCTTATCGGGACATACTACCCACATGTTTGATTTGAAGTCTAAAAAAACCGACATTTCATCGGCCTGTCTGCGCGAGGTCTTCTCCGGCTTTGCCGATCTCGAGTGCCGCGGCGTGCTCCCCGGGCTTGAAAAAGCGCCGGGACTTTACGTCTTTTGGGTAGACGGTCTTGCCGACGGCACGGCGATATCCGAGGACATCCTGCGCCCGCTCACCGACGCTGCCCGGGTAGGACCGCTCTCAGAGCGCAGGCTGCTCGACCAGCTCGAGCGCGGAGGCATTTACTCGAGCACGGTACGGCGCCGGTCTCAGCTCGGCGACCTCGTGACAGACCTGCTGGCCGGTTTCTGCTGTCTTGTCTCCGACAGCGAGGGCCGGGCGCTTTCCTTTGAGGTGCGCTCGAAGTCCACGCGCTCCATTTCCTCGCCCTCGGTCGAAAAGAGCATCAAGGGCGGCAAGGACGCCTTTGTCGAGACCCTGCGCGTGAACACCTCGCTCGTGCGCCGGAAGCTGCGCACGCCCGAGCTGCACCTGACAGAGACCGTCGTGGGCCGCCGCTCCGGCACCACCGTCGCGGTCATGCACCTCGAGGGCATAGCGAAGGACGGCCTCGCGGACGAAGTCCTGCGACGCATTGACGCCATCGACATCGACGGTCTGCTGACGGCGGGAGATCTTGAGGAATATATAGTAGACTCGCCGCGCTCGCCCTTCCCGCATCTGCTGCACACTGAGCGTCCCGACGCCTTCGCGATGCACCTGCTCGACGGGCGCGTGGGCGTGCTGGTGGACGGGCTGCCGCTCGGCTTTGTCCTGCCCGCAGGCCTTGCGGCTTTCATGCGCGTGCCGGAGGACTCGGCCGACCACTTCCTCGTCGCCTCGATGCTGACGCTGCTGCGCTGGGTTGCGCTTTTTCTGTCTCTCTGCCTGCCTGCGGCCTTTGTGGCGATCTCGATGTACCATCAGGAGATGCTGCCTGTTAAGCTGCTGCTGTCCATGACGGCGGCAAAGCAGTATGTCCCCTTCGGTGTGGCGGCGGAGGTCATCGCCATGCTGCTTTCCTTTGAGTTATTACAGGAGGCCGGCCTGCGTCTGCCCGACCCCGTGGGCCAGACCGCCTCGATAATAGGCGCGCTCATCGTGGGCCAGTCGGCGGTGGAGGCGAAGGTGGTCTCGCCCATTGCGGTCATCGTCGTAGCGCTCGCGGGCATCTGCGGCTATGTCATGCCCAGCCGCGACCTCGGCTCCGCCGTGAGGCTGTGCAGGCTGGTCTTCGTGCTCGCGGCGGTGCTGCTGGGACTTTACGGCCTGATGGCGGCCCTGGCACTTCTAATACTGCACCTCGCCTCCATTGAAAGCTTCGGCGCACCCTACACCGCGCCCTTCACCGACCGGGACGGCCCCGGCGCGCTCACCGGCCTCATAAAGCGGCCGAACCGCGCCGACAAATACCGCTCGCCGCACCTCGCGGGCCGGAACAAAAGGAGGCAGAAATGAGGCGGATATCGGCTGTTTTGCTCGTATTATCGCTTTTTCTGCCGCTCTCGGGCTGCACGCTCTCCGTCTACAACAACTACCGCGAGCTGGAACGGCTCCAGGTAATAGAGACGGTGGGCTTCGACGCGGCGGAGGATGGCGGTGTGACGCTCTCGATCTCGGCGGGGCGCGACGCCTCGGGACGCGAGCCTGTGCGCGCCTCGGCGACGGCGCGCTCCGTTACCGAAGCCATGCAGGAGCTGCAGGACCTCTCCCGCAGCGGCGAGCTGTTTTTCTCCGGCACGGGCTGCATACTCATAGGCGAAGCCGCGGCCTCGGAAACGGCCCGCTGGCTGGAGCTGGTGGCGCGTTCGGATTCGCTCAGGCTAGATACGCCCATCTTCGCCGTGCGCAGCGGGGAAGCGGCAAAGCTCGTCACCGAGGCCGGCGGCGAGGAGGGCGACATCACGCAGATAATGCAGGCGCTCATCAGCTTTGCCGAGAAGAACGGCCCCGCCCGCATATACACCTGCGCTGAGGCTGCGCGCTCGCTCGTCGAAAACGGCGCGGCACTCATAGGCTCCGTGCGCGAGGCCGAGGACGTCTCGAAGGAGGGCGGGCTTACCGCCGAACTGGACGGCTATGCCATCCTCGGCTCCGGCGGACGGCTCATGGGCTGCATAGAGGGCGAGGACGCGCTTGGCGTGGGGCTTTTCTACGGCGAGCCGGGCAGGGCGGCTCTGACCCTCGAGTCTGGCGTGACCGCCGAGCTGGCGGGAGGCTCAGTCGGGCTTGCGCCTGTCTGGGACGAGGCCGGGAACATAACCGGCCTGACGGTCGAGGTCTCAGTGGATGCCATCGTCATGGAGGTCGCCCCCTCGCTGAACCTCTCCGCCGAAGCGGCGCGGGCGCGGGTCGAGGACGAGCTGGCTGAGCGCTGCGGGGCGTGGATATACAATATATTAGATAAGAGCATCTCGCTCGGGCTGGACTTTCTCGGCCTGGGCCAGAGGCTGGAGCGAGGGGGCCCGGACAGGTGGCACGCGCTGCCCGAGCCGTGGCCGGAGCAGCTCCCGGAGCTGGAGCTTGAGCTCAGAAGTTCGGCAAAGATACTGAACGTGCGCGAATTCTCCGACGCGCCGGATTGGGGCGGGTGAGAGCCATGGACAAAAAAACACCCGGCGGGCTTACCTCCCGCCAGGCGGCTGCAATATGTTTTGTTGCGCTGCTGCCTCCGGCGACCCGGCTGCTGCCGGGGCTGTGCGCGGATATCTCCGGCCGGGCCGCCTGGCTATGCCCGCTGGCGGCGCTGCCCTTCCTGCTGCTCACAGCGTGGCTCGTGAAAAAGCTCGCCATGAACGCAGCAGAGGACGAGAACCTCGGTGCGCTCATAAAGCGCGGTCTCGGCCCATATGCGGGCGCGGCCGTGCTAATCATCTACGCGGTCTGGCTGGCTTTTTACGCAGGCTTTTCGCTCAGAAGTTCGGCCTCGAGGTTCATCTACACCATATACCCCGGCGCGCCGCCCTGGCCCTTTGTCGCCTCGGGCCTCATAATGGGCCTAATCGCCGCGCTGTCGAAGACAAGGGCGCTGGCTCGGGCATCAGAGCTGTTCCGCTGGATGCTTGTGCTCGCGCTCGTGCCCATACTGCTGCTCGGCGTACTCGAGATGGACGTAAAGAGCCTCGGGCCGGTATACCTCTCCGATGCCCTTCCCGTGCTCGAGGGCGCGCTGCCCGCGCTCGGCGCCGGGGCCTTCCTCATCGTCAACATCGGTTTTCTCGACAGAGGCCCGGGCTCTCTCAGGCGCGGCCGATTCAGCGTCTTCAGCTGCGTGCTCATGGCCCTCATAGTTGCCGTCACGGTGGGCCGTTTCGGACACGAGCTGACGGCACAGCTCACCTATCCCTTTTTCGCTCTGGTGCGGAACACCAGTTTATCCGGTGTTTCCGTGCGGATAGAGGCGCTGGTAACGGCGCTGTGGGTGTTCTCGGATTTCGTGCTGTTCACCTTTGCGCTCTCGGCCGCGGCGGACTGCCTCAGGCTCTCCTTCGGCTGCGGGAACGCCAAATGGACCATCTGGCTCTGCGCCCTGCTCGCCGGCGTCACCGCGGTGCTCATCGCCCCGGACTCGGTCATACTCAGGCTCGTCTCGGAGCTGATAGCGCCGGGGTTGAACCTCGTCATGCTCTACGGCCTCATCCTGCCCGCGCTGCTCATAGGCCGGATACGCGGCAGGATCTAAATGCCCAGCACGCCCTTGGCGCAGTCTATCATCCGACGCATGGCCGGAGACGCCGCGCGACCCGACTTTATCGCCATGCCCAGCGTGCGCTTGAGCGGAGGGTCGAGCGGTATCGCCGCCACGTCCGCCGTGCTGCCCTCGAGGATGAGCTTGGGCATGATGGTTATGCCCAGATTGTGCTCCACCATCGAGAGTATAGTCACGTCGAAGTTCGACGAGAGCTTCGCCTTTTTTGGGATATTCGCTATCCTCATGGCGCGGGCGAGGTCCTCGTCGGGCACATTCGACGAGGTCGTGTAGACCAGGAAAGGCTCTCCCTTGAAACGGCCTATCGGAAAGACCTCCGCATTCGCCATGGGATGCGTTTTGGGCAGGACGGCCATCATGGGGTCGTCCTGTATTCTTATGGTGTCAAAGTTGAAGTGCGGCTGCAGGCTGGTGAAGGCGATGTCGATCCTGCCCGTCGTCAGCCACTCCTCTATCTCGGGGCCGTTGCCCTCAAGCAGCTCGACCGAAATGCCCGGGTACTGCTCCTGAAACGCCTCCAGTATCCGGGGTATCCAGCGCATGGAGATGCTCGAGTAGGTGCCTATCCTGACCGTGCCGCGCTCGAGTCCCCGGGTCAGCGCGACCTCCTGCGCCAGATTGGCCGCCGCCTGCACGACCTCGCGTATGAACGGGGCCAGACGCTCGCCCTCGGCGGTGAACTGCACCCCCCGGTTGCCGCGCACAAGCAGCGGGAAACCCGCCTCGTCCTCCAGAGAGCTGATTATGTGCGTCACGCCCGACTGTGTGTAGCCCAGCTTCTCCGCCGCCTTGGAAATGCTCCCAAGCTCCGCCGCAGTCAGCAGCGCCGCCAGCTTTACGGTGTCCATCCCGGCCCCTCCTTTTTGATATTAGCAACTTTCATATCTGGTATTATAATATCTCTCTTTACTAATATCAATACATATGTTACTTTTTAAACGAAAGCTACAGCACTTCTTATAAGTGCGACCACATATTATTTTGATTTTCCTCTTCCAAACTCCCATATCCACAAAAACGCCGCCATATTTCTGGCGGCGTTTTTGTCGTTATCATGCTTTCAGTATTTCACAAAGCCCGAGGCGCTGTTTTCGGGGTAGCCCAGCGTCCAGTCCTGCGCGCCGCAGTCCGGGCAGGTCTCGCCCTTCGCGTTCAGCTCGTCAATGTAGGCCTCGGCGCGCATGACGTACATGTTCGTTTTGCGCATCCTGCCGCACTTGCCGCAGAACACAAGGTAATTCGCGTAGCTGTCGAACACCCCGCGCTTCCTGTCGGCAAGCTCCGCCTCCGTCAGAGGCCGCGGCTTAATGTTCCCGTTTACTATCATCGCCCGCCTCCTATATGACGTGCTCCCGCTTCTGTTTGTCGTAGTGCCTGTTCAAAAACGGCAGCACCACGCTCCGCATCAGCTTCATGTCCAGATCGAATATGTACACCGTGAACAGCAGCGCCAGCACGGCGGCAAGCGCCGCGAATATCTTTAATATTACCTTCATTTCCTTCCTCCTTACCAGCCCTCGGAGTCGTCAAAGTCCATGAGCGTGGGGTCGACCGGCTCCTCGTGCAGCACCGTCGTCATGTAGTCGTTCACGACCTTCCTCGCTTCCGCCGTCGGCACCGTGCGGCAGTCCATGAGCGCGTGCGGCATCCACATGATGTGGAACTCGGGGTGCTTCCTGAACTCCTCCTCGAGCAGCCCCTGGCAGCCCGCCATGCCCTTGCAGCCTATGTCGTCGTACATGACTATCATGTCGCAGTTGAACTTCGCCGCGGTCTCGAACATCATCAAAATGTGCCGGTTGCCGCCAACCGTATGCGTCCGCATCGGCGAGCGCGCGTACAGATCGGCGATGTCGCTCATCATCTCGTCCCTGTCCTCGGTGTCCACAATGTTGTGGCCGGTGAGCGAGTCCATGTTGATGACCGTCAGGATGCCCCAGCACTGGTACAGCCAGCAGGTGGCGTTGTCGTAATACGTCGAGCCGCAGCTCCAGGCCAGCGCGCGGTGCCTGTACTTGAAGGGCCTTATATCCTTCTCGAGGCATTTCTCGAAGTACTTCCAGATGACCTTCGCCTCGCGCTCGAAGTGGCGATTCGCGCCCTGCTGGTACATGTAGATGCGCCAGAAGGCCTGGGCCATGCTGTTCATGGCGATATTGTCGCACTTGGCGTAGACGTCCCACTTGTTCGTCTCGTGGATGTTCAGCTCGTTGAAGCGCCGCATGCCGTCCGCGAAGGCGTCCCAGTCGAACTTCCGGCCGAACTGCCCCTCGAGGAACTCTATGGCCGAGTAGATCTCGTGTATGCCCAGCTCCTTCGTCGTCGGGTCGTCGTACATGAGCGGGGTGACGAAGGCGTGGACGGCCTTCTTCCCGTCGCCCGAGAGCCGGCGGTACATGGCGGCGTTGTCCATCATGTTCGCGTCGCAGGGATTGTTCGTCGCCAGATAGCAGTTGCCTATGTCCGGATATTCGTCCTCCACCGCGACGCCCACCTCGACGAGGGGCAGCGTGCACATGTCCTGCGGTATGCCCGTGGACACCGCCTGGTCGATGTAGTAGCAGCCGTAGTGCTTGTTCATGATGGGTATCATGAAGGCCGGGTGCTGCTGGATGTTGATGGCCTCGTAGCCGGGGAAGCCGAACATGATGTGCTTGGGCAGGGTGTAGTCGAAGCCTATCGTCCGCTCGGTCCACTTCGTCTCGCCGAAGTGCCTGTCAGCGCGTATGAGCTTCCAGATGGTGTCGATGGAGTCGGACACCATGGCGTTTATGGCGTGGTGGTCGGCGCGCAGCGGTATGCCCCTGTCTCCCGAAGTCCACCTGTCCACCATTGCCGGCGTACAGAGGTAGCCGGAGAGCCAGCGGTAGCGCCAGAAGGCCCGCACCATCCTGATGGGGTCGCGCATGACCAGCCCCGACATCTTGCCCCAGGTACACAGCCACCAGCCGAAGTCATAGGCCGTGTCCACAAAACCGCGCCACTCGCGCCGGTCCATGATATTTGTCTTTTCAATATAATTGTCGCCCATGAAGGCGCAGAGCGGCTCGCCCTTTGCAAAATTCCTGAAGCTGCCCCACTTTTCCTTAAAGCTGTGCTTCCGCTTTGCCATCTCACGCGCCCTCCTTCTGCTCAGCGCCCTGAATGCGCTTGATCTCAAGCGACTCCACGAAGGCCTGGAACCTCGTCCGCAGCTGGCCCGAGGCCGCGCAGGTGTAGTCCCGCTCTATCTGGCACACCGGCAGCGTGCCCGGCACCTCGAAGCCCTCCGTCAGCCAGGCCGCGTCCTGCGCCCGCTCGTAGCCCCAGTACTCGCAGAACTTCATGCTCTCGATTATGACGCCTTCGGCCCCGTATTCGAGGGCCTTTTCGTAGATGTACTGCTTTCTCGCCTTCAGGTTCTTCGGGCCCATCGCCCTCGGGCAGTGGTTATTGTACAGATAGTGCCGCGCGATGGCGCCGAGCGCCGTCTCGCCCTCTTTTATCTCTATCTCCTCCCTGCCCGGCATGGAGCCGAAGCAGTAGCGGTCGGCCACGACCATTGCCCCGCACATCTCCAGCATCTTCGTGAACTCCGGGTCGTCGATCTCCGCGCCCGTCACCATGACCCGCGCGCGATACCAGGGCTTCGGCTCCGGCTCGCGCGTTTTGAGCTCCTCCAGCGTCTCGCGCAGCAGCGGCAGGATCAGATACTTCGGGCAGGTCAGGCTCACGAGCTGCATCACGTGGAACTCATAGCCCGTAATGACCGGGTTCTCCGCCTTGCGCATCTCGCCCATCTCTGTTATGATGCGGCAGAGCTCGTTGTGCTCGGCTATGGCGGCGCGCAGCCGCTCCTCCGAGAAGTCCACACCGTAGGTCTCAGCCAGCGGGGCGAGGATCTTCTTCTCCATCTGCCGCCTGTAGTAGCCGACGTGCCAGTCGCTGCGGTTTATCGGCATGTCTATGCAGGCGACGAAGAACTTGTCCTTGGGGATGAGTCCGCAGTATTCAAAGTACTGCTCCATGCGGTTCATCGTGCAGCAGCATTCCTGGCCGATGAGCGCATCCAGGAAGTTGTAGCCGCCCTCGAAGGCGCGCTCGAGTATGCTCTTGGAGTACGGACATGACCGGTTGGTCATGTAGTAGGTCGCCATGTCGGGACTGGTGCAGCCCGGCGCGCGCAGACGCAGCCCGCAGCAGCCCTCCACGTCCAGCAGCACCTCGGGTATGTAGGAGCAGTTGTAGCCCAGCGCCAGCTTCCCCTCGGCGCAGGCCTGCTTCACCAGCTCGTTGTTCGCGGCGCGAAGCAGCTCCTCAAATCGTATCAGGTGCTTCAGGTCTCTCAAGGCTCTTTCCCCCTCTGCAATATTGTCAATATGTCGAACACTTGCTCCTTACATTATAATTGCATTGTGAAAAATCGTCAACCACATTGTGAAAAATATGGCGCTATCCGACATATCCGGCCAGAAATGTATGGGGCTGTGCGAAAAATGACGGAACAAAAACTAACTCGTGGTTGAATAACGCTCACAAGTCGTTTATACTAAACATAAGTGGATACTGTGCACGATATTTTCAAATACAGTCAGGAGATGACGAAAATGGAAGAACCGAGGACCGACCGCAGGGTACGCAAGACGAAGAAGCAGCTTCGCATGGCGCTCACGACCCTGATGATGGAAAAGAGCGTGGGCGAGATCACGGTGAGGGAGATAGCGGAGCTGGCCGACGTGAATCGCGGCACCTTCTACGCTCACTACAAGGACGTATACGACCTGCTGACCCAGCTCGAGGAGACCATCTTCGTCAGACTCGAGGAGATCAGCGTCATCAACAGTTCCCCGGACTGGGATCAGTCCACCTATCATTATCTTGAGGACGTGCTGAAGCTGTGCTACGACAGCGCGGACGTCTACCGGGCGCTCATCTGCCGGAACAACGACATGGAGTTCCAGCAGAGGCTTTTCGAGACCCTGAAAAACCAGTACATGCGCAGCTTCCTGGAGCGCACCTGCACGGCTGACCATCGGAAGCTGGACCTTTTCTGCTCCTTTGCGGTGCAGGGCATGCTGTCCATAACGAAGGAGTGGATGAATTCCGGGCTGAAGGAGTCCCCGGCGGAGATGGCGAAGCTGGGCGGCGACTTTATCATGCGCGGGGTACAGTCCCTGCGGTAAAATAAGACTTGGAGGTAACAGATGAGATCCTGGTTCGGCAGCTTCGGCAGCTTCAACCGTGACCCCGACACCGGCGAATACAGCTGGGTGCCGCCCGAGAGGGCGCAGAACAGCGGAGGAGGCAGCCGCAAGCCCAGAAAAGTCCGCTCGAAGGCGGCGAGCTTCGGCATAAGCCTGGCGATCACCCTTGTCTTCGGATTTTTCTACTTTTATTTCAAACTGCCCGCGATAAACATTCACTCGGGCGACCTTTACGTCTTCATCATTTTGCTGTGCGCTGTGTACTGCTTCAGCGCCCTGATACTCCAGGGCTTCAGCTTCCAGGGCGCCGGGGTGAGAGGCTACGTCACGGAGGCGAGGAAGAAGGCGGCCATTCCCTTCTACATCATCTGCCTCTGCCTGGTCGCAGCGATCGTCGGCAGTCTCATAGGCTGGAAGGTGTTCAGGGCGCGGGACTACGCGGCTCTGCTGCCCGTGGAGGACGGGGACTTCGCAGCGGACGTGGCGGAGATCTCCTTCGACCAGATACCCATGCTCGACTCCGCCTCGGCGAACGTGCTCGCGAACCGGAAGCTGGGCGAGCTTTCCGACCTCGTCAGCCAGTTCGAGATATACGCCGACAGCTTCCAGATAAACTACAACAACCGGCCCGTGCGCGTGACCTACCTCAACTACGGCGACTTCTTCAAATGGTGGAACAACCAGAAGGAGGGCATACCGGCCTACATGGTCATCGACATGGTGACGCAGGAGGTCACGGTAAAGCGGCTCGAGGAGGGCATCAGGTACTCGCCCTCGGAGTATTTCTTCCGTGACATAGACCGTTACCTGCGCTTCAAGTACCCGGCGAAGATGTTCACGGATGTGAACTTCGAGGTCAACGAGGAGGGCGAGCCCTACTGGGTGGCCACGGTCGTGACGAAGAAGGTCGGCCTGTTCGGCGGCGAGGACGCCATAGGCGCGGTGCTGGTGAACGCCGTGACGGGCGAGAGCACCTATTATGACGTGGCGGACGTGCCGCAGTGGGTGGACAGGGTCTACACTGCGGAGCTGATACTCGAGCAGTACAACTACAAGGGCCTCTACCAAAACGGCTTCTGGAACAGCCTGTTCGGCCAGAGCGGCTGCACGGAGACGACGAGCCAGTACAACTACATCGCCCAGGACGACGACGTGTGGCTCTACACGGGCATCACCTCGGTGACGGGCGACCGGGGCAATATCGGCTTCATCCTCGTGAACCAGAGGACGAAGGAGGCCAAATACTATCCCTGCGCCGGCGCGGAGGAGAGCTCGGCCATGGCCTCGGCCGAGGGCGCGGTGCAGCAGTATGAATACGTCGCGACCAGCCCGCTGCTCCTGAACATCGGCGGCCAGCCGACCTATTTCATGGCGCTCAAGGACGCCAGTCAGCTCGTGAAGATGTACGCCATGGTCAATGTCCAGCAGTACAACGTGGTCGCGACCGGCACCTCGGTCTCCGGCTGCATAGAGAACTATGAGCAGCTGCTGGCCGAGAACGGCATCAATATAGAGGGCGGGGTGAGCACCGGCGCAAGCGAGGTCGAGGGCGTCATAGAGGACATCCGCAGCTCGGTCATAAACGGCAACAGCGTGTATTATATACGGCTCGAAGGCGAGGACGTCTACTACAGCCTCAGCGCGGCCGACAGCCCGGAGGCCGCCATCCTGAACATCGGCGACCGCGTGAGCTTCAGAGCGTCGGAGGCGGAGGGAGCCATCGTCCCGGCCTCGGGCCTTGAGATAGGCTGAAACGGGCAACAATAAACGGAGCGCATCGAGTGATGCGCTCCGTTTTGCCGTCTTTGGGGGTTCAGACCAGCTCTATGGTCATCAGCAGCCCGACCGAGGAGTCGGGGCTGCCGTCCAACTCGAGGGTAACGACGGCCGAGGGCAGCTCCAGCCTGAACTCCTCCGGCTCCGAGCCGCCGTAGTTCACCATCTGCCGTATATCTATGAGCTGCATCCTCCGCTCGTAGAAGTCCAGCACGCCCTGCCCTCACGGCCCCATACGCTGCTCCTGAGCGCCAGCTCCAGTTCCTGCGTCGAAAAAATCATGCCGGTGCGCCCGGGGATTTTCTCCAGGCGCAGTTCGAGCCTTTCGAGCACGCCGCCGGTCTCGTAAAAGCTGTACTCGGCCTCGTAGCCCTGTACCTCGAGCCGGGTCGGGTTCATGCTCGTGCGCTCCCATCCTTCGG
The DNA here is from genome assembly GCA_900546615.1 of uncultured Eubacteriales bacterium. Lineage (GTDB taxonomy): Bacteria > Bacillota > Clostridia > Oscillospirales > Oscillospiraceae > Scatomorpha > Scatomorpha pullistercoris. The sequence continues at coordinate 42,394 of URDJ01000017.1, read as the reverse complement.
GGGTGAGCGAGATGTACGAGCGCAAATAGCCGTCCATGTGCGCGAGGCCGTTGTAGTTTTCGCAGAACTCCGCCGCCGTGATGTCGCCGCGGTTTTTTGGGCATCTGCGAGAGCTCCTCGTTCACAAAACCCGTGAAGGAAGCAAGGCAGGCCAGGAGTATATAGCCAACGGTCAGAAGGCCCAGGCGCTTCTTGTCCAGCCGAAGCTCCGAGCCGGCCTCCCAGCGCAGGGGCCGGCCGTCCCTGTGCCTCAGCCAGCTGCATATGAGCAGCACCTGCGACAGGACGGGCACGTGAAAGCCCAGGCCATAGGTGAGCACGTCGAACGTTCGGCGCGCGGCTTCGCCATAGCCCAGCCTGCCGCCGTCCGGGCGCTCTATGTGCAGGCCCAGCAGCGCCTTGCCCGGAGTCGTGCCGAAAAGGTGCAGGCAGAGCGGCTCAAGCAGCAGCATAAGCAGTATCGCCCCGGCGACGAGCGCCACCGAGACGCCGAAGCCCGAGAGGTCGACGTTCGGCCGGAAGACCAGCATGATGGGCGTGAGAAGCAGCAGTTCGCAGAGTATAAAATCCAATGTTCGGGCAAAGTATCTGCGCCAGGGGCAGGCCCAGCGCCCGCAGCAGCTTCAGCCGCAACAGCAGCTCCGCCTCCGAGTAGTCCCGGTACCCGTTCTCCCGTCTCTCGGGCCGGATAAAACCCTCCGCCTCATAGAACCTTATATTCGCGCGGGTCATCCCGCTTCTGGCCTCCAGCTCCGCTATCGTCAAGGCTGCCGCCCTCCCCCTGTTTCGTCTTGACGCTATGGTAGACTATAAAGGGGCTTTACAGTCAAGTATTATTTTAAAAACCGGGCAGACCAACAGGGCCTTCCCGGTTTTCATTTCGTCTTATTTGTGGTAATATAGAACTCCCATGCACCATGGCCCGCAGTGGCCGCTTATCGTGCAGCCGGCCTGGTTGTTGTAGACCTCCTCGAAGGGCTGGCAGCTGAGCACCACCTCGCGCAGCTTCGCGCGCAGCTCCTCGGGCAGACCGGAATCGGTTATGAATACCCGGCGCGTGTCGATATCGTCGCGGTTTGCGAGCCTGTCCTTTATGTACTGGATATAGGCCGCCTCGATCTTGCCGCGGTACTTCTTTCCGACGGTCATCTTCCCGCCGCGGACCTCGATGCAGGGCTTGAGGCCCAGCAGGTTGGCGCCCAGCGCCTGTACCGAGGTGCAGCGCCCGCCCTTGCGCAGATAGTCCAGCGTGTCCAGCACAAAGCTCACGTCCACCTTCGGCACCAGCCGCTCTACCTCGGCTGCTATGTCCTCCGGCGCCATGCCGCGCTCGGCCATCAGCGCCGCGTCCAGCACCAGATGCCCGAAGCCCGTCGAGAGATTCAGCGAATCCACCACCCAGACCTTGCCCGGCAGGTCCATCGCCGCGAGTCTCGCGTTGTTGCAGCTCGCGGAAAGCTCGGACGAAAACGCCACGTGAACTATGGCGTCATACTCCTCCAGCCAGCCATTCCAGGCAGTCAGATAATCCGTGATCGTCACGGCAGAGGTGCCGCAGAGCCTGCCGGTCTTCTTCGTATAGGCGTAGAGGTCCTCGGGCTTCACATCGATGCCGTCCAGCAGCGCCTCCCCGTCGCGGATGATGTACAGCGGCAGGACGCCTATGTCGTGCGCGGCTATAAGCTCAGAGGGCAGGTCGCAGGTGCTGTCCGTCGAGATCTTTATTTTCATGAAACATTTATTCCTCCTTACTGATACCCGCACATTATAACACATTACTTAAAAGAATGGAAGTGTTTTTATGGCTCCCGGCATAGTAGTCATAACCGGGCCTACGGCGACGGGCAAGACAAAGCTCGGCGTGCTGCTCGCGAAGGAGCTGGGCGGCGAGGTCGTGTCGGCCGATTCGATGCAGATATACCGGAGGATGGACATAGGCACGGCAAAGCCCACGCCGGAGGAAATGCAGGGCGTACCGCACCACCTCATAGATGTCGCGGAGCCTTATGAGAGCTGGTCCGCGGCGAAGTTCGTGGAGGCGGCGCGCTCTGCCTGCCTGGACATCCTCTCGCGCGGGCGGCTGCCCATAGTCGTGGGCGGCACGGGGCTGTACATCGATTCGCTGGTGCAGGGCCGGAGCTTCGGCGCGGTGGACGAGACGGGCGAGACGCGCAGGGAGCTGGAGGAGCGCTATGACGAAATAGGCGGGCCGGCCATGCTCCGCGAGCTCTCGCAGCTCGACCCGGAGCGCGCCGCGAAGCTCCACCCCGCCGACAAAAAGCGCATCGTCAGGGCCTTTGAAGTCTACCTGCTCACCGGCAGGACGATAACGGAATTGGACCGCGAGAGCCGTGAGCGCGAGCCGGACTTCGATGCGAAATATATCATCCTCGGCTGGGCCTCGCGGGAGGAGATGTACCGGAGGATAGACGCGCGGGTGGATGAGATGGTCGCGCAGGGGCTTTTCCGCGAGGTCGAGGGCCTGCTCCGCGAGGGCCTTCCCGACGGCTCGACCGCAATGCAGGCCATAGGTTATAAGGAGGCGGTCGCCGCGCTCAGGGGCGAGTGCAGCCGCGACGAGGCCATAGAGAAAATAAAGCGCGAGACGCGGCGCTACGCCAAGCGCCAGCTCACCTGGCTCCGCCAGAGAGAGGGCGCCCTGCGCATAGACTGGGAGGAAACGCCCGATCTTGCCTCCGCCCTCCGGGATTCGACAGCATTTCTGCTCCGCTGCGGTATAAGATAGTTTGCGTACAAAGCCGGAGAAAAGCCGCGTTTTGTACAAATTTACTATTTAACGGAGCGGGGATATGTGGTATTATGTAAATCGGCCGCTCCGGCAAGGAGCGAGAAATGGAAAAGACAAAGAACCTGCAGGACACCTTCCTCTGCCGCGCCAGAGCCGAGCGCGTGCCGCTTACGCTGTTTCTCATGAACGGCTTCCAGCTTCGGGGCACGCTGAGAGCCTTTGACAGCTTCACCGTTGTGCTGGATTCCGAGGGCAAGCAGCAGCTCATCTACAAACACGCGATCTCGACGATCGCGCCGCTGAGGCCCATAAACCTCGGCGAGGGCGATGGACAGGCTACATAGGCCGAAAAAGGCCGAGCTTCTGCTCTGGCTCTGCTCCGCGGCCATCCTCTGCACGGCGGCGAGCTGGCCTGGTACCCTGGATCGGAGCTACAAGGGCGAAGGCCCGGGCGTCACGGCGGAGCCGGAGCCGGTCGTCGTCACGGCGAAGGCGCTCGTCATCCGGGACGAGCGCGTGCTGGAACTGCCGGAGGACGCGGTGCTTATAGTCGAGCCTGGGAAACGGCTTGCGGCGTACTCGGCCTTCGCCGTCGTCACGGACGACGCGCGCTCGCTCAGCCTGAGCCTTGAGGCCCGGCGCGTCGCCTCGCAGGAGGACAGGGCGCTGGGGCTCTCGGAGGCGAGGCAGTCCGGCAGCTTTGCGCTCATGGAGGCCGCGTTGACGGGCTATGCCCCGGAGCCGGATTTGTCGCAGGCGGAGCCGCTGTTTGCGGGCGAGGCCGGACTTCTCTGCGATGGCGCGGACGGGCTGGAACGGCTCGGGGCCGGCGACGCGCTCGCCATGGACGCGGGCACGCTCAGGGACCTGCTCGGCTCGGACGGGGAGGAGACGCCGGACCTGCGGCTCATAACCGGCCTGCGCTGGTACTGCGCGGCGCTCACCAGCCTGAGCCTTGAGACCGGCGAGACCGTGACGCTCCGGCTCGACGGCGAGGAGTTCACAGCGCGGGTCGAGCGCTCGGGCGAGGGCGTGCTGCTGCTCTCCGGCACGGAGGGCATGGACAGGATGGCGGATATACGAAAGGCACAGGCAGAGATAGAGGTCCCATGAAAGGAGAAAGATACATGGGCATAGCGGAGAATGTCATGAGGGTGCGGGAGCGGATAGACCGGGCCGCAAACGGCAGGCGCGTGCTGCTCGTAGCGGCGAGCAAAATGAACGACGCCGCGAGAGTGAAGGAAGCCGTGGCCGCGGGCGTGGACGCCTGCGGGGAAAACCGCGTGCAGGAGCTGGTCGAAAAGCGCGAGGCCGGGGCCTATACCGGCGCGCCGCTGCATTTCATCGGGCATCTGCAGAGGAACAAGATAAAGTACCTCGTCGGCCAGGGCGTGGACCTCATAGAATCCGTGGACTCGATAGAGCTGCTGCACGACATAGACGCCAGGGCGCAGAAGCTCGGCGTCGTGCAGGACGTGCTCATCGAGGTGAATATAGCGGGCGAGCTGTCAAAGAGCGGCGTGGAGCCGGAGAAGCTGGAAGAACTTCTCAGCTATGCTGAGGGTCTGACGGCTCTGCGGGTGCGCGGACTGATGTCGATCCCGCCGATATCGGAGACGCCGGGGGCAAACCGGCCTTATTTTGCCAGAATGCGTGAGCTTTTTGTTGACATCGGGAGAAAAAAATACGATAATACCTCTATGGATCTGCTGTCCATGGGTATGAGCGGCGACTTTGAAGACGCCATTGCGGAGGGCGCGAACATGGTTCGGGTCGGCTCCGCCATATTCGGAGCAAGAGATTACGGCGCGAAGCACTGAGGGAGACTTGGCAATGGGATTTTTCGACGAACTGAAAAGGCTGGCGCAGCCCTACGGCGAGGATGAGGATGAATTCTTCGACAAGGGCACGCAGCAGGAGGAGGTCGGGCCTCCGATAGCTCCGACGGAGCGGAGGGAGAGCTTTTTCACTGACGAGGAGGAAGCCGAGCCGGCGAACATCAGCCTGCCGAAGCCAAGTTTTCATCTGCCGAAGCGCGCCGAGCGAATACAGACGAAGCGGGAGGCGGCGCAGCAGGCGGCCCAGCCCGTGCCGGGGGCGCAGTCGGGCTTCATGCTCGCGAAGCCGAAGGAGTTTGAAGACTGCACGGGCATAGCGGACAGCTTTGCTTTGGGCAAGACGATAATGCTGGACCTGAGCCAGACCGACAAGGTGACGTCGCGGCGGGCGCTGGACTTCCTGTCGGGAGTGGCCTACGCGAGAAACGGCAAGTTGAGCCGGGTCTCGGGCATGATATATCTTGTGACGCCGGCGGGCGTGGACGTGTCCGGCGAGATGATGAGCCAGATAGAGAGCGGCGGCCTGTATTTCTGAGGCGGCCGGGCAGAATATACATATATGTAAAAGGACAGGGAAGGAGAAACCGATATGACGCCTCAGGACATCAGGGAGAAGACTTTTGAAAAGGCCATGTTCGGCGGCTACGACATGGGCGGAGTGGACGATTTCATGGAGGAGGCCGCGGCGGAGCTTGAATCTGCGCAAAGGGAAAATGCCACGCTCAGGGCGAAGATGAAGGTGCTGGTGGACAAGATCGAGGAATACCGCGCCAGTGAGGACGCGATGAGGATGACGCTCATGTCCGCGCAGAAGCTCTCGAGCCAGATAGAGGCCGAGGCGAGGGCGAAGGCCGACAAGCTGGTGGCCGAAGCCCAGGCGACCGCGTCGAGGAGCCTTGAGGCGCTCAAGGCCGAGACCGTGAAGGAACAGGCGAAGCTCCGCGAGGCTAAGGAGGCCTTCAACCGTTTCTTTGAGGACGCGAAGTCCGTGTGCGTGAGGCAGCTTGAGAGTCTCGAGAGGATATCGAAGTCCGCCGCCCCTGCGAAGCAGGAGGAGGCTGTGGACGCTACGGTCAAAAGCATAGAGGATTCGGTCGCGCGAATACCGGACGAGCCGGCTCCGAAGATAGACATAAGCCCCGTCATGGGCGAGACCGCACCCCGAGAGACCATCACGCCGGAAGAGATAACCCGCCTTTTCAACATGGGCGGCAACTGATTTTACCGGAAACGACGGGGCGGCGCAAAACCGGCGCTGCCCCTCAGCATGTTTATAAGCAAATAAAGGGAGAGAGAAAATAAATGGCTCAGGATTACAATTCCACCGTCAATCTGCCGAAGACCGAGTTTCCCATGCGCGCGGCGCTGCCGAAGCGCGAACCGGACATGCTCCAGGAGTGGTATGACCTCGATCTGTATCACGAGATGCTCAAGAGGACCGAGGGCAGGCCCATCTTCGACCTGCACGACGGCCCTCCGTTTTCCAACGGCGCTATCCACATGGGTACAGCGCTCAACAAGTGCCTGAAAGACTTCATCACGAGATATAAGTCCATGTCCGGCTGGCAGGCCATATACATCCCCGGCTGGGACAACCACGGCATGCCGATAGAGTCCGCCATCATCAAGGAGCAGAAGCTCAACCACAAGGAGATGACCACGGCGGAGTTCCGCGACGCCTGCCAGGCCTTCGCTCTGCACTATGTAGACGTTCAGCGCAATGCTTTCAAGCGGCTGGGCGTCGTCGGCGAGTGGGACAAGCCCTACTTCACCATGAACCCGAAGTTCGAGGCCGAGGAGGTCAAGGTCTTCGGCGAGATGTACAAGAAGGGCTATATCTACAAGGGCAAGAAGCCCGTCTACTGGTGCCCGCACGACGAGACTGCGCTGGCTGAGGCGGAGATAGAGTACGCCGAGGACGAGTGCAAGTCCATCTACGTGAAATTCCAGGTGAAGGACGACCTCGGCAAGCTCTCGCAGTACTGCCCGCTCGACAAGCTGTATTTCCTCATCTGGACGACTACGACCTGGACCATCCCGGGCAACCTCGCCATCTGCCTGAACGCGGACTTCGACTACGTGCTGGCGAAGGCGCCGAACGGCGAGGTGTATATCATCGCCAAGGAGCTGATGGGCCGCGTCGCCGAGATCGGCAAGGTGGAGGGCTTCGAGGTGCTGGCCGAAATGAAGGGCTCGGAGTTCGAGTTCATGACGGCGAAGCACCCGCTCATCGGCAGGGACAGCATCATCATCCTGGGCGAGCACGTCACGCTCGACGCCGGCACCGGCTGCGTCCACACCGCGCCGGGCCACGGCCATGAGGACTACGATATCTGCCGCAAGTACGATGCCGAGGGCAAGACACACATCGGCCTCGTCGTGCCGGTGGACGACCACGGTAAAATGAACGAGGAGGCCGGCAAATACTGCGGCCTCACGACGGACGAGGCGAACGTCGCCATCTTCAATGACCTGCAGGACTGCGGGGCGCTCTACGCCTCGGAGGACATCATCCACCAGTACGCGCACTGCTGGCGCTGCAAGAGCCCCATCCTCTACAGGGCGACTGACCAGTGGTTCTGCTCGGTGGATGCTTTCAAGGACCAGGCCTGCGCCGCGACGGACGAGGTCAACTGGATGCCCGAGTGGGGCCATGACCGCATGATAGCGATGATAAGGGAGAGGGCCGACTGGTGCATTTCGAGGCAGAGGCGCTGGGGTCTGCCCATACCGGTGTTCTACTGCTCGGACTGCGGCAAGCCGGTGTGCACTGACGAGACGATAGAGGCCGTGTCGAACATCTTCCGCGAGAAGGGCTCGAACGCCTGGTTCGAGCTGGAGGCGGAGGAGCTTCTGCCGCGCGGCTTTGTCTGCCCGCACTGCGGCGGGGTGCACTTCACGAAGGAGACGGACACACTCGACGGCTGGTTCGACTCCGGCAGTACGCACATAGCGTCGATGGAGCTGGACAGCCCGGGCCGCTGGCCTGCGGAGATGTATCTCGAGGGCGGCGACCAGTTCAGGGGCTGGTTCCAGTCCTCCCTGCTCGTCGGCGTGGCGACGAAGGGCAAGGCCCCGTACAAGAGCTGCCTGTGCCACGGCTGGACCGTGGACGGCGAGGGCAGGGCCATGCACAAGAGCCTCGGCAACGGCGTAGACCCGGCCGACCTCATCGCGAAGTACGGAGCGGACATCGTGAGGCTCTGGGCCTCGAGCGCCGACTACAGGGTCGATATGCGCTGCTCGGACGCCATCTTCAAGCAGCTGAGCGAGAAGTACCTGAAGATAAGGAACACGGCGAGGTACATCCTCGGCAACCTGAACGGCTTCGACCCCGACAGGGACGCCGTCGCGTATGAGGACATGCCGGAGCTCGACCGCTGGGCGCTCTCGAGGCTGAACGCGCTGGTGGAGCGCTGCATAAACGCCTATGAGAAGTACGAGTTCTTCGGCGTGACGGCGGCAGTACACAGCTTCTGCGTGGTGGACATGTCGAACTTCTACCTTGACGTCATCAAGGACAGGCTGTACTGCGACGGGGCGGAGAGCCTCTCGAGGCGCAGCGCGCAGACGACGATATACATGATACTCGACGCGATGATGCGCCTGCTGGCCCCGCTGCTCTCCTTCACCTCGAACGAGGTCTGGAAGGACATGCCGCACGGGAAGGGCGCGGACGCGAGGCACGTCATGCTCAACGACATGCCGAAGGCTGACGACAAGTACAGGCTGAGCGCGGAGCAGGAGCTGCGCTGGTCGAACCTGCTGCGCATCCGTGACGACGTGAACAAGGCGCTGGAGCTGGCGAGGGCCGAGAAGACCGTGGGCAAGCCCCTGGACGCGAAGGTCGCGCTGTACGTGGGCGAGGACGCGAAGGCTGTCTGGGAGAGCGTCAAGGGCGCGGACCTTGCGCAGCTGTGCATCGTTTCCGAACTCGAGGTCTCGGACGAACCCGTGGAGGGCTGGGCCGGCGAGAGCGTGCAGGGTCTCACCGTGAAGGTCGAGGCGAGCGCGCTGCCGAAGTGCCCGAGGTGCTGGACGCACAGCGCCGGCATCGGCACGGACGAGAAGCACCCCGAGCTTTGCCCGCGCTGCGCGAAGGCGATAGGCTGAAATATACAGAGACAGACAACAGCTCCGGCTGGGAGGGTTACCTATGTTTTACGCATTGGCCGTGGTGCTGGTGCTCATTGCAGACCAGTGGTTGAAGTATTGGGTCACGCTGAACATCGAACTGGACGTGGGTGAGAAGGCGCTCATCCCGGGCGTCATCAAGCTGGTGAACATCCACAACACCGGTGCGGCCTTCGGCTTTCTGAAGGGCGGCGACTGGCGCTGGGTGTTCGTGGTCATCGCGGTGCTCTTTGCCGCGGCGGTCATCTACGCTCTGAAGAAGGATCTCATAAAAGGCAAACTTGGCCGCTGGGCGGCGGTGGGCGTGCTCGCGGGCGCGATAGGCAACTGCATCGACAGGGTCGCCTACGGCTATGTGGTGGACATGTTCAAGTTCGAGTTCCTCGGCTCGTCGAGGCTGAACGCGATATTCAATATTGCGGATGTGTTCATCTCCTGCTGCGGCGTGCTGTTCTGCCTGTACATCATCTTCGGCGGGGAAAAAGAGGCCGCGGACGAGGAATACGAGGACGAGGAACCGGCAAGGAGGCGCTCCGGCGGCAGCCACAGCAAGAGGGCGCAGACGGCGAAGCGCCAGCCGGCACAGAGGCGGGATACGAGGCGTGAACCCGTGCAGGAGCGCACAAGGATACCCGTGAAGGAATACAGCCCGCGCCCGGCGGGCTCGAGGCCGGCAAGGCCGGTGGAGCCGAGGCAGGTGGACCCGAACAACCCCTTCGCGGAGTGGGAGAACCGGCCCAAGGCCCCCGTACAGCCCGAGACGCAGCAGGAAAGGCCGCAGCGCGCGCAGACGAGGGCCGAGCAGCCGAGGCCCGCGCAGCCCAGGCCGGAGCCGCCCAAACCTCAGCCGCAGAGGAAACCGGTCTCGGATACGGAGTTCTCGCTGGAGGATATACTGGCGGAGTTTTCGGATAAATGAGCGCTGAAATACTGAATATAACTGCGGAGGAGAGCGGCGAGCGTATCGACGCTCTCCTCGCGCGCTCTCTGACGGAGCTGAGCCGCTCGGCGGCGCAGAGGCTTCTGGACGAGGGCCGGGTCACCCTGGACGGCAAGCCCGTCAAAAAGAATAAGAAGACGGAGGCCGGGGAGGTCTACGAGGTCGAGCTGCCGGAGCCGACGCTGCCGGAGCCGCTGCCGCAGGACATACCGCTCGAGGTAGTGTACGAGGACGCAGACCTCATCGTGGTGAACAAGCCGCGCGGCCTTGTCGTGCACCCCGCGCCGGGGCACCCGGACGGGACGCTCGTGAACGCCCTGCTGTATCACTGCGGGGCCAGTCTCTCGGGCGTGGGCGGCCAGCTCCGGCCCGGCATCGTGCACCGGATAGACAAGGACACGTCGGGCCTCATCATCGCGGCGAAGAACGACTTTGCGCACCTCGCGCTCTCGGAGCAGCTGACGGACCGGAGCCTCTCGCGGGTGTACGAGGCCGTGGCGCGGGGCGAGTTCCGCGAGGACTCGGGCACTGTGGACGCGCCCATAGGCCGGCACCCGACGGACAGGAAGCGCATGGCGGTGACGGAGAAAAACTCGCGCCCCGCCGTAACGCACTGGGAGGTGCTCGGGCGCTACCGGGGCTATACGCACATACGCTGCCGGCTCGAGACGGGCCGGACGCACCAGATACGGGTACACATGGCCCATATCGGCCACCCGCTCTTGGGCGACATGGTGTACGGGAATCTGAGGAAACCGGAGCGCGGGCTGGAGGGCCAGTGCCTGCACGCGAGGCAACTCAAGTTCATCCACCCGCGCACGGGCGAGCACGTGGAGCTGACGAGCGAGCTGCCGGAGTATTTCAAGGCCATATTGGCATCACTGCCAAAGTTGTGAGAAGGAGCTGACAGGATTGGACTACAACGAGGCCGCGATGCGGATGCACAGGGAGCACCGCGGGAAGATAGAGATAAAAGGCAAGGTGCAGGTCAAAAACCGGGACGAGCTGTCGACGGCCTATACGCCGGGCGTGGCGGAGCCGTGCCGGGAGATAGTCAGAAGGCCGGAGGCGGTCTGGGAGCTGACGGCGCGGGGGAATTTCGTCGCGGTGGTGTCGGACGGCTCGGCGGTGCTGGGGCTGGGGGACATCGGGCCGCTGGCCGCGATGCCGGTCATGGAGGGCAAGGCCCTGCTGTTCCGGGAGTTCGGCGGGGTCGACGCCGTGCCCATCTGCCTCGACGTACACGAGCCGGCGGAGATAATCACGGCGGTCAGGGCGCTCGCGCCCAGCTTCGGCGGCATAAACCTCGAGGATATCGCCGCTCCCAAATGCTTCGAGATCGAGGAGGCGCTCGAGCGCGAGCTGGATATACCGGTCTTCCATGACGATCAGCACGGCACGGCCATCGTCGTGTCGGCGGCACTGACGAACGCGCTGAAGGTAGCAAACCGGGCGCTGCCCGACTGCCGCATCGTCTTGAACGGCCCCGGCGCGGCGGGCACGGCGATAACGAAGATGCTGCTCACGCTAGGCGCGCGGGACATAACGGTCTGCGACCGGTCGGGGGCGATATACCGGGGCCGCGAGGGGCTCTCCGGCCACAAGAGGCTGCTTGCGGAGACGACGAATCCGGAAAACAGGCGCGGCACGCTCGCGCAGGTGCTTCGCGGGGCGGACGTGTTCATCGGCGTGTCCTCAGGCGGGCTGGTGACGAAGGAGATGGTGCGCTCCATGGCAGAGGGGCCGGTGGTGTTCGCAATGGCGAACCCGACGCCGGAGATCGCCTACGAGGAGGCGCTCGAGGCCGGGGCCTGTGTCGCGGGCACGGGCAGGAGCGACTGCCCGAACCAGATAAACAACGTCCTTGCCTTCCCCGGGGTTTTCCGGGGCGCGCTCTCGGTGCGGGCGCGGGACATAAACAGCGCCATGAAGGCCGCGGCGGTGGAAGCCCTCGCGGGGCTTGTCGGGGATTCGCTCTCGCCGGAGCACATCATACCCGACCCCTTCGACGAGCGCGCGCCGCGGGCCATCGCCGAGGCCGTGGCGAAGGCTGCCGTGGAGAGCGGGGTGGCGCGGCTGTGAGGGTCATCGAGGCCGCTGCCGTCACCGAGGCGGTGCGCCGGCTGTGCATGGCGGCAAACCGATACCTGCCGGAGGACGCGGAGCGGGCGCTGCGCGCGGCGGCAGAGACGGAGCCGTGGCCCACGGCGGCGGGGATACTGGACGAGCTGTGCCGGAACCTCGACACGGCGCGGGAGACGGGCCTGCCCATCTGCCAGGACACGGGCCTCGTCACGGTCTTCGCCGAGCTGGGCGAAGACGCGCAGGCCCCGGGTTTCGACGAGGCTGTGCAGGAGGGCGTGAGACGCGGTTACCGGGACGGATATCTCCGAAAGAGCGTGGTCGCCGACCCGCTCAGGCGGGTGAACACCGGCGACAATACCCCGGCGACGATATACCTGAAGCTCGTGCCGGGCGACCGGCTGAGGCTCACTGTGGCGCCGAAGGGCGCGGGCAGTGAGAACATGTGCGCCCTGCGCATGCTGACCCCGGCGGAGGGCGAGGCGGGCGTGCGGAGCTTCGTGCTCGAGGCGGTGAAGGCCGCCGGCGGCAAGCCCTGTCCCCCGGTGGTCGTGGGCGTGGGCATAGGCGGCAGCTTTGACTCCGTGCCGAGGCTGGCAAAGGAGGCGCTGCTGCGCGGCCTCGATGAGCCGAACGCGGACGAGTTCTATGACAAAATGGAGCGCGAGCTGCTCGAGGAGATAAACGCTACGGGCATCGGCCCACAGGGGCTGGGCGGGAGGACGACGGCGCTGGCGGTGAGGATCAAGGCCGCGCCGACGCATATAGCCATGCTGCCCGCCGCGGTCTGCCTGAGTTGCCACGCGATAAGGCACGCGACGGAGGTCATCTGATGGAGATAAAAAAAATAAGCGCCCCTCTGGACGCGGCGGCGGCACGCTCCCTGCGGGCGGGAGAGCGCGTGCTGCTCTCCGGCACGATATATACGGCGCGGGACGCGGCGCACAGGAAGCTCTGCGAGCTGCTGGCCTCAGGCGGGGAGGCTCCGTTCGATTTAAAAGGCGCGGTCATCTACTACTGCGGCCCCGCACCCGCGCCGGAGGGCTTCCCCATAGGCTCGGCGGGGCCGACCTCGAGCTACCGGATGGATACGTTCGTGCCGGAGCTGATGGAGCGGGGCATGCTGGGCATGATAGGCAAAGGCCCGAGAGCCGAGGGCGTCAGGCAGTCCGTTAAGAGACACGGCGGCGTGTATTTTGCGGCGACGGGCGGCGCGGGCGCGCTGCTGGCCGGCTGCGTACAGAGCGCCGAGGTCGTGGCCTGGCCCGAGCTCGGCCCGGAGGCGGTGAGGCGGCTCGAGGTGCGCGACATGCCCCTGACCGTGGCGCTGGACTCCGCGGGCGGCGACCTGTACCTGCTCGGGCCGGAAAATTATCTGAGAAAATAACAGACTTTTTGCTTCGCGGCTCCGTCTTTACTGATGGAGCCGCGAAATTAATCGGAAATTAAAGAAAAGTTCACGAACAGGTAAAAGAAATGATGCAACTTTGATGCATTTGGGTGTTAGCATGTACACACAGTCGAGGAAAGAGAGGGACGACGATGAAGAAGCTGTTGGCGCTCATGACCGCGCTCATACTGAGTTTGACGCTGCTTTCCGGCTGCGGAACAGAGGAACAGAGCAGGCAGGGCAGCGCAGTAAACAGCACGGTATCGAGGATGCCGCGGACCGTCGTCTCGCTCTAGGCTGCTGACATACATACTTTTTCCCTCCTGATTGGTCACGCGATCAGGAAACTCCTCTCACCCCCCCAACTAAACAGCGAAGCCCTCCGGCCAGTGACAAAGACCGGAGGGCTTTGCTGTATTTCAGGCACGGCAGGCAACTGCGCTATGCCTCTACCCGGACGTGCCTCTGGAGCGCTGCGGGGGAGTACATGGGGGCATATACGCCCTCGATGACGTACTTGAGCGCCTGCCTGTCCGGCGCCTTGCCGTGATGCATCAGCAGGGTCGGCTCGCCGCCTATCTCGTAGCAGCCCACGCCGGTCTCCTCCCAGCCGTGCCGCTTGTAGAAGCCCGCCAGCCTCCGCGCCTTCTCCAGCTCGGGATACTGCGTGACCTCAAGAAACACGCAGTCGTATCCCGCGTAGCGCTCCTTGATAAGCTCCAAAAACTGCCCGCCTATGCCGGCACCGCGCACCGTCGGATACACTCCCAGCCAGCCCAGCAGCGCGTAGCGCCTGAGCTTGTCCCGGAGCATATAGGCATAGCCCGCCTCAAGCCCCGACTCGTCCTTCAAAAGCAGCAGCTCCGCGCCCTTTATCAGGCCCACCTGACAGGCCGCAAGGCTCGGCCGCTCCCATTCCTTGAAATCGTACTCAAACATCGGATAGACGCGCTTCATATCGGCGTGCCCGCCGCGTTTTATCTCATACATCTTTATCCTCCGTAAACGTCTGCGCCCGGTACAGCCCGGCGTACACACCGTCCTTCGCCATCAGCTCCGCGTGCGTGCCCAGCTCCTGCACCCTCTCGTCCTCTATTACCGCTATCCTGTCCGCCCCGTGGATGGTCGAGAGGCGGTGCGCTATTATTATGCTCGTGCGCCCCTCGGCAAGCTCGTCCAGCGAGGCCTGGATGCGCTGCTCCGTCACAGTGTCCAGCGCGCTCGTCGCCTCGTCCATCACCAGTATCGGCGGATTTTTCAGAAATACCCGCGCTATCGACAGCCGCTGCTTCTGTCCGCCGGAGAGCATTACCCCGCGCTCGCCCACGTAGCTGTCGTAGCCGTCCGGCATGGCCATGATCTCCTGATGTATCTCAGCGCGCACCGCTGCGGCCACGACCTCGGCGTCCGTCGCCTCCGGCTGACCGTAGCGGATGTTTTCCCTTATCGTGCCCGCAAATATGAACACGTCCTGCTGTATGATGCCTATGCTCCGCCGCAGCGAATCCTGCGTCACGCTCCGCACGTCCACGCCGTCCACCAGCACAGCGCCGCCCGTCACGTCGTAGAACCTCGGCAGCAGCTGGCAGAGTGTGGTCTTGCCGCCGCCTGAAGGCCCGACAACGGCCAGCTTCTCGCCCGGGGCGATCTTGAGCGACACATGCTCGAGCACGGGACCGGCCTCGTCGTTATAGGAGAAGCTCACGTCGCGGTATTCGACCTCGCCGCGCACGTTCTCCAGCTCGATGGCGTCCGGCGCGTCCTGCACGTCCGGCTCCGTGCGCATGAGCTCGAGGAAGCGCGAAAAACCCGCCGTGCCCTGCATGTATACCTCGGAAAATGTCGCGAGCTTGCGCACCGGCGTCACAAAGGTCGAAACATAGAGCGAGAAGGTGACGAGATCGACATAGTCCATCCTCCCGCCCATGATGAGCGCACCGCCCGCCGTCACCACCAGCACCTGCATGACGCTCGTCGTGAACTCCATGCCGCTCATGAAACCGCCCATCGCCTTGAAGTAGCGGTTCCTTGCGGCCTTGTAGCGCTCGTTCGCGGCGACGAACTTCTCGTCCTCGGCCTCCTCGTTGGCGAAGGCCTTGGCGGTACGTATGCCGGAGATGCCGGACTCGATGGCCGCGTTTATCTCCGCCGTCTGGCGCTTGACCTCGAGGTTGGCCTTTTTCATGCTCACCCTGCGCGAGAGCGTGAACATTATGAGCAGCGGCAGGCAGACCGCCAGCACCAGGGCGAGCCTCCACTCTATGCCCGCAAGAACGATGAGCGAACCGATGATGGTGAGGACGCTGATGAGTATGTCTTCCGGCCCGTGGTGCGCCAGCTCAGTTATCTCGAACAGGTCGGAGGTGATGCGGCTCATGAGCACGCCCGTCCTGTTCCGGTCGAAGAAGGAGAACGACAGCTTCTGCATGTGGTTGAACACCGCATGCCGCATGTCGGCCTCGATGTACACGCCCATCCTGTGGCCCAGCACGGTGATGAGGTAGTACATGACGCCCTTGAGTATGTAGGCGGCGAACATGGCCGCCATGATGACGAAGAAGGTGGTGTAGAGCTTCTCCGGCAGCAGCGTCTGCATAGATATGCGTGTAATATACGGAAACGCCAGGTCTATGACCGCCACCGCCACGGCACAGCTCATATCCAGCGCGAAGAGACCGCGGTGCGGCTTAAAGAAGGAGAAGAACACCGCGAGGTCGGATCTGTGGAATTTGCTTTGTTTTTTTGCTTTCAAGTGGAATACCTCATTGTCGCGAAAATTTGTCCCTCTGCGCGACGGCAAGGGCGTCGCAGCGCTCGTTCTGCTCCTGCCCGTCGTGGCCCTTCACCCAGTTGAAGCTGACGCTGTGGGTGTTCAGCAGCGCGTCGAGGCGCTGCCACAGCTCGGGATTCTTGAGCTCACCCTCCTTGCGCTTCCAGCCGCGGCGCTTCCAACCTGCGAGCCAGCCCTCGTTTATCGCGCGGGCGATGTACTGCGAATCCGTCCAGAGCTCCACCTCGCAGGGCTCGCGGAGCGCCTCCAGCGCCGAGATCACCGCCGTGAGCTCCATGCGGTTGTTGGTCGTGACGGCCTCGCCGCCGGAGAGCTCCTTCTCGTGCCCGTTGTAGCGAAGTATGGCCGCCCAGCCGCCGGGGCCCGGGTTTCCCGAGCAGGCCCCGTCGGTGTATATGCAGACTTTTTTCATTATTATTCGGCTTCCTCGCGCTCGGTGCGCGCCACGGAGATGACCTTCGCGCCCGGGTTCGGCCTCATGAGCCGCACGCCCTGGGTCGAGCGGCCCAGCATGGAGACCTCATCCGCCGCGATGCGGATGATCGTGCCGTCGTCGGCGACGATGAGCAGGTCGTCGTCGTCGCGCACGACCTTGACGTCCGCGACAAAGCCGGTCTTCTCGGTGCAGTTGTAGTTCTTGAGGCCCATGCCGCCGCGGCTCTGGGGCTGGCGCTCGCCGTCGCCGCCGCGCAGGTACTCGTCGAGCGGGGTGCGCTTGCCGTAGCCGTTCTCGGTGACGGAGAGCAGCGCCGTGCCGCCGCCGGCCCGGCCCGCGCCGACGACATAGTCGCCCTCGCGCAGCTTGATGCCGCGCACGCCCGCCGCCTCGCGGCCCATCGGGCGCACGTCGTTCTCATCAAAGCAGATGGCATAGCCCTCGTGCGTGGCGATGAGAATGTTCTGCCTGCCGTCGGTGAGGCGCACGGTTATGAGCTCGTCGTCCTCAGCGATGGAGAGGGCGCGGATGCCGGTCTTGCGGATGTTCTTTATGGCGTCGAGCGGCAGGCGCTTGACCGTGCCGTTTCTCGTGACCATGAAGATGTACATGTCGCCCAGCTCGCGCACGTGCAGCATGGCGCTGACCTTCTCGCCCGGTTCGACGGGGATGATGTTCACGATGTTCGTGCCCCGCGCGGTGCGGCCCGCCTCGGGTATCTGGTAGCCCTTCTTGCGGTAGACCCGGCCGAAGCTCGTGAAAAAGAGGATGTAGTCGTGGGTCGAGGCGGTGAACACGGTCTCGACGTAGTCCTCCTCCCTTGTGGTCATGGCGCGGATACCCTTGCCGCCGCGTCCCTGCGCGCGGTACTCCGAGGCCGGCAGGCGCTTAATATAGCCGCCGTGCGTCATGGTATAGACGCACTCCTCCTCCTCGATGAGATCTTCAACGTCTATCTCATCCTCGACGTCCTGTATCTCGGTCTTGCGCGCGTCTCCGAACTTGTCGCGGATTGCGGCAAGCTCGTCCTTGAGCACGCCCTTTATCTTCTCCGGGTCAGCCAGCAGGCTCTCGTAGTAGGCGATGCGCTCCTCGAGCTCGGCGTATTCGCGCTCGAGCTTCTCCCTGTCAAGGCCCTGGAGCGCCTTGAGGCGCATGTCGAGTATCGCCTGGGCCTGTATCTCGTCAAGCCCGAAGCGGGCCATGAGGTTCTCCCTGGCGTCGTCGTAGCTCTGACGGATGATGCGGATGACCTCGTCGATGTTGTCCTGGGCAATGAGCAGGCCCTGCAGCAGGTGCTCGCGCTCTTTCGCCTTCCTGAGGTCGTACCGGGTGCGCCGGGTGATCAGCTCCTCCTGGAACTTGAGGTACTCGTCGATAATGTGGCGCAGAGAGAGTATCTTGGGCTGCGACTGGTCGTCCACCAGAGCGAGCATGTTGATGGAGAAGGAGGTCTGCAGCTGTGTCTGAGCAAAGAGCCGGTTGAGCACGACCTGGGTGTTGGCGTCCTTTTTTATCTCGATGACGATGCGCATGCCGTTGCGGTCGGACTCGTCGCGCAGGCCGGAGATGCCCTCGAGCCGTTTGTCACGCACCTGATCTGCGATGTTCTCAATGAGCTGACGCTTGTTGACCTGATAGGGCAGCTCGGTGACGATGATGCGGAAGCGGTCGTGGCCGTATTCCTCTATCTCGGTGCGGGCGCGGACGATGACCTTGCCGCGGCCGGTAGCATAGGCGGCGCGTATACCGCTGCGGCCCATGATGATGCCCTTTGTGGGGAAATCGGGGCCTTTGACATACTCCATGAGGTCGGGCAGGCCCGCGTCCGGGTTATCGAGGACGCAGATGCAGGCGTTGATGACCTCGGTGAGGTTGTGTGGCGGGATGTTCGTCGCCATGCCGACGGCGATGCCGCTCGAGCCGTTGACCAGGAGGTTTGGGAAGCGCGCGGGGAGCACGCGGGGCTCCTTTCGGCTCTCGTCGAAGTTGGGGTCCCAGTCCACGGTCTCCTTGTCGATATCGCGGAGCATCTCGTCGGAGATCTTGGCCATGCGGGCCTCGGTGTAACGGTAGGCCGCCGGGGGATCGCCGTCCACGGAGCCGAAGTTGCCGTGGCCGTCAATGAGCGGATAGCGCATGGAAAAGTCCTGCGCGAGACGGACCAACGCGTCGTAAACGGAGCCGTCGCCGTGCGGATGGTAGTGACCGAGCACGTCGCCGACGGCGGTGGCGCACTTCTTGAAGGCCTTGTCGGAGGTGAGCCCGCCCTCGTACATAGTATAGAGGATACGCCGATGCACGGGCTTGAGCCCGTCCCTCACGTCCGGCAGCGCCCTGCCCACGATGACGCTCATGGCGTAGCTCATGTAGCTATCTTTCATCTCGCTCACGATCTCGCTCGCGACGATTTTCTGATTGGGGAACATTATGTCCTCTGGCTTATAATCCTTTGCCATTGTTGTACCACCTTAGGTGTAATATTTGTCCTCATACCATCTGTATGGATTGTTATTGATATAATCCCATATCCTGCAATAATCCGGATAATCGCGTATCACGTGGTCGTAATACCCTCTCTGCCATATTTCAATTCCGCTTTCGCGGTTCGTCGAACGTTTCAAATATGACACAAATGCCGGTATCCGTTCATTAGAACGCTTCCGGTCCGTCTCGCTGAAAGCCGTAGGGGTCGGCGTCCTCGACGACCCTTTTTCCTGGTATACAGACAGCAGCAGATGTATGTGGTTGGGCATAACAACAAAAGTGTCGATATCTGCCCCTGAAAACCGCTGCGACATTTCGTTTATCTTGCTTTCGACTATCTTCCCCGTCCCGGTGAGCGTCCGCACAAATCCGGGCATTGCCGGTACCGGAGGGGAAGGGTCGTCGAGGACGCCGACCCCTACGGCTTGGCAATCCCGTGAAGCTTTCGCCTCTATTTCGGCGAGCAGGTGTTCACCGTTCCGGCAGCAGATAGTGATGAAATATGCCGCTGTTTCGGAATAACTGAAGCTTTTTAATCGAAGTTCTTTCCTATTGCCGCTCATATATCCAGATTCACGACATATTGTGCGTTCTTCTCGATATATTCCTTTCTCGGCTCGACCTTCTCGCCCATGAGGATGGTGAAGATCTCGTCGGCCTTTACGGCGTCGTCCAGCTCTATGCGCTTGAGGGTGCGGCGCTCGGGGTCCATTGTGGTCTCCCACAGCTCGTGGGCGTCCATCTCGCCGAGGCCCTTGAAGCGGCTGATCTCCACCTTCGCGTTCGGGTTATCCCCGCGCAGCTCGGCGCTCACGCGGTCGCGCTCCTTCTCGTCGTAGGCCACGCGCACCGTCTTGCCGCGCGTCAGCTTGAAGAGCGGCGGCACCGCCGCGTACACATAGCCGTGCTCTATGAGCGGGCGCATGTAGCGGAAGAAGAAGGTCAGAAGCAGCGTCCTGATGTGGCTGCCGTCCACGTCCGCATCCGCCATGATGATGATCTTGTGATACCGGAGCTTGGAGAGGTCGAAGTCCTCGCCCAGTCCCGCGCCCAGCGCAGTTATGACCGGGTTTAACTTGTCGTTGCCGTAGACCTTCTCCTCGCGCACCTTCTCCACGTTCAGCATCTTGCCCCAGAGCGGGAGTATGGCCTGGAAGCGGCTGTCGCGCCCGCTCGTCGCCGAGCCGCCTGCCGAGTCGCCCTCGACGATATACAACTCGGTCAGCGCCGGGTCGCGCTCGTTGCAGTCGCGCAGCTTGCCGGGGAGGGTGGAGCCCTCCAGCGCGTTCTTGCGGCGGACATTCTCGCGCGCCTTTCTCGCGGCTTCGCGGGCCTTGGAGGCGGTAAGCGCCTTGTCCAGTATCGTCCGGCCCACCGCCGGGTTCTCCTCGAGGAACTGCTCGAGCTTATCGGACACCACGCTGTCGACCAGCGTGCGCATGTCGGAGTTGCCGAGCTTGGCCTTGGTCTGTCCCTCGAACTGCGGGTTCGTCAGCTTCACGGAGATGATGGCCGTCAGGCCCTCGCGGCAGTCGTCGCCGGAGACGCTCTCGCCCTCCTTGAGGATGTTCGTCTTTTTGCCGTAAGCGTTCAGCACCCTCGTCAGCGCGGCCTTGAAGCCCGTCTCATGCATGCCGCCCTCGGGTGTGTGGATGTTGTTGGCAAAGGAGACGAGTATCTCGTTATAGCCGTCGTTGTACTGCATGGCTATCTCGCACTCGGAGTCCTCGCGCGAGCCGGACATGTAGATGACGTCCTCGTGCAGGGCGTTCTTGTTGCGGTTTATATAGCTCACGAACTCGCGTATGCCGCCTGCGTAGTGCATGACATCCTTCTGCTGCCTTCCCTCGCGCCTGTCCTCAGTGCTGATGCGCAGGCCCGCGTTGAGGAAGGCCTGCTCGCGCATGCGGGTGTGCAGGGTGTCATAGTCGTACACCGTGTCGTCGAACATCTCCGGGTCCGGGTGGAACCTGACCACCGTGCCCGTCCTGTCCGTGTCGCCGACGACGGTCATCTTCTGCGTTATCTCGCCGCGGGAGAACTTCATCTGATAGATCTTCCCGTTCTTGTGGACGCTGACCTCCAGCCAGTCGGAGAGGGCGTTCACGACCGAGGCTCCGACGCCGTGCAGGCCGCCGGAGACCTTGTAGCCCCCGCCGCCGAACTTGCCGCCGGCGTGCAGGACGGTGTACACGACCTCGAGCGCGGGCTTGCCAGTCTGCTCCTGGATATCGACCGGTATGCCGCGGCCGTTGTCCGAGACGCAGATGACGTCTCCCGGCTCAATGACGACTTCGATATTGTCGCAGTAGCCCGCCAGCGACTCGTCTATGGCGTTGTCGACGATCTCATACACGAGATGGTGCAGGCCGGAGGAGGAGGTCGAGCCTATATACATGCCGGGCCTGAGCCTTACGGCCTCGAGGCCCTCGAGCACCTGGATTTGGCTTGCGTCGTATTCCTGAGTGATCTTTTCGCTTATATCGGACATATAGCTTCCCCTTATCTTCTGGATAATGCCGCGGGCGAGAGCGACGAGAGCCATACCCGGCGTTTCCCGCCTTCCTCGCACAGGATGAAGGACCTCGGCAGGTCCTCCGCGGCGTTTATGACCTCGCCGTTTTTCTCCGAGACGGCGAGCAGCTCGCGCGTTGCGCGCGAGCAGGTCGTGTTATCGATATCGCAGACGGCGACGATGGAGCTGCGCCTTATGACATTGCCGCCGCCTATATTCATGTAACTCATACCAGCCTGCCTCCGGCTATGGTCATGACCTTGCCGCCGGTCCTTCTGGCGATCCCGTCGTCCTCGCAGCAGGTGATGAGCGTCTGCCCGCCGCCTATGCGGTTCAAGACAAACTCCTGCCGCTCCGCGTCGAGCTCCGAGAGCACGTCGTCGAGCAGCAGCACGGGATACTCCCCCGTCTCGGCGAGGAATATTTCCCTCTCCGCCAGCTTTACGGAGAGCGCAGCTGTCCTCGCCTGTCCCTGCGAAGCAAAGCTCCGCGCACTCCGCCCGTTCACAAGCAGCTCGAGGTCGTCCTTGTGCGCGCCGGTCAGGCACTGTCCCGAAGCCAGCTCGGCCTCCCTGTGCTTTTCCTGATGGTCGCAAATGGCGTAGTAGATGTCCCGCTCCGAGGCGAAGGGGTCCTCCACGCTCGAGACCGGCCTGTAGCTCATCGTCAGCTCGTCCGCCCCGCCGGAGAACTCCCGGTTTATGGGCGCTGCCGCCTCGGCGAGCCTCTGTGAGAAGGCCGCGCGGTACCTCGTGAGCTTTGCCGAGAGCCGGCACATGCGCTCGGAGAAATCGTCCAGCGTGTCGAGCAGGCTGGGCTTTTCCCTCCAATCCCTGAGTATCGCGCTCTTTTGCTCATAGAGCCTGCCGTAATCTGTGAGGATGGAGGCATAGCCCGGCCTCAGCTGGCTTATCGCCGTGTCCATCATCCGGCGCCTTACCGCCGCGCCCTCTCTCACGAGCGCGAGGTCATCCGGGCAGAACAGCACGGCGGTCATAGTCCCGGCAAGCTCCGAGGCGCTCTTTTTAACGGAGTTCACGAGTATCTGCTTTCTCTGCCCCGGCGCCATCGTGATCTTCACCGTCTGCTCCCGGCCCGCTGCCTCCACATCTGCCAGTATGTCGGCCGAGGAGAAGCCGAAGCCCACGATCTCCTTATCGAACCTCGTGCGGAAGCTCTTTCCGCCCGTCAGCATGAAAACGGCCTCGAGCAGGTTGGTTTTCCCCTGCCCGTTCTTGCCGCGTATGACGTTCGTGCCCGGACCGAAGGTGAAGCTCTCCCACTCGTAGTTCCGAAATCCCGAGAGCGCTATCCGGCTGACCCTCATTCCACCGTCACCTCAACGGCCTCGCCGTCCAGCTCGACTACATCTCCGGGCCTTATCTTTCTGCCTCTCTGCAGGCAGGTCTCGCCGTTTACCTTCACCAGTCCGTCCTCGACGCAGAGCTTGGCCTCTCCGCCCGTCTCGCACAGGCCCGCGAACTTGAGCAGCGCGTCGAGCTTAATATACTCTGTCGTTATCCCGACCTTTTCCATGCTCACTCCCCGGCCTTGAGCCTGACAGGAAGGATCATGTAGACGAAGCTGTCGTTCCCGTCGGCGGCTTTGATGACGCAGGGCGAGGAGCCGGTGTTGATGCAGACGCAAAGCTCCTTCGCCGGGGCCGACCTCAGGGCATCCCTCAGATAGCGGTCGTTGAAGCCTATCTCGGTGTCTCCTCCCTGCCCGTCGCAGGGGCAGACATCTCCGGCCTTGCCGAGCGGCGTGGTGCAGAAGAAATCGATGCGCCCGTCGCCGAACATCAGCCGCACCGGGCTTTTCATCTTCTCGTCCACGACCAGCGAGACCCTGTCCGTCGCGCCAAGCATGTCCTCACGGAGTACGGTAACGATGTACCGGAAGTTCTCGGGCAGGGATTTTTTGTAGTTGAGGAAGTCTCCCTCGAGCTTTCTGGATACGACGACGGTGCTGCCTATGGTGAAGGAAGTGTGCTTCGTGCCGACGTTCAGCAGTACCTCCTCGTCCGAGTCGCCGCAGAGGCGCTCCACATCCAGCAGGGCCGAGCCGGGTATGATGAAGCGCATGCCCTCCGTGCCGCCCTTTACCTCCTCGCGCCTTATGGCCATCCTGTAGCCATCCACGGAGACCATGGTGAGCCTGCCGCCCTCCAGCTCAAAGAGGCTGCCCATGTACACGGGCCGGCTCTCGTTCGTCGAGACGGCAAAGATGCTCTCGTCTATCATGCTCCTGAGCGTCTTCTGAGGTATCATGATGGCCTCTGATATGTCCACGTCCGGCAGCTCGGGATAGTCCGCCGCGGGCAGGGCCATGAAGCTGTACTCGCTCTGGCCGCATCTCACGGTGGCGCGGCTGTCGTCGCTGACCTCGACGGTGACGATGCCGTCGGGCAGCAGGCGCATCATCTCGGAAAAGAGCTTTGCCGTCATGAGCACAGCGGAGCCTGACTGGGCGACATCGGCCTCTATGTTCATGTAGATACCCTTCTTGAGGTCGTATCCGGTCACTCTCACCCCGGCGCCGGCCTGTATCAGCAGGCCCTCAAGGGCTGAGATGGGACTTTTGGCTGAGGCGGCCCTTGAGGCCGCAAGGACTGCCGACTGCAGCAGATGCTTCTCGCAGGAAAATTTCATTTTGTCCTCCTTGTATCTCCCCGCTCTCTCAGGATAGCAGGATAGGATATTTATGTAGTAAAAGCAGAGGTAGTACGAACGAAATGTTGAAAACTCCCGAAAGCCCCGTCAAACCAGAAAATTTCCGTCCACAGAGTTTTGCACCGCCGTGAACAGCTTTGAACAGGCACAATATGACAAAATTCGCTTTCAACTGCTTTCAACATCGAAAAACAAACAACAAACAGAAAAATGTGCAAAGCTCAGGAGCGGGAATTGATGTTCGATGAGATGTCCCTGACCGAATCCGCAGTCTCCTGGTCGGTCTTCAGCAGTTCCTCGATCTTGCGGATGCTGTTGAGCACGGTGGAGTGGTTCCTGCCCTCGTACTGGCTGCCGATGTCCACGAGAGAGAGGTTCGTGAGGCTGCGGATGAGATACATCGACACCTGTCTGGCCTTGGCGACGTTCTTTGAGCGCCTCTGGCCTTTGATGTCCGCCGTAGTTATGGAGAAATACCGCGCCGTTTCCTCGATTATTACCTCGGGCGTCGGTATATAGGTGCCAACCCGTATCACGTCCTTTATGGCGCGCTTGACCGAGCTTATGGAGATATTGTCGTTAAGTATCTCCCTGTAGGCCGTCAGGCGCTTCACGACGCCCTCGAGCTGACGGACGTTGGAGGTGATGTTCTCGGCGATGTAGTTCTCGACCTCGGGCGTCAGCTGCATGCCGAGCTGGTTGGCCTTGCTGCGTATTATCGCCACCCTTGTCTCTATATCGGGCGGCTGCACGTCCGCCATCAGCCCGCCCTCGAGCCTCGTGCGGAGCCTGTCGTCCAGAATGGACATGTCTATGGGAGGACGGTCCGCCGTAATAACGATCTGGCCCCCAGCGCGGTATATCGCGTTGAAGATGCTGAAGAATTCCTCCTGCGTGCTCCGCTTGCCGGCGATATACTGTATGTCGTCCATGAGGAA
Organism: uncultured Eubacteriales bacterium; assembly: GCA_900546615.1. Classification (GTDB taxonomy): domain Bacteria; phylum Bacillota; class Clostridia; order Oscillospirales; family Oscillospiraceae; genus Scatomorpha; species Scatomorpha pullistercoris. The sequence goes on along the minus strand of URDJ01000017.1, from coordinate 17,422 downwards.
CAGCCCGACGTTTCTGTATTCGTTTCTGACCTCGTCCATGGTGCCGTTCCTGATGGCAGAGATGACCCTGTTCGTGAATTCGTCCCCGCAGACATAGGCTATGGGCAGCTCCATATTGTTCTCGTGTATGACGTTGCAGATTGCCATGAGCAGGTGGGTCTTGCCGAGTCCGGAGTTGCCGTAAATGAACAGGGGGTTATACACCTTTCCGGGGTTTTTCGCCACGGCGATCGAGGCGGCGTTGGCAAACTCATTCGACGGACCGACGATGAAGTTCTCGAAGGTGTAGGCGTCCATCTCCGGCGGGGTGTCGGCGGCAAAATGCCTCGACTCCTGCATCTTTGCGTCGTCCACCGTCATGATGAACAGGTTGAGGTCGCTCGAGAAGACCTCTATGAGCGCTTTGTGGATGATATCCCCGAACTTGTCGTTGAGCACCTTCATCTTCAGCTCCGACGTCGTGAGGATGACTATGGTCTCCTCCTCGAGCCTGTACGGCTCGCAGTCGGCGAACCAGGTGTTGAAGGCCGTCGGCGTTATCTGTTTGGCGATTGCGTCGAGCACGTTCTGCCACACGGTCTTGAGCGTATCCATCTCATCTCTCCCCTCAGAAAAAAACGTCCCTCACCATACAAGGGACGCACAGCTTCACGCTTACTATTATAATAACAGTTTCGTCTTTTGTCCAGAGATACGCCGCATTTGTAACAGAAAAGTTAGGGTATCGCCGCGTCCTGTTTTTATTGAATTTGACAGAGGTGTTTGATATAATAGCAAAATCATGGAGACGAATATCCTGGCAGAAGCCTTTTTGAAAATACCGGAAGCCGCCGCCCTCCCCCTGCCCGCGGAGAGCGGCAGGGTCTGTGCGCTCGTAACGGGGCTGTCTGCGGTGCACAGGGCGCATTTTATTTCGGCGCTGAGGCTGAAGACAGGCAGGCAGCTCGTGGTGCTCTCGCCGGACGAGACCTCGGCCGATGCACTTGCGTCGGATATTTATGCGTTCACTGACGAGCGGCCCTGCGTGCTCACGGGCCGTGACTATGTGTTTATACAGGCGGACGCCGCCTCGAGGCAGTTAGAGCAGCGCAGGCTCGGGGCGCTCCGGACGCTGAAAAACGGCGAGGACACTGTAATTATAACCGCCCAGGGCCTTTTCCAACGCGCCATGCCGACATCGGCCTTCGAGCGCTGCGCCTTCGATATCGACATGAGGTCGCAGATGCCGCCGGAGGACCTTGAGGACGCGCTCATCCGCTGCGGCTACACGCGCTCTACCCAGGTCGAGGGGCCGGGGCAGTTCTCGAGAAGGGGCGGGATACTGGACTTTTTTTCGCCCGCGCACGAACAGCCCGTGAGGATAGAGTTCTGGGGCGACGAGCCGGACTCGATGGCGCATTTCGATATCCTTAGCCAGAGGCGCACGGAGGACCTCGAGCGCTGTACGGTCCTTCCCGCTGCGGAGACCCTGCCCGGGCTGTGCAGAGGCGGCACTGCCGCGCTCTCGGAGCAGCTCGAAAAACTCGCCGCACGGCATGAGAAAAAAGGAGGCGTCTCACAGCAGCTCATAAGCTCGCTGCGGGAGGACGCAGAGCGCCTGGCAAACGGCGCGGAGCTGAGAGCGGCGGATAAATATGCAGAGCTTATATACGGCGCGCCGGTCTCAGCGGCGGACTATATAGGAGAAGGCGCGGTAATAGTCTGCGAGCAGCCCGGCAGGTTCATGGAGCGTGCCAGGGACTATATAAAGAGCATACAGGAGGATATTTCGGCGCTGGTCTCATCCGGCAGGATGCAGGCGAAGGCTGAGGAGTTCCACGTCACGGAGCAGCAGGTGTGGCAGAAGCTCGCCGGGCACAGCGTATATTTTGCCGACGCATTCACGGCGGGCAGGTATCCGCTCGAGCCGCAGGGCGTCATACAGATACAGGCCAAACAGCTGCCCTCCTACGGCGGCTCGGCGGAGCAGGCGAAGGAAGATCTCGCGCACTACCGCGAGGCGGGCTGCGGTGTTCTGGTGCTGGCGGGCGACTCGAGGCGGGCGAACATACTGACGGGCATGTTCAGGCAGTCCGGCGGCGCGATGCTGGCGGAAAAGCCGGGGCGCCTGCCCTCGCCGCGTGAGTGCATTGTCACGACGGGCGGGCTGTCCTCGGGCATAGAATACCCCACGCTGAAGCTGGCGGTGCTGACGGACACCCAGCTCATGTCGGCGGGCCTGCGGCGGCAGAAGCGGCGCAAAAAGGCCGTTGGGGAGAAGATAAGCTCCTGTGCCGACCTCGCCGTCGGCGACCTCGTGGTGCACGAGCAGCACGGCATAGGCCGCTTTGCAGGCGTCGTGCGCATACCGGTGGACGGGGCGGAGAAGGACTATATGAAGATCTGCTACGCGGGCACGGACAGCCTTTACGTCCCCGCGACGCAGCTCGACCTCGTGACGAAATACGTCGGGGCGGCGGAGAACGCGCAGGTGCGGCTCTCGAAGCTCGGCGGAGCGGAGTGGCAGAGGACCAAATCGCGGGCGAAGGCGGCGGCAAAGCAGCTGGCGAAGGGCCTCATCCAGCTCTATGCCGAGCGCGCGCGGACGGAGGGGCACGCCTTCGCTGCGGACTCGGCCTGGCAGCAGGAGTTCGAGGAGCGCTTCGGCTATGAGGAGACCGACGACCAGCTCAGGTGCGTCGAGGAGATAAAAAGGGACATGGAAAAGCCCATGCCCATGGACCGGCTGCTCTGCGGCGACGTGGGCTATGGCAAGACCGAGGTGGCCCTGCGGGCCGTGATGAAGTGCATCCTCGACGGCTGCCAGGCGGCAATACTGGTGCCTACGACGGTGCTGGCCCAGCAGCACTACCAGACGGCGATGCAGAGGTTTTTCGGTTATCCCGTGGACATAGAGGTGCTCAGCCGCTTCAGAACGCCCGCGCAGGTGAAGGAGACGCTCAAAAACCTCAAGAGCGGCAAGTGCGACCTCGTCATCGGCACGCACAGGCTGCTGCAGAAGGACATAGAGTTCAAAAAGCTCGGCCTGCTCATCGTGGACGAGGAGCAGCGCTTCGGAGTGTCGCACAAGGAACATATAAAGGAGCTGGCACGTCAGGTGGACGTGCTGACGCTCTCGGCCACGCCGATACCGCGGACGCTGAACATGGCGCTGGCGGGCATCCGGGACATGTCCACGATAGAGGAGCCGCCGCAGGACCGCCTGCCGGTGCAGACCTTCGTCATGGAGCACGACTGGGGCACCCTGGCGGAGGCCATGCGCCGCGAGCTGGCGAGGGGCGGGCAGGTCTATTACCTGCACAACCGCGTGGACAACATAGAGCGCACGGCGCTCAAAATCTCTGAGCTGCTCGACGGCGCGGCCGTCGCCGTGGCGCACGGGAAGATGGACGAGGAACAGCTCTCGCGGGTCATGGAGGACATGATAGAGGGCCGCGTGCAGGTGCTCGTATGCACGACGATAATTGAGACGGGCATCGACATCCCGAACGTGAACACGCTCATCATAGAGGACGCCGACAAGCTTGGCCTTGCCCAGCTGCACCAGATACGCGGGCGTGTGGGCCGCTCGGCGAGAAGGGCGAGCGCCTACCTGACCTTCAAGCGGGACAAGGTGCTCACGGAGATCGCGGAAAAGCGGCTGGAGGCCATACGGGAATTTGCGGAGTTCAACTCGGGGTTCAGGATAGCGATGCGCGACCTCGAGATACGCGGCGCGGGGAACCTCCTGGGCGCGGAGCAGTCGGGGCACCTCATAGACGTGGGCTACGACATGTACTTAAAGCTGCTGGAGGAGGCCGTGCTCGAGGAGAAGGGCGAAAAGCCGCAAAACCGTGCGTCCTCGACGGCAGACCTTGCGGTGACGGCGAACATACCGGAGAGCTATATAGAGTCCTCGGAGCAGAGGATGGACCTCTACCGGAGAATAGCGCTCATAAGGAGCGAGGCGGACGCGGACGACGTGCTCGACGAGCTGATCGACCGTTTCGGCGAGCCTCCGGACAGCGTGACAGCTCTGGTGCGCGTGGCGCTGCTGCGCGGCGAGGCCGGACGGGCCGGCATAACGGACATCAGCCAGAAGGCCGGAACGCTCAGATTCACGCTCTCGGACTTCGATATGAGAAGGGTATCAGAGCTGTACGCGAGGCCCGAGTACAAGGGAAGGCTGCGGGTCGAAGCCGGCTCCGTGCCGAGAATATCGCTCAAGCTGCCGCCGAAGGCAAGGGTGCTGGACGAGGCGTCGAACTTCTCCTCAGCCTGGGCCTCGACGGAAAAACAGCCACAGGACGATAAGGAGGATAAAGGATAAGATGAAAAGAGCATTATCTGCCGCCATGTGTTTTGCACTGGCACTTGGGCTGCTGGCGGGCTGCGGCTCGCTGGACGAGGTCGAGCTGGACGTGAGCGAACCTCCCACGGCCAGCACGGAGCCGACGGATACGGCGGCGCTGGAGCTGGATTGGGACGCGGCGAGGGAGAAATACGACCCCGAGACCACAGTGCTCACAGTGGACGGCGACGAGGTGAACTGGGGCGAGTTTTTCTACTGGCTCAACTACTGCTATACGAGCTATGCCGCGAGCATGGGGGCCGTCTCGGACTTTGACACCCCGTATATATACGACAACAGCATGACGATAGGCAGCATGCTCATAGACGCGGCCAAAAGCTACTGCGTGCAGTATCATGCGCTGGAGGTAAACGCGGCTAAGGAAGGCGTGGAGCTGACCGAGGAGGACGAGGAGGCTCTGCAGGCCCTGCTCGAGAGCGATATAAAGGATATCGTTGGAGAGGACGGCACTGAGGAGGAGCTTTTCGCCACGCTGGACGAGATCTACGTGAGCCGCGAGCTGTACGACTTCATGAACCGTGCGGCGGCGCTGTACTCGAGGGCGTATACCACGCTGTACGGCGGCGCCGGGGAGAAGCTGACGGAGCAGGAGGTCATGGACAAGGCGCAGGAATACGGCTACATGACGGCGAAGCATATCCTGATCCTGACGACGGACTCGGAGGGTGAGGCTCTCGACGAGGCCGCGAAGGCGGAAAAGCTGGCCGAGGCGCAGGATGTCTACGACCAGCTCAAGGACAAGAGCGGCGAGGAGCTGGAGACGGCCTTCGACACGCTGATGCAGGAAAAGAGCGAGGACACGGGCCTTGCCTCCTTCCCCGACGGCTACTGCTTCACCACAGGTGAGATGGTGGAGGAGTTCGAGACGGCGACGGCGGCGCTCGAGCCGGGCCAGCTGTCGGAGATCGTGGAAAGCGACTTCGGCTACCACATAATCCTGAGACTTCCGCTGACACCGGAGGACAAGGTGATGCAGTTCGACTCTGCCGGAACCCCCTATACCATCCGGGCCGTGGTGGCGGCGAACCTCTACAACGACAGGTTCTCCGGCTGGATAGAGAATGCCGAGACGAGCTGGTCCGCGGTGTTCGAAGACCTCGACCTCAAGGAGCTGTTCGGGCTGTAAAAGAATAAAGCTGCGAAAGCAAAATCAGACCACCCCGCCGGCTTCAGCCGGCGGGGTGGTCTTACTGTAACATCTTTTGTTTATCAGAAATCAGCCGAGCCCCAGGTGCGGGGATGCGGCAGCACGTCGCGGATGTTCGAGATGCCGGTAAGGTACATGATGAGCCGCTCGAAGCCGAGGCCGTAGCCCGCGTGGCGGCAGGAGCCGTAGCGCCGCAGGTCGAGGTACCACCAGTAGTCGGCCGGGTCGAGGCCCAGCTCGGCCATGCGCGCCTCGAGCACATCCAGCCTCTCCTCACGCTGGCTGCCGCCGACGATCTCGCCTATGCCGGGCACGAGGCAGTCCGCCGCCGCGACGGTCTTGCCGCCGTCGTCCAGGCGCATGTAGAAGGCCTTTATCTCCTTCGGATAGTTCGTCACGAAGATGGGCTTCTTGAACACCTGCTCGGTGAGGTAGCGCTCGTGCTCAGTCTGAAGGTCGGAGCCCCAGTCGACCTTGTAGTCGAACTTGTCGTTGTTCTTTTTGAGTATCTCGACGGCCTCGGTGTAGGTCACGCGGCCGAAATCGGAGCTGGCGACGTGGTTGAGGCGCTCGAGCAGGCCCTTGTCGACGAAGGAGTTGAAAAACTCCATCTCCTGCGGGCAGCGCTCCATGACCCTCGTGATGACGTATTTTATCATCGCTTCGGCGTTGTCCATGTAGTCCGAGAGGTCCGCGAAGGCCATCTCCGGCTCTATCATCCAAAACTCGGCCGCGTGGCGCTGGGTGTTCGATTTCTCCGCGCGGAAGGTCGGGCCAAAGGTGTACACATCTCCAAAGGCCATGGCGAAGTTCTCGGCGTTGAGCTGGCCGGAGACGGTCAGGCTCACGTGCTTGCCGAAGAAGTCCTGGCTCCAGTCCACGGCGCCGTCCTCAGTCCTCGGGGGATCGTTCACGTCCATGGTCGTGACGCCGAACATCTCGCCCGCGCCCTCGCAGTCGGAGCCGGTCAGTATCGGCGTGTGCACATAGACGAAGCCCCGGCTCTGGAAGAACTCGTGTATCGCTGCCGCCGCGACGCTCCGCACGCGGAAGGCCGCAGAGAACAGGTTCGTCCTCGGCCTCAGATGCTGGATGGTCCTCAGAAACTCCACGCTGTGCCGCTTCTTCTGCAGCGGGTAGTCCGGGGTCGAGGCGCCCTCGACCATGATCTCCCGGGCTTTCAGCTCAAAGGGCTGCTTCGCCTCGGGGGTGAGCACCAGCGTGCCCTTCACTATGAGGGCCGCGCCCACGTTCTGCCGCGCGATCTCGTCGTAATTGGACAGATTCCCCTTCTCGAGCACGACCTGCAGGCTCTTGTGGCAGGAGCCGTCGTTCAGCTCGACGAAGCCGAAATTCTTCATGTCCCTCACTGTCCTGACCCAGCCGCAGACAGTTATCTCCCTGTCCGCGAACGCGGCTGCGTCGGCGTATATGCCCGAGATCCTCTGCCGTTCCATATTGGCGCGTCCCCTTTCGTTTACCGTTTGCGGCTTGCTTTGGCCGCTTCTCTGTATTATACTCATAGTCAATCAAATTTTCAACACCATTTCCATCAGGAGGCGCGTTATGGCTAAAATATATTCCGACATGACGGAGCTGATAGGCGGCACTCCGCTCGTCCGGCTCTCCCGCTTTGCACCCGGCATGAACATACTTGCCAAGCTCGAGCGCCAAAACCCCGCGGGCAGCGCGAAGGACCGCGTGGCGCTCTCGATGCTCCGCTCGGCGGAGCGCGAGGGCCGGCTTCAAAAGGGCGGCGTGGTAGTCGAGCCGACGAGCGGCAACACCGGCATCGGCCTTGCGGCGATAGCGGCGGTGCTGGGCTACAGGGCCGTCATCGTCATGCCCGACAGCATGAGCCCCGAGCGCATAAAGCTCATCACGGCCTATGGGGCCGAGGTGGTGCTCACGCCGGGCGCGGAGGGCATGTCCGGCGCGGTGGCGAAGGCCGACGAGATAGCCGCCGCGAACCCGGGCAGTATCGTCGCGGGCCAGTTCTCGAATCCCGCGAACCCGCAGGCGCATTACGAGACCACGGGCCCGGAGATCTGGAGCGACACGGACGGGGACATCGCGGCCTTCGTCGCCGGCGCCGGCACGGGCGGCACGATAACGGGCGTGGGGCGCTATCTCAAGGAGCGCGACCCCTCCATCCGCATCGTGGCGATGGAGCCGGCCTCCTCTCCCCTGCTCACCGAGGGCCGCGCCGGGCCGCACGCCATACAGGGCATAGGCGCGAACTTCGTCCCCGAGGCGCTGGACACGACGTTGTACGACGAGGTTGTGACCGTCACGGACGAGGACGCGCTCGCGGGCATGCGCGAGCTGGCGATGACGGAGGGGCTCCTCTGCGGCGTGTCCTCCGGCGCGGCGGCCTTCGCGGCGCGCGAGATCGCGAAGCGCCCTGAGTTTAAGGGAAAAAACGTAGTCTGCCTGCTGCCGGACACCGGCGAGCGCTATCTGAGCATAATGTGAGGTGCCGAATGAAAAAGCTGCTGTTCATCATAAACCCGGTCGCGGGCCGCGGCATGTACAGACAGGGCCTGGGTGAGGCGCTGTTCACCCTGCACTCGGCGGGCTACGAGCCGACACTGAGATTCACAACGCGCGCGGGCGAGGCCATCGAGCTGGCGCAGCTGGCGGCGGGCTGCGACCTCGTCTGCTGCCTGGGCGGCGACGGGACGCTCTCGGAGGTGACCTCCGGCCTCATGCGCCTGCCGGCTGAGAAGCGCCCGCCCGTGGGCTACTTCCCTCTCGGCACGGCGAACGACGTCGCCACGACGCTGAAGCTGCCGAAGAACGACCCCGCAGCAGTAGCCCGGCGCATCGCCGAGGGCACGCCCCGCGCCTGGGATATCGGCTGCTTCGGCGAGGATAAATACTTTACCTACGTCGCGGCCTTCGGCGCCTTCACGGACGTGAGCTACGAGACGCCCCAGCAGTCGAAACAGGCGCTGGGACACCTGGCCTACCTGCTCGAGGGCATGAACCGCCTGCCCAAGCTGCCGCACTACCGCACGAAGGTGGAGATGGACGGGAAAACAGTCGAGGGCGACTATATCTTCGGCGGCGTGACGAACTCCACCTCCGTCGCGGGCCTCGTGAAGCTCGACCCGGACATGGTGGCCCTGGACGACGGGCTGTTCGAGGTAGCGCTGGTCAGGTACCCAGCGACGCTGGCCGACCTCAACGCGCTGGTGGCGCAGGCAGTGTCCAGGAACTACAAGGGCGAGATGATGTGTATAGAAAAGGCGCGGGAAGTAAAGTTCAGCTTTTCCGACCCCGTGCCCTTCACCCGGGATGGAGAGCCGGGCGGAGTGCACACAGAGGTCGTCATCAAAAACGCAAGAGCGGCTGTCAGAATCGTCGTCTGAGCGTGAATGAATGCAAAAAAGCAGCAGGCAATTGCCTGCTGCTTTTTACATACTTGAATTGATCATTCCATCGCGTTGAGCTTCACCGTCATGGCGCTCTTCTTGTGGGCCGCGTTGTTCTTGTGGATAAGACCCCTCGCAGCAGCACGATCGACAGACTTCACAGCAACTTTATAGGTACCGGCAGCCGCCTCCTTGTTGCCCTCCGCAACCGCCGCGTCGAACTTCTTCATAACAGTCTTGAGCGCGGTCTTCTGGGCCTTGTTCCTCGCGTTCTCGAGCTTGGACTTCTCGTCGCGCTTCATCGCAGACTTGATATTGGGCATTCCGTTTGCCACCTCCTCCTATAAAACTGCACAGACAGGCCGGTCAGCCCACCCGCGGATTGTTATTTTACCATTCCATAATACAAAAATCAAGTACTTTTTTCTATTTCTGAGCGGAAATTTGCATAGCAAAGCTCGTAAAAGCCAGACTATACAGCATCTTGTGTTCAAGAGGTGCAGCATAACAATGGACAGACACTTCCGCACAGACCTGGCCGCCGAACAGCGCGAGCTGACACCCGGCTCCGGCAGGCTCGAGGGCGTCCGTGCCTCCTCAGAGACCCGCGACGGCTTCGAGGTCACTACCGTCGAGATACTGGACGAGCGAGGCGAGAACGCGTTATGTAAACCCGCCGGCAAATACGTGACGCTTGGGCTTGAGCCGCTGATCGGGCGTGCTTCCGACGCCTTTGAGGACGCCGCTTCCCTGCTGGCCGAGCTGATACGCGAGCTGCTGCCCGGCGACAGCGGTAGAGGCACGCTTGTTGCGGGTTTGGGCAACGATGAAATGACCCCCGACGCCGTCGGCCCGCTGGCCGTGAACTCCGTCATTGCAACGCGCCACCTCAAGCGAGGCATGCCGGAGGACTTTGCGGGCTTTTCCACGGTCTCGGCCGTGAAACCCGGCGTGCTCGGCGCTACAGGCATCGAATCCGCCGAGCTGCTGCGCTCGGCCTGCAAGGCGGCCGACCCCTCACGTCTCATCGCCGTCGACGCCCTCGCCTCAGCCTCTCTCGAGCGCCTGTGCCGCACGGTGCAGCTCACCGACGCGGGCATCGTGCCCGGCTCCGGAGTAGGCAACGACCGCGCCGCAGTCAATACAAAGTCGCTGGGCCTCCCCGTCCTCGCCATCGGCGTCCCCACCGTCGTGGACGCCTCAGCCTTCTCCGACTCGCCAGACGCTGCGGGCATGTTCGTAACTCCCAGGGATATCGACAGTTCCGTGCGAGACGTGGCAAAGCTCATCGGTTACGGCATAAATCTCGCGCTGCACGAGGGATTGACTGTCGCGGATATCAACATGCTGAAGTCCTGAGCCAATGTTTCACGTGAAACAGGTCGAGCCGCGCCGTTTCACGTGAAACATATTGAATTGGCGTCGTGAAACTGCTATAATCGAACACACAGAAAAGAGGGATAGACATGGGCAAGATAATTGCGGTCGCGAACCAGAAGGGCGGCGTGGGCAAGACCACGACCTGCGTGAATGTCTGCGCGGCGCTTGCAAAGCGGAATCGGAAAGTGCTCCTGGCCGACTGCGACCCGCAGGGGAACAGCACCTCCGGCATGGGTGTCTCGAAGGAGCTGACACCCAACATATACGATCTGCTCGTGCGCGGTGCGGACGCCTCGGACTGTCTGGTCAAGACCAAATTTGGCGATGTCCTGCCGTCAAACAAGGAACTGTCAGGCGCAAGTGTGGAGCTTGTGGACATGGACAACCGCGAATTTGTGCTCAAGACGAGGCTGCTCGGGCTGAAAGAGGATTACGACTACATATTTATCGACTGCCCCCCATCTCTCGAGCTGCTGACGGTCAATGCGCTCGCGGCGGCGGACTCGGTACTTGTCCCGGTGCAGTGCGAGTACTACGCGCTTGAGGGCATAGCGGACCTGATGACGACTATAAAGCTGACGAAAAAGCGGCTGAATCCGGCGCTGGAGATACAGGGCATCGTGCTTACAATGTATGATTCCCGCACAAATTTCTCAGAGCAGGTCGCGGCAGAGGTGGAAAAGTTCTTCGGGACTGCGGTGTATAAAACAAGGATACCGCGGAACGTGCGTATAGCGGAGGCGCCGAGCCACGGTGAGCCGGTCATAAAATATGACAGGATATCGAAGGGGAGCCGTGCGTATCTGCATCTTGCGGACGAGTTCCTGAGGAGGGAGGAGTGACGATGGCGGCAAAAAAGGGCCTCGGCACGGGGCTGGACGTGCTCTTTGGCGAGAGCGCGAAGGACGAGGAGCAGAAGGAGCTGGTGCAGAGCCTGCCGATAGCGAAGGTGGAGCCGCGCGAGGGCCAGCCCAGGACGGTCTTTGACGAGGAGGCGCTGGGCGAGCTGTCGGAGTCAATACGCGAGTACGGCCTGCTGATGCCGGTTACGGTGCGGAAGCTTGACTCAGGATACTATCAGCTGATAGCCGGAGAGCGCCGCTGGCGTGCTGCGCGCATGGCGGGCCTGACTGAGATACCGGCGCGGGTCATAGAGGCTGACGACAGGCTCGCGACCGAGCTGGCGCTGGTGGAAAACCTGCAGAGGGAGGACCTAAACCCCGTCGAGGAGGCGCAGGGCTACAGGACACTGATGGAGGACTACGGTCTTACGCAGGACGAGGCTGCGCAGAGGGTGGGGAAGTCCCGCCCGGCCGTTGCGAACGCTCTGAGGCTGCTTTCGCTTGCACCGGAGGTGCTGCAATTTGTGGAGCAGGGGCTGCTTTCGGCGGGACACGCCCGTGCGCTGGTGCCGGTGAAGCCGGAAGAGCTGCAGATAGACGCGGCGCGGCAGGTCATGAAGAACGGGCTGTCCGTGCGGCGCACGGAGGAGCTGGCAAAGCGCCTGATGAAGCCCCCGAAGGCCGTCACTGGCGACGGCGCGATCAGGGTGGACTATGCCGCCGAGGTCATGCGGCGGCTCGAGCGGGCGCTGGGACGCAAGGTACTGCTCAGCGAAAACGGCAAAAGGGGCCGGATAGTGCTCGAATACTACGGAGCGGACGACCGCGAGAGGCTCATAGAGGCGCTCGCGGGCCTGAATAAAGAGGAATGAGGGGAAAAAGATGCTCGATATCAAATTTGTACGCGAAAATCCTGAGGCAGTGCGTGAGAACATAAAGAAGAAGTACCAGGACGCCAAGCTGCCGCTGGTCGACGAGGCGATAGACTATGACGCACGCCTGAGGGCTGCGATAACCGAGGCCAACGAGCTGCGCGCCTCGCGCAACGCGCTCTCGAAGCAGGTGGGAATGCTGATGGGCCAGGCGAAGAAGGACCCGTCCAAGCTCGCCGAGGCGGAGGAGGTCAAGGCTAAGGTCAAGGCGCAGGCAGACCGGCTCTCAGAGCTGGAGGCGCAGGAGGCCGAGCTTGAGGGAAAGCTGCGCGGCGTCATGATGGTCATCCCGCAGATGATAGACGACAGCGTGCCGATAGGCCCGGACGACAGCTGCAACGTCGAGGTGCAGCGCTTCGGCGAGGCGAAGGCACCGGAGTTCGACATACCCTACCACACCGAGATAATGGAGAGCTTCGGCGGCATAGACCTCGACGCCGCGAGGCGCGTTTCGGGCAACGGCTTCTATTATTTGGTAGGTGATATAGCCCGTCTGCACGAGGCGGTGCTGGCCTACGCCCGCGATTTCATGATAGACAGGGGCTTCACCTATGTTATCCCGCCTTTCATGATACACGGCAACGTGGTCGAGGGTGTCATGTCCTTCCCGGAGATGGACGCCATGATGTACAAGATAGAGGGGGAGGACCTCTACCTTATCGGCACCTCCGAGCACTCGATGATAGGGCGCTATATAGACCAGATCATCCCCGAGACGGAGCTGCCGCTGACACTGACGAGCTACTCGCCCTGCTTCCGCAAGGAGAAGGGCGCGCACGGGCTGGAGGAGCGCGGAATTTACAGGATACACCAGTTCGAAAAGCAGGAGATGATCGTGCTTTGCCGTCCCGAGGACAGCATGGCCTGGTACGACAAGCTCTGGAAAAATTCGGTAGACCTGTTCCGCAGTCTGGACATCCCCGTGAGGCAGTTGGAGTGCTGCTCGGGCGACCTGGCGGATTTGAAGGTCAAGAGCTGCGACATCGAGGCCTGGAGTCCGAGGCAGGGCAAGTATTTCGAGGTGTGCAGCTGCTCGAATCTGGGCGACGCTCAGGCGAGGCGCCTGAAGATAAGGGTACGCGGCGAGGACGGCAAGCTCTATCTGGCGCACACGCTGAACAACACCTGCGTAGCCCCTCCGAGGATGCTCATAGCCTTCCTCGAAAACAACCTGAACGCCGACGGTACCGTGGATATCCCCGAGGTGCTCAGGCCCTACATGGGCGGCAAGGAAAAGCTCGTCCCCAAAAAATAAGAAGGTACCGCAGAGGTAAACGGCCCCTTCGCGCAAAGGCCGCCCCGTTTTGTGCTCAACGTGCAGGACGGGGCGGTTCCCGCGCGAGGGGGCTTTTTTGCTCTCACACAGGGATCGACGGGATAGGGAGATACTCGACAAATAAATTTTTAGTTATCAAAAAATTTTTGTTGTCTTTTCATTTGAGGTGGTCTATACTGTAAATGCAAACAGATTTCGGGCCGGGGCGAAAAATTTTTTGTGCTACTTGTATAATCGTCCCGGCTCGCAGTATTATTTAAGGGAGGTCCTGAGCGTGAAGGAAAGCAAACCCCGGGCGGCACAGCAGGATACTGAATTTTCGCTCACCGCTGTACCGGAGAGCGAGCGCAAGAGCTACATAAGCCTCACTATCATCTGGACCGGGTTCGTCTTTGTCATCGTTTCGATGATGGCGGGCGGGACTCTGGCGGTCGGCCTCAGCTTCAAGGAGGTCATCTACGCTACTCTTATCGGCAATGTTTTCCTCTGCATAATCGCGGCGGCGGTCAGCGTGATCGCGAGCAAGACGGGCCTCACCTTCGCGCTTCTGACGAGGTACAGCTTCGGCGTCATGGGCTCCAAGGTGGCGTCCATCTTCGTGCCGATCGTGAACATCGGCTGGTACACCATCCAGGCCGCGACCTATGGACACTTCGTCGCGACGGCGCTCGGCATGGGCGAGGTCGGCGAGGCGATCTGCATGGTGCTCAGCGCCATAGCGATGGGTGCTTTCGCCTTTTACGGCGTGAAGGCCATTACGATCCTCGGCTACGTGGCCATCCCTGCCATCGTGTTCCTCTCCATTGCGACTACCATCCGTTCGATGGGCGTGCTGGGCAGCTGGGAAGCGCTCATGGCATACAGGCCCTCGGCGCCCATGACTCTTGCCGCCGGCGTCACGACGGTCATCGGCGCCTGGATACTCTCGACGGCGACCTGCATAGCGGACATCATGCGCTACGCCCGCAGCACTAAGGAGGCCGTGGCCTCGGCCCTGACCGGCCTGCTGTTCGGCAATATCCTGATGATCGTCTGCGGCGCCATTGCCACCATCGCCATGAACGACTACGATCTGACGAACGTGCTGCTGGGCTTCGGCCTGGTCATCCCGGCGCTCATCCTCATGACGACGAACATCTTCACGACGAACGTCGCGAACCTCTACTCCACGAGCCTGAACCTCGCCAACAGCTTCAAGGCGGGCCGGAACAAGACCCTCATCGTGGTCATCGGCATCTCGGCCCTGGCCACGCTGCTCAAGCCCTATCAGGTGGACTTCTTCTACAGCTTCTTGAACGTCCTCGGCAACATCGTGCCGCCGCTGGCGGGCATCATCCTGGCGGACTACTTCATCATCCACAGGGGCAAATACGGCTCGCTGGAGTCCGCGGCCTTTGCCAAGTGGAACGCCATACCCTGGATAAGCTGGGTCGTGAGCGCCGTTTTGGTGTACGTTATCCCATGGGGCCTGCCCTCGCTCAACAGCCTCGTGCTGGGTGCGGTGCTCTATATCGTGCTCTCTCTGGTCACCGGCAAGAATAAAGTCGTGAATACGGAGGCGAAGTAAAATGAAGGACAAGAACAACAAGCCCAGTCTCCTGCGCTACAAGCTGGCCGCGCTCATAGGCACCGTCATCATGGCCATCGGCGCGTTCATGGCCTGCCTGTGCGTGACGCCCGCGTACATAACCGTCGGAAACGTGCTGCTCATCGTGAGCATCGTCATCATGGTCTACGGCTACTCTGTCTGGCAGCCATGACAAGAAAATACGCCCCGGGGCCTTTATCGGCTCCGGGGCGTCTCGGCGGTTATTTTCACTCGTTTTTGCTGGCGTCCATGTAGTTGTAGAGGGTGTACTTGCTTATCCCGAACTGCTTGCTGACCTTGTCGCCGCTTTTGGTGATGAGGAAGGCGCCGGCGTTGTTGAGGAACTGGATGGCCTTTATCTTGTCGTCTTTGTTCATCATGGCGACGGGCTTGCCTACGAGCTTGATGGACTGGCTGATAAGCTCCTCGAGCAGGTCGTTGACGTTCAGGGGGATATTTTCGGGCTCGCTGTCGTTCTGCTCCCCGGCCTCGGTGGAGATGAGGGAGTGGAGGCTGCCCTCGACGGCGAGCAGGCCGGTGATATCATAGTTGATGGCGAAGATGGCGGCGACGCTGCCCTCCTCGTCTCGGATGTAGATGGTGCTGCTCTTGAGTATGCGCCCGTCATGGGTACGGGTGAGGTAGGAGAGCTTGTCCTCCAGGTTTGCGGGGTCGGCTCTGAGCGCCTCGAGCACGATGTGGCTGGGACCGTCGCCCACCTTGCGGCTGCTGACGTGGCCGTTTTCGATGAGGACGATACTGCTGTCGGGCTGATTCCTGCTCAGGTCGTGGACGACCACCTCGCAGTTGCTGCCAAAATGGACGCAAAGGCCGTGCGCGAGCTGCCTGAGCATCTGCAGCGTGGCTTCGTTCAACATCCTGAAAACCCTCCTTTTGCAACTTTCCAATTCATTTTACCACAGTATACCCCGTTGCACAAGCAGAATTATTACAAAACGCGAGATTTCAAAAAATATTTTTTAGGTTGATCCTTTTAAGGAGGCAGATGGAGATGGTCATAATCGGCGGCGGAGCCGTCCTGACGCGGGACCCTGAGCGGCCCTTCATAGCCGGCGGCGGGGTAGCTGCGGGTGACGACGGGCTGATACTTGCGCTGGGGCCGGTATCGCGGCTGAAGCGGGAGTATCCGGGCGCGAGCTTCGTGGACGCCGGGGGCGGTATCATCATGCCGGGGCTTGTGGATCTCCATCACCACGCTTATACTATATATTCAAGGGGATTGACGCCGCGCGGGAACCGTCCGCTGAGGTATATGGACATACTCGAGGGCGGGCTGTGGCGTCTGGACCGGGCGATGAACCTTGAAGACGTGTACCACAGCGCGTCGGCGGCATTTCTGGATTGCGTGAGGCGCGGGGTGACGACGGTATTCGACCAGCACTCGAGCTACGGCGCTGTGACGGGGAGCCTCCCGGAGCTGGACAGGGCGGCGTCGAGGCTGGGGCTTCGGGCCTGCCTGTGCTATGAGGTCTCGGACCGGGAAGGCGAGAGCAAATGCCGCGCGGCGATACAGGAAAACCTCAGCTTCATGCGCGAGGCCGCGCGCCGTACAGACGGCATGCGCCGCGGGATGATGGGCATGCACGCGGGCTTCACGCTCTCGGACAAGACGCTGGAGGCCTGCATGGAGGCGCTGCCGGCGACCTCGGGCTGCCACATCCACGTGGCGGAGGCGCTGGAGGACACGACGCACAGCCTGCAGACCTACGGGCGCTCCATCGTGCGCAGGCTGCGGGAGAGGGGGGTGCTGGGCAGAAAGACGATAGCGGCACACGGCATACACCTAAACTGGGAGGACGTGCAGATCCTGCGCGAGACGGACACGGCGGTGGTACACTGCGCCGAGAGCAACATGGCAAGCGCCGTGGGCTGCGCGAATATCGAGGACTACGCAAAGGCGGGGCTGACGCTGGGCCTGGGCACGGACGGCTTCGGTGCGGACATGCTGGGCAGCCTGAGGATTGCGAGCCTGCTCTGCCGCCACAATTCCGGCGACGCCATGGCGGGGGAGGGCGCGCTCCCGGGCCTGCTGTTCCGGGGCAACCCCTCGATTGCGAGCCGGTTTTTCGGCGTGGAGCTGGGCGTGCTGAAGCCGGGCGCGGCGGCGGACATCATCGTCTGCGACTACCAGCCGCCCACGCCCATGGATGCTGCGAACGCGGACGCGCATATCCTCGGCGGAGTTGACGGCCGGAGCGTCGTGACCACGGTGATAGCCGGAAAAGTGGTCATGGAAAACAGGGTCGTTAAGACCTGCGACGCGGACGGGCTGCTCGCCGACGCGAGACAGCAGGCGGCGGATTTCTGGCGCCGCGCCTGCGTTTGAAAAAACTTATTCATGAGCTAAAAATTTTTTAGATTTGCTCTTGCAATTTGTTTCATATGTGGTATTATGTGCTCGGAACTAAAAATTTTTTAGCATAATAAAATTTGGTTTATGGAGGCGCTGGGCAATGGACAAGATCAAATGGGTGGCAAACGGAATGCCGAAGACGGCGGACCTGAGTT
>URDJ01000016.1 GCA_900546615.1 uncultured Eubacteriales bacterium | reverse complement strand
CAAAGGCGCACGGCCGGGTCGTCGAGGACGCCGACCCCTACGGGTTTGCGCGAAATGTACGCGGGTGCGGAAACGGCAGGGAGTGCGAAACCATCACGCCGGGCGGGGATGGAACCCCGCCCATACGGCTACGCCGGGGGTACGACACCAGCCCACCCGTAGGGGTCGGCGTCCTCGACGACCCATTACCTCATGGTTTCCGCCGCGTCAAAACCAACGCACCCGGTCGCGGGGACGCGGCGCACCGGGCTTGCCTGCATATTTCTCCTGCGCGCGCTTTATTCTATACTGTCAACAAATTATTGGAGGATAAAACGATGAAACTGAAAAAGACCTGCTGCCTTTTGCTGGCCTGCGTCATGCTGCTGGGCCTGCTCTCCGCCTGCGGAGGCGAAGGCGGCCCCGCGAGCAACACCCCCGCGCCCGAATACGGCTACGTCGCCAAATACACCGAGCTCGACGGCGAGTTCGAGGGCGTCAGCAACGCCGCGATATCCGGCGACCGCATCTACTTCATCTCCAACGTCCAGGACGGCGAGATAACCGAGAGCTATCCCGCCTACGACGAAAACGGCAACCCCGTCCTCGATGAGAGCGGCGAGCCCGTCATGGAGGAGTACACCTACCCCAACTACGTCACCGCCGTGTTCTCCATGGACCTCACCGGCGGCGATGTCCGGCGCGTGCCCGGTTTCTCGCCCACCGTCATACCCGAGGGCGCGCAGGGCGGAAGCTGGATTAACAACTTCAAGGTCTCGCCCGACGGCAAGCTCATCTTCATCGAGAATATCTACTACTCCATTGAGAGCGGCTCCGGCGATACCACCGATACCGACGGCACCACCGACGCCGGCGCCGCCTCCGGCACCGACCTCGCGGTGGCGGAGATAGCCGTCGATGTGCCCGCTGTGGACCCGGGGTACAGCTATGAGTACTACGAATCCTACATACTCCGCATCTTCGACCAGAGCGGCGCAGAGGTGCTGAACCTTGACCTCAAGCAGTTCGCGCCCGAGGGCGCCGACTACTTCTACGTCAACGACATCGCCGTCGACAGCGCCGGAAACATCTGCATGCTCGCCGCCGACCAGCTCGTCGGAATCGACCCGTCCGGCAATGAGCTCTACCGCGCCGCCATGAGCGACATGAGCGGCATCGACGGCATCATGCGCATGGTCTCCCTCGCGGACGGCAGCATCGGCGTGCTTGTCTACACCGACGACTATTCCAAGACCGAGCTGCGCACCATTGACAGCGCCTCCGGCAAGCTCGCCGACGAGGGCATCGAGCTGGGCAGCTCCGTCTACCAGCTCTACCCCGGCACGGCCGACTACGACTTCTGCTACAACAGGGGCGAGAGCTTCTTCGGCTTCGACGCTGAGACCGGCACGGACACCAAGCTGCTCACCTGGCTCAACTGCGACGTGGACGGCAACAACCTCGCCGGCGTCTTCCCGCAGGAGAACGGCGACATCATATGCCTTTCCTCCGAGTACGGCAACGACGGGACGACCACGAACTACTTCATAAACCTCGTGCGCACGCCCTACGACCAGATCCCGCAGAAGACCACCCTCACCCTCGCGTGCACCGGCCTCGACTACTCTGTCAGGAGCGAGCTGCTCAAGTTCAACCGCATGAGCGAGACCTGCCGCATCGAGGTGCGCGACTACTCCGAGTACAACACCGACGAGAACTACACCGCGGGCCTTACGCAGCTCGTCACCGAGATAGGCGCGGGCGCGGTGCCTGACATTCTGCTCACGAACGGCATGCCCATGGACACCTTCGGCAGCAAGGGCTATTTCACCGACCTCTGGCAGCTCATCGACGCCGACACCGAGCTGGGCGGCAGGGACGCCCTCGTGCAGCCCTTCCTCAACGCCATCAGCCAGGACGGCAAGCTCTACTGGATAACGAACAGTTTCACTCTCCAGACCCTCGCCGGGCACAGCTCCGTCGTGGGCACCGAGCCGGGCTGGAGCTACGCCGACCTCATGGCCGCGCTCGACATCATGCCTGAGGGCTGCGAGGTGCTCAGCGTCGGCACCACCAAGGCCGATATCTTCAACGCCTTCTGCCGCCTGAACCTCTCGAGCTTCGTGGACTGGACCACCGGGGAGTGCAACTTCGACTCCGAGGAGTTCATAAACCTGCTCAAGTTCACCGACCTTTTCCCCGCCGAGTTCGACTGGGAGAACTTTGAGTGGACGCAGGACGACAACGACAAGACCCGCATCAAGGAAGGCCGCCAGCTGCTGCTGAGCATGAGCATAGGGTACCCCAACGACATGACCTACTACAAGCGGAATTTCGAGGGGAACATGACGCTCATCGGCTTCCCCGACGTGCCCGGCAGCGGCGCGGTGTTCTCCAGCTACGCGCCCGGCTTCGCGATCTCCGAGACCTGCAAGGATAAGGACGCCGCCTGGAGCTTCATCCGCACCTTCTTCACCGACGATTATCTGGAGAGCTACGGCAGCTACGGCTTCTCCGTCAGCAAGAAGTCCTTCGACAAGGCCTTCGCCGACGCGCTCGATTACGAGAGCAACCGCGTGATCGTCTACGACGACGGCACGACGGGCGAGGAGAGCTATACCTTCACCGAGGAAGACCGCGACATGCTGCTCGATATCATCAATAACACCATGGTCTACGCCTCGAGCTACTCGAGCGGCAGCGACCAGCTGACCGAGATCGTGAACGAGGAGGCGTCCTACTACTTCTCCGGCGAAAAGAGCGCCGAGGACGTTGCCGCAATGATCCAGAACCGCGCGTCCATCTACGTAAACGAGCAGCGGTGAGGAAACCGCCCGGGCGGGGCTGCGCCCCCGCCCGGACGCACAGCCCCAGCTGCTTTATGACACAAAAAAGACAAAAGAGACAAAACGGATACAACATATGGGGTGTTTTGTCGAAAAAACCAGCACAAATTGTGATATTTATGGTTGAGTAATGCTGTTCTAAGTGATATAATACAGAACTGTGACAGGACTCGACGCGAAGACGGAGGGATAAGCGCTGATGAAAGCCCCGGCAATACGACCAAAGCGGCTCCCAGGAGAGCACGGACAGACTAAACTGAAGGATCTGGCGCTCAGCCTCTGCTTTTTGGGACCCAGCCTCATCGGGGTGCTCATCTTCTTCGTACTTCCCTTCTGCGTGGTCGTCTATTACTCGGTGATACGCAACTCCATAAACCCTGAATTCGTCTTTCTGGACAACTTCATCGCCCTGTTCCAGAACTCCGCCTTCCGCGACGCTGCGAAAAACACGGCGGTCTTCTCGGCTCTGGCCGTGCCGATGGCGGTGGTGCTGGCGCTGGGCCTCGCGATGCTGCTCGAGGCGCGTATACCGCTCAAGAGCCAGTTCCGCACCTTCTTCCTCAGCCCGATGATGGTGCCCGTTGCCTCCGTCGTGCTCATCTGGCAGGTCCTGTTCAGCAACAACGGCGTCATCAACGACATCACCGCCCTGTTCGGCATAGACAAGATCGACTGGATAAAGTCCGAGTACGGCCAGATCGTCATCCTCACTCTCTTTCTCTGGAAGAGCCTCGGCTACAACATGATCCTGTTCATGTCCGCCATCGCGAATATCCCCAAGGAGCTGCTCGAGGTTGCCGATGTCGAGGGCGCGTCTGAGACCTACAAGTTCTTCGCCATCAAGCTCCGATATCTCTCGCCGACGGTGCTCTTTGTGACGATACTCTCGCTCATAAGCTCGTTCAAGGTCTTCCGCGAGGTCTATCTGATGACCGGCGGCTATCCATACAGCAGCCTCTACATGCTTCAGCACTTTATGAACAACACCTTCATCTCCCTGGACTACCAGAAGATGTCCTCCGCGGCCGTCGTAATGGCCATTGCCATGGTCGTCATCATCGCCGTCCTGTTCAAGATAGAGGACTGGTTCGGAAAGGACGTGGAGGGATGAGGAAGAAGAAATATTTTTCGAGGACGGTCATCTTCATCATCTGCGCGGTGCTGGCAGTCATCTTCCTGCTGCCGACGCTGCTGACGATCACGAACTCATTTATGACGCAGACGGAGATAACGGCCAACTACGGCGTCATTTTCCAGAATGCCTCCGGCTCCGGCGGCAAGACCTACGTGTCGGAGAAGGTGAACCTCAAGTTCATACCGGACAAGGTCTCGCTCGAGCAGTACATAACGGTGCTCCTGAAAAGCCCGGACTACCTGCTGAAGTTCTGGAACTCGGTCATCCTGGTGGTGCCCATCGTGGTGTTCCAGGTGGCGATAGCCTCAATAGCGGCCTACGGCTTCACGCGCTGGCGCGGCAAGGTGAGGGCGGCGATATTCTTCTTCTACGTCATCCTCATGCTGATGCCGTATCAGGTGACGCTGGTGCCGAACTATCTGGTGTCGGAGTGGCTGCACATACTCCACACGCGCTGGGCTATCATACTGCCGGGCGTGTTCGCGCCGTTTTCGGTGTTTCTGCTCACGAAGTTCATGCGGAGGATACCGTACTCGCTCATAGAGGCGGCGAAGATAGACGGCGCGGGGGAGTGGCAGGTCTTCTCCAAGGTGTGCATGCCGCAGTGCCGCGCGGCGCTGTACTCGATAGCCATACTGGTGTTCATCGACTACTGGAACATGGTCGAGCAGCCCATCGTTCTGCTGCAGGACGCCGAGAAGCAGCCGCTTTCGGTGTACCTGTCCACGATAAACACCGGCGAGGTCGGTCTGGCCTTTGCCATAGCAACGATATACATGATGCCGACGCTGCTGCTGTTCCTCCACGGCGAGGAATATCTGGTCGAAGGCATCGCCACCCAGGGCTCGGTCAAGGGCTGAGCCGATGAAGCTACATAAGAAGACGGAGGAAAACGCAAGATGACTGAGCAGAAAGTCAAAAACAGGGGCTGGGTCAAGAACGTCGCCATCATATTTTTGGCGGTCATGCTCGTTCTGACTTTTTTCTCCAACACGATCATGAACATGTCGCTGCCGGAGGCGGCTGTGCAGTACGTGCAGTCGGGCGCTATCACGACGCAGATACGCGGCACGGGCACGATAACGGCTAAGGAGACCTATGAAGTCAAGACGGACACCTCTCGGAAGGTGCAGTCGGTGCTGGTGACCCGGGGCCAGGAGGTCAAGGTGGGCGACGTGCTCATCCTGCTCGCGGCGGGCGAGGGCGAGGAGCTGGAGACTCTCCAGACCCAGCTGGACGACGCGGTGTACTCCTACCAGCAGAAGCTCATCAACATGTCGGGCGGCGGCACGGAGGTGCAGCGGGCGCAGGAGAAGCTGCAGGAGGCCATCAACAAGCGCGACTCGAACGTCATAAGCGCGGAGGAGGTCGAGGCGGCGAAGCTGCGCTATGACGCGGCGGAGGAGGAGTACCAGTACCTGGCCGACGCGCTCGAGGAGGCCGGCGGCTATGTCGAGGGCACGGGCGCGGACTCGCTCGACAGCCTCGAGACGTCGCTCAAGGAGGCGAAGCTCGCGCTCGACACCGCCAAGGCGAGATACGCCAACGAGTACGAGTTCATACAGCGGCTCGCGGGCCTCAAGCACGGCGGCGACCTCACGACCTACAGCGACGCCATCGCCTCGGCCTTCGGCGAGAAGACCGCGGTCTCGGCGGAGTACTATTTCGGCGAAGGGGCCTCGATAACCTCCCTGTACGTCGAGCAGAGGAACCTCGGCATAGAGGGCGCGAAGGACGTGTATAAGGACTGGAACTGCTTTGGCAACCTGCCGAGCACGGACCTCGCCGCGATAGCCTCGGGCTACAAGTCCGTGAACGAGGCTCAGATAGCCTATGACAAGGCGCAGGCGGCCTATGACAAGGCGCTCGAGCAGGCGAAGCCGCAGAATGCGGAGCTGAACCGGCGCGTCAAGGAAGCCAAGAAATACATGGACGACCTCAAGGAGGAGTACGACAAGCTGGTCGAGAAGAAGACCACCTACGACGCGGCGAAGGACGAGGTCGTGAGCGCGGAGAACGCGCTGTCGGCGCTGCTGAAGACCTCGCAGCTGGACAATCTGGAGCTGAGCCGCATGGCGAAGCAGATACAGACGCTAAAGGACAAGATAGCGGCCCTGAGCGCGGGCGAGAAGGACGAAAACGGCGTCGTGACCGGCGGGCAGGTGGTGTCCGAGGTGAACGGCGTGGTAAAGGAGATAAACGTCTCTGCGGGCAGCAATACCGACCCGAACACGGCTGCGATAACGGTTGAGGTGCCGGACAGGGGCTATACGGTGAGCATGAGCGTGACGAACGAGCAGGCTCAGAAGGTGGTCATCGGCGACTCGGCGGAGATCAGCACGGGCTACTGGGGCGGCTCGGACATGCAGGCGAGGCTCGTGGGCGTGCGGGCGGATACGGAGAACCCGCAGTCCGGCGGCAAGCTGCTTGTGTTCGACGTCACGGGCAGCGACATAGAGAGCGGCACGCAGGCCTCGATATCCATCGGCCAGCGGAGCCAGAATTACGAGACGATCGTGCCGAACAGCGCGATAAGGTCGGACTCGAACGGCAGCTTTGTGCTGGTGGTCGTAGCCAAGAGCAGCCCGCTGGGCAACCGCTTTGTGGCGACGAGGGTGGACGTGACCGAGCTTGCGAAGGACGACGTGAACACGGCGGTGTCGGGCGGGATATCGGCCTACGACATGGTGCTGACGACCTCGACGAAGCCGGTCGAGGACGGTATGCTGGTGCGTCTGCCGGATTGACGAGGGCGTATGAAACTAAGTGGAACTAAGGCCGGGCGGCGGCTGAAGCTGAGGCTGCCGGCGCCGCCGCGGTTCAAGAGGCCGAGCCGTGGGAAGCTCATATTGCTTGCGGTGTGCGCGCTGCTGACGCTGGCGTGCGTGGCGCTGTGCTTCGTGTACAGCGCCACGGCGGGCACGCTCCTGAGCCAGCAGGCGGCGGAGCGGTACCGGGGCGAAAACGAGCAGCGGTTCGCGCAGGCGACGAGCTTTTTCCCCGCGGGGGCGGAGAAAGGCATACAGGATATCAGGACCTTCCGCTCGGGCATGGACGGCAAGCTGCTGGACGTGTCGCTGGAGGCTCCTGAGGGCGCGCCGGCGCTGTGGTTCGATGCGTACAGCGGCACTGGGGAGCTGACGGTGACAGGCAGCAAGGGCACGGCGACGGTGCCGGCCACGGGCGTGGGCGGCGAGTGGTTCAGCTTCCACCCGCTGGAGCTGCGCTCGGGCGGGTATATCACCGAGGACGAGCTGATGCACGACCGGGTGATACTAGACGAGAAGCTGGCCTGGCAGCTGTTCGGCGGCTACGACCTCGCGGGGCTGACGGTGACGATAAGCGGCAAGCCCTACGTGATAGCGGGCGTGGTCGCGATGGAGGACGACCGCGCGAGCGCCAGGGCGCATGAGACGAACGGTGAGATCTTCCTGCACTTCGACGCGCTGCAGCAGCTGACCGGCGGGGACGGCTCAGGGGGCATCAGTTGTTACGAGCTGGTGTGCGCGGAGCCGATCTCGGGCTTCACGCTGGGGCTGCTGACCGAGGGCTTCAAGGACGCGGTGACTGTGCAGAACACGGGGCGGTTCAGCGTTAAAAACGAGCTGGGGCTGCTGCGGAACTTCGGGACAAGGTCGATGCAGACGAGCGGCGTGGTGTATCCGTACTGGGAGAACGCGGCGCGGCTGAACGAGGACAGCCTTGCGCTGGTGCTGACGGGCATCATACTTACGGCTCTGCTGCCGTTCGTGATGGCGGCGGTGCTGGTTGTGAAGCTGGCGAGGCGCGGCTGGCTGCGGCTGCGCTACGAGCTGGTCCCCGATACCTGGGAGCGCATTTCGGACCGCGTGCGCGCGAAGCAGCAGATAGCGCTGAGGAAGCGTCAAAAGCGGATAGAGGAAAAGTGGGTCAAGGAAGAAGACCAGAAAAGCGAAGAATAAAATAGCCCGCTCATCTCAAGCAAAAGCAGACACAGGAAAGCCCTGTTCGGCTCAGAACCGAACAGGGCTTTTGTAATTCAGGGCGTCGGCAGGACGATAATTGAAGACATGCGTTTGCGTCAACGCCCCCGCCTTTCTCAGTCCGCTTCGCGCATCCAGTAGCCTACGCCGATCTCTGTGAAAATGTACTGCGGCTCCGCCGGGTTCTTCTCCAGCTTGCGCCGGATATTCGCCATGTTCACCCTCAGGATCTGCCGGTTCTCCTTCGTGCTCATTCCCCACAGCTCCCGCAGCATGTAGTCGTAGGTCAGCACCCGGCCCGAGTACAGCCCCAGCATCGACACGATCTTGTACTCGTTCTGCGTCAGATGCACGCTCTCACCGTCTACAAACACCCGCCGCCGGTCGTAGTCGATCTCCAGTCCTCCGGCCTTGAACTTCCCGCTCGTCGCCAGGCTGCTCGAGGTCGCCGCCGTCCTCGTGTGGCGCAGCGCCGTCCTGATGCGCGCCAGCAGCTCAGAGGTGCCGAAGGGCTTTGTAACGTAATCGTCCGCCCCCAGGTCCAGCGCCTCCACCTTGTCCCTCTCGTGAGTCCGCGCCGACACCACGATGATCGGCAGGTGCGTCCACTCCCTGATAAACCGCAGCACCTCTACCCCATCCATGTCCGGCAGGCCCAAATCCAATATCACAAGGTCCGGGCAATGCGAGGTCACCAGCGTTATCGCCTTCGCACCGCTGTTCGCCGTGATGACGTCGTAGCCGTTCGAACTGAGCACCGTCGTCATGAAACTCAATATGCCCTTCTCGTCCTCGACTATCAGTATCTTGTCCTTTGCCGGCATTTGCCCGGCCCCCTTTCTCCCCTTTTATTCCGTCAGCGGCAGGTCGAACCGGAACACCGCGCCGCCGCCCGGCCGGTTTGCCGCCGTCATGTCCCCGCCGTGCGCCTTCACGATCGTCCGGCACACCGTCAGCCCTATGCCCATATTGTGCCGCCCCGCCGAGTCCACCGGCGCCGACCCTCGCGGCTTGTCCTCGAACAGATACGGCAGCGCCGCCTCGTCTATCCCCGCGCCGTCGTCCTCCACCGCGAACTTCGCACGGCCCGCCGCGCTCGTCACCTTCACCGTTATCCTCGTCGTGGTCTTGCCGTGCGCCGCCGCGTTCTCCAGCAGATTCGTCAGCACCTGGCAGATGAGCACCGCGTCCATCGGCACGAACAGCACTTCCTCCGGTATCTGCGTCTCCACGCGCACCTCGGGCCGCAGCTTTCTGAACTTCCCCACCGCGTCGGCCACGACCTCCTCCACGGCCTCCGGCGACTTCTGTATCTGCGCCCCCTCGCCGCCCACGCGCGTTATCGACAGCAGGTTTTCCACCATCCTGATGAGCCATTCCGAGTCGTCCTTCACCTCGGCAAGCAGCTCCCGCCGCTTATCCTCCGGCAGCTCCGGGCTGTCCAGCATCACAGACGCCGCGCCCGCTATCGAGGTCAGCGGCGTGCGCAGGTCGTGCGACACCGAGCGCAGCAGGTCCGCGCGCATCCTGGCACGCTCGCCCTCCATCCTCAGCCGTTCCTGCCGCTTTACGTTCGTAGTCAGCGCGCTCGTGCTTATCGACACGGTCAGCATGGTCACAAAGGTCAGCGGGTAGCCCGCTATCGTGAAGTTGAACTCCATGAACGGGTACGTGAACACGAAGTTCACCAGCAGCACCGCTGCAACGCTCGCCGCGATGCCCCAGCCGTAGCCGTCCGTCAGCCGTGCCACGATATGGACGCACAGCACAAAGATGAGCGAACTGGCCGCGGAACTCCTGGCCATCCCGTTCATGCCGATGCACACCAGCACCGTCGCTCCCAGCGCCGCCGCCGTCACCGCAAAATTCCGCAGGAACCACCGTCTGCGCTCCATTTCCCTCACCTCTTTATCACTATATCACACGTGGTATAAAGATGGCATCAAGAAAAAAGAGGCTGCGCCGCTTCTGCGGTACAGCCTCTCACAATATCTGCCTGATTCAGTCGCCGAAGAATATGCCGATGTCCCTCGCGGTCTGGATGAGCGGGTGGTCGGTCGGCAGGAACTTCGTCCGGCTCGCCGCGTCCGCGAGCGGCACGTCCACTATCCGGCCCTCCTGGATGCCCACCATGGTGCCGTATTTCTTCTCCATGATGAGCCTCGCCGCCGCAGTGCCGAACTGCGTCGCCAGCACCCTGTCGTACGGGCAGGGAGGGCCGCCCCTCTGATAGTGC
The DNA here is from genome assembly GCA_900546615.1 of uncultured Eubacteriales bacterium. Taxonomy (GTDB): domain Bacteria; phylum Bacillota; class Clostridia; order Oscillospirales; family Oscillospiraceae; genus Scatomorpha; species Scatomorpha pullistercoris. Next base: position 45,014 of record URDJ01000016.1, on the reverse strand, counting down.
CCGGGCACCGTCACACGGATCTCCTGCCCCGTCATCGTCTCCAGCTCCGCCGCTATCCGGTACGAGATCGTCGAGTGCTTCGACGACTCCTTCACCCTCCGGCGCTCCTCCTCCGACAGCACCGCGTCCGTGCACGACACCGCGCCCTCGGCCACCGCCACGATCGAGAAATTCCGCCCGCTCCTGCGCCTGTACTCCAGCGCCTCCGCGACCTTCTCGATATCATACGGTATCTCCGGTATCAGCACTATGTCCGCCCCCGACGCTATGCCCGCGTTCAGCGTCAGCCAGCCCGCGTCGCGCCCCATCAGCTCGACCACGAACACGCGGCTGTGCGAGCTCGCCGTGGAGTGTATGTAATCTATCACGTTCGACGCTATGTCCACCGCGCTCTGGAACCCGAAGGTCGTGTCCGTGCCCCAGATGTCGTTATCTATCGTCTTCGGCAGCGTCACGATGTTCATCCCCGCGTCCATCAGCAGCTTCGCGCTCTTCTGCGTGCCGTTGCCGCCCATGACCACAAGGCAGTCCAGATTCAGCCTGTTGTATGTGTTCAGCATCGCGGGCATGAGGTCGTTCCCTTCCTCGTCCACGATGGCCTTTCCGGGTATGTACCTCTGACGCGAAGTGCCCAGTATCGTGCCGCCCTCGGTCAGTATCCCCGAGAAATCCCTCGAGTCCATGAACTTGTAGTCGCCTTCGATCAGGCCCTTGTACCCGTCGTACATGCCGTATATCTCGACATTGTTGACGTACTGGAACAGCGCCTTGCCGACGCCCCTTATCGCGGCGTTCAGCCCCTGGCAGTCCCCGCCGGATGTGACGAGCCCTACTCTTGTATTTCGCTTCATTTTCCTACCTCCAAACGTACCTTACATGCCGAACATATCATACAACACCTCGCGCTCCCTGTCAACCGCCTCATTAAACAAAAGCCCCGCCGCCTCTTGCGAAGCGGCGGGACCTCCCCTCCAGTTTTTAAAGAGCGTCAATGAACCTCATGAATGCCGCGCGGCCTTCCTCCGTGCGCTTATACACGCCCGCGTGCTCGAGCACCTTTGCGAACACCAGGCCGGTCTGCCTCCGCACGATCTGCTGTATGTTCGCTCCCGTCAGCTCGCAGTCTCCGGCCCAGCTCTCGACCCAGTCGGCGTGGGAGGCCGTCAGCTCGTCCGAGCGCAGATCCTCCCCGGCCAGCAGTTTCGTGCAGACCTCCGCAAGCTCCGTCTTAAGCCTCGCAGGCAGCACCGCAAGCCCCATGACTTCAATGAGCCCTATATTCTCCTTCTTGATGTGGTGAAGCTCCGCGTGCGGGTGGTACACGCCCAGCGGGTGCTCCTCGGTCGTGATGTTGTTCCTCAGCACAAGGTCCAGCTCGTAGTCGCCGCCCCTGCGCCGTGCTATCGGCGTTATCGTGTTGTGCGGCTCGCCGTCCGTCTCCGCATAGATGAACGCCGCCTCGTCCGTCCAGCCCCGCCACGCATCCAGCACGTGCGTCGCCAGCCTTATCAGCCGCTCCGGCTCCGCGGAACGTATCCTCAGCACCGACATCGGCCATTTCACGATGCCCGCCTCGACGTCCTCAAAGCCCCTTATCCTCACAGGCAGCTCCACCGGCGCCTTCTCCATCGCGAAGGTGTACCGCCCGCCCTGGAAATGGTCGTGCGCCAGTATCGACCCGCCCACGATCGGCAGATCCGCATTCGAACCTACAAAGTAGTGCGGGAACTGCCGCACAAAATCCAGCAGCTTGCGGAAGCAAGGCTCGTCGATCTTCATCGGCGTGTGCACGCTGTTTAGCACGATGCAGTGCTCGTTATAGTACACATACGGCGAATACTGCATGAACCACGGCGAATCATTTATCGTGATGGGTATGATCCTGTGGTTCTGTCTTGCAGGGTGGTTGACCCTGCCGGCATAGCCCTCGTTTTCGGCGCAAAGCTGGCAGCGCGGATAGTTTGAAGCGGGCAGGCTGCGCGCCGCAGCGATCGCTCTCGGGTCCTTTTCAGGCTTCGAGAGGTTTATTGTGATGTCCAGCTCGCCGTACTCGGTCGCGGTCTTCCACTGCACGTCCCTGGCGATACGGTCGCGCCGGATATAGTTCGTATCCTGGCTGAACTCGTAGTACCAGTTCGTAGCGCGCTCGGGGCTGATGCTGTAGAGCTCGCGGAACTTTTCGATGACCTGCGCGGGTCTGGGCGTGAGCGCGCCCATGAGCCGGGTATCAAACAGGTCGCGGTAAACGACGGAATCCTCAGGCAGCAGGCCTCTCTCGTGCGCGTCGTCCATTATCGTATCCAGGACAGCGGGCAGGTCGATCTCCCCGGCCTCCTCGGGTTCGTGCTCGCAGCTGTCGAGCCTCAGTATGTCGAGGACGGTATTGAGCGCCCAGGTCTTTTCCTCCGGCCGGACAAGTCCCTTTCTGAGGCAATATTCAACGAGCAGGTCAACAGCGCGTCCCGTAGTCATGCACACCCCTCCTACAGATCTCTTTCCAAGCGCAATTACATTATATTGCCTGACCGTACATTTTTCAACAGTTTCCTTTTGTCTTAAAAAATTTTATCCAGCACTTGCGAAAAGCGCGAAACTCGCTATATTGTATCCCAACCTGAAACTGGGGGTAACGACATGTCAAAAAAGATGCCCGGAGTCATGATATTTTTCGACATCAGGCCCACGCTGTCCCTGCTCTCCGCCTCTGAAAAGGGCCTTATGCTGGACGCGATCCTCGACTACGCCGAAGATGGACTTGAGCCTGAATTCACAGACCACTCTCTCGAGATCCTCTGGTCCGTCCTGAAACAAAAGATCGACGCCGACAGGCAGCGCTACGCCGACAAATGCGAACAGGCCAGAAAAAGTGCGCTCAAACGCTGGGGCTCCGACTCATGCGAACGCATCCCCTCTTATGCCAACGATGCCAACTACAACTACAACTCCAACGACAACTCCAACGACAACTCCAACTACAACTCCAACTACAACTCCAACGACAACTCCAACGACAACTCAACAGCAAAAACAACTCCATCTCCAGCAGCAACAGCAACAGGAAGCGCGCGCGAGGAAGAAACTGTTGAAAACCCTGTCGAAAACCCTGAAAATGTGGATAAGCTGTCGACAAACTGTGCAAAACCGCAGTCTGAGAGCTATGAGGAGGAATTTGAGCAGCGGCGTCGGGACATGCTCCTGCTGCTTGATGAGGAGCGGGCCAGACGCAAAAAACAGGGCGAGCGCCGCCTCATGTAGAAGCGGCGCCCTTACGAAGCTCATCGAGGAGCTGTTTTATCGTCCGGCCCAGCAGCGGGTGCCTCAGCTGAGGCGCGAGCTGCGCCATCGGCACGAGCACGAAGTCCCGGTTCTGCATATCCGGGTGCGGCACGGTAAGCTCCGCGCTGTCGATGACCGCGTCGTCGTAGAACACCAGGTCGAGGTCGAGCGTCCTCGGGCCCCAGTGCTGCAGCCGCTCCCTGTGGGCCTCACGCTCTATCTCCTGCATGGCGTGCAGCAGCTCCGTCGGGTACAGCAGCGTCTCGAGCTCGAGGCAGGCGTTGAGGAAATCGCCCTGCTCCACCCTGCCGTAGGGCTTTGTCTCGAGGTAGTCCGAGACCTTCAGCACCCGGCTGTGTTCGAGCGCGCGGAGCTTTTCCACGGCGAAGTCGAGATACGCCCGCCGGTCGCCGAGGTTCGAGCCGAGCGCAACATAGGCCCGGTGCCGCGAGCGCTCTATGCGCACCGACACGTCGGAGAAGGGCAGGCCGATGGGCGCGGAGGGCTTGTGCAGCTCAAGGGTCAGCCCCTCCACGGCCTCCCAGCGCTCCAGCACCGCCATGGCGCAGCGCTCCGCCGCCGCCTCGATGAGCCTGTACCGCTCGCCGCAGAGCCGCCCCGTCACGAAATGGCAGACCTCGCCGTAGTCCACCGAGCGCTCCAGCTCGTCCGTGAGGCCCGCGCGGCGCGTGTCCAGCCGCAGGGTCATGTCCACCACAAAGCGCTGGCCCAGCCGGGCCTCCTCCTCGTACACCCCGTGGTTTGCCCAGACCTCAAGGCCCCTTATCCTTATCTCGTCAGCCACCGCGACCGGCCTCCCTGCGTATCGCCAGCGCCATCTCGGCCGCCAGCAGGTTTTCTCTCACGTCGTGCGCCCTGATAAAGGCCGCGCCGCCCAGCACGCCCGCAGCCGTCGTCGCCAGCGTGCCCGCAAGCCTGTCCTCTACCGGCAGGCCCAGCGTCAGCCCAACGACCGATTTCCGCGAGGCCCCGAGCAGTATGGGGCAGCCCAGCGCCTTCAGCTCCGATATCCGGTGCAGCGCCGTCAGGTTCTGCCCGCAGGTCTTCCCGAAGCCCACGCCGGGGTCAAGGATGATATCCTCCCGGCGTATGCCCGCCGCGTCCGCTATATCCAGCGTGCCGCGCAGGTCGGCCAGCAGCTCCGGCATGAAGTCGGCGTACGCCGCCTCGCGCCGGTTGTGCATGAGGCAGCAGGCCGCGCCGCCCCCGGCTATGACCCGCGCCATCTCGCCCGAGTCGTATCTGAGACCCCAGACGTCGTTTATGAGGTCGGCCCCGGCCTCGAGCGCCAGCCTCGCCGTCTCCGCCTTATACGTGTCCACGGACACGGGCAGGCCCGTCTCGCGCTTCACCGCCTCGATGACCGGCAGCACCCTCCGGGCCTCCTCCGCCGCGTCCACGGGCGTGTGGCCGGGCCGGGTGGATTCGCCGCCTATGTCGATGATCGCCGCGCCCTCCCTCGCCATGCGCTCGGCCTGTTTGAGCGCCGCCTCGGGCCGTATCCAGCGCCCGCCGTCCGAGAACGAGTCCGGCGTCACGTTCAGGATGCCCATGATATAGACCCCGTTTGCCGTGTCGAAATCCCTGCCGCCTATCCGCATGCGCTCACCTGCCCAGCATCCGCCAGAAGCTCTCACGCAGGGCCGGCTCCGTCTCGAACACGCCCCGCGCCGCCGTCGTCACCGTCTTCGAGCCGGGCTTCTTTATCCCGCGCATCGTCATGCACATGTGCTCCGCCTCGACGAGCACCATGACCCCGCGCGGCGCAAGGCCCTCCATGAACGCATCCGCTATCTGCTCCGTCATGCGCTCCTGCAATTGCAGCCGCCGCGCGTAGACCTCCACAGTCCGCGCTATCTTGCTCAGGCCCACGACCTCGCCGTCCGGCACGTAGGCCACCGCCGCCTTCCCGTAAAAGGGCAGCAGGTGGTGCTCGCACATCGAGTAGAAAAAGATGTCCTTCTCCAGCACGATGCCGCCGTGCTCCGCGCCGAAACGCACCGCGAGGTGCTCGGAGGCGTCCTGCGTATAGCCCGCCGCAAGCTCCTCGTACATCCGCGCTATCCGGTCGGGCGTCCCGGCAAGGCCCTCCCTGTCCGGGTCCTCGCCTATCCCCTCGAGCAGCAGCCGCACGCCGCGTCTTATCTTCTCCGCATCCATTGTCCGCCCTGTCTCCTTATCCGAACACTTTGCCGTAGTAGTTGTTGTATACAATAGTCTTTGAATAAGTATACATCTGCCGTATCTCGTCCACCATGGCCTCCACATATCCCTCAGGCGGCTCGGAGGCCCCCTCCGCCGGCGTGAACTCACCCGTCGAGGCGTTGTAGCGCCCGTAGTCCGAGATGAAGCTGTAGTTCCTGAAGGCCACAAAATCCTGACCGCCGTCCCAGAGGATGTCACGGCCCATCATCAGCCGCGAGTCAAATTCCACGCCGAACAGATTCAGCAGCGTCGGCAGGATGTCGCTGCTCTCGCAGTACTTGTCCACGTACACGGGCTCGTCCATCTCCGAGCACCAGAGTATGAGCGTCGAGTGCTCGAGGTCAAAGGCCGGGTCGAGGTCCTCGCCGCATATCGATTCAATGTCCTCCTCGTCCAGCCCGTAGGGGTAGTGGTCGGCCGAGATGACGATGACCGTGTCGTCCAGTATGCCCGCCTCGTCCAGCGAATTGATTAAATATTCAACGGCGAGGTCGAAGTCCATCTGGCTGGCGATGTAGGCCTGGGCCGGCCGGGTGTAGCCCGTCAGGTCCTGCACCTCGTCCTTATACCGGCTGCATATGTCGTGCCCGCCGCCGAAGACGTAGTCCATGTGCCCGCTGATGGACATGATATAGATGTTGAACGGCTCCCTGCCGATATAGTCGTCCACGGTATTTCTTACCAGGTCCAGATCCGACGTGGGTAACAGCCACGGCTCGTCGAGGTCGATTCCGCGCGTATTTGCCTTGAATTCGTAGCCGAGGTTCGGCAGGGTCTCATTGCGGCTGTAGTAGGTGTACTGCCCGCCGTGGTAGGCGATGGAGGTGTAGCCCAGGGGGTTTAAGACGTTCCCCATGCCGTAGGGCATGCAGCTCGAGGCCGAGGCCAGCATGTACTGCTTGGAGCTGTTCTGCATGAGGCCGGTGAGAGTGATGAACTCCCCGCCGGTGGTCGAGGCCGCCGTGATGGGGCAGTAAAAATTCTCAAAAACAAAGCCGGAATGTGCAAGCTTATACAGCGTCGGCGTGTGCGTCTCGTCCAGCGCCCAGGTCGAAAAGCTCTCCGCGCATATCCACACGAGGTTCTTGCCCTTGAACATGCCTGTATATTCATTCGTCCAGCTCGGCTCGGAATTGGATACGAATTCATGCACCTTTATGATATCCCGGTTCCACTCGTTTGCAATGAGCGCGTCGAAGTCGATGTCCAGCACCTGCGGCTCGGGCGTGAAGACCTCCGGCGTGGGCGTCGGCTCGGGCGTCGGCGTCGGAACCGGCGTGGGGGTCGGCTCGGGCGTCGGGGTGGCCATGGCCTGTGCGCGCCTCATGCGATAAGCGTCCTCGATCGCCTGCGCCGCGTCGATGCGCTGCGCCGTCAGCAGGCCGAAGCTCCGCACGCCCGTGTCCATGACAAAGGCGTCCCCGTACTGCTCGGAAAGCGGCAGCGCCCCGCCCTTCGCAAGCCGCACGCCCACAGAGCCGCAAAGCTGCATAACGATGAATAATATGAATGGCAGCAGCTTCCTCCTGCCCCGCAGCCCGGCGCATCTGCGCCCGAAATAAGCCGCCCAGAGCACGAAGGGCGCCAGTATCAGCAGTATCTCCGGCAGGCAGCGTGCTATTCCCCTGAGCGTCTCGCGCCAGTAGCCGGTGAGCGCGCTGCCCGCCACGCCCAGCATCCCCACGCTCAGGTATTCGCTGAAAATCTCGTGGTACACCGCGTGCGTGCCGTAAAACAGCGCGAGTATAATTAACCAGATACCGGTGGATATTTTGAATAGCCTCGCCCCGCCGAGCGAGCTGAGAAAGCACAGCGCAAAGCCCGCCGCCAGCGAGAACAGCGCCGTGAACAGCAGTCCCGGCGCTGTGAAGCCCGAGTGAAAGGCCTTGAAGACCAACTCGAGCCAGAGTATACTGACTGGCAGATACAGTAACTCAATACTCGTTGAAGCCGTACTCGTACGGGATGGTGAGGTTTGCCCCGGTGAAGCTGCCCTCGAGCTTCGAGATAGTACGCGCATATTCCTCGCTGTCCTCCTCATAGGGAACCGGCTGGTAGTTATTCCCTTCCACTACGCCCGAGGACGCACAGGGGATGAGCCGCATGTCGGTGACCGACACCTCGCCGTCAGAGCCCCTCGTCACCTCGAGCTTCACGATGACCGTGTCCTTGTCCCTCGGGTCGAGGTTCCCGCCGAAGGACCAGTTGCCCATACTGTAAAATATGTAGTGTCCGTTATAGAACTCGATGGGCTGCAATGTATGGGGATGCGAGCCGTAGACCACGTCCGCGCCCGCGTCGATGGCCGCGTGGCCCTGGGTGAGCTGCGTGCCGTTCACGTCGTAGCTGCCCTCGTCGCCCCAGTGCAGCGCCGCGATGATAAACTCCGCGCCCTGCTCTTTGAGCGCCGCGATGCCGGCCTCTATCTGGGAGACCGTGCCAAACGACACGGCGTACACGCCTATCTTCAGGCCCGACTCGGTCTCGTAGATACTGTACTCGTCCCGGCCCGCGTAGCCTATGCCCGCGGAGTCCAGCGTGGCCTTGGTATCCGCGTAGCCCTGCTCGCCGTAATCCAGAACATGGTTATTGCCCAGCGTGACGAACTCCACGCTGCCCGCCGTAAGGATGTCCACATAGGCCGGGGGCGCGCGGAAGTTGAAGTTCTTCGCGTCCGCCACGTCGTAGTCCGTCAGCGTACACTCGAAGTTCGCCATGGTGAAGTCGTCGTCCTCGAAAAACTGAATAGTTTTCTCAAACACGTAGCCCGGCTCGTCCGCCGAGACGACGTTCTGGTACGCGCCGGCGGTATTTTTGTAATACGTCGGCGCGTCCGGCGTGATGTCTCCGATGAAGCTTATGTTGAAGACCTCCGGCTCCGGCGTGGGGCTGGGCGTGGCCTCCGGGTCCGGCGTCGTCTCCGCCGACATGGAGGGGGGCCGCTCGGGGCCGTCCGTCTCCTGCACGGCCTCGGCCCCGGCAAAGTGCAGGCTGCCGCCCATCACCGCGAAAAACGCGCACAGCACGACGGCCAGCAGCGATCTCAGTGCTCTTTTTATCTCACTCGCCCGCTTTCATAGCAAGGTAGGCGTTGATGAACCCGTCGATATCCCCGTCCATCACCGCGTTGATATTGCCGTTCTCAAAGCCCGTGCGCGCGTCCTTCGCCAGCGTGTAGGGCATGAAAACGTAGCTCCTGATGGCGCTGCCGAAGTCTATCTTCATCTGCACGCCCTTGATGTCCGAGATTTTCTCGAGGTGCTCGCGCTCCTTGATCTCCGCCAGCTTCGCGCGCAGCATCTCGCGGCAGTTCTCGAGGTTCTGGAAATGGCTGCGCTCCACCTGGCTGGAGACGACGATGCCCGTCGGCAGGTGCGTCAGCCGCACGGCGGACGAGGTCTTGTTGACCTTCTGCCCGCCCGCGCCCGAGGAGCGGAACACGTCCATCTTGATATCCTCGTCGCGCAGCTCGATATCCCCGGTGTCCGTTATCTCCGGCATGACCTCGACCGCCGCGAAGCTGGTCTGCCGCCGGCCCGAGGCGTCGAAGGGCGAGATGCGCACGAGGCGGTGCACGCCGTGCTCGCTCTTGAGATACCCGTAGGCGTTCTCGCCCTCTATCTTGATGGTCGCGGACTTGATGCCGGCTTCCTCGCCGTCCTGCCAGTCCATGAGCGTGTAGGTATAGCCGTGGCGCTCGGCCCAGCGGGTGTACATGCGGTAGAGCATCTGCGCCCAGTCCTGCGCCTCGGTGCCGCCCGCGCCGGGGTGGATGGACAGTATGACGTTGTTCGCGTCGTACTCGCCCGAGAGCAGCGTGGACAGCCGCATCGCCTCCAGCTCTGACTCGAGCTTCGCGTAGTCGGTCTCGAGCTCGCCGAGCATGGAGTCGTCGTTTTCCTCCAGCGCCATCTCGCAGATGGTCATGAGGTCGTCCCAGCCGGAGCGGAGCTTTTCGTACTTTTCACACTTCTGCTGGAGCTGTTTGAGCCGTTTCTGCACCTTCTGGCTGCGCTCGAGGTCGTTCCAGAAGCCCTCCTTCGCGCTCTCGGCCTCCAGCTGCGATATCTCGGCCCTCGCGTCCTCGAGCTTCAGCGCCGTGCCCAGGTCGTCCAGCGTGGGCTTGATGCCGTTGAGCTTTACCTTATATTCTTCAAATTCAAGCATATCTTCAACCGCTTTCTAAAAAATTAGCCCTACTATTATATCCAATACTCTCTCTCTTGTAAAGGTCATAATGCCACCCCATTTCTTTTGCCCTTGCCAAAAGAAACGGGAGTGGCGCTCCAAAGAAAAGCGGCTTTTTATTTGGACGTGAGGACCCATCGTACCTTCTGCGCCCCACCCGGCGTGACGTCCGCCGCCGGCGTGATGGTATCGCACACCGCAACCCGTAGGGCGCACCGACCCCGGTGCGCCGCCGTCACGGTTCCGCACACGTGTATGGTTTGCGCAAACCCGTAGGGGTCGGCGTCCTCGACGACCCGGCCGTGCGCCTTTGGCGTGCGGAATTAACGGGCGGCCCCATCGCTCGCCGCGTCGTGACGTTGTTTAAATCCGCAGCGTCCGGGCGGGGGTGGAACCCCGCCCCTACGATTTTGTGCGTGGTTTGGCGTGGCGCGTGACCGTGGCCGCATCCGTATCGTGACGGCGGGTCGTCGAGGACGCCGACCCCTACGGCTGGTCTGTTGTCGTACCCCCAGCGTAGCCGTAGGGGCGGGGTTCCTTCCCCGCCCGGCGTGATGGTTTCGCACACCGCCACCCGTAGGGCGCACCGACTCCGGTGCGCCGCCATTGAAATCCAAACGCCGCAGGCGTTCACCGCTTCCCCGAAGACTGCGGAGGAGATGACGACGCATTCGCATCGACGACGTCAGTCGATATTTCAAATAAACGCCGCCCCTCCGGGGCGGCCTCATCCTTATTCCCCTCGTTCACGTCGGTCAACAACGCCGTAAAACAATTCGCACAAACCCCACGGCCTCAAACGTTCGTCAGCGGCAGGAACGCACGTGGGAGAGGCGGGCGGGACCCACCGACATACCGGGGACGCAACCGGTAAAATATAAGCCGCTTTTCTTTGGGGCTCCACCCCGTTTCTTTTGGCAAGGGCAAAAGAAATGGGGTGGAATACTGCAAATGAACGCAGAGTAAACTGAACCCCCCGGGGCGTCCTGTTTTGGGACTGTCCCGGGGGGAACTGCTCTTTTATTTCATTATCGCCTTATTATAGTTCTTCTTGCCGCGTCTGAGCACTACGCCGGCTTTCAGTTCGGCTTCGGTGAAGCTCTTTGCGATGTCCTCCACCTTCTCATCGTTCGCCGTTACGCCGCCCTGCTGCACGTTCCTCCTCGCGTCGCTCCGGCTCCCGCACAGCCCCGTCTTTACCAGCAGCGTCAGTATATCCGCCGCGCCGTCCGTCAGGTCCTCTGCCGTGATCTCCGTCTCCGGCATATGCTCGCTGTCGCCGCCGCCGAAGATCGCCCGCGCGCCAGCCTTCGCCTTCTGCGCTTCCTCCTCGCCGTGCACCAGCGCCGTCAGCTCGGTCGCCAGAATCTCCTTCGCCTCGTTGAGCTGAGCGTCCTTCCATTTCGCCATCTCGTCGATCTGCTCCAAGGGCAGGAAGGTCATCTTCCGCAGGCAGTTTATCACGTCCGCGTCGTCTATATTCCGCCAATACTGATAGAACTCAAACGGGCTCGTCTTATTCGGGTCCAGCCACACCGCGCCCGACTGCGTCTTGCCCATCTTCTTGCCCTCGCTCGTCAGCAGCAGCGTGATCGTCATGCCGTAGGCGTTCTTCCCCAGCTTCCTCCTGATAAGCTCCGTGCCGCCCAGGATGTTCGACCACTGGTCGTCTCCGCCGCACTGCATCACGCAGTTGTACTCCTTGAACATGTGGTAAAAGTCATACGACTGCATGATCATATAGTTGAACTCAAGGAAGCTCAGGCCCTTCTCCATCCTCTGCTTATAGCACTCGGCCCTCAGCATGTTATTCACGGAGAAGTGCGCGCCCACGTCCCGCAGCAGCTCAATATAGTTGAGCCCCAGCAGCCAGTCCGCGTTATCCAGCATCAGCGCCTTCCCCTCGGAGAAGTCGATGAACTTCGCCATCTGCACCTTGAACTTCGCCGCGTTCTCCTGTATCTTCTCCTGCGTCAGCATCTGCCGCATGTCCGTCCGGCCCGACGGGTCGCCCACCATCGTCGTGCCGCCGCCCAGCAGCGCTATCGGCCGGTTGCCCGCAAGCTGCAATCTGCGCATCAGATTCAGCGCCATGAAGTGCCCGATATGCAGCGAGTCCGCCGTCGCGTCAAAGCCGATATAGAACGTCGCCTTCCCCGCGTTTATCAGCTCCCTGATTTCGTCCTCGTCCGTTACCTGCGCGATAAGCCCGCGCGCCCTGAGTTCCTCGTAGATCTGCATCGATCTTTCCCCTTCATCTTTAGTTTTTTCCGCTTTGCCGGTTTATTTAGCTATCTTCTCCGCCGCCTTGTCCGCGCACCAGGCGCAGAACTCGTAGCACACGTCGTGGTCGTCGTTATTCAGCGCCAGCAGGTCCTCGCAGCGTATCGCGCCGAACTTCTCCTTGAACTCCGCCGCCAGCTCCTTCGTCGCCGTCGCCACCGGACCGCCGGGCTTGCCCATGCCGTTGGCACCGATCGTCATCCCGATCGCCAGCACCGCGCCGCAATACGCCCCGCAGGCCTCACCACAGCGCAGTCCGCCGCCCAGACCAGTGCCCAGCGCCTTCGCCGTCTTCTCGTCCAGCCCCGTCAGCTCGTCCAGCGCCACTACCACGCTCTGTCCGCAGTTGAGGGTGTCCTTCAGCTCTCTTGCCTTCTCGCCGTAGGTCATTTCATATTCCCCCTTTATACTCGCTCGCCGCGTCCAGCTGCTCCGCCGCGCTCGCCAGCGTTATCTCCGTAACATTCTCACCGCCGTGCAGCCGCGCAAGCTCCCTTATCCTTCCCTCGCGCTCCAGCGGCGTCACCTTCGTATACGTCCTGCCGTCCCGCTCCGTCTTCTCTATCCGAAAATGCGTGTCCGCCATCGCCGCGATCTGCGGCAGGTGCGTCACGCAGATGACCTGCTTGCGCCTCGACAGACGCGCCAGCTTTTCCGCCACCCTCTGAGCCGCTATGCCCGACACGCCCTCGTCGATCTCGTCGAACACCATCGTGCCCACGCTGTCCCGCTCCGACAGCACGTCCTTCATCACCAGCATTATCCTCGCCAGCTCGCCGCCGGACGCTATCTTCGATATCCGCCCCGGCGCCTCGCCCGCGTTCGCCGACATCAGAAACCGCACCTCGTCCATGCCCGTCTCGTCGAAGCCCGGTTCGCCGCCCAGCGGCGCTATCTCCGTCTCGAACCTCACCGACGGCATCGAAAGCTCGCGCAGCCCCTGCTCGATCCTCCGCCTCAGCTCCTCGCCGGCCTTCTTCCTGAGCGCGGACAGCTCCTTTGCGGAATTATACGCCGCTTTTTTCCTTTTTGCAAGCTCCGCTTCCAGCGCCATGCGCTTTTCGTCCGAGTTATCCAGCTCCTCCAGCCCGCGCTTCGCGCTCTCCAGCAGCTCCGCGAGGCCGGCCTCGTCCGTGCCGTATTTCTTCTCCAGCCTTCTCAGCTGGCTCAGCCTCGTCTCCAGCGCGTCGTATTCCCCCGGCGAGAAGTCCAGCCGCTCGCGCAGGTCCCGCAGCCGTTCCGCCGCGTCCTCTATATTGCTCCGGGCCTGCTCTATCTCCGCCAGGGCCTCGTCCAGCTCCGGCGCCAGCGCCGCCGCGCGCTCCGTCCACGAGGCGGCTGTCCCGGCGCTCTCCGCCGCGCTCCCCTCCTCGCCGTACAGCGCCCCGTAAGCTAAGTCGAGCGCCTCCGTCAGCTTCTCCGAATTTCTCAGCAGCTCGCGCCGCCCGGTCAGGCTCTCCTCCTCGCCCGGGCGTATCTCCGCCGCCGTCAGTTCCTCCGCCGTCAGGCGCAGGTCGCGCTCGCGCCGCTCGCGCTCCGCCTCCGTCATCTCCAGCCGCCTGAGCGCCGCAGATGCCTCCCGCCAGCTCTCGTACAGCCCGCGGTACTCCGCCAGCTTCTCCGAAAGAGCCGCAAAGCTGTCCAGGTATTCCCGGTGCCTCGTCTCGTCCATGAGCTGCCTGCCGTCGTTCTGCCCGTGGATATCCAGCAGCCTCGACCCCAGCGCCCTCAGCTCCGAGGCCGACACCGGCGTGCCGTTCACCTGCGCCGAGCTCTTGCCGTCCTGTCCCACCCGCCGCCTTATCACCAGCCCGTCCTCAGGCTCCATGTCGTTCTCGCTCAGCCAGTCTTCCGCCCCCTCGGGCGTGAACACCGCCGTCACCGACGCCCTCTGCGCCCCGGTGCGGACCAGCTCACGGCTCGCCCGCGCGCCCAGCACAGCCTCCAGCGAATCGATCACTATGCTCTTGCCCGCGCCGGTCTCGCCCGTCAGCACGTTCAGCCCCGGCCCCGGCTCTATGTCCGCGCGCTCTATCACCGCTATATTCTCGATATGCAGCTCACTCAGCATACGGCCTTGCCTCTCTCCCGCTCAGAACAGCTTCTTTATCTCCTCGCAGAACTGCTCCGCGCTCCTCACGTCCTTCATCGCTATGAACACCGTGTCGTCGCCCGCTACGGTCCCCACCAGAGTGCTCATCTCCATGCCGTCCATGGCCGAGCTCGCCGCCGACGCAAGCCCCGGCAGAGTCTTCAGCACTATGATGTTCATGGCCGTGTCGCAGGACACCACGCCTTCCCTGAATATCTTCCTGAGCCGCTCGTTATGCCCCGCCGCCTCGTCGTGCGCCGGCTGCGCATAGCGGTAGCGCCCGTTGGAGGCAAGCTCCTTCACCAGCCGCAGGTCCTTGATGTCCCTGGACAAGGTCGCCTGCGTGCTCTTGACCCCGTGCTCCATGAGCGCCTGCATGAGCTGGTTCTGTGTCTCTATGTCCTGTGAAGCGATTATCTCCAGTATGATTTCCTGCCTTGCCGTTTTCATTAGAAACTCCTCCTATCCCCCGGCGTCCCCGCCTGAATTGGAATTGTACCCCTCTCTCATCTCACGGCCTCGTCAGCTTGCCCCTCGCCGTGTCGTAAAAGCTCCTGACCTCCATGTCCGCCATCACGACCACGTTCTCCGACCTGCTGATCCTTACCTCGTCCCCGGGCGAGATGCCCACGCCCTCGGAACCATCCACCGACAACACTACCCTCTTGCCATGCAGCCTCTCGGGCAGCACCATCACCGTCCTGCCCGGAGCGAGCACAAAGCTCTTCGCCGCCATGATATGCGCGCAGATGGGCGTCACTATGATGTTCGCCGCCTCAGGCTCCACTATCGGCCCGCCCGCCGACATCGAATACGCCGTCGAGCCCGTCGGAGTCGCTACTATCACGCCGTCGCCCGCAAAGCTCGTTATCTCCGTGCCGTCCGCCAGCACGCTCAGGTTTATGCAGTTCACGTCGCTCTTGACCACGGCGTCGTTGAGCGCGCAGTCCCGCAGCGTCTCCCCGTCCGCGCGTATAAGCTCCACGTCCAGCATCATGCGCAGGCTCCGCCGGTAGCCGCCCGCCGCAGCGCGCCGCACCAGCTCGATATCCTCCGGCTCGAGCCCCGCCATGAAGCCCTTCGTGCCCACGTTCACGCCCAGCAGCGGCACCGGCAGCCCCAGCGTCTGCCGCGCCACGTGCAGGAACGTCCCGTCCCCGCCGAACGAGATTATAAGCTCCGCGCCCTCCGCCGCCCTGTGCAGCGGCACCATGTTCGAATCCCCCGGCACGTCCACAAACACCGGGGCTGTCACCGTCTCCCGGCCGTCCCGCTCCAGCAGCTCCTTCGCCCTGTTCGTCAGCACAAGGCCCCTGTCACGGTACGGGTTCGGCGACAGCACTATCTTTCCCATCACTTCGCCAGCTCTCTGTGCGACGCCGCGACCACCGCCGCCGCGTCCATGATAGGCGCCTCATGCGCCCCCTTCTTGAGATACGCCAGATATTCTATGTTCCCCTCAGGCCCGCGCACCGGCGAGTAGTCCAGGCCCATCACCGTATAGCCCAGCCCCGGCGCGGCCGTGAGAAACTCCCGCAGCACACGCTCGTGCACCGCGGCGTCGCGCACGACGCCCTTCTTGCCCACGTCCTCGCGGCCCGCTTCGAACTGCGGCTTAATGAGGCACAGCACCTCGCCCGCCTCCGCGAGCAGCTCCCGCACCGCGGGCAGCACCAGACGCACCGAAATAAACGACAGGTCCATCACCGCCATGTCCATCACATCCGCGAACATCTCCGGTGTGAGGCTCCGCGCGTTCGTGCGCTCCATCGTCACGACCCGCGCGTCGCTCCGCAGGCTCCAGGCCAGCTGCCCGTAGCCCACGTCGACGGCGTACACCTTCTTCGCGCCGTTTTTCAGCAGGACATCCGTGAACCCGCCCGTCGAGGCCCCGCAGTCGATGCATACCTTGCCCTCCGCGCTCACCGGGAACACGCGCAGCGCCTTCTCCAGCTTGAAGCCGCCCCGCGACACGTAGGGGCAGGCAGCGCCCCGCACCTCGATCTTCGCGCCTTCCTTCACGGCCATGCCCGGCTTATCCGCCTTCTGCCCGTTCACGTACACGAGGCCGCTCATGATCGTGGCCCGCGCCTTCTCGCGGCTCTCGAAGTGCCCCAGCTCCACCAGTCTCTGGTCAAGCCTCTCGCCGCTCATCCCATCAGCTCCTTTGCCGCCTTCGCTATCGCCGCGGCGTCTATGCCGCCAAGAGAGCGCAGCTTCGCCGCGCCGCCCTGGCCGACGATGCCCTCGCCCAGATTGAGCAGCCTCGCCTCAAAGCCCGCGTTCCCGCCGGCAGCGGCCATTATCCTCGCCCCGATGCAGCCGGAGGCGCACACCTCCTCCGCCACAACGAGCCTGCCCGTCCTTCGCGCAGACTCCATGACCGGCCCCGCGTCCAGCGGAAGCACCCGGCCCAGCTTTATTATTTCCGCGGAAATGCCCTCGCGCTCCAGCAGCCCCGCCGCCGCGAGGGCCTCGTTCACCATCGTGCCGTACACGGCCAGCGTCACGTCCGCGCCCTGCCGCACGGTCTTACATACCTGCGCGCCGCCGTCCTTATACTCTCCCTCGCCGCCGCGCGGGTATCTCACCGCGACAGGCCCCGTCTCCGTGAACATGGCGTGATCCAGCATGTCCTCCGCCTCGCGGAAGGACGCCGGGCACCAGACCGTCATCCCCGGCACCGCGCCGAGGCAGGCTATGTCGAACACGCCGTGGTGAGTCTCCCCGTCCTCGCCGACCAGCCCGGCCCTGTCCACGCCGAGCACGACGTGCAGGCCCAGCAGGCTCACGTCGTGGATGAGCATGTCGAAGGCCCTCTGCAAAAAGCTCGAGTACACGCAGGCCACCGGCAAAAGCCCCTCTTTCGCCATGCCCGCCGCCATCGACACCGTGTGCCCCTCGGCTATGCCCGTATCATAAAACCGCTCCGGGTACCGCTTCGCAAAGTCCGAAAGCCCCGTGCCGTCGGCCATCGCCGCCGTCAGCGCCGAGACCCTCCGGTCCCGCTCCGCCGCGCGGCAGAGCGAGCGGCCCACGACGGTGGAAAAGCTCTCCTTCCCGCCCTTCACGACGCCCTTTTCCGGGTCGAAGGGCGCGACTCCGTGATATCTCTCCGGGTCCAGCTCCGCCCTCGGGTAGCCGCGCCCCTTGCGCGTTATCACGTGCAGCAGCACCGGCACCCGCATGTCCCGCGCCCAGGCTATGGCGCTCTCCAGAGCCTCCACGTCGTGCCCGTCCACAGGCCCGAGATAGTAAAACCCGAGGTCGTCGAACATGTTCCCGGGCAGGATCGCGCCCTTGATGCTCTCCTTTACCCAATGCGACAGCTCGTACACCGGTTTTATCTTCCCCACGGTATCCCTGTACCAGCGCTTGAACCTGAAGTACCCCGGCTGCACACGCATCCGGCTGAGCAGCCGCGCCATGCCGCCCACGTTCGAGCCTATCGACATCGCGTTGTCGTTGAGTATCACGACCAGCGGCTCGCCCGACTGCCCGGCGTTCGACAGGCCCTCGTAGGCCAGCCCGCCGGTCAGCGCCCCGTCGCCTATGACCGCGGCGACATCATAGTCCTCGCCCAGCCTCGTGCGCGCCCGCGCCATGCCCAGCGCCACGGACACGCTGTTCGAGGCGTGCCCGGCTATGAAGGCGTCCGCCGCGCTCTCCGAGGGTTTCGGGAAGCCCGAGATGCCCCCGTACTGCCGCAGCCGCGCAAAGCCCTCGCGCCGGCCCGTCAGCAGCTTGTGCGTATAGCACTGGTGCCCCACGTCGAACACTATCCTGTCCCTGTACGGGTCGTACACCCTGTCCAGCGCAACGCACAGCTCCACCGTGCCGAGGTTGGACGCAAGGTGCCCGCCCGTCTTCGAGACGTTCTCTATCAAAAACCTGCGTATCTCCCCGCAAAGCCCCGGAAGCTCCTCCGGCCCCAGCGCCCGCAGGTCCGCAACATCATTTATCTTCTCAAGCAAAGTCAATACCTCTTTAGTCACGGCAAATATTGCCGGCGACACTACTCCTTATACCATATTAACAAAACCCGCCCGGTTTTTCAACACAAACCGGGCGGGTTACCTGTATATTCATGCATTTTGCATAATTTCTGTCAGTTCCTTCTGTCCGACAGGCGGAGCGCCAGCTGCGCAAGAAAGTCCGAGCCAAGCTCCTTCGCCAGCTCCACCGCGAGCTGCGTCAGCCGTTCCACCATCTCGGCGCACTTCTCCTCGCCGTAGAGCGACATGAAGGTGAGCTTCCCCTCCTCGGCGTCCGAGCCTATGGGTTTGCCCAGCTCCGCCTCGGTGCTCAGCACGTCGAGCATATCGTCGCGTATCTGGAAGGCCGCGCCCAGCGCCGCGCCGTAGCGGATGGCGAGCTCGGTCTTATCCTCACCCGCCCCGGCTGCCGCCGCGCCCATGGCGCAGGCCGCGGAGAGCAGGCTGCCCGTCTTGCGGCCCTGCAGGTCGCTCAGCCAGGCTTCGTCCTCCGGGTGCTCCGTGAGCATGTCCATGAACTGCCCGCCGCAGATGCCGTCCACGCCCGCCGCGTTCGCCAGGTGCTCCGCGCACCGGGCGCGCCGCTCCGCCGGCAGCTCCGAGCGCAATATCGTCCCAAACGCCTCGGCC
The DNA here is from genome assembly GCA_900546615.1 of uncultured Eubacteriales bacterium. Classification (GTDB taxonomy): domain Bacteria; phylum Bacillota; class Clostridia; order Oscillospirales; family Oscillospiraceae; genus Scatomorpha; species Scatomorpha pullistercoris. The sequence goes on along the minus strand of URDJ01000016.1, from coordinate 26,324 downwards.
TGCAGCGCGTCGCCCGCCAGCACTGCCGTACACTCGCCGTAGACCCTGTGGTTAGTCGGTTTCCCGCGCCGCAGGTCGTCGTTGTCCATGCAGGGCAGGTCGTCGTGGATGAGACTGTAGGTGTGCAGCATCTCCACCGCGCAGGCCACGGGCAGCGCCGCCCCGATATCCCCGCCGCAGACGCGGCAGAACTCCAGCACCAGCGCGGGCCGCAGCCGCTTGCCGCCCGCCGTCAGGCTGTAGTCCATCGACTCCAGCAGCCCGTCGAAGGGCAGGCCCTTTTTCCCGCCGAAGTATTCCTTCAGCGCCGGCTCTATCATGCCGAGGTACTCCGCGTACCTCTCGTCGAAGCTCATTCGCCCGCCTCCTCGAAGGGCAGCTCCTCCGGCTCGCCGTCCGGGCCTTTGCGGAGCTTGACCACCTTCTGCTCGGCCTCGTCCAGCTCCTTCGTGCAGGCCGTTATCAGCGCCGCGCCCTCCTCAAACAGCTTGAGCGAGTCCGCCAGCGGCGCGTCCCCGCGCTCGAGCGTGCGCACGACCTCGCCCAGCCGCGCGAGCGATTCCTCAAAGGTCTTTTTCTTTCCCGCCATCGTCTTTTCCTCCGTTCACGCTCTCGACAAGGCAGAGCGCCTCGCCCTTCGACAGTCTCAGGCTCAGCCTGTCCCCGGCTGTCAGCTGCCCGGCGTCCTTCACCGCCCGGCCCCCGGCGTCCAGCGCTATCGCGTAGCCGCGCCCCAGCACCTTTAAGGGGCTGAGCGCGTCCAGCTTCGCCGCGAGGGACGAAAACCTCTGCTTTTCGCGGTTCAGCCGCGCCGACGCCGCCGAGTCCAGCCGCAGCCGTATCGAGTCCAGCTCCAGCCGCCGCTGGTCGATGAAGCCCGTCGGGCTTTGCATCACCCGCCGGGACCTGTACTCCTCCAGCCGCCCCCGCCGGTCGGATATGACGCGCTCCACCGCCCGGTCCAGCCTTGCGCTCGCCGACATTATGGCCTCGCGCAGCTCGGAGGCGTCCGGCGCGGCCAGCTCCGCCGCGTTCGACGGCGTCGCCGCCCGCAGGTCGGCCACAAAATCCGCTATCGTCACGTCCGGCTCGTGCCCCACCGCCGAGATCACCGGCAAGTCGCTTTCGTATATCGCCCGGGCGACCCGCTCGTCGTTGAAGGCCCAGAGGTCCTCGATGGAGCCTCCGCCCCGGCCCGTTATTATCACGTCCGCGACCCTGTACCGGTTCGCGTACCTTATCGCCCCGACTATCTCCGGCGGGGCCTCGACGCCCTGCACCCGCACCGGCAGCAGTATGACCTTCGCCACCGGCCAGCGCTTGCGCAGCACCCGGATGATGTCGTGCACCGCCGCGCCCGCCGACGAGGTGATGACCGCTATCCGCTCCGGGTAGCGCGGGATGGGCTTTTTGTGCGCGGGGTCGAACAGGCCCTCCTTTTGGAGCTTGTCCTTGAGCTGCTCGTAGGCCAGCTGCAGATCGCCCGCGCCCTCGGGCATCAGGCCCTCACAGTAGAGCTGATAGGCCCCGTCGCGCGGATACACGGCCACGCGGCCCCAGGCCGTCACGCCCATGCCGCTCTCGGGCCGGAAGCGCAGCTTCGAGGCCGCCGAGCGGAACATGACGCAGCGCAGGCTCGACTCCGCGTCCTTGAGCGTGAAGTAGTGGTGCCCGGAGGGATAGACCTTGTAATTCGACAGCTCTCCCCTCACGCAGACGGAGCCGAGCACGGGGTCGGACTCGATGAGTCCCTTGATCCTCGCGTTCAGCTCCGATACGCTCAGCGGCTCGCGGCCGGTCATTCGGCGCTCTCCGGCGCGAGGCCCTCGCCGCGCGCGAAACCGCCCAGCACGCCGTTTATGAAGGCGACGGTCTCCGGCTCCTCGTAGCGCTTGGCAAGTTCGACAGCCTCGTTTATGGCGGCGCCCAGGGGCGCGTCCTCTATGTAGAGCGCCTCCGCGATGGCGCAGCGGAGTATGGCCGCGGCGGTGCGCGTGATCCGCCCCGGCTTCCAGCCTTTTGCGTATTTTTCGATGTAAGCGTCCAGCTCCGGCCTGCGCTCGCGGCAGATGCCGACGAGCCTTGTGATATAGTCCAGGCTCGCGCCCTCGGGCGGGGCGGAGAACAGCTCGTCCTCCCCGGCAAGGGACTCGTAATGCTCCGGCTCGAAGAAGTTGCCGAGCACGGTATCCGCGCTGTCCGCGCTGGCGTACTGGGCGTAGATAAGTCTGACAGCCAGTTCTCTGGCCTTTGTTCTGGTCATCATTTGTCGAAGGCCACGCCGGAGACGTGGACGTTCACGACGGGGGCGCCCATACCGGTCATGGACTCGACCGCGCCTGTGACGGTGTCCTGCACCTGCTTTGCGACGCTCACGACGTTGGAGCCGTAGCGGACCATGATGATGACGTCGACTGTAATGACGCCGTCGTTTATCTGGACCTTGACGCCCTTGGAGGGGGACTTGATGCCGAGCAGCTCGGCGAGTTCGGCGCCGGCGTTGTTGACGAGCGAGGCGACGCCGTCTATCTCATTGACGGCGGCCCTGACCATCGAGACGAGGACATCCTCGGAGATGTTGATGCTGCCCTTTTCATCCTTGCAGGTGATATAGTTTTCGCCCATGGCGCATACCTCCTTACACTAATGGCAATACAGTATACCACGTTCCGTCCTGAAAATAAAGACATTTTTCGCGATACGCACCAACTGAGATGCTGCGAAAAATGTCTTTATTTCGCTGAATATGATGGTACCGGTTTATTTGACGAAAATCTCGCCGGTCAGATAGAGGGCTGCCTTGCCGCTTATTTTCACCCGTTCGCCCTCATCGACGCAAAACAGCTCTCCGGTCCTTGGCGACAGCTGATGGCTCACGAGTTCCTTCTTTCCGAGGATCTCGGACCAGAGCGGTATCAGCTCGCTGTGAGCGGAACCGCACACAGGGTCCTCGTCTACAGCTATTTTCGGGAAAAAGGTCCTGCACACAAAATCGCTGTCCTTGCCTCTGGCCGTGAGAAAGATGCCCATTCCTTCCGGTACGGCTTTTATCAGCTCATAGTCGGGCTTGAAGTTCTGCACAACGTCGCCGGACTCTACCATGAATATCAGATCCCTCGACAGCCAGGCACCTTCCGGCGCAAAACCGAGCGCTTTCTGCATCGCCTCGGTGACCTCGACTTTCTCCGGCTTCCAGGATGGAAAATCCAGCTCGAACTGATCGTCTCCCAGGCGTTTTGCCACAAGAAGCCCGCTCAGGCTGTGGAATCTGAACTCCTTCGCGTCCGGCTCCACAAAACGTGCCAGTACATAGCTCGTACCGAGGGTGGCATGCCCGCAAAGGTTTACCTCCGCCCCGGGCGTGAACCAGCGCAAATTATAGTCCCCGTCCTCCCTCCTGCAAACGAACGCAGTCTCGGACAGGCGATTCTCCGCCGCGATCTTCTGCATCAGGTCGTCGGGAGGGAAGCTGTCCACAACGCATACCCCCGCAGGGTTGCCCTTGAATAGTTCAGACGTAAACGCGTCGACCACATAGTATTTCATCTCTTTTGCCCCCTGTCATTTGAATTGCTCAGCAAGCCGGTCATGACCTGCCTACGGCCAGTGCAAATCCGGCCTCCAGCCAGGCCTTGGCTCTGCCCGTCTCGACTATATCACTTTTCCCTTCTTCATGCCACATTTCCATGAGATACGGCCCGTTGTATCCCTGAGACTCAAGTCTGGAAAACAGCTTGACAAAATCGACGCATCCGCTTCCAAACGGGACCCCCCTGAACTTGCCGCCGAAGCCTTCGGATACCCTGAGCGTATCCTTGAGGTGGACAGCCACAATACTCCCGGCGCCGGCACTAAGCTCTGCCTCCGCATCGTTCTCAGGCCAGGCAGACAAATTCCCCAGGTCCGGGTACACGCTGTACCACGGAGAGTTGAGCATTTTTTCATATGCCATATGTTTTGTAATGGAGTTCATAAAGGGCGTGTCCATTATCTCCATCGCAAGCATGACCTGATATCTCTCCGCCAGCGAAACCGCCCATTTGAGCCCCTCCGCAAAAGCCTTCCGGCTGTCCGGGGTGGAGTCCTCGTAGTACACGTCGTAACCCGCCAATTGTATGGTGCGTATGCCCATTGCGACGGCAAACTCCACCGCTCTTTCCATGATCTCCCGGGCTTTCCGCCGGACATCGGCGTTTGCGCTGCCGAAGGGATACCTTCTGTGGGCGCTCAGGCACATCGAAAGTATCGGAATGCCTTCGCGCACACAGCACCGCCTCAGCTGCTCGATCCTGTCCTGCTGCCAGTACAGGCGCTCCAGACGCTCATCCGTCTCATCTATGCTTATCTCAACATAGTCAAAGCCCAGTTCCACGGCTTTCTGAAGCCTGACGCTCCAGGTATCCGAGGGGTCAAAGGCTTTTTCGTATATCCCCAGCAAGTGTTTTCCAAGCAATGCTTTTCTCCCCGATACTTCTATCTCCTGACCCGGGCATTGCCTCCCGCCGCCAGCGATTCAGCCTCCTCGCGCGATATAAGGTTCCAGTCATTGCGTATCGTATGACACAGGGCCGAATATGCCGCGGCAAAATTCACGGCCGCCTGATCTTCACAGCCCGAAAGCATGCACCAGATAAGCCCCGACGCAAAGCTGTCCCCGCCGCCGACCCTGTCGTTTATCTCGATATTCTCATATTTCGGGGAAATGAAGAAGCCCTTCTTTGTCATCAGACACGCCTGCCAGTTGTTCAGGCACGCCGTTTTTACCTCCCTCAGGGATGTGCCGACCGCTCTTATATGAGGATATTTCTCCATGACCATTTCCGCTACCCTGCGATAGTTCTCCGGGTCTATTGCCGAGTATGAGCTGTCGGTATTCTCCGCCTTTATGCCAAGCATTATCTCAAAGTCTTCTTCGTTCCCCAGTATGACGTCAATATACGGCATTAGGGTCTCTGCGACGCTCCTCGCCTTTTCACGGTTCCACAATGTACTGCGATAGTTCAGGTCATAACTCGTCACGGCGCCGTTCTCCCTGGCCGCCCTCAGCGCTGAGAGGACCTCCGTGCCGGTATGCTCTCCAAGCGCAGTCACGATACCCGTGGTATGAAACCATCGGGTATCCAGCACCGCTTTCCAGTCGATTTCCCCCGGCTTTATCTTGCTCAGGGCAGAATGTCCCCTGTCGTATATCTGGTAGCTGGGCCTCGGCCCTATCCCCACTTCAACGAACGCAAGACCGTTTCTGGTGTTGCCGATCTTATCAAATTCCTCTACAACTATATTGGACATGTCGACCCCATACATCTGCGCACGGTTGACGATATATCTCCCCGTCCAGTTGTCAACGAGCTTGGTGATGTACGCAGTCTTCATTTTGGGGATGAGTTTTTCGACGCTGAGGTTCGAAATGTTGACGCAGCAGTTCAGTTCCGCGGCCGCTATTCCGAGGCGGAGCTCATCGGATTGTCCCAGACGGTCATGTTCCGGGGGAGTGAGCCTGATGTTCGGCTCACCAAAACTCATAAAGTCATATTTGGGCAAGGAACTCATCTCGCTTTCTTTCCTCAATCGGCGGTTATGGTATAATATGCGACCTCATTGATCTCGCGGTTCGCAGACAGAAGCACTGCGCTGCCGTCCACCTCGCTGAACAGCACGTTCGCTGAGCCGACGTCATGATCGACCAGTTCTACTTTGTATTCTCCGTCGACACAGCTGACGGCGAGCAGGTCGCGTCCGCCGCGCCTGTGCCCGACAAACGCGATGTTTCTTCCGTTCAGCCTGCCTGCGCAGACAGCATGCACGAACTCAAGCTTATTCTCATATTCAAATATCTTCCCGTACTTCTCGCCGGCCCTTTTGTAGATGCTCACCGTATCCCCATGGAACGGGCTCAGAACGATGATCTCGTCTTCTCCGTCACCGTCAAAATCGATAAGCAGCGCATCGCTCGCAGGCTCCGAAAGGAGCTGCCGGATCTGCCACGGGCCGCCGTCATTCTCCGGGGGTATGAATCGAAACACCCCCTCGTCCGACGATACGATGCCGCACATGGTTGAGTTGTACACGCTCCTGGAATACCCGTGGTTCTTGTTCATGCCGCTCTTTATCATTTGCAGCGGGAGCCGGTATGTTTCATCCTTCTCCAAGAGGTCGTCCGGGAGCTTGCAGGCATACACCGCTCCGGGGAACCTCCAGTCTTCCTTATACTCATGCCTCTCTTTTATCGTGCAGGCCAGAAGATACCGCGTATCTCCTCTTTGCAGGATATCGAACCTGTGAACACAGGGCAGCTGCGCGAGAGTCGTCACCTTCCAGCCATCGCTCGTCGGGCGGCAAAGAACGATTTTGGCGCTGTTGGAGTTATTGGGTGAGTAAAACTCGTGTGTCGCCAGAAAAGCCCCGTCCGTCTCCGGCACCTGAACGATTGACATCGTGCCCCCGGGAGCATCCCATATCTTTTCTGCAAACTTGCCGTGACGGTCAAACAGCAGACATGGATATTCTTTTTCGGATGCCACAACAAAGTGTTCCTCTCCCCTGTATGTCACGGGAGCAACGCAATAGCACAGTTGGAGGTCTGATATCACCCTTTTACTGATCTTCATGGCAAACTCCGTCACAGCATGGATCTGAAAGGTATGTTCTGCGGGGCCTCAAAGCAATCCTCAAAGCCTCTCCTGTAGTTGTAGGCAAGCTTGTCCCTGTCGGTGGGATATGTGTACTTTCCGCCCACCTCCCAGAAATACGGGTGGAACGCATAGCCCAGCCTGTCTTTTTTCATCTCATACAGCACTTTTATCTCGCCGGTATCCGCTTTGAAATTCGTCCAGACATCGTGATGTATCGGTATGACGACCTTGCACTTAAGAGCCTCGGCCATCCTCAATATGTCGCAGCTGGTCATCTTGTCCGCCATGCCCACGGGGTTTTCTCCATACGAGCCGAATGCCACGTCTATGTCGTAGTCCTTGCCATGTTTCGCGTAATAAATGGAATAATGAGAGTCCCCGGAATGATATATGTTCCCCCCGGAGGTCTTTATCAGGTAGTTGACCGCCTTTTCATCCATGTTGTCCGGGCAGACCCCGGTCAGCTCCTCCCGGTCCGGGCCGGTCGAATCTGTCGTAACAAGGCAGGTCCTGTCAAAAGAGTCCAGGGCTATTATTTCAATATCCCTGACTTTGACCACATCCCCGGGCTTCACCGTTATGCAGCGCTCCTCAGGCACGCCCCATTTGACCCAGGTCTCAACGCTCTTTTTCGGCCCGATAAAAGGCACGGGCATCTCCCGGCCTTTTTCGTCTGTCGTTGTCATATCGCTCTTTATAACGTGCGCCGCCCACTCCGCACTCATGTGGTCCTGATGGTAATGCGTCGCCAGAACAGCGTCCACGCTCTTGAAAGCAAAGGGGTCGAACACAAACGGTATCGCCCTCAGATTGGGCTGCATGCGCCTTGCCCCGCACATATTGGCCATTTGGTGGCCAATCTTCATCTTGTCATCTCCGTGCGTTCGTTTGCCGTTGCCGCACCACAGGTCTATTGTGATATTGGTGCCCATGTCGCTCTTGAGCCATATGCCGGTGCAGCCGAGCCACCACATCGCCACAGTGCCCTTGGAAACGACCTCGGACTCGATATCCTCATTCAGCCAGGTGCCCCATTCCGGGAATGTGCTCATTATCCACGATTCTCTGGTAATTCCTTCAATCTTGCTCATCTTATATATCCTTTCTTCAGGTGCGCACTTTCATTTCCGGCAGGGCTGTCACTTCGGCCCCTGAGCCGAGAACAGCCCTATGATCGCCGCTCCATCCATGTCATGCCCCGCGCCGAGCTCCAGCGCCTCCCGCGACAGCTTTACGGGCTTTGAGCTGAGCATGTCCTCCAGGTCAGGCGCCGAAAACACGGCGAACGGCAGCCCAAGCATGTCTGCGCACTCTATGTCATATATGCGGCACCCCAGCATCCCGTTTTCACATTTGACCGTTACGACCCACTTGTCTGTCTGAGGCACACGCATCTCAGTCCCCGTCGATATAGAGCCGTTCAGTTTGACTCGTGTGACCTTCAGGTCGCGGGAGGCATAGACTTTTTCGAGTTCAATCCCCATTGCTGCCCTCCGAACGTTCCTGGCCTGCGAAGTGGCACGAAACCCAATGGCCCGGCAGGCGCTCCTCCAGCGACGGCTCCTCGCAGCGGCACTTCTCAACGGCATACCTGCATCTTGGATGAAACCGGCAGCCGGACGGAGGATTTATTGGGTTAGGCACCTCCCCTTCAAGGATTATTCTGTTTTTGACATGCTCCGGATTTGCTATAGGTATGGACGACAACAGTGCCTGAGTGTATGGGTGCATCGGCGAATCGAACAGCTTGTCGGTCTGAGCCACTTCGACGAGCTTGCCCAGATACATGACGCCCACCCTCTGCGAAACGTGCTTGACCGTGGCCATCCCGTGTGCAATAAACAAATACGATACCCCGATGCTTTTTTGAAGCTCAGTCAGCAGATTCAGGACCTGCGCCTGCACTGACACGTCCAGAGCAGATACCGGCTCATCACACACGATAAGCTTCGGATTGAACGACAAGGCCCTGGCCACGGCTATCCGCTGACGCTGCCCCCCCGAAAACTCATGGGGGTATTTCTGTGCGTCGTAACGATGAAGCCCGACCAGCTCCAGCAGCTCGGACACCCTTGCATCTTTCCGGTCATTGGGCAAAAGCTTATACTTTCGTATCCCCTCGGACAATATGTCATACACCGTCATTTTGGGGTTCAGGGAGCCGTAAGGGTCCTGAAAAATGATCTGTATATCGCATCTTCTCTCCCTGAGTTCGCTTCGGGCTATGCCAAGCAGGTCCCGGCCCTCGAACAGTATCTGGCCTCCGTCTACCTTTTGCAGCCGCAGGATCAGCTTTCCAACGGTAGTCTTCCCGCAGCCGCTCTCTCCGACCAGCCCCAATGTTTCGCCCTTGTATATGTCAAAGCTGACCCCGTCCACCGCTTTTACATGCGCCACAGTCCGCTTCAGCAGGCCCTTTCGCACCGGATAATACTTTTTCAGGTTCTTAACTTCCAACAGCTTTTCCATGTGCCCTCCATCTCAACGATCGCCGGTCCCGAACTCGCCGGAGCGTATGCAGCGGACGCTGTGTCCGGCACAGACCTCCCTCAGCTCAGGCGCAATATTTCCGCATTCCTCGCTGAAATACGGGCATCTGGGCCCAAACGTACAGCCGGCAGGCATGTCGTCAAAGCGCGGCACCGACCCCGGTATGCTGTACAGCCTGTCCACCTTTTTGTCCAGCTGCGGTATCGCCTTCAGCAGGCCCATGGTATATGGGTGCTTCGGCCTCGCAAACAGCTCGTGTACTTCCGCGACCTCGACCACCTGCCCGGCATACATGACCACGACCCTGTCACAGGTCTCCGCAACGACTCCAAGATCATGCGTTATGAGCAGCACGGACATCTCCAGCTTTGTCTGCAGCTTCTTTATGAGGCTCAGGATCTGCGCCTGTATGGTCGGGTCCAGAGCGGTCGTCGGTTCATCCGCGATAAGCAGCTTCGGCTTGCAGCTTAGGGCCATGGCTATCATGACTCTCTGCCTCATGCCCCCCGACAGCTCATGCGGATACGAGGCTATCCTCCGTTCAGGTGACGGCACCCCGACCATCTCCAGAAGCTTTATCGCTCTCTGTCCGGCTTCCTTCTTTGATATCCTGTTGTGCTTCAGTATCGCTTCGGATATCTGGTTCCCGCACGTGTACAGCGGGTTCAGCGCCGTCATGGGCTCCTGGAAAATCATGCTGACCAGCTTGCCGCGGATATCCTGCAGCTCCCGCTCGGACATCTCCAGCACTTCGCGCCCGTCAACCACGATGCTCCCGCCTTCTATCTTCCCAGGCGGGTCCGGTATCAGCCTCATGACAGACTTCGATGTGATGCTCTTGCCGCAGCCGGACTCGCCAACAAGCCCCAGCGTTTCTCCATTCATTATGTCCAAAGACACATCCCTGACCACCGGCGTCAGTACGCCGTTCTGGTAGAAGGAAACGCGCAAGTTTTTAATTTCTACCAACTTATCCTGCATATCCGTTTCCCCTTCAAATCATGCGTCCGTGCGTATCCGTACATCCAGTGCATCGCGCAAACCGTCGCCAAAGAAGTTCAGGGAAAGCACGGTGAGGAATATCGCAACGCCCGGGAATATGCTCATCCATGGGGCCTTCTTCAGATAGTCATATCCGACATCCAAAAGCGAACCCCAGCTCGCAGAAGGCGCGCGTATGCCTATCCCCAAAAAGCTTAGCGACGACTCTGAAATGATTGCGGTCGCCATGCACATGGACGTCTGTACGATGATGACAGACACCAGATTGGGCAGGACATACCTCCACACTATCTCCAGATGATTCAGCCCCGCAGTGACTGCGCTGTCCACATACTCCCTCTCGCGGATCGACAGCGTCATGCTTCTGACCAGCCGGGCGAAGTACGGCGTTTCACTAAGACCAATCGCCATCATCACATTTATCGCGCCGCCGCCTCCAAGCATGGCAGCGAGCAGAAGCCCGATCAGTACTTGCGGAAACGCACAGATCGCTTCAATGACCATCGACAGCACCGCATCCGTTTTCCCGCCGATATACCCCGAAGTCAGGCCAAGTATGGAGCCGAGGACCAAAGCTATTGATACCGAGGCCAAACTTATCGACAGCGATATCCCCCCTCCGTGAACCATCCTCGCGAGCACGTCTCTGCCAAGCTCGTCTGTCCCGAGCAAGTGCTCCATACTTGGCGGTGAAAGTTTGTTGTCCGTGTCAGTTTGAAACGGGTCCTGGGTAAATGCCCCGCCGAAAACGGAGACCAGCAGCACCATGATCAGGAATACTATGCTGAAAAGAGATGTCTTGCGCCTTATGAGCTTCGTCCATATCTTCCTGAGCCTGCCGCCTCTGTTTGCAGTTTTATTGTTTTGTGAGCGCTTCATATATGCCTCACTTTCTTGCGCCGCTGCGGATGCGCGGGTCGACAATGATATTGATAATATCCGTCGCAAGGTTTATCAGCATGACGGAAGTGACCACTACCATTGCGATGGCCATTACAATAGGATAGTCGCGCTGGAAAATGGCATCGACCATCGATTTGCCCATCCCGGGCAGCAGGAACAGCGTCTCGATTACAAATACGCCGCCTATCATTTTGCCGATCTGAGATGTGATCGCAGTTATTACAGGCACCAGCGCATTCCGCAGCGCATGTTTGAACACTATTTTCCCCTTGCGCAGGCCCTTGGCCTGCGCTGTCAGGATATAGTCCTGGTTCAATGTATCGAGCATGGCGCTCCTCGTCTGACGGGTTATCGGGGCAGCAAGCGATACCGCAAGACATACGGACGGCATAATCATGGTCAAAAGGTTCTGCGAAGGATTTTGCGAAAAGCGGACAAATCCCGAAGCTGGCAATATGTCAAGATTGACCGACAGCAAAAGAATCAGCAGTATGCCCAGCCAAAACGACGGGATCGCCACGCCCACTATCGTAAAAGTGCTGAGAACATAGTCTGTCACGGTATTCCTCTTTACCGCACTTATTACACCCATCGGTATTCCAACCAGAATTGCAAGCGACATCGAAAACGCTATAAGCTCCAAAGTCACAGGAAGCCGCTCGCTGATCCTGCGTTCGACCGGCTGTCCGGTCAGGATGGACTTGCCCATATCCCCCTGTACAAAACCGCTTATCCAATTGGCGTACTGAACATAGATCGGCAAGTCATAGCCATACTTCGCCTCCAGCTCTTCCCGCTGTTCAACACTTCCTCCTTCGGAAAGTATCGTGTCTATCGCCGTGCCCGGAAGCAGAAATATTACAGAAAACATCACGATACTGACCAGCAGGAGCAAAGGCACAGTCAGGATCACTTTTCTGATTATTGCACTTATCATCTCTTCAACCTTTCCAGCGGTGAGAACGTATGGAACAAACACGGGGGCTGTTTCAAAACGCTCCGAAGCCGTCTCGAAACAGCCCCCACGCTGTCGATATTCGGACTATGCAGTTATTTGTTCAGCCAGGCTTCCGTCACATACGGCAGGCCTTCGCCGTTGAACTGCACGCCTTCGACCCAGCTGCGCATGGCCGCGACACCGGGCACCGTGTGGAGCATGCAGATGGGAATGAACTCGGCCTGAAGCTCCTGGAACTCGAAGCACAACTCGTCCCTCTTTTCCTGATCCGTCTCAGCCCTTATCTGGTCGAGCAGCTCTCCCACCCTGGGGTCGAACCACTTGGAACAGTTCTGCAGAGCGTCGGGTCCGAAAATGTATTCGAGCTGGATGTACGGAGACGCCTTCGGCTGACCGATGTCATTGAGACGCATGCCGGCAGGCGCATCTTCATTGTAGCTGGCCCAGATCTGCTTGTTGGTGGCGCCGTCAACGCCGACCAGCTCAATATTGAAGCCCGCAGCCTCCGCCTGAGACTGGATCAATTCGCTGATCTGCTGCATATTGCTGTAGGTACCGTAATACAGCTCCACCGTGACCCCATCCGGGTAGCCGGCCTCGCTGAGCAGCTCCCTGGACTTCTCCGGGTCATAGGTATAGGTCGGTATGATATCGTCGCTGTACCAGGTCTGGTTCGGGAGAATGATCGTCGGGGTTATATAGCCGTCGCCGCCGGCCAGGGTATCGATAAGATCCTGCCTGTCGACCGCATAGCACATCGCCTCGCGGACCCTGATATCGTCAAACGGCGCCTTCGTGGTGTTCATATACAGCAGGTGGTCCATGGCGAAGGCCATGTCGAGCATCGTGATATTGGGGTCCGCGCTGAGAGTCTCGATGTCGGACACGCTCTGCACGCGGTCGATAAGATCGATGTCGCCGCTCTGAAGGTTCGCGCTGGCAACAGCTGTATCGCCTATCACCATCACTACCGCGCCGTCAAGATACGGCAGCGGCTGGCCGTCTTCGCCCATGCGATAATAATTTGTGTTCTTCACGGCCGTATAGCTCTCGCCGTCCAGCATGGACTCCAGCACAAACGGGCCGCTGCCGCCTTCGCGGGCAAACACTTCGGGGTCCTGGGTCTCCTTATACTTGTCGATGGCCGCCGGAGCCATGATATACCCTATCGGCTGAGAGAGCGCAGTGAGGAAACCGGAGTCTGGTTCGGAAAAATTGAACCTCACGGTGTACTCGTCAACAACTTCCACGCTGCTCACATTCTGGATGTAAGCGCGCTGGATGTGCCCCGTCTCCTCGTCAAGATAGAAATCGAAGGTCTTCTTGACCGCTTCAGCATTGAGCGGCGTGCCGTCACAGAAGTTAGCGTCCTCAATCAGCTTCATATCCAGCTGCAGGCTGTCGTCCGAGTATTCCCAGCTCTCGGCAAGCCAGGGCTGAGCAGTGTAGTCGTTCTCGTCAAACCACGTGAGGCACTCGAAAAACATGGCGTAGACCACGCCGTCTCCCTGGGGCGCTATGGTCTGCAGGGGGTTGATGGGGGTGACTCCGGCGCGGCGCATCACCAGCACCCCGCCCCGCTTTATTCCGCTTTCGTTGCCGGCCTGCGCCCCATCCGTCGCTTCGGCTGTATTGTCGGGCGTGTCATCCACCGCGGGTTCGTTGCCGCAGCCACTCATCGCAAGCACCATGCACACAGCCAGCAGCAGAGCTATCAGTCTTTTCATTTTCTTCCTCCTTGTTTTGTTTTTGTTCTTACTCAACACGCCGTCCACGCATCAGCCCCGAGCTTCGCCATGTACGGCATGCTTGCTCACATCTGAGAAAAATGCACCACGTGTCTCTCAGGGGCGCTCATCATTTCGGCCACCTGCTTTTTCACGCCCTCGATGTTGCCATTGAATATCACTTCGGCCAGCATCTTTGATATGGCTGCCATGTCCTTCTCCACAAAACCGCGGCGGGTGACTATCATGGTGGCGGGACGGAGATAGAAATGCGATTCGTCACACGGTACCGTGCTGCACAGGATGTTGGCGGCTCCGAGGTTTTGGACGATCCCCTTCCGGTCGGTGCCGTCCATTTTGGCGGCCAGCAGGTGCGTATCCGTATAATTCCTGTCCGCACCCACCATGTTGAACCCATCGCTCTTCATCGCCGCACCCAGCGCACGGGCATTCTTTATCATCTGGTTGCCATACTCGTTGCCGTAAGTCCTGAGCTCTATCAGAGCCTGCGCAAGAGCCGGTATCAGGCACGCGTTGTAATTGAACACCATCCTCGGCGCCACCTCGCGCAGCCTTTCGCTTATCTGCTCGCTGTTCGTGCAGATCATGCCCTTCGTCGGCCCGCAAATCGTCTTGTAAGTACCACCAAGGATCACATCTACTCCCTCATCCAACGGATTCACCGACATGGAACAGTGAAGATACCCAAACGTATGCGATACGTCGCAGCTGACGATAGCCCCTATCTCCCTTGCGACCTCAACTATCTCCTTAAACGGCTCAAGGAAGATATACATGGCCGAACCCAGCATGATGAGTTTTGGCCTTGCCTCGCGCGCCGCCTTTTTGAATCCTTCCAGGTCTATCGACAGGTTGTCCGCATCAATAGGCATGGGCACATAATTTCTGTCGATGAATCCGCCTATGCCGTCCTCACGCATTGAGCGGTGGCCCAGCGGGTCCTCAAAGGCCATGATCGTGTCGCCCTTCCCGGTAAGGGCGCACAACAGCACGCTGTTCGCGTTTCCGCCGGACATCGTGTGCAGGTCCACATACTTCGCGTGGTAGATTTCCTGAGCCAACGACACAGCGATCTCCTCAAACTCATCCATCTCTTCCCCTGATATGTGTACCCTGGCCCTCGGATAGAAGTCTGCGCTCATCGAATACAGCCACGGCCTGTATACTCTGCCGACAGACGCCCCTGCCATTCCCCAGCCGGCATCAAGCGAAAGCTGCCGCTCCCTCCACGCTTGCCAGGAATCCAGTTTTTCCTGTATCAGCTCCGTCAATTCATGGGCCGACATGCTCTTGTAATCTGGCATTTCTTCCGTCACCTTTCTGAATATATGATCATTATTTTCTAATATACGATTGTTATGTCTTTAAATCGAATGTTAAATGAACGTTTTATGCGAATATAGTACATTTTATTCTGAGTAAAGTCAAGATATAATTATTATTTGAGCAATATTGCTCATAATTACGTATGCATATTTGGATTATATGAACGAATGTGGCTTTAATTTAAATTGCAGCTTGCTATCCGCAAATAAAGTGTGATATCATGAATTGCTCATGTTTACTAGCATACGCATTATTTTCAGGCTTGTCAGGCAGGTGTAACGATGAGAAACTTTGATTCTAACATAGAAGAACGGCGCCGAAAAATAATCAGTTTGCTCCGCGAAAACGAACAAATGACAGTTAAAGAGATCAGCAGCGTATTCAACATCTCCGAAGTCACCGTGCGAAGAGATCTTGAGACCCTGGCGGCAAAAAATCTCATCGAACGCACTCACGGCGCTGCCAGGCTGAATCAGACCTTTATCAAAGAAATGCCGTATTTCGTTGACAAACGGGCAAAGTATTTGGAGGAAAAGGAAAGAATCGCAAAAAAGGCTGCAGAGCGCATCGAAAATGAAGACGTCGTCTTCGTGAACTCCGGCACAACGGTTCTTTTTTTGCCGAAATACATTACAAGTCCCGATGTTAAAATCGTTACGAACAACCCCTGTATGGCTACCACTGAAGGCGGCGAGAGTATAAATCTTATTATTACCGGAGGAGAGAGGTACCCGCAGACCCAATCTCTTGTCGGCGATATTGCTTTATATGCATTGTCAAAAATGAAGGCCAGCAAGTGCATTTTAAGCGCTAACGGCATATCCTTCGATTACGGGATCACGTCTGCGTATTATATGGAAACAGCCATCAATTCAATGATGCTCGACCGGTGCAGCGGAGAAAAGATACTGATAGCCGATTCGTCCAAGATCGGCCGCTCGTTCAGCTTCATCAGCGCAGGCATCGAAATGATCGACACTTTGATAACTGACGGTAATGCCGACGAGGAAGAACTGCTTAAGATCTCCAGGGCCGGAGTCAATATTGTAATTGCAGACTGAACAGCTTTCCCTCTCCTGAGGCCCGCCGTTTATCGCGGGCCTCAAAAACCATTTCAGTATAAATATCGACATGGTTTACCGCCTCCCTTTTGGCGGCAAACCATGTCGAACTTTGATACGCTTATTGATTTTTACAGCGGCAAACTGTCATGTCTGCTGTTTCTTCTTTTTATAGACCACCGGATATATTCCCCGTCTCCTCAATATGGGCCAGACTATGACGAGCGGCACTATGCACATCGGCATCGCAATATATCCAAGGTACTGGAACGCCTTTTGTACAAGCGTCGTAAGACCGCACATCGACAGGGCTATGCACAGCATGAGACAGCCGACTACCAGAATGATGTCCACGAGCCTTCTGTTCTTAAAGGCCCCTTTGGCCGGCACCAGCTTGCCGAACCTTCTGGCGAACACAAACAGTGCAGGCCCGCCCGTTGATATCAGGGCCAGGATCAGAAGCGTGTAATAGATCGTTCCCAGCGCCGGCGCGAGCTCCCCGATGAAGTTTGACGCGATGGCTGCCAGCGGAGCCGTCTCACTCAATATCTCCGGGCAGAACGGCAGCACTATCACCGCTGTTCCCACCATGATGAGCGCCGCACCGCAGCCGGCCGTCAGAGCCGCCGCCACAGCGTGCCTCCTGCTCGTCATCTTCTGAGCCACCGCACCGATGCCGATCGCCCAGGCCGAGCTGGCGCAGGTCAATGTGAACATCCTCCATATTCCCACCGCCATGCCCCTTGAGCTCTCCGGTACCCAATTGTCCCGTATCATCTGTACAAGCACATCCCCGCGATGCTTCAGAACAATGTACAGGAACAGGAACTCGCACACAAAGAACAGGACCGACAGCGTTGTGGACGCCTTGCGCACCACGCCTTCCCCAAATATCGACAGCGCCAGTACTATCACCGAAAACAGCAGCGAAGCAAGAAGAGTCGGTATTTCAAAAAACGTCTGCAGTATCGTTACTCCCGAAGCAATCACGACCGCTCCGGTGACCATGATCGTCAGAACCTGCCACAATTCAAAAACAGGGCACAGATACGGTGAAAACTTCCCATACAGGGCCTTTGACAGAGAGGAATAATCGTACACCTTTTCGCTCTCCGGCAGCCTGTTGTTCACGCTGATGGTGTGGGTAAAACCGCAATAGAAGAACACGAACAGGAACAGCGCCTGGAACAGACCGATCAGCAGGCCCTGCACGCCATATGCCGCAAAGTAGTTCGTACCGTAAGAGCCTGTCGCGAGGGCGCCGCTGGCTTGTATCCCGACAAATACCGCGCCTACCGGTATTCCGACTTTTATGCTGTCTTTAAGCACAATATCCTCCTTTCATAGATAGCGGTTCCGCATATATCTATGTTGCAGCCGGCACGTCTGCCGTTCACTCCGCCATGATATCCTTGTAACTGTAATCCGGCCTTTTCGGGCAGGTGCCGTTCTTGACGTTCAGGCCGGCCTGCGTGTTCGCATCGTAATTGCCGTACCACGCCATGTGATTTATCTTGATATTGACTATCTTCCACCGGCCATCGATGCGGGCATATTCGTTCGTGTAATACGAGATGCACTCGCTCCACGAATCCCCGTTGAGATTCGGCAGGTAATGGAACCCCTTGAGATAGCATCTGCACATCGCCCTGTCGCCGTTTATGTCTATCTTGAAATTGGACATCAGATGCTGGGTGGCCACATAGCCGCTCACAACATTTTTGAACCTCTTTGCTATCTCGTCCGGCGTGCACGGACCGACCATCGTCGGGTCCCTGTGCGAAAAGTCAAATATGAAGTTGTCTGCAAAGCAGCTCTTGAACGTCTCAAAATCCAGAGTGTCGATGCACCAGGCGTACTTCAGCTGGTTCTGGATGATCTCCTCCCTGTCCTGAGCCTCCTTCTGCGCCTTCTCGAGACCCGTTATCCTGTCTTCCAGGCTCTTTATTATCAGCTCATAGTTATTTGCTTCCATCATAACACCCTCCATTATTCTTGTTTCCGTTCTTAAAAGCGCGTATTGTTCAGCAGAGCAGCACCTTGCCTCCGCTGTGCGCTATGCAGTGCCCGGTCATGAACCTGGCGTGGACAAGGTATGACATCGCCTCAGAAAGCTCGTCCGGCCTCCCTATCCTTCCGAGAGGTATCGCGGCGCACGATTTCTTGAAATTCTCCGGGTCGTTTCTGGCGAAATCCTCCACCATCTTCGTCGCGTGCTGGCACGGGGCGATGGCGTTGGCCCTTATCCCTTTCCCGGCAAACTCCAGCGCAAGGCATTTGGTGAGCCCCAAAAGAGCCGCCTTTGCCGTTCCATACGCCTCGTTTTTATACGACTGCGCATACGCCGCCGAAGATGAGATGTTGATTATCGCGCCCTCGCCAGCCTCGAGCATATGAGGTATGGACGCCCTGCACATGTTCAGGCAGCCTATAAGGTCGACATAGATGATTTTGCTGTAGGTCTCCGGAGGTATATCCTCAAAATTGCCTCCCCTGTGGATACCGGCATTGTTTATCAGGATAGCGGATTGAGAGCCGAAAGTGTCACAGGCGGTCTCTACCATGCGCGTGCATTCCTCCGGCACGGACACGTCCGCCTTGCATATCAGGGCTCTCCTGCCGGTATCGCGCTCGATCTGCCCCTTCACCTCCAGCGCGTCCGCTTCAGAGGCATCGGAGCTGTAGTTTATCAGCACATCGTAGCCGTCGTTGGCAAGCCTGTACGCAAAATTTGCGCCCAGGCCCCGCGACGAGCCCGTAACTATTGCGAAACCGGGTAGTTTTTCCTTTTTAAAGAGGGTCTCCAATTCGATTCACTCCTCAACGCAGATATTTTCTTATTGGTAAGGCATCCCGCCGGCAAAAGCGATGTTCTGCGCGATAACGCCCTTGCCCTCGATGACATACAGTACGGCCTGCGCAACATCCTCGGGAGAGGCCGGCTGCTTCACCGGCGCTCCCTGCAGGTCATCCGCAAATGCGCACGGAGAGATGGTGTTTGCTCTGATCCCCTGTTCAGCGTAGTCGAGAGAAACGAGCCTCGCCAGCCCGGCGACCCCCGCCATGGCCGCTCCGAACACCGCGTTTGAAGCGCTCCCGAACGCGCTGACATCGGAAATGTTCACTATGCACCCGTTCTTCACGGCGAGCATGAAGGGCAGCACATAATGTATCGTGTTCATCGCGCCTATGACGTTGTTCTCCACGGCCGCGATATACTCCTGCGGCTGCACGTCGAGAAAGCTCCGCTTCGTATGAACATGGGATGCGTTCACAAGCACGCACTCGTTAAAGCCCTCGTTGTCCTTCATGAAGCCTTCGATCTGCCCCCGGACATCCTGCGCGCAGGCCAGCGAGAACGACCTTGCCGTGACCTTGCAGCCATCCTTTGACACCGCATCCATAACGGCGCCTGCGCCCTCGGCCTTATCAGTGTGCGCGAAAACGGTAAACCCCGCCTTGCACAGGCCCCTGACCACCGCCAGACCAAACGGCGCGTCAGCGCCCGTCACGATTGCAACACGGTTGCTCATAACTCATGCGCTCCCTTCAATTGGTTATCTTGTTCCACGGCTTGTTCCTGGTCACGCCCCAGATTATCCACACCAGAACAAGCGCCACCATAAAGGCCGCGATGCCGAGCTTTATCAGCGTGGCATACGAGCCGCTCATGTCATAGATATATCCAAAGATCGTGCTGGCGATAGCGCCTATCACTGTGCTCACACTGGCAACATAGCTCTGTATCTGGCCCAGGTCCTTGCGGCCGCACACCCTCGGTATAATAAGGGCAGAGCCGACCGTTATGAGGGAGAAGAAGTTGCCGAACAGGAACGCACCAATGTAGACGAACGCCGGGCTTACGCTGGATGCAAGCACGAGCACAAAGGCCACTATGCCGCAGATGATCCCGTAGGAGAAGCCCGTGCGCACACCCCACTTGTCGGTCAGATAGCCGATGAGGAACCTGCCAGGGATATTCCCCAGGAAAACAAGGGCCGAAACGGTCGTCGCGTTGGTGATGGAAAAGCCTATGGAGTACGCGAGGTTCGTCATCTGGGTCTGCATATTGCAGCCGAACCAGATAAGTATCAGCGCGACAAGCATCATCCAGAACGCGCCGCTCTTGAGCGCGTCCTTCAGGCCGACGCCGGGGAGATTGAGCGGGGAGTTGGCCTTCCTGGAAAGCTCGAGCTCCTCCTGGCTGTTGATGCCGTACGGGAACAGGCCCTTTTCCGCAGGGTCACGCCTGAAAAGGAGAGTGCCCGCGCCGCCGATGACAAGCGACGCCGCGCCTATAATGAGATAGCAGGCCTTGTAGCCCGCAGTCGGCAGAAGCTGCCCCAGCAGGAGCGACCATATGAAGCCGCCCAGGCCCTGAGCGCAGCAGGCGACGCCAACGGCCGTGCTGTACTTTGTATGGAACCAGTTATTCATCAGCAGCGGAGCCATCAGGTAGGCGGTGAACGACACGCCAACGCCTATGATGACGCCGGATATCCACCAGCCCCACACCGCAGGCCACGCGGCAAACAGCATATAGCCCACGGACATGAGGAAGATCGAGCCGAACCCGACCAGCCGGGCGTCATACTTGTAGTACAGCTTCCGTACCACGGGCTGCATGACCGTCATTACGCCTGACTGGAAAGTATAGTACAGCCCCAGCGACGCCAGCGAGAAGCCCCGCTCCTGATTCAGGGTCGAAAAGTATATTCCTATCGTGTTCGCAACGCCGGCCTGAGTCGCAAACATGACCATGGCCGCGCCAATAACGATCACCCACGAATAGTGCATTTTCTTACGTGTTTCTGTCATATTAGTACCCCCATCACATGCTATTCTGCTAAAACGCTGTGATAAATATTGGTAATATCAGTCCATCAGCCTTACCGCATGGTATCCCTCGTGCACGGCGTAGTAGACCTTTCTCGGGGACACGGCGTCTCCTATGACCTTCAGGTCGTTGACCTTCCCGGCAAGCTGCTTCTCCAGAGTATTGTCCACCTTGAAGCCCGCCGCCACGATAACGACATCCGATGCGGTGCTGCGGCTTGTCCCGCCTGTTTCAAAATTGACCCTGTCCGCTTCGATGGAGGTGACCTTTGCGGATGTTATCACCTCTACCCCGCTGTCCCTGACGAGGGCCCTGAGCGCCTGATTATTATTCCGGCTGTGTTTGGCCAGCTTCAGGATGTCGTCCAGCATTTCTATGACCGTAACCTTCTCCGCCGATTTTGCAAACCAGCAGGCGGCTTCAAGGCCGACTTCCCCGCCGCCTATGACGACCACGTTCCTCGCTTCCGGTATGCCGAACTTCAGTGCCGACACCGCGTCGCAGACATTGGGCAGCTCCGCTCCCGGTATCGGAGGAACAAAGGGCTTCGCGCCGCAGGCCAGGATGACATGGTCAAAGTTCTTCGATATGACCTCCTCTGCGGTGGCCTCCTTCATCAGCCTGACGTCCACTCCGTTTTTGAGTATCTGCCGCTCAAGATATCTGGCAAACGCCATCACATCTTTCTTGAAGTCGGGCGCCCCGGCAGCAAGCAGCAGCCCGCCGAGCGTGTCGGTCTTCTCCCACAGGCTGACCTTATAGCCGCGCATCGCCGCGCACAGCGCCGCGTTCATGCCGCCCGGCCCTCCGCCAATGACAAGGACGCTCTCGTCCTTGGGCGAGCTCTCGAGCTTGTACTCCTCCTCATGGTAGCAGCACACATTGACGGCACAGGTCTTGTCACGGTGTGAAAACGAGGAATACAGGCACTCGTTGCAGCCGATACAGGGGCGGATATCCAAAACCCTGCCCTGCTTGAGCTTTTTTGCGTATTCCGGGTCGGCAAGGCTCTGGTGCCCCATGAGTATCACATCGGCGAGGCCCTTCTCAAACACTTCCTCCGCGAGCGACGGATGGTTCAGCTTGCCGTGGATAAGCAGCGGGAGGCTCACCGCCGCCCTGACCGCCTCCACCGCGTGCAGCTGGCAGCCCCAGCCCTCATACACGGTGGGTATCTGCTTGTTCCACACCTCATAGCAGCCGGTATCTACATGGAGGAAATCTACGCCTTCCCTCTCAAAGATCTTCGCCATCTCGACGCCTTCAGGTATGCTCCGAAGCTCGTCATCGTCTATCTCATGCGTCACGGTGAACTTGATGCCGACGGTGAAATCCTTGCCGCAGGCCTCCCTTATGGCATGGATTATCTCCACGGCAAACCTCATCCTGTTTTCAAGGCTGCCGCCATACTCGTCCGTTCTCTTGTTCCACTTCGGCGTAAAGAACTGGTCGAGAAGGTATCCGCCGTAGCCGTGGATCTCAACTCCATCCGCGCCCACTTCCTTGCAGAGCCGGGCAGTATGCGCCATCCTGTCTACGAGAAACGCAATGTCCTCCCGGCTGAGCACCTTGCACTTCTGCCCCGGGAAAAAGAACATCTCGTTCTCGCTGCACGAATACGCCACGCTCTCAGGCTGCGAGCAAAGCCTGCCCAGCCCGACGCCTATTTGAACAAATACTTTTGCGCCCGAAAAGTGCACCTTATCAACAAGCTCGCTGAGCGCTTCAGCGTCATGCGAAGTTGCAAGCCGCGTCTTGGGCACCGGCTCAAATTTGTCTGTGCAGGAACTCATGCCAGTTATTATGAGTCCCAGCCCGCCTTTCGCCCTCTCGGCGAAATAGTTGATCGCGGCCGGTGAGAAACGGTTGGCAGGATCTCCATTGGTCCCCATCGGGGACATGCCAAGGCGATTCTTGAGCTCTACCTGACCGATCCTCACTGCTTCAAATGCTCTCATACACACCCCTCGCACTTTTTTGGTATACTATTTGACACGTGTCCAGTACCAATTATAAATGATACGCTGACTTAAACAATGTTAATTGCCAAAAATATAACGCAAACAATTTGTGCAGTTGCACAACCGAACAGGCGTTAATGTCGCCGCGTTTATGAAACTTTGCGGCAAGCACATGCGCGCTTCCCGTCAGGTTTCAGTTTTGCCATACCGGGAAAACCAAGTGCGCCGCATTGTAAATCGCCGCAAAATCAAATATAATAAAAAAACGCTCAGTCAGAATTGGGGAGGATGCTCTTTGGCCGACAACAACCGCGAATTATACGATAAACTTCTTAATGCTCTTTTATGTGCGGACAGCTGCTTTGATGAGCTGACAAAGATCTCATACGAATACTTTCACTGTCCGACCATAATTCTGGACGCGGCTTACAACGTCGTGGGCCAGTATCCACGCGAAAAGCTGAACGATGAAATATGGGACTCTCACCTTGAGACACAGACCACCGATCTGGGAACACTGAGCACATATTACAGAGAAAACATGATCGAAGCTCTGTTCGACGCGAACGGCCCCATACTTGTCAACTGGGGCATCGTTCAGGGTTATCCGCGCATCGCGTCGGTCATACGGGACAAAGACGAGATACTGGGTACCATAGGCTTGGCTGTCGATGGCTCTGAGCGCGCAGATATTAACTATGACGATCTGGCGTTGATAATCAAGGCCTCAAAGATCGCTTTCAGATTTTCTAAGACGACAAGCATCATAGACTCTGCTCAGGACCCGGAAAAGGACGACAGCAAGTACTCGCTTTGCTCAGTATTTGTATCTCTCCTGTTTCAGGGGGAGATCGCCGGAAGTCAGGAGCTGGCCCTTTGGAAAGAGAGGGTAAACGCCGACAAATATTTAATGCCGGATTACTGCATCCTTTCATTCATGCAGCAATCCGGCGATGATAAGCAAAAATTTGCCCTTGCAAACATCCAGAGCCGTTTGTCGACCTCCACCAGCGTTTATTGCCTGCTCAATGATGGGGCGCTGTTCGTTTTGTACTGCGGACTCAAAAACCATTCTGTGGCTTCCGTTGCCCAGATCCGCGACGTTTGCCGGTATGCGGCTCAGCTGTCTATCCCCTACGGCATCAGCGAGGCGTTTCATGAGCTCTCGGAGATAGACATTTACAAGTATCAGGCAAAGCGCGCCGCAGCCCTGTTTCAGTCTGAGGGCAGTATCGACCAGCTCCATCTCTACACCGGGAAAAAATTCGACGACCTGATGTTCTCGGGAATAAACAACATGCCCGGCAGGTGCTACATGCATTCCGCCATCAAAAGGATAGCCGATACGGACAGGCAGAACAATTCCGACTATCTGCATACGCTGCAGGCTTATCTGCTCGCGCTTTTTGACTCAAAGGAGGCCTGCAGCGCGCTGCATATACACAGGAACACCCTGAACTACAGGTTGAACAGGATAGAAGAAATAGGCGGGTTCTCGCTGTCCGACCCGAACGCCGTGCTGCATCTGCTGTGCAACTTTTATATACTCGGCATGGACAAGCGAAATCAGCGCCAGCTCCTGCCCTGAACAACTGAAAAGCGCGCAGTAAAGCCTGCTCCCGTCGGAGTTCATGAGCGGCTCTATTGCGCGCTTTGAGTTATGCTGCGCCGGCTCAGAGTGTCAGCCCTTCACGCTTCGGGCTGATACGGGCCGGGGGCTTTGCTGTTTTCCGGGCGCGCCGTGAGGTCTTCCCCCGCGCGGCGCGTCCGCAGCATTACAGCATCTTCGCCGCGTGGAGGAAAGGGCGTTCTTCAGCCCTCAGGCGCCTGAGTGAGTTCCATCAGGGCCTCTCCGTCTTCCGGCGATGCGCTTGAGACGTCTGTCTCATCCTCCGGCGCCGCGCTTGAGACGTCTGTCCCGTCCTCAAGCGCCGGGCTGCCCGAGCGTATCTCTATCACTCTCAGCTGGTCCGCCGTGTAGCCCGCGCTCGTCACCGCCTCCGTTATCCGCGCTACCGCCGCCTCCGACAGTCCGTCCGCCGGCGCCGGCACCGATACCGTCACGCCCTCCTCAGATATATACACCACACAGTCCGCAAAATCCTTCGCCAGCAGCGTGTTCTCCAGCTGCGTCTCCATCATCGACCAGTTCGCCATCGCCGCTATGGCGTTCATCGCACTGTCGATCGTCTCCTGCGAAGCGCTCTCCGCGCTCGCCGCCGTCTGCAGCAGGCTCAGCGCCTCGTCCCTCGAGGTCTGCCGCGTCAGCCTCGCCTGCGCAAAGTAGTCGGAGGCAGGCTCCGCGTCCGTCTCCCCGCCGAGCGAGCTCATCTGCTCGTCCTCAGCCTTTACCATCGCCGGGTCCGCCGCGCCCCAGCTGTTGTTGTACGACCAGTTCAGATACACCGCCGCACACACAAACAGCAGCACCGCCGCAATGATGATGTTCCGTTTTACCTTTTTCACGTTCCTTGCCTCCTGTTTTTCCCTTATTGCCGCTCCATGCCCAGCACTTCTATCCTGTCGCTGCCGAAGCCCGTATAGGCCGACACCGCGTCCACGATGTCAAGGCGCACTCTCGCGCTCGACGCGCCCTCGCACACCACCGCCACGCCTTCGTCAGAGTACAGCACGCTCACGCGGCCCGCGCCCTCTATCTCGCAGAGCACCGCCTCCAGCCGCGCCTCCTGCTCCGTCCGCCCCGCCCCGGAGCTGTCCGCCCCGCCGCCCGTCGGCCACAGCAGCAGCCCCAGCCCCAGCACAACGAGCAGCAGCAGGTATTTATATTTCGCCATCTGCTCCCATATGCCGCCCATCTATTCCTCCGCCTCCCAGCGCTGCCGCGCCTCCGGTATCCCCAGCTCCGCCTCTATGAGCCTTGACAGTCCGCTCATGTCCCCTTCGCCCGTGCTCAGGCGGCATTCCCACGGATACCAGAAGCCCTCGTCGTTCCACCGGGCCGTCACCGCCGCCTCGCGTACCTCGAGGCCCAGCGCCGCCGCTTTGTCCAATATATATGTCTCGCACTCGCCTTCTATGATAGTCCTGTTGAGCCTGTCCGCCGTTTCCTCTGCCGAACCGGCGTAGCGCTCCGCGGCCTCCGAGTAGCGCGCGAGCGCCTGCGGAAGGCTCTCCATATCCACGCTCAGCACCGGCGAGAGCAGCGCCGCCGCCATCACCAGCCCGCAGGCAAAGCGCAGCACCCGCCTGACCCGTCCCTCCGGGCACAGCGCCAGCGCCAGCGCGCAGAACACCGCCGCGCCCACCAGCGCCCGTATCCATCCTGAGATCGATTCAAGCAAAAGATCCGCCTCCCTTGACTATGTAAGATTTTGCAGCCGGTGGGTAAGTATGCCACCCCATTTCTTTTGTCCTTGCCAAAAGAAACGGGAGTGGCGCCCCAAAG
>URDJ01000015.1 GCA_900546615.1 uncultured Eubacteriales bacterium | reverse complement strand
GGCGCGCTGGGCGCGGCGGAATACGCCAGGCAGAAGGGCATGGCCAAGGGCGCGTAAAAGTAAATAAAATGTGAAGTCAAGCCCCGCGCGGTGCGCGGGGCTTGACTATTCCAAAATTTTGTGTAGAATTCTCATAAGCAACTTGCTATAATATATCAGCGGGATACGCAACGCACGGACGGGAGGTTTGAACGGAATGAATATCGAATTGACGGCAAAGGAGTTCCGGCGCCTGCTTGACATGGTATATATCGGCAATTGGGTACTCAACTCGACAAGGGGAGAGGACCGCTTCGAGGATTACGACAATTTGCAGGAGAAAATGTTCTCCTACTGCGCCAAAAACGGAATGAAAGAGCTGTACCAGACCTGGTACGGGCATGTGTTCCCGTCAAAGGCCTTTGAGGAGGGCGGCATCCACGAGGCGATAGCCGACTATGAGGACGCGGTGTTTTTCGACATTCTTGCCGAGGAACTTGCCAGGCGAGACATGCACCTTGAGGATACCGACCCCGATGATTTTACCGAACTCACAAACCGGATGGATGAATATATAAGCGAGTTTGAGGAAAATGGCATAGATAACCTGACGATAGATATCTGATACGGGCGGAAAAAGATAAAGCCGGCGTGGGAAACCACGCCGGCTTTATTATCGTCTGCCGTTTTGGTATTCGGAAGGGGAGACGCCCACGCTCTTTTTGAAACTGCTGCTGAAATGGGCTATATCGCGGTAGCCGACGCGCTCCGCGACCTCATAGACGCGGCTGCGGCAGTCCGAGAGCAGCTCCCTGGCCTTCTCCATGCGGCAGGCGGTGAGGTAGCTGGAGACCGTCATGCCCGTCTCCTTTTTGAACAGATGGCTGAGATGGCCTTCGCTCAGGCCAAGCTGCCTTGCCACCGCGCCGACGGACATGTCCGGGTCATTGAGGTGCGTGGACATGAACTGCGCTGCCTCGGACACATAGCGGTTTTTCGAGTCCGCTATGCCGGTGAGGGGAGACTGAGCGCGGCTGCGGCCCCGGTCGGCTATCCTGGCCGCCGCTGCTTCCAGCTCACCGTCGTGGAAGGGCTTGAGCAGGTAGTCCACGGCTCCGAGCTTTACGGCCTTCTGCGCGTAGGAAAAGTCGCTGTAGGCGGTGAGCAGTATGAACTTAGCCTCGCAGCCCTCCTCGCGGAGCCTGCGAATCATCTCCAGCCCGTCCATGCCCGGCATGCGGATGTCGGTGACCACGATGTCCGGGTGGCTGCTCCTGATGACCTCTATGCCCTCGGCGCCGCTCGCGGCCTCGCCAACCACCTCGCAGTCTACCGAGGCCCAGTTGACGGCCGTGACTATGCCGCGGCGCACCAGCTCCTCATCCTCGACTATCACTACCTTATGCACAGTCCTCAGTCCTCCTTGTATCTGGCCGGCAGGTTCATAGATACGCAGGTGCCGTGCCCTTCGGTCGGCAGGAAACGCAGGCCATGGCCCTCGCCATAGTGCAGCCTGAGTATCGCGTCCACGTTCCTCAGCCCCAGATGATGCCCTTTCTCGTCCGCGCCGGGGTCCCGGAAGCGCCTGATGCTCTTGTCCGACATGCCGCAGCCGTCGTCACGCACCGTGACCTCCAGCTCTCCGGCGTCCAGCCGCGCCGTGACGCTTATCGTGCCGCCGGATTCCGCAAAGCCGTGAATTATAGAGTTCTCGACGATGGGCTGGAGCATAAGCTTCGGCACAAGCACGTCCAGCGCGGCCTCGTCCACGTCCGTCACGAGCGTGAATTTCCCGGGGAAACGTATGTTCTGTATCTCCACATAGCGGTTCAGAGTCGTCAGCTCCTGACTGAGCGTCACGAATTCGTCGCCGGAGATGCTGCTTCTGAGTATGTCCGCGAGGTCGGCGGCGACTGTGGCTACCTCTGGGACCTGGTTTATCTTGCCCATCCACTTGACAGTGTCGAGCGTGTTGTAGAGGAAATGTGGGTTGAGCTGAGCCTGCATCATTCGGATTTGGGCGTCGCTCAGCTCCTGACGCCGCCGGACGGACTCGTCCAGATGGGCATGCAGGCGCTCGGCCATGCGGTTGAAGCGCCCGGCAAGCTGGCCCATCTCGTCCGTGGAGCGCACCTCGAGCCGGGTGTCGAGCCTGCCTTCCTCGACCGCGCCCATGGCGGCGTTCAGCTCGCGTATCGGCTCAAACAGCTGGCGGCTCAGCCGCATCGACACAAGGGCGCAGAGCGCAAGGCAGATCAGTATCGTCACCGCCGCGACGATGTAGAGCAGGCGCATGACCCAGTCCGCGACCGGCTCGGGCTGCACATAGAGAAGTACAAAGCCGGAGGTCGCGCTCTCCGCGACGTAGAACTCGCTGCCGCTGCCGTCGGACAGGCTCTGGCCGGAGAGCAGCCTGTCACGGAGCAGGGGGGCGAGGGTTTCCCCGTCTGCGTTTTGAGAGCTGTAGACGCAGTCCCAGTATGGGTCGAGCAGCAGCAGTCCGCCGGTGCCGACATAGGCTGAGAACAGCTCGTCGAGCTGAGCACGGTTGAGACTCATGACCGCGTATCCGATGGGCCCCGAACTGTCAGACACAGCCTTTGCGGCCTGAAAACTTCCGCCGCTGCCGGCGAAAACTGCGCCGTCCGACCCTGCGGCGGAGTTCAGCAGCCCCCAGTGCACGTTCAGCTCATCGGCGCTGCCTGTACCGGTAGTAAACAGCAGCGCTCCGTCGGACGAATAGAGCGCAAAGTCAGCCTGACCTCTCAGCTCGCTCGAGAGGGAGTAAAGAGCGTCGTATACGCTCTGCGAGGCGGCCGCGCCGGGCTGGGCCAGTTCCGAACAGATGAGCCTGTCGCAGGAGAGCGCGTCAAGCACCTCGGTCCCGCCATGCAGAAGGGAGTCGAAGGACCCCACGGCTCCATCCAGCTCCGCCTCGGCCGCGTCGCGGGCGTTCCCGGCCAGCGTTACCCGGAAAATGTTCAGCATCAGCACGGTGCAGATGAGCAGCGGCACGACCCCGATGAGCAGGAAGGCGAGCAGCAGCTTGTTACGGAACGAGAGGTTTTTCATCATGTTTCCACCTCATTCAGCTCCGTCCAGCGCTCGATGAACTCCTCCTTGATGGAACTGGCCCAGTGCACGTCGTAGTCGATGATGTTCAGCTCCGTACCGGAGGGGAGGTCCTCAGGCGCACTCACATCCGTGCGCACGCTCCGGCGGCTCAGGTCAGAGACCAGCAGCTCCTGCACGCTGCGGCTGAGCACGAAATCGATGAATAAACGTGCGTTTTCGAGATGCCGTGCACCTTTGACGAGCGCACAGCCGTCCGGTACTGCGCTTGTGCCCTCGGCGGGGTAGACTATGCCCACCTCCGGCGAGCGCCACTTGAGCGCGGTCTCTTCAAGTGTCACGCCTATGTAGCGGCTGCCGCTTCTGACGCTCTCCACCACGTCGCCGGAATCCGACAGAGCGCCGCCGTCGAGGTTCTCGACGAGCCGGGCGAGGATGTCCCAGTCGTCGCCCTCAAGGCAGGAGAACATGGTCATCGCGGCGGTGTAGCTCGAACCTGAGACGGTCGGGTCGGTGAAGGCGATGCGACCCTTCCAGCGCGGGTCGAGCAGGTCGGCCCAGCCCGTAAGCTCGTCCTCCGAGACGAGCTTCGTGTTATAAATGAGCACCAGAGGCAGGCTGGAAAACGGCGTCCACAGGTCGTCCTCGGATAGGCCGACATCGCGCAGGAACACCGCGCCCTCCGGCTCACAGGGCTCAAAGCAGTCCTCATAGGCGGCGAGGCTCTCGACCCCTCCGCCGAACATCAGGTCGCACACAGGCTGTTCCGACTCCATGGAGATGCGCTCGAGCAGCTCGTTGCTGCCGCCGGTCAACACCTCTACCCATATGCCTGTACGCTGCTGGAACTCTTTTACGATAGGTCCGTAGACCTCCTCCTTATGGGAGGTGTAGATCACCAGCCGTTCGCTCTCGTCGGGCGCAAAAGCCGAGACATCGGAGCCGGTTGCGGCGCAGCCCGAGAGCAGCAGCATGAACGCCGCCGCTAGGCAGAGCACACGTTTCATCTCAAATCTCACCCGTTTCAAGGAAGCGCTCGAGCACTCTGATAACGTTGTCGCATTGCAGCTTGAACTGTGCTTTCAGGGCTTCGTCAGACCCGGTCATGATATATCCGCGCCCGGCGAGCTTCAGCATGGGCGCGTCGTTCCAGTTGTCGCCGAAGGCGGCGGTCTCCGAGGCCGGGACGCCCAGCGCCCGGCAGAGTGCGGCAAGGCCGCTGGCCTTGTCAGCGAGGTTAAAGTCCACCCAGTCCGGCCCGGCGGATGCCACGCTCAGCTCCCCGCTCCACTTCGGGCCGAGGGCGTGGCGGCACTCAGAGGTGCCCTGCGGGCAGTATACGGCGAGCTTGATGATATCCTCGGGCACGTCCTCTGGACGCGAGATGAGCGCGACGTTGTTGCCCTTGCTCGCGTGCATGAAGCTCTCGAACCACGGGTCTCCGGTGAGTATGTAGCTCGTGTTCGCACCGGATATGAGCAGTCGGTGTCCGCCCAGGCCCATGATATCATGGCTCAGCTCCATAGCCTTTGAGCGCTCGATGACGGTTTTCCAGAGCACCTCCGCCGCGTCCTCTGCCCCGGCGCCGTAGACAATGGAGCCGTTTTCGCATATGTAGGCCAACTCGTCACAGACGGGCCTGAACAGCGCACGCAGCGAGTGATACTGCCGGCCCGAAGCGGGGCAGAAGGTGACGCCAATCTCCCGCAGCCGCCGTATGAGCACGAACAGTTCCTCGTCCAGCGCCTCCTGGCCATAGGGAAGGAGGGTGCCGTCAATGTCGCTTACAATGAGTTTTATCATGTTGCTCACCTTGAATAATCATGTATACTTACGAGGAAGGAAAGGCTCCCCTGCGCAAGGGAGATGGGCGCCGGTATCAGATGCAAAAAGGCGGGGGCGAAAAGCCCCCGCCCTGGTTCGCGGTCACTACTTCAGCTCCACGGAGCCGAGAGATATCAGCCTTCCGTTCCTACGGCTGAATAATACCACACCCGACCCGTCGAAGTCCAGACGCACTTTCTCGCCTATCCTGTACAGCACGCCGCCGAAGACGACGCCGGTGAGCAGGTAGTTGCCAATCTTGATCCTTACAGTTGTCTCCATGCCGGTGGGCATGGCGCTGTATATCTCGCCCTCAACCGCGCCCGTGTCGGAAATCTTTATGAACTCGGGCCGCACGCCGATGATGAAATCGGAGTCCGTGAGCGGCACGTCGTCGCCGAAGTCCTCTGGCTCATCGACCAGGGCAATGTGGCAGCGGAACACCGTGTCCTTGTTGGCTTTCTCGACATGTTTTTTGTCTTTTGCCAGCTCCGCCTCGCGGGCGCGCTTTGCCTCATCCTTCGCGTCCTCACCTTGGAACCACTCGGCGAGGTCGAACTTTTCGTTCGGCGTGAAGGCAGCGGAGACGCCGCCCAGCATGTCGAGCGCAATGCCGCCGTCCGGCCTCTGCTTGCCCGTGGCCTCGATGAAGTTTATTGCCGGGTTGCCTACAAAGTCCGCAACGAACAGGCTGTTCGGACGGTTGTAGACGTCCAGCGGCGCGTCGTACTGCTGCAGGACGCCGTTATCTATGAGGCATATCTTTGTCGCCAGCGTCATGGCCTCCATCTGGTCGTGTGTGACGTAGATGAAGGTGCTGCCCGTGTCGATGTGCAGGCGCTGCAGCTCGGAGCGCATCTCGAGCCTGAGCTTCGCGTCGAGGTTCGAGAGCGGCTCATCCATGAACAGCACGGTCGGCTCGGGCGCGAGCGTGCGGGCGATGGCCACGCGCTGCTGCTGGCCTCCGGAGAGCTCCGAGGGATAGCGGTCCATGAACATACCGATCTTGACTATGCGCGCCACGCGGCGGACGGTGAGGTCTATCTCCTCCGCCGTCAGCTTGCGGACGCTCGTGAGCACTTTGCCGTCCTTGACATAGGCGAAGTCCTCGTTGAAGGTGCAGCCCTCGGCGGCGCACTTGGCGCGAGCTGCCTCGAGGGTCTTTTCGCACTCGGCGAGGCGCGCAGCGGCGACGGTGCCCGGCTCGAGCGACTCGTGCAGCTTCCAGCCCATGACGGTCTTGGCCGAGAACATGGAGATTTCAAAGCGGTCTATGAGCTTTATGTGGGCCTTGTTCGTGTCCAGTTTGCCCTTTTTGTCCACGCACTCCTTGATGATACGCACCGTCTCGTCGGGCCTTTTCAGCACCTCTATGAGCTGCGCGGCTTTTTTGGCCTCAAAGTCTATGCGGGGCAGTTCGTCCTTGATGTTGGTGAGGCCGAAGGCAATATTCTTGTAGACGGTCATATTGGGCCAGAGCGCGTAGTTCTGGAACAGGAAGCCCACCTTGCGCTTGTTTGCGGGTATATTGATGCCTTTCTCGCTGTCGAACACCACGCGGTCGCCGATGGTGATGCGGCCGCTGGTGGGGGTCTCGAGGCCGGCTATCATGCGCAGGGTGGTGGTCTTGCCGCAGCCGGAGGGGCCAAGCAGCGTGACAAAGGCGTTGTCCTCGATGACGAGATTGAGGTCATCGACGGCGTAGAATTTGTCCCAGCGCTTTGTGACGTGGGAGAGTACGATCTCAGGCATGGTTTAACCTCCTATCCCTTTGTCCAGACTGGCGCCGGTCACCTTGTTCACGAGGGTGTTGCAGACCAGAATGGTGATGATGAGTATCAGATTAATGCCGCTCGAGAAGGCGTAGAGGCCCATCTCGTCGAAGTAGTCCAGCGTGGTCGAGAGTATGAAGCCCTGGACGCACAGCAGCATGAACAGCGAAAGCTCGCGCAGGCAGGTCATGAACGGCAGCATGTAGCCGCTTATTATTGACGACTTCTGGATGGGGATGATGATGCGCGTCATGCGCTTGACCCATGGCACGTCCTGGATGATGGCGGCTTCCTCGATCTCGCCCGAGAGCTGGAGCATGGAGTTGAGCGAGCTGCGCGAGGCGAAGGGTATGTACTTCACCGTGCCCGCGATGATGAGCAGGGTATAGGTATTGAACAGGTTCAGATGCTCGTTCGAGAACAGGATGAAGAACGCGGCGCCGACCGCGAGGGAGGGCATAAGGTAGGGAAGAAAGGCCACGGAGTTGACGTAGTTAGCCCATTTACTTCGCCGCTTTTTGGCGACGGCGTAGCCTATCATGGTGCCGATTGTACCGGCGAGCAGGGCACAGCACACCGACACGAGTATGGTGCCCTTGAAAGCAGACCAGATGGTTTGGTTATAGAGTATGCCCTTCTGGCCGTACATGCCGTTTTCGGTGATATTCTCGCTGGTCGTCCACCACTTGGTGGTGAGGTTGGAGGTATCGCCGGTGTAGAGGAAGCTGTAGTCGCCCGGGTTCGGCAGGAAGGTCTCGAAGGCGAAGGAGACGATGGGGAAGATGCTGGTGAAGAAGGTGAGCACGACGAGGATGAGCGCTATGATGAAGCGCCCGGCCTTGCCGAGGCTGATCTTCGAGCTCTGCCCGGACTTGCCGGTGACGGTGGTGTAGCTCTTGCGGCTGCGCAGGGACATCTGGTTCATGAGCATGATGACGATGCCGAAGATCATCATGATGATGGCGAGGATGCTGGCCTCGCCGGTGTATCGGGAGTTCAGGGAGACGTACTTTGTCGAGAGGGTCGTGAGGCCCAGGTAGTGCGGCACGGGGTAAGAGCCCATTGCACTCGAGAAGACGAGCAACACGGTCGAGAGTATGGCGGGCTTCACCATGGGCAGAGTGACCCTGAACATGGTTTTCCACTTAGGTGTGTCGAGGATGGTGGCGGCTTCCTCGAGGTTGGCGTCCATGTTGCGGAAGATGCCGCCGACGAGGATGTAGGCGAAGGCGGAGTAGTGCAGGCCGAGGACCATGATGCTTGGGAACAGGCCCTTGCACCACCACATCGGCATCTGTACTCCCAGCGTAGCGGCGAGCAGGCCGTTGGAGGTGCCCGTGACCGCGTTGGAGTTGAACACGTTCTGCCACACGACGGCGAGCGTCCACTGCGGCATGATGTAGGGGAAGATAAAGATTGAGCTGAGATATTTCTTCCAAGCGAGGTTAGAGCGGGTTATGAGAAACGCGAACAGCCCGCCGTAGAGCACTGCCACGAGACAGCTGCCTGCCGAGAGCAGTATCGTGTTCCACAGCGGCGTCCAGAGGTTGGTCTTGGCGACGTTGCTGGTGAACAGGTCTATGTAGTTGACGATCGTGTAGCCCTCGCTCTTGCCGGTGAGGTGGGCGTCGATAGTGCCGGGGTGTATCTTGAAGGTGTCCTGCACTATGGCGATGATGGGCGCAACGGTGGTGACCGTCAGGATAATGCCCAGAAGCAGGAGTATGACGTTATGCGGTTTTGAGAAGAAGGTGCGGAGCCTGTTCAAAAATGCGCCAGTGCCCTTCTGCACCGGTATAGCCTGATCCATATGCTCTCCTTCCTTTCCGGAGGTCTTTAGAAAGCGTCCCCGGACGCGGATACCATCCGGGGACGCCAAAACTCAAACGATGGTTTTATCAGCTCACGGAGTACTTGTCGAGGGTCTCGATCCAGCTGCCGACCGTGAAGGAGACGGAGGCGCAGTACTCGGGGTCCTCGAGCACGAGCTTGCCGTCGGTTGTCCACCAGTCGTAGCCGGCGTCGTTGAGCGCGGCGAACTCGACAGTGGTGCCGTCCTCGGCCATGCCGCCGGTCTGGTGCTGGAAGATCTCCTCGTTCTCAGCGGCGACAGTCGGGTTGGAGGAGTAGCCGCCAATGTCCTTGCCCCAGGCGGAGAAGCCGTCGGCCGTGCAGGTCATGTAGGCGATGAAGGCGCAGGCGGTCCAGGGCAGCGGGCTGTTGTCGGTGACAAACAGGTAGTGGCAGTAGCCGTAGCCGCCGATGCCGGTGTAACCTTCGTTGTAGGCAGCAATGGTGATGTTGTTCTTGGAGACAGAGGCCGACTCCTCAACGGAGCGCAGCTTGGAGTACACCAGCAGGCCGAACTGGTCGGTCGCGGAGGCGTCGACGAGGGTGTTGCAAATGGGGCCGTCGTCAGTCTGAGCGTTGTAACTGCCGACCCAGAGCTTTATCCACGCGAGGGCGTACTTGCCGTTCTCACCGAGGCCAAGGTCGGCCGCGTCAGAGGCTACGGCGTCGATGGTGGGCTGGAAGTAGGCCTGCTCCTCAGCGGAGAGGGCATCAAAGGCCTCCTTGAGCCAGGTGGAGTATGTATCGTTCGTCAGCATGTAGAGGAAGTTCTTGCCGACGACCTCGGAGTCGATATCCATAAACAGGCCGTGCTCGCCCTCAGCGACGAAGTCCCAGCAGTTGTCGTAGGTCTTGGAGCCGGTGTTGTTGTACATGAAGACCTTGTTCAGGGTCTGGAGAGGCAGATAGCCCTCATAAGTGTCGGCGGTGGTGCCGTTGGCGTCGGCCCAGTCCTTCGGGATGAAGGTGTCGAGGATGCCGGTCTGGACCATCTTGCTCTCGATCTGGTTGCCGTCCTGGATGAGCGTCATGGCGAAAGTGCCGGTGTCCTTCAGGGAGTCGGCGGTCAGCTGGTCGAAGATCTTGTTGTTCTTCGGCTGCTGCCAGTCGTATTCAAGGGTGTAGCTGGGGTCGATGCTCTGGAGATACTCGATGAAGAGCGGCAGCGCGGTCTTGCCGCGGCTGGAGTTGCCGACGCCGAAGAAGGTCGCGCCGTTGGACTCCTCGATGGCCTTCGCGGCCAGCTCTTCAAGCGTCATCGTCTCGGCCTCGGCTATGATCTTCTGCGTGGCCGTCAGCTCGACGTCCGGGGTGTCGTCAACGGTGGCGTCGCCGCCGTCATCGACGGAGGGCGCGTCTGTCGGAGTGGAGGCCGGTGTGCCGCAGCCTGCCAGCAGACCGACCAGCATCATCGCTACGAGCAAGAGAGACAGTAGTTTTTTCAAGTTGTTTCCTCCTCACATTTTTGATTGCAATTCCAACGCCGGTGCTCAGCCGTCGAAATATACAAAGCATGGCGCTGCGCCACCGGTCTTACTGCCTATATTCTACAAAACTCTCGCGCTCTTTACCACAGAGAATCCTGCGATTTTTATGAAATTTATGACATCCGCAAAAAAATCCCCGCGCCGCAGGGCACGGGGATGTCAAAAATCGGCATCAGATATTGTGCAGAAGCTCCAATAGCTGCCGATGAACGGTGGGATTGGCAACAATAACGTCCGAGGGTCGGAACATATCCGGCTCCCCGCCTCTGAGGTCGGTCACAACAGCGCCTGCCTCGCGCGCGATGATAAGCCCGGCGGCGTAGTCCCATGGGTTAAGGCGGCACTCGGTGTAGGCGTCGGTGCGCCCGTCGGCCACAGAGCAGAAGTCGAGCGAGGCCGCGCCCATGCGCCGGATATCCACGCAGCGGTCGTAGACGGCGCGCATGACCTCGAAGTTGCGCCCGGCCTGGTCGCGTATTGCCGGGTTCGTTCCCACGTCGATGAGGCACTCGATAAGCTCCTCGGCATGGCTTACATGTATCTCGCGCCCGTTCAGCTTCGCGCCCTGTCCCACGATGGCGGTGTAAAGCTCATCCGTGTCGGGGTTAAAGATTATGCCCATAACGGGCGAGCCGTTTTCGACGAGCGCGAGCGAAATGGCGCTGTGACGCAGGCGGTGGATGAAGTTCGTGGTGCCGTCCACGGGGTCAAGTATCCAGACAAGGCCGGTGGTGTCGAGCGCGGAGTTGTCCTGTTCCTCGCCCATGAACTCGGCCTCGGGCAGTATTTCTGAGAGCCTGCGGCGCAGCAGCTCCTGTATGCCGGTGTCCACCTCTGTGACGAAGTCGCGCGCCTGTTTGCGTTTTATGTGTGCTGCGCGCTGCCGGTCGCCGAAGAGCAGCCCGGCCTCACGCACGGCGATGACGGTTTCGCCCAATAGTGCGTCAAGATCGAGTCCCACGTGAGCGCCTCCTTACATTCCGCAGCACCCGGGGTGCTGTATCTTCTTCTTTATCTCGAGCATCTTATCCTCGCCTGCGAGCAGCCGGACCAGCTCGAGGCCCATATCTATGGCGTAGCCGAGACCGCGTCCGGTGGTGACGTTCCCGTCGGTGACGACGCCGTCGGGCAGGTACTGTGCGCCCTCGAGATACTGGGCAAAGCCGGGGAAGCACGCCGCCTTTTTGCCGTTCACGATGCCGAGCCTGCCGAAGACTGCGCCCGGCGCGGCGCAGAGCGCGGCTATGCGCCTGCCCTCGAGGTTATATCGCAGCAGCAGCTCACGCAGGCCCTCATGGGCGTAGAGATTCTCGACCCCTGGCAATCCTCCGGGGATGTACAGCGCGTCGCCGTCGGAGAAGTCCGTATACTCAAATACCGCGTCACAGAGCACCGTCACCCTGTGCGAGCCGGTGACCTCCCTGGAGCCTGTGACTGAGACGAGCGCGGTCTCAATGCCCGCGCGCCTGGCAATATCCACAACGGCAAGGGTCTCGACCTCCTCGGAGCCGCTTGCCATGAACACATACAGCTTCGCCATAAAACATCGCTCCTTTCGCACACATTATACACTATCCTCAAAAAAAGAAAAGGAGTAATAAAAATCCTCCCGTGCGGCAAAATATCGGCGGAGGGATATGTATGTCCAAAATGACGAACGAACAGTACGGCGAGTACGTCGCGAAGAAGTCGCCGCCCTCGCCGATATGGGGCGACCTGTTAAAAGCTTTTCTGGTAGGCGGGGCGATCTGCACAGTTGGCGAGCTGGTGACGCAGCTTTGGCTGTACGCCGGGCTGGAGCGTGCCGACGCCTCGACCGCGTGCTCGATGACGCTTGTGTTCCTCGGCGCGCTGCTGACGGGTCTTGGGGTGTACGACGATATGGCAAAGGTCGGCGGTGCGGGCACTCTGGTGCCGATAACGGGCTTTGCGAACGCCGTGGTGTCCCCGGCGCTGGAATTCAAGAGCGAGGGCTACGTGACCGGCACGGCGGCGAAAATGTTCATAATCGCCGGCCCTGTCATAGTCTTCGGCATCTCCGCCAGCATAGTCTACGGTCTGGTGCTCTGCCTTATCTGAAATAAAAAAGCCTTTTCAAATCGTCCGGTCTGCGTTATACTTGCTTCACCTTACGAAAGGACGATTTTGGATATGTGGGCTTATGACAGCGTGTTTTATCACATCTACCCTCTGGGCTTCTGCGGCGCGCCGCATGAGAACGACGGCGTGACGGAGCAGAGGATACTGAAAATCGCGGACTGGGCGGAGCACATCGAAAAGCTCGGCGCGGACGCTCTCTACCTCGGCCCCGTGTTCGAGAGCGACTGCCACGGCTACGACACGCGGGACTACCGCAAGGTGGACTGCCGCCTCGGCACGAACGAGGACCTCAAGGCGGTCTGCAATGCGCTTAAAAAGCACGGCATCCGCGTAATACTCGACGGCGTGTTCAACCACGTGGGCCGCGGCTTCTGGGCCTTCCGCGACGTGCAGGAGAAGAAGTGGGATTCCCCGTACAAGGACTGGTTCCACATAAACTTCGGCGGCAACAGCGGCTACAATGACGGCTTCTGGTACGAGGGCTGGGAGGGCCACTACGAGCTGGTGAAGCTGAACCTCAAAAATCCCGCCGTCGTGGACTATATACTGCAGACTGTGAAGTTCTGGCGCGATGAGTTCGGGATAGACGGCCTGCGGCTCGATGTGGCCTATTGCCTCGAGCCGGATTTTCTGCGCCGCCTGCGGAGCTTCTGCGACGGCCTCGGCGACTTCTTCCTGCTGGGCGAGACGCTGCACGGCGACTACAACCGCTGGATGAACGACCAGATGCTGCACAGCGTTACGAATTACGAATGTTACAAGGGCCTGTACTCGAGCCTGAACAGCATGAACCTGTTCGAGATCGTCCACAGCCTCAAGCGCCAGTTCGGTCCCGAAAACTGGACGCTTTACAAGGGCCGGCACCTGCTCTCGTTCTGCGACAACCACGATGTTACGCGAGCTGCGACAATATTGCAGAACAAGGCGCACCTTCCGCTCATTTACGCGCTCATGTTTGCCATGCCAGGCATCCCCTGCGTGTATTACGGCAGCGAGTGGGGGGCCGAGGGCGACAAGCGCAGCGGCGACTGGAGCCTGCGCCCGAGCTTCGACACTCCCGAGTGGAACGGGCTGACCGACACGATATCCGCCATGGCCAGGGCACGCAGGGGGAGCCGCGCGCTCTGCTACGGGGACTTCAAGGACCTGCTCATTACAAATAGGCAGACCGTGTTCCAGAGAAGCGCTGAGGGCGAGCGGGTCATCGTCGCCATAAACGCCGACTCCGCGCCCTTCACCGCGCACTTCAACGCGGGCTGCGGCCGTGCTGTCGACCTCATCACAGGCAAAATGCACGACTTCGGCGGAGGCAGCGAACTGCCGCCGTACAGCGCAGCATTCTGGAAATGCGAATAACAAATGGATATGCTTGAGAAAATGCTGGAATCTATTGTGCATTGTAGATAGAAAGGCATATAACAAGTGTCGAAAAATAACAAATATTAAAATAACATATTGCAAATTAAGTCGAAATATGTTACATAATATGTAGCCTGCAGGTCCGCTCGCGGCTTGCAGGCTATGTTATTAATCATGTGACCTTATGTCAATTTTGAGGAGGCGGATTCGCATGAGACCGGCGGTGAGGCGATTGCTGAGCTGTGGTCTGGTTGCGGTCTGCCTCTTTTTGTGCTCCGCGTCGAATGCTGGCAATGTTGTGAATACGCTTGATATTGTGTCTGATGCAGATATCATTGCGTCTGAAAGTTCACGATATGAGCTTTCAGGCGCGATCGTTTCCGGCAGTGCTTTGACCGAGATATGGTGTGAGCTGGACGGCGTGGAGTTCGTCAGATTCAGCTCGGATGCAGATCTTGTCAGCATCGCGGCCTCCCCGATAGCCCCGGCACTGGACGCGCTGAGGTTGACAGAGGGTGAATATGAATTAAATATTTATGCAAGTAACGGGCATGACACCGTGTTACATTCCGCCGTGCTTCACGTTGCCGCAGCGGCGGTTTCTGATGTGCCGGTGATGAGCTGTGAGGACGTCCCGGGCGGCAAGCTTGTGACCATGACGAACTCCGGTAAAGGGGAGCTGTGTTATACCGGCTCGGATGGCACAGTGCTGCGCTCCGACACGGGCGAGGCGGAGCTGATGGTCACGCAGGAGCTTTGGGTCGAGGCCTGGACGGAGACAGACGAGGGCAGGAGTGTCAGTGCCTGGCTGTACGTTCCCGCGCGGCGCCTTGAAGCCCCGGTGCTGTCGGTGGAGCAGACGCCGTTTGGGGCAGCTGTCATCGTAGAGGACGGCGACGGAAGCGGGGCTGAACTGTGGTGCTCTGTGGACGGGGACAGCTTTGAGCGCTGCACCGGCGCGATGCTCGTCGAGGAGGAGACCACGGTATATGCCTATGCCTCGCGGCTCGGGTATGCGGACAGCCCGATCGTGTCCGTCACAGTCAGCCCCACCGTGCCCGAAGCGCCGGAGGTCACGGCGCGCGATTCAAGGGTGGCCGTGGGCGGCGCGGCTGGCTTTAGCTGGGAAGCGCTGAAAGACGCGGCGGACTATGAAGCAGTGCTGTTATCCGATGGCGAAGTAGTTGCCAGAGCCGAGGGTCTGACCGGCACTGCGGCCAGCTTTGTTTTGCCGGAAGCCGGAGTGTATGAGATCGCCGTCCGCGCCCGGAACTCGAGAGGATGGAGCGAATACAGCGGCGCCGTGGAGGTGGAAGCCGTTGATTCCGTGACGGTGACGTTCAAGGACAGCTTCGGAAATACCATAGAGATACGGAAGGTGCCGTTCGGGGCCTCGACCTCGTATCCGGCCGTTCCGGAATACGATGGATTCAGCTTTGTAAAATGGTCGTCGAAATGCAATGACCTGACGGAAGATCTCACGCTAACTGCGGTTTACTCAGCGTCGGTCTCAAAGCCGGGGGAACCAGATAAGGTGATGTATGCGCAGCAGACCACGCTCAGCGAGCAGGCTCCGGTCATGGAAGGTTGGACCTATGAGGGTTCTGCGCAGGTGACCGGTCCGAAGGTATACGCTGGCTATGCCCCCGTGCCCGCCGCCGAGGGCCGGGAGATAACCACAACGTTCGAGATGAACGGCTCCATAACGACGATATATGAGTATCACGGCTATATGGACGAGTACGGCGTGCGTTT
This sequence comes from uncultured Eubacteriales bacterium, assembly GCA_900546615.1. Classification (GTDB taxonomy): domain Bacteria; phylum Bacillota; class Clostridia; order Oscillospirales; family Oscillospiraceae; genus Scatomorpha; species Scatomorpha pullistercoris. The sequence goes on along the minus strand of URDJ01000015.1, from coordinate 40,071 downwards.
CGCCAGCGACCCTGTGAGCGCCGCCTCGGTCTATGGCGGTACCTGGACTGAGGTAACGAGCGGGTGGCTGTCCGACGCGGACGCGTGGGAGTACAACGGCCGGCGGTATTTTACCGTCCAGACGAAGTTGGTGATGCCGGAAATGCTGGCGAAGTACTCATATTTTGACAAACAGTATGTGCACAGATACAGCCTTACGGAGTACGCCGTATCGGATACGGAAGGCTATTGCCTGGTGAGTTTTGTCGGGGCGGACGGAAGCAGCCTCTGCGAGCCGCAGCTGGTGCCGTACGGCGGCAGCGCAAAGGCGCCGGAGCCGCCGGAGATCGAGGGCTTTGCCTTTGACGGTTGGAGCGTGTGCCTGTCGGTGGTGAGACAGGACCTGGTCGCCGCGGCACAGTACGTTCCGGCATATCCGGCCGCGACAGAGGTTCTGCCTGAGCAGGCTGAGAGGCAGGAGAGCTTTACGGTCAGTTTTGCTGACGCATACGGGAACATAGTAGAAAGCCAGACGGTGGCCTGGGGGCGCAGCGCCGACGCGCCGGTGCTCGAGACGGCTGAAGGCGTGAGCTTTGTCCGCTGGGCGACTGACCTCAGCTGGTGGAACGTGCAGTCGGACATGACGGTACAGCCCGTGCTGGCATATTCGGAGACCGCGCAGGCTCCAACGCCAAACGTGCCGGAGCTGAACGCGGCAACGAGATCGATAAGCCTGAGCGCTGCGGAAGGCGCGGTCATACTGTATACGGACGACGGCTCTGACCCGGAGACCTGTGGGATGATGTACGAGGTCGAGCTGCCCGCCGAGCCTGTAACGGCAGTGGCGGTGGAGCCGTATAAGGCCGTGAGCGAACCGCTGAAGCTCGAGGCGGCCGGGAGAGCCGAACCGGAGGCGCCAGAGTTTGAGACGCCGTTGTCCTCTGTATACAGGGTCACGGCAAAACCGGGGACTGAGCTGGAGCTTAGGCTCGAGGCCGGTGAAAGTGTCGCCTCGGAACTGATAAACGTCGTATGCGCGGGTTTCAGTTTTGAGGCGGAGGCCACGGATGGACGCATCGTCATGGGTGCGAGCGACCGGAACGACATCAGGCTCATCTGGGAAGACGCTGCGGCAGGGAGCGTTCTCAGCATCCGCATCAGGCTGGGTGTTGATGCTCCGGGCGGCGTATACGACATAGAGCTGAACAGCCGGACGCAGCTGGATGTCAGGGTACTGGGCAGCGAACCCTGCCTGATGGGCGACGCGGATGGCGACGGCGTCCTGACAAGGGCGGATATAGCCGCGCTGGAGCGTGTGCTGCTGACAGACAACGGGCGCTTCACCGGCCGGCCGGAGCATCTGGATATGGACATCGACGGGGCAGTCACCTCACGGGATCTGTTGATGCTTTGCGATATGATAGAGAGGCTCGGGGATGGGACCTGAGGTCCCAAAAAAGTTTGAATTGGTCTTTTCAAGCATGCGGCCGTGTGGTAAAATATTTGAGTATTTTTTGTGCATTGCCTGGAAGGAGAAAATATGCCGGATCTTCATGTTGTCAGCAGTTACGTGCCGTCGGGAGACCAGCCGGAGGCCATAGACGCGCTGGCAGAGGGCATCCTGAGCGGGATGCCGGAGCAGACCCTGCTTGGCGTCACCGGCTCGGGAAAGACCTATACGATGGCAAAGGTCATCGAGAAGATACAGAGGCCCACCCTTGTGCTGGCGCACAACAAGACGCTTGCGGCGCAGCTCTGTTCGGAGTTTCGGGAGTTTTTCCCGGATAACGCGGTTGAGTACTTCGTCAGTTATTACGACTATTATCAGCCTGAAGCTTATATACCGACGACGGACACGTATATTGAAAAGGACAGCTCGATAAACGATGAGATCGAGCGCCTGCGGCACTCGGCCACGTCCAGCCTGTCGGAGCGTCGGGATGTGATAGTCGTATCTTCCGTGTCATGCATATACGGCCTCGGCGACCCTATCGACTACGCCAACATGGTGATATCGCTCAGGCCGGGCCAGCAGAAGGACAGAGATGAGCTGCTGAAAAAGCTCATTGAGATAAGATACGAGCGCAACGATATCGCCTTCGACCGCAACATGTTCCGCGTGCGCGGCGACACGGTGGAGGTCTTTCCGGTGTACTCGTATGACAAAGCTATAAGGATAGAATTCTTCGGGGACGAGATAGACCGCATCTCGGAGATAAACCCTGTGACGGGCACGCCGACGCGGATACTGAACCATGTGGCCATATATCCCGCGAGCCACTACGTCACAACGAAGGAGAAGATGGCCGCGGCGGTGAAGGAGATACGGCGCGAGTGCGACGAGCGTGTGGCGTATTTTAAGAGCCAGGACAAGTTCCTGGAGGCGCAGAGGATAGAGCAGCGCACCAGCTTCGATATCGAAATGATACAGGAGCTTGGCTACTGCACGGGCATTGAGAACTACAGCCGGATAATCTCCGGCCGCGAGCCGGGAAGCGCGCCAATGACACTGCTGGACTATTTCCCGAAGGACTTCGTGCTGTTTGTGGACGAGTCTCATGTGACTCTGCCGCAGGTGCGGGCGATGTACCGGGGCGACAGGGCAAGGAAGGAGACGCTGGTGAACTACGGCTTCCGCCTGCCCTCGGCCTTCGACAACCGGCCGCTGAAGTTCGAGGAGTTTCAGCAGAAGATAGGCCAGGCGGTGTACGTCTCCGCTACGCCGGGCGAGTACGAGCGGGAGCGCTCCGGGCAGATAGCGGAGCAGATAATCCGGCCGACGGGCCTGCTCGACCCGGAGATATCCGTCCGCCCTGTAGAGGGGCAGATAGACGACCTCATGGACGAGGTCAAGGCCAGAATAGAAAAGGGCCAGCGCACATTGGTGACGACGCTGACCAAGAAAATGGCGGAGGACCTTTCGGCCTACCTCACGAACGCGGGGATAAAATGCCGCTATATGCACCACGATATCGGGGCCATTGAGCGCATGGAGATAATCCGCGACCTGCGTCTGGGCGAATTCGACGTGCTGGTTGGCATAAACCTGCTGAGGGAGGGCCTCGACCTGCCTGAGGTCTCGCTGGTCGCGATACTGGACGCGGACAAGGAGGGCTTCCTCAGGAGCGAGACGAGCCTTATCCAGACTATAGGACGAGCGGCCAGAAACGCCGAGGGCCTCGTAATAATGTACGCGGATACGGTGACGCCCTCAATGCGTGCGGCCATTACGGAGACGGAGCGCAGGCGGAAGAAGCAGGATTCGTACAATAAAGCGCACGGCATAGTCCCCAGGACGATAGTCAAGAGCGTGCGCGACGTCATCGAGATATCCTCCGAGGCCGACAAGGGCGGCAGGCGCCGCGACGGCGTGAAGATGACGGAGTCGGAGCGGAGAGCGGAGATAGAGAAGCTCGAAAAGAAGATGCGCGAGGCGGCGAAGATGCTCGAGTTCGAGTACGCGGCCATCCTGCGCGACCAGCTCATAAAGCTGAGGGGGGAGAAGTGATGACAAAGCGCACATTTGCGGCGCTGCTCTGCGCGGCGATGCTGCTGGGGTTATCGGCCTGCGGCGAGGCAGCGCCGGAGCTCACGCTGCCCGCGCCTGAGACGGCCGTTACCGCGGCCCCGACGCCCGAGCCCACGCCGGAGCCTACGCCTGAGCCTACGCCGGAGCCGACGCCCAGCGTCGTGAAGCTCACGCTCGCGGGCGACCTTGTCATGCACACGCCGCTGCACGACGAGGCGCTTCAGGCTGACGGCAGCTATGACTACACGCCCATCTTCGAGGACGTGGCGCACTATATCGAGGACGCGGACTACTCCATGTGCACGCTCGAGGCGGCGCTCATCGGCGATGAGGGGCCGTGGAAGGGCTATCCGCTGTTCCACTCGCCGGATGACCTTGCGTATTCGCTGAAAGATCTTGGCTTCGACCTCATAAACTACGCCAGCAACCACGCCATGGATGCCTGGCACGACGGCATCATAAGGACGCTCGACGTGCTCGACGACGCGGGCCTCGAGCACAACGGGGCCTACAGGACGCCGGAGGAGCGCGCGGAGAATAATGGCATACTGGTCAAGGAGATAAACGGCATCAGCTTTGCCTTTCTGGACTACACCTATGGCACGAACGGCTTTCCCGTGGACGACGTGTCCTGGGGCCTGAATGTGTATACGACTGACTATATGACATGGTGCTCGAAGGTGGACTATGAGATGCTCGACGCGGATATGGCGGCGGCCCGGGCGCTCGATACGGACATAATAGCCGTAGTGGTGCACTGGGGCGGCGAGTACGTCACGGGCGCTACGCAGTACCAGACCAGCCTTGCGGACTACTTCTTCGAGCAGGGGGCGGACCTCGTCATAGGCGGGCACCCGCACGTTCCCGCGCCGATGGAGCTGCGGACTATAGAAAACGAGGATGGCACGACGCGCACGGGCTTTGTGTGCTACTGCCTCGGCAATTTAATCAGCTGTCAGACGCGGCCATATACGGATTTGAGCGCCATGGTGCAGATGGAGATAACGAAGGATGCTGAGACGGGGGAGGCGTATATCAGCTCGGCGGAGTATATACCGATGCTGATGCTGAACATCACGGACTACGGTATGTCGAAGCAGACGGCGGGCTGGGGCCGGAGGCTGTGGGACATACGCGAGGCGATAGCGGATTACGAGGCAGGGGACACGCGCGGCGGGGTCATCACGCCGTACATGTACCAGTGCCTGCAGGACGCGCTTGCCGACTGCGAGCGCATATTCGGAACATTGGAGATGCCCTGATGGAAAAACTCTTGATACTTGACGGAAACAGTGTCGTAAACCGCGCTTTCTACGGCGTCAGACCGCTTAACGCACCTGACGGGACGCCGACGAACGCGGTCTACGGCTTTCTTGCGATATTGCAGAAGCTCATCGACGAGGAGAAGCCGGAGTCCCTGTGCGTGGCCTTTGACCTTCCCGCGCCGACCTTCCGGCACGAGATGTATGAGGGCTACAAGGCCCAGCGCAAGCCGATGCCGGAGGAGCTGGCCGTGCAGATGCCGCTGCTCAAGGATACACTCGACGCCATGAAGATAAGGCGGCTCGAGGCCCCCGGCTGGGAGGCTGACGACATTCTGGGCGCGATGGCGAAAAAATGCGAGGCATCCGGCTGGCTGTGCGAGATCGTCACCGGCGATAAGGACAGCTTCCAGCTCATATCCGACACCACCAGCGTTCTGCATGTAAAAAGCCGCATGGGAAAGACGGAGACCACGCTGTACGACAGGGCGAGGTTCGAGGAGGAATACGGCTTCGCGCCGAAGTACATGGTGGACCTCAAGGCGCTCATGGGCGACGCCTCTGACAATATCCCGGGGGTACCGGGCGTGGGCGAGAAGACGGCCATGGAGCTGCTGCACAAATACGGCAGCCTTGAGAAGATATACGCCGACCTCGGCGCGCTCGAGGTGAAGGACTCGGTCAGGCGCAAGCTCGAGGCCGGGCGCGAGAGCGCGGAGCTGTCGTATACCCTCGCGACCATCAGCCGCGACGCGCCGGTGGAACTTTCGCCGTCGGAGGCGGCGTGGAAGCCCGACTACGGCCCTGAGCTTTACGCCGTGCTGGACAGGCTGGGTTTCAGGAGATTCATAGAGAAATGGGGCCTCAAGGCGGCGCCGGAGCAGCAGGAGACGCAAGGAGCACGCCGCCTGCCGACTCTGGAGGGACTCGGCGCCGAGGAGACGGAGAGCAGGATACGGGCCGCCGGGACGGTCGGCATATGCCTCGAAGGGGACGGGCTGGACAGCCTCACGGTATGCGACGGCAAGGCCGTCTTCACGCTCCGCTGGGGCGAGTTGGGAGACGACTATAACAGGCTGCTGAGGCTCATCTTCTCCGGCGAGGTGAAGAAGGCGGCTCAGGACGTGAAGGATATAATGGGCCTTGCGTTCGCCGAGGGGCTCGGCGCCGAGGGTTTTGTGTTCGATACGGCGCTCGCGGGCTATGTGCTCGACCCTACGGAGAGCACTTATGATGCCAAAAAGCTGTCGAAGCGCTATTTCGGCGCGGAGCTGCCGGAGGCGCAGGCCGTGCTTGAGCTGATGCCGGTCATGCGTGAGAAGATAGAGGCGGCGGGCGCGGCTCGACTCTACGATGAGATAGAGCTGCCACTGTGCGAGGTGCTCGCGGAGATGGAGCGCGCGGGCTTTCTGGTGGACAGGAAGGCGCTCTCGGACTTCGGCGAGAGCCTGACGGAGAGCATAGACGCCCTGCAAAAGAGCATCTGGGCCATGGCGGGGCACGAATTCAATATAAACTCGCCCAAGCAGCTCGGGGACGTGCTGTTTGAGGAGCTGATGCTGCCCGCGGGCAAAAAGACAAAGACCGGCTGGAGCACCAACGCCGAGGTGCTCGAAAAGCTCGTCGGCAAGCACGAGATAATCGGCGAGATATTGGATTACAGGATGCTCACGAAGCTCAAGAGCACCTACGCCGAGGGGCTTTTGAAGGTCATATCACCGGACGGGCGGATACACACGAACTTCAAGATGACGGTGACGGCGACGGGCCGGCTCTCGAGCACGGAGCCGAACCTGCAGAACATCCCCGTGCGCAGGGAGCTTGGCGCGCAGATACGGCGCATGTTTGTGGCGAAGCCGGGCTGCCTGCTCGTGGACGCGGACTACAGCCAGATAGAACTGCGCCTGCTGGCTCACATCTCGGGCGACGAGACGATGAGGGAGGCGTTCAGGTCGGGCGAGGACATCCACCGTGTCACGGCCTCGCAGGTGTTCGGCGTGCCGGCGGAGGAAGTCACGGCGCAGATGCGCAGCAGCGCCAAGGCCGTGAACTTCGGCATCGTGTACGGCATCTCCGCCTTCTCGCTCGCGCAGGATATAAAGGTCAGGCCCGCCGAGGCGAAGGCGTATATCGAGGCGTATCTGGAGAAGTACCACGGCGTGCGGGAGTATATGGACAGGGTCATCAAAGAGGCAAAGGAGAACGGCTATGTGGAGACCCTGTTCGGCCGCAGGAGACCCGTGCCGGAGCTGAAAGCCTCTAACTTCAATACGCGCAGCTTTGGCGAGCGGGTCGCGCGCAACATGCCCATACAGGGCACCGCGGCGGATATTATAAAGCTCGCCATGGTTAACGTGCAGCGGCGGCTCAGAAAAGAGGGGCTGGAGGCGCGGCTCATATTGCAGGTACACGACGAGCTCATAGCCGAGTGCCCGGAGGCCGAAGCCGCGCGTGTCGCAGCGCTGCTCGAGGAGGAGATGGAGCGGGCCGTGACGCTGTCGGTGCCGCTCATTGCGGAAGCACACAGCGGACGCTCGTGGGCGGAGGCGCATTGAGATGGTGACGTTTGAAGAAGCAGCCACCATGCTGGACGAGGCCGTAGACGAGCTGCCACAGGAGATATTCGATAAACTAAACGGAGGCGTGAACCTCATCCCGTCCCGGCGCACGGACGAGCACGGGCTGCTGGTCATGGGCATGTATATCGTGGACCAGATGGGCAGGCACGTGGAGATATACTACGGCTCGTTTAAGGAGCGGTACCGGAACGCGCCGCCGGAGCGCTGGAAACGGGAACTCACAAAGACGCTCAAGCATGAGCTGACACACCACATCGAGTCGCTGGCCTGCGACCGGAGCCTTGAGAAATGGGACGCAGAGCACGTGGCAAAGCTGCTCTCGGGTCTGGAATATGAGCCGCTCGAGGCGAGCAGCGTGCTGTTCGTGGACGCGGACGGCGCGGGGCTGGCGCCGATGGCAAGCGTCATGTTCGGCCACGCGGCGCTTGACAGGGGCTGCCCCGACCTCAGCTCCAGCTACGCCGGGGCAAATGAGACGCCGGCGGAGCACATGAACGCGAAGGCTGTGAAGGCCGCCGCGCTCTACGGCGTGGATATCTCGAAGCTCAGGCCAAGATGCGTGGACAGGAAACTGCTCGAGAGCTACGACGTGGCCCTGTGCATGACCGAGGAGCAGGGCGACAGTCTCGCTGAGCGTTGGCCGGAGTTTGACGAGCGCATCATCTGCCTCGGCGAGAGCGATATAAGGACGCCGAAGCTTGAGACGCAGGGGGCATGGAACCGCCTCGCCGGGCGTATCGCTGAGGAGATCCGCTGCCTCATGGACGAGCTGATGGGGGAGACCGGCGATGAGGATACGTGACGCCGTGCCGCAGGACGTGCCGGAGATCGCCCGGCTCGAGCGAGAGTGCTTTACAACGCCCTGGACAGAGGAGATAATAAGAAGCCAGCTCAGTGGCGAGGGCAAGCTCATGCTGGCCGCCGAGGAAGACGGCCGCTTCGCGGGCTACATGGGCCTGCAGTACGTGCTGGACGAGGGATATATCTCAAACGTGTGTACGGCTCCGGAGTTCAGACGCCGGGGCGTGGCTTCGGCGCTCATAGACGAGACGGTTACAAGGGCCGCAGCGCTCGGACTCAGCTTCCTCAGCCTCGAGGTGAGGCGCTCGAACGAGCCTGCCATACGGCTATACGAGGCCAGGGGCTTTCAAAAGGTGGGCGTCAGGCCGGGCTACTACGAGAAACCGGCCGAGGACGCAATAATAATGGATCTATATTTAGTAAGGAAGGAACCGCAATGCTGATACTCGCAGTTGAATCCTCCTGTGACGAGACCGCCGTGGCTCTCGTCCGGGACGGAAGGGAGCTTTTGACCGATCAGGTCTTTTCTCAGGCCGACCTGCACGCCGTGTACGGCGGCGTGGTGCCGGAGATCGCCTCGCGCAGCCATGTCGAGGTCATTTCCTACCTCGCCGAGCGCGCCCTGCAGGTCGCGGGGCTGGAGAAGAAGGACATAGACGCCGTGGCCGTCACCTACGCGCCGGGGCTTATCGGCGCGCTGCTCGTGGGCGTGAACTTCGCCAAAGCTGCCGCCATGGCGCTTGGCGTTCCGCTCATACCCGTGCACCATATAAGGGGCCACATTGCGGCAAATTATCTGGCCTTTCCCGAGCTGAAGCCGCCTTTCCTGTGCCTCGCCATCTCGGGCGGGAACACGCTCATCGCGGATGTGCGGGACTATACAGATATAAGGATACTCGGCTCAACAAGGGACGACGCGGCGGGGGAGTGCTTCGACAAGACCGCGCGCGTGCTCGGCCTGCCCTATCCGGGCGGAAGGCCGCTTGACGAGCTGTCCCAGAAGGGGGACGACACAAGGTACCCGATGCCGCAGGCCCATATCGAGGGCAGCCCGTATGACATGAGCTTTTCCGGCCTCAAGACGGCGGTCATCAATCTGGTACACGGCGCCGAGCAGCGCGGGGAAGAGATAGACCGTGAGGGCCTCGCGGCGAGCTTCTGCAAAGCGGTGAGCGACAGTCTTGTGCCGAGGACGATGCAGGCGGCGCGCGAGCTGGGGTATAAGACCATAGTCGTGGCGGGCGGCGTCGCGGCGAACTCGCGGATACGCCGGGACTTCGCAGCGGCGGCGGAACGCGAGGGCGCGAAGCTGTATATCCCGCCGCTGAAGCTCTGCGGCGACAACGCGGCGATGATAGGCGCGCAGGCGTACTACGAATACCTTGCGGGCAGCACCGCAGGCAGCGAGCTGAACGCATATGCAACAATGGAGCTGTGACCAATGTCGGACGTGCATAAGGGACACAGGGAGCGCCTGAGAGAGCGTTTCATGATCTCTGGACCGAGCAGCTTCAACGACGTGACGGCGCTGGAGCTTCTGCTGTTCTATACCCTGCCGAGGCGGGACACGAATGAGCTGGCCCACAGGCTGCTCGACCGTTTCGGCAGCCTGGACCGCATCATGGACGCCTCGATAACAGACCTTACCTCCGTCAAGGGCGTAGGCACCGAGACGGCCATATTTCTGAGGCTGATACCCGACATGTGCCGCAGATATGCCATGAAAAAGCGGCCGGGTACGCACATAGACTGTGTGGATACGGCAGGCAGCTTCATAACGCCGATGTTCATCTGCGAGCATGACGAAGTGTTCCTCGCCGTCTTCCTCGACAAAAAGAGAAACGTTATAAACTGCTGTGAGGTCGGCAGGGGAGTCTCCTGCGCCACGAATGTCGAGGCGCGGAAGATAGTCGAGCTCGCGCTCACGATGGACGCCGGCGGCGTCATAGCCTGCCATAACCACATAAGCAGACCGCCCCTGCCCTCCGTTGAGGATGAACGCCTGACAGAAGAACTCAGGAGCGGGCTCGGCGCGGTGGGCATAGACCTCATCGACCATTTCATAGTCTCCGGCCGCGAATACACTTCAATGCGCAACTGCGGCTTTTATTGATGAATGCGATCCTTCAAAATCGCCGCTGCCGCCCCGCGGTAAGCGCTGTGGGTAATGATTATGTAAAGGATTTTTTAAAGAATAATTACAGCGCAGTATCGATCGCGGAATTTGAATAATGTGGTAAATGTGCTTGAAAAGGCGACGAAATAAGGCAAAAACAATGTTGATAACATTGTTGATAATGTGTATTACTCTCCGCAAAACTTTTAACAGCTGTGCTTATGTAAACCGATTTGGCCTTTCGGGGGACCGATATGAGCGGCATCAGTGGTACGGAGTCAAGATGCCGATCGTACAAAATATTTGCGAAAAACTCGTCGATATTTGTCACTTGACAGCAGTTTGTACTGTAACTTGTCGCGAATCCAGTGAGATCTTTCATTCAAATCAACAGAGAGTAATCAAAAATAATCCAACACGGGATATTGACTTTGACGTGGAGATGTGCTAGAATCCATAAGCGCGCAAGCGTGCTGGCATAGCTCAGTCGGTAGAGCAGCTGATTCGTAATCAGCAGGTCGTGTGTTCGAGTCACATTGCCAGCTCCATAAACAAGGCCGCGGTCATTATGACCGCGGCCTTGTTTATTTATTCATCTGTCATTTCCACTTGAGCAGCAGGGAGGAGTTCACTATGACGGCCACTGAACCGGCGTTGTGTACGAGTGCGCCGACAACGGGGTCGAGTATGCCCGTCATGGCCAGCGCGATGGCGGCGAAGTTCAGCGCCATGGAAAAGCTCAGATTCAGGCGGATGGTGCGCATCATTCGCCGGGAGAGCCGCAGCAGATGGGGAAGCTCCGTTATCTCGTCGTTAACGAGCGCTATGTCTGCGGCGTCTATGGCTATGTCGCTGCCCACGCCCCCCATGGCTATGCCTGTGCTGGCCATCTTGAGCGCCGGGGCGTCGTTTATGCCATCGCCTATCATGCAGACGGGACTGCCGTCGCGCTGGGAGTTGTCAATCCAGGCCAGCTTGTCCTCGGGCAGGCACTCGTATTTGTACTCGGTTATGCCCAGCTCGCGTGCTATCGTCTCGGCGGCGTTTTTGTGGTCGCCGGTGAGCAGCACCGGCTCGGCCCCGGCCTCGCGCACGGCGCTTATCGTGTCCTCCATGCCGGGGCGCAGCGTATCTGAGAGGGCTATGAAGCCCGCCGCCGCACCGGAGACGGCTATGTAGATGACCGTGCAGCCGCGCTCGCGATACTCCTCCGCCGCCGCGAGCATCTCCTCGCCCGGGGCCGCGCCCTCGGAGGCGAGCAGCTCGGGATTCCCCGCCAGCACGCGCCGGGAGCCGGTCATGGCGCACACGCCCCGGCCGGGGAGCATTGCAAAATCCTCAACCGCATCAGGTTCACCGCCGTTTGCGCGCCAGCCGGAGACTATGGCCCTGCCCAGCGGATGCTCGCTGCGTGCCTCCACGCTCGCCGCGAGGCGGTACAGCCCGGTGTCCGTCATTTCATCGGAAAAGCTCCTGACAGCCGCGACCTCGGGCCTGCCGGTCGTCAGCGTGCCTGTCTTGTCGAAGCAGACGAGCCGGACAGCTGCAAGCCGCTCGAGCGCATCGCCCTCGCGGACGAGGAACCCGTGCTTCGTCGCGTTGCCGATGGCCGCCATGATAGCCGTGGGCGTCGCGAGCACGAGCGCGCAGGGGCAGAATACTACCAGTATCGTCACAGCCCGTATGACCTCGCCCGTCACCGCCCAGGTCCCGGCAGCGGCGACCAGTGCGGTCACAACTATCCAGGTCGCCCAGCGGTCGGCAAGCCTGACGATCTTCGCTTTTCCCGCGTCGGCAGACTGCACGAGGCGCACCATGCGCTGGATGGAGCTGTCCTCGCCGACCCTGGACGCGCGCATGTCGAAGGAGCCGAACTGGTTCACCGTGCCGCTCGAGACCTCGTCGCCCGCGCCCTTGTCCACGGGCAGGCTCTCGCCGGTCATGACCGCCTGATTGACGGAGGTGCTGCCGGAGACAATCACCCCGTCCACCGGTATCGTCTCTCCGGGCAGGACGCGCAGGATATCGCCGACCAGTACCTCCTGCGCCGAAATTATAAGCTCTGTACCGTCCCTGATGACCCGCGCGGTCTGGGGCGTGAGCTGCACGAGCTTTTCTATGCCCGCGCGAGCCCTTGCGACGGTCAGGTCCTCCAGCAGCGCGCCGAGCTGCATGATGAAGGCCACCTCACCTGCCGCGAAATCCTCCCCGATGGCGACCGAGGCTATGAGCGCCATGGAGACCAGCACGTCGGCCTTGATATCGAAGGCCGTTACAAGGCCAATGACCGCCTCGAGTATGATGGGCAGCCCGCAGAGGACTATGGCGACCCACGCAGGGTCGAAGGGGAGTGCCGGCGCCATCCGGAATATGCTGACCAGCAGGGATATCCCGCCAAGTACCAGACAGGCAATGTCCTTCCTGACTCCGCCCCACTCCAGCAGGGCCTCCAGCTTCTCCATATACATCCACCTTTCATATACCTATAGGGGTATGGGTATACATATAATATAAACCCGCCCGCTCTCCCTGTCAAGGGTGGCGGGCTGGGGAGATGGGGGCGTCAGCCCATGTTTGAGAAGCGCTCGACGGCTTTGGTGAAGCTCTCGATGGTCCTGTCAGCGTCGCCGTGCTCGATGCCGTCGCGGACGCAGTGCCGGATGTGGCCCTCGAGCACCACCTGACCCGCACGGTGCAGGGCGGATTTGGCGGCGTTTATCTGTGCGAGTATGTCCTCGCAGGGGACGTCCTCGTCGACCATGCGGTCTATGGCCTGGACCTGGCCGATTATTTTGCGCAGCCTGCGGTGCAGGTTGTCGGCATCCATACATTGTCTCATGGCAAGACCTCCATACCTGTAGGGGTATATGTATTGTAACTGAGTCAGGACCGGCTGTCAACAGCGCATCGGATTGCTGTCTTTGTGTGGAATGACGGTGCGGGGCTGCGAAGGTATAAAAACTACGTTAAAAACGCCGATTGACTTTTCGCGCGGTGGAACTATAATTGACCGGCTATGAAAAGTGTGAGACATGAAAACAGCATATTGAGCCTGTCATGGCCCATATTCATCGAGCTGATATTGCAGATGCTGGTCGGCAACGCGGACCAGATCATGGTCGGCTGGTACGATCAGGACCTCGTAGGCGCCATAGGGAACGCGAACCAGATAGTGAACCTGCTGCTCATCGTATTTTCGGTCATATGTACCGCGGCGACGATACTGATATCGCAGTACCTCGGCGCAAAGAGCACGGACCGCCTGCGTGAGACATATACGGTGTCGCTGCTGGCCAACCTGATATTCGGCCTTGCGGTGAGCGCGGTGCTCATCTTCCTGTGCAAGCCGATATACCGGATGATGAGCGTGCCGGTAGAGATATTCGACGAGGCTGTGGTGTACATCCGCATCATCGGCGCGGGGATGGTGTTCCAGGCGGTGTACCTGACGTTCACGGCGTTTTTCAGGAGCAGTCAGCTGATGAAGCAGACGATGCTGGTGTCGGTGCTGGTGAACGTGATGAACATAGGCTGCAACGCGCTGCTTATTAACGGCCTGTTCGGGCTTCCGGCGCTGGGCGTCGCGGGCGCGGCGATATCGAGCGGGCTGTCGAGGGTCGCGGGCGTCGTGGTGATAGCGCTGATGTTCAGGCGTTATTTCGGCGCGCAGGCGATATCCTCCGGCTGCCTCAGGCCGTTTCCGAGGCGGCAGTTCAGGGGACTGCTGCACATTGGCATCCCCTCGGGAGGGGAATCGATATCGTATAACCTCTCGCAGATCTGCATACAGGCGGTGTGCAACAGGTTCGAGCTGTTTGTCATAAATACGAGGGTGTACGCGAACATGTTCGCCATGCTGTCGTATATGTTCGCGCTGGCGGTGGCGCAGGCGGCGCAGGTGGTCGTTGCGCGGTACATGGGCGCAGGCGATACGGAGTCAACGGACAGATGCGTGCGGCGGACGATGTACGCCTCGGTGTGCATCTCGGCGCTGGTCTCGACGCTGCTGTACCTGTTTGCCGAGCCGCTGTTTCGGATATTCACGAGCGATGCCGGGGTGCTGGCTCTGGCAAAGACCATAATGCTCATCGAGATACCGCTGGAGCTGGGCCGGGCGGTGAATATAGTGATGTGCCGGGCGCTGCAGGCCTGCGGGGACATAAGGTTCCCGATAACGATATGCGTGATAAGCGCGTGGCTGACGGCTTTCGGAGGCGGGGTGCTGCTGTCCGGGCCGCTGGGCCTGGGGCTTGCGGGCATCTGGATAGCGATGGCCTGCGACGAATGCCTGCGCGCGGGTCTGTTCCTCTGGCGCTGGCACACCAGAACATGGAGCCACATAAGGCTGGCCGCGGCATACAATTAATTGACGCAATGGCGGGGTTAATATCCCGCCATTGCGTACTAAAAACCGAAATCAGTTCCTTTCATTTCAGCCAAACTCTCGGCAGACGCCTATTCAGCCGGCTAAGAAGTTCGTTTGTGATGGTGCTGTTTTGCCCGGCCAGGGCCGGCAGGTCGAAGATGGCCTCGTCTCCGGGGCACACTTTGCCGCAGTCGGTGACATCTATGATAGTTTGATCCATACAGACGCGCCCCACGATGCGGGCGCGTTTTCCGTTTATCCAAACCTGCGCGCCCTCGCTGCCGCGCGGGCAGCCGTCGCCGTAGCCGATGGTCAGCACCGCTATGCGGCCAGGCCGCGTTGTCGTGTATGCGAGGCCGTAGCCCAGCCCTTCGCCCATGGGAAGCTCCCGCACCTGCGCGACGCGGGCCTTGAGGCTCAGTACCGGACGCAGGCCGGGCCAAGCCGCCGTATCGTCGGTCTCATCGCTCTTGAGCCCGTAGAGCGCTATCCCAACCCGCGCATAGCTGCAGCGGGCGTCCGGGTAATTCAGCAGCCCGTAGCTGGCCTGAGTATGCAGCTTGCCCACGTCGTGCCCGCGCCGCTTCAGCTCGTCAGTTAGCGCGAAGAAGCGCGTGCTCTGGGCCTCGGTGAAGCTCCGGGCCTCGGGCGAGAGGCTGTCGGAGACGCACAGGTGCGTATACATGCCCGTCACGCGCAGGTAAGGCAGCTCAAAGATGCGCTCGACAGTGTCGATATCCCCCGCATCCATCCCCAACCGGTGCATGCCCGTGTCGATCTTGATGTGCACATCGAGCTTCCGCCCGAAGGCCGAGAGCGCCTCGGCGTAGGGCAGCTCGGTGACCGTCTGCGTGAGCCGATAGCGCACGAGGCAGGGAAAGTTCTCCGGGGCGGTCCAACCGAGGACGAGTATCGTGCCGCGCACACCGGCGCGCCGCAGCTCCGCGCCCTCGGCGGCGCAGGCGACGGCAAAGGCGCGCACGCCGCAGCCCTCGAGCACCCGCGCGGACTTCACCGCCCCGTGGCCGTAGGCCCCGCACTTGAGCACCGGCATCAGCTCACAGCCTGCGGGCAGCAGCCCCATCAGGGCCTTCGCGTTATGCCTCAGCGCCTCGGCGTCGCACTCGACCCACGCACGCGCCTTGTCATAAGGCTTGCAGGACTCCATGCGCCTGAGCAGGGGCAGGAGCGCAGCCGCTGCCGCCGCCGTGCCCGCGCAGACCGCGAGATAGTGCCCGAGGCTGTTCACAACCAGAGGCTGCCACAGTCCTGAGAAACGCGCGAACCCGCGCACCAGTACGATGGCCCATGGGTGCAGCACATACACGAGCATCGAAAAGCCGCCGCACCAGCCCGGAGCCGCCGCCCTGACATCCAGCAGCAGCGAAAACAGGAAATACATGACGCAGGGCAGCATAAGGTACATGCTGTCGTGCTTCTGCCAGCCCAGCTGCCGAAGCGTGAGCGCCTCGCAGAGCATGAGCGCGAGCGAAACGCAAAGCCCCGGCAGCGCCCGTCCCACGGTACATGGGCGCAGGCTCCGGCCCAGCAGGAGAAACAGCGGCGCGAAGAACAGGCCGTTTCTCGTGTAGCCCATGGCCTCGTAGATGTCCGAGAGCACGGGCACGCCGCGCACCAGCCCGAAATAGCTGTCGCCCAAAAGCCCGGCGAGATAGAGCGCGAGCGCGATGGGAAAGCCGCAGCGCGATCTCGACAGCGGCAGCGCAATGGCGACGCCGAGCAGCACGGCGGGGAAGTACCAGAGGTGGTAGAGCGTGCCGTCCAGCAGCAGTTCACGCAGGCCGGGCAGCTCGCCGTTGTAGATGTTCAGAGGAAGGTATATGACGATGCAGGCCGCATAGAGCAGGGCCGTGCGCCTCAGGAACCTTACAGTCTTCCCTCTATCGTCGAGGACGAAGCGGCCGGTTACCATGAAGAAAAACGGCACGGCCGTCCGCGCGAGCACGCGGGTCAGGATGAAGTCCCCGACGGCGCTGTATGACGCCAGGGGCGAGCAATGTATGGCGACAACCAGAAAGGCCGCGGCGAGGCGGAAATACTCGATTCCGCCGTATTTTTTTGCGCTGTTCATGCCGGTCTTCTCCACAGTGTATAGATATAGCCGTCCACGTTGTTGCCGGAGACCTGACAGGGCGCGTCGGGCGTGAGCCGGGCGTCCATCGTGAAGCCCACCTCGGCGGAGTAGCGTTCCCCGCAGCTCTCGAGCAGCCTGTCGGGGTAGGGGTAGGAGCGGAGCAGCTCGACGTATTCCTCAAGGCACAGTCCGCGCTCGCGCATGAGCCTCGCGTGCGGGCGGCCGACGTAGCGGAAGTGCCACGGCTCGGCGGCGATGCCGGTGATATGTTCCTTGCCTGATTCGTAGCGCTCGATGAAGCCGTAGTCCGCCGCGAGCGCGCGGAAGCGCCCGCAGACGCCGCCATAGGGGAACTCGGGGCGGATGAAGTCGATGTGCTCAGAGCAGAGCGCAAGGTCTATGGCGAGCCCCGTCTGGTGCTCGGAGCAGCCCGGTCGGGCGACGTATCTGCGAGTGAACTCCCCGCCGTTATCGCGCATTGAGGAATCCCAGATGCGCTGCTGCTCATCCTCAGAGCGCCAGCCGCTGACGGCGACTATCTTGCCCACGGCCCCGAGCCGTGAGACGAGGCCGGTGAGCATGGCGGCGGCGCGGGTGTCGAGCAGCACGTCGGAGCCGGGCAGGGCAGGGGCCAGCGCGGGCCTGTGGCCGCCTTTTATGGGGTGCTCCGCGTTCACGAGCAGGAGCAGCCCGGAGTGGATGGAGCGTCCCATGCTCAGCCCTCCTCTATCCCGAAGGCGACGAGCGCGTCGAGCAGAGCGGGGAAGTCGTAGCCAACGCCGCGCATCATGTTGGGAAAGCGGCTGTGCGAGGTAAAACCGGGTATGGTGTTGACCTCGTTGAAAACAAGACGCCCAGTCGGTGTCAGGAACATGTCCACGCGAGCGAAGCAGCGGCAGCCGAGGGCGCGGAATATACGCTTAGCCGTCTCCCGTATTCGCAGCTCGGTATCGGCGTCCACGCGGGCGGGCATGTGTATCTTTGAGGTGATGAGGTTGTACTTTTCCACATAGTCAAAGAGTGCGCCCTGTATCTCTATCTCGTCCACGCGGCCTGTTATAAGCTCACGATTGCCCATGACGGCACAGCCGACCTCGAAGCCCTCGATGGCCTCCTCGACGATCACCTCGCGGTCGAACCTGAGCGCCTCGCGCACGGCGGCGCGGAGCTGTTCCGGCCCGGTGACCTTCGTGATGCCGAAGGACGAGCCGGCCCTGACGGGTTTGACGAACAGCGGGAAGGGAAGCCCCTCCGTCATCCCTGCAAGCTCGTCCGGCGAGGGCAGGCCGCTGAAGGTCACGGACCTCGGCACCTCTACACCGGCGAGGGAGGCGAGCCTGTGCGCCCTGTCCTTGTCCATGCAGAGCGCAGAGGCGAGGGTTCCGCAGCCTATGACGGGTATGCCCGCCAGCTCGCAGAGGCCCTGTACCGTGCCGTCCTCGCCGAATCTGCCGTGCAGGACGGGTAAGGCGGCGTCGAGCCTCGTGGTGCGCACTCCGCTCGCGCGGAATTCCATGATGCCGTGGATATCACGGTCGGGCGATATGACGGCAGGCACGCAGTCGGAGCAGCGTTCGTGCCAGCTGTCATCACCGACGGCGGACACGTCCCCGCAGAACCTGAACCACTCGCCGCCCTTTGTGATGCCGAGCAGCACAAGCTCATATTTCTCCCGGTCGAGGTTCATGATGACCGAGTGTGCGGACTCGAGCGAAACGGGGTACTCCGGCGAGCAGCCGCCGAAGATGACCGCAATTTTGAGTTTTCTGTCCATATTTACAGCCTCCTGAATATGAAAAGCTCCGGTTTCTGACGGTTAAATCCTATCAGAGACCGGAGCGAAGTTTATCCGCGGGGGCTGAACAAAAGCATGTGTTTTTCTCTTTTAATTCTTACGATTTTCTTACGCCAAGGGGCAGCGAGACCTCAAAGATGACGCGGTCATCGGCGCTCTGCGCCCGGATGGAGCCGCCGTGCAGCTCGACTATCTCCTTTGCGATGGCGAGGCCGAGGCCGGAGCCGCCCGTTCGGCTCATGCGCGCTGAGTCCAGGCGATAGAACTGCTCAAAGAGCCGCTCCAGCTGAGCCGGGGCGATGGTGTCGCCGTGGTTCATGAAGCTGATCTCCGCCCGCTCTCCCTCGACCGAGAGGGTGATGGTTATTTCCGTATTCTCGTAGCTGTAGTTTATGGCGTTGCGCAGAAGGTTGTCGAAGACGCGCTGCAGCTTGTCCGGGTCGCAGCTTATCATGACGCCGGAGGGCGCGTTCACGGCGCAGACAAGGCCGCGCTCGCGCAGCATGGGAGCGAACTCGTCGGCTATCTGCCCGAGCATGAGAGAGAGGTCCACCTTCCGGCGGTCGAGCGCCACGCTTGTAAGGGAAAAGCGGGTTATATCGAAAAACTCGTTTATGAGGTCCTCGAGCCGCTCGGCCTTGTCGAGCGCTATGCCGGTGTATTTCGCCCTCTGCACCGGCGTCAGCTCAGGCTCGTCACGCAGGAGCGTCAGGTAGCCGATTACGGAGGTGAGCGGCGTCTTGAGGTCGTGCGCCAGATAGACCACGAGGTCGTTTTTGCGCCTGTCCGCGTCCTCGGCAGCGCGCCGGGCAGCCAGCATGTCGGATTTTATAGTGTTCATCCTGTTCTCGATGTCGTGCAGCGCCGAGGGCAGCTCGATGGGCCGGTCGCCGCCCTTGTAAATAAGCTCCGTGGCGCGCACAAGGTCGGCCAGATAGCCAAGCGTCTTGCCCCAGAAGATGAGGAAGATCACGATGTAGCCCATGACAAGGAAAACGATCATGAAAAAGATGACGTTGTTCCTGATCGTGATGAGGAAATTGTACACCGGCCCGCCGTTCCATGGTATAAGGTAGCAGACGAACATGCCGACAAACAGCATGATGATGCTTGCCAGTGTAAACAGTATGCAGGCGACTACGAATCTTGTGAGTACGCCGAGGGTCACCGACCGCGTCAGCGCAGGATCATGCTTCTTATTCAACCTGATACCCCACTCCCCAGACGGTCTTTATGAAGCGCGGCTTGCGCGGCGGCTCGCCCAGCTTCTCGCGCAGCCTTCCGATATGTGCCATGACCGTGTTGTTGTTGTCAAGGAACTTTTCGCCCCATACGGCCTCGAACAGCTCCTCTGAGGACACGACACGCCCCTGATTTTCACAGAGGTACCAGAGTATCGAGAACTCTATTGGCGTGAGCTGCACGGGCCTGCCGTAGAGCGTGCACTTGTGCGTATCGCGGTTTATGACGAGGCCTCGTATATCGCGCTCCTGCGTCTGCTGCGACGCCGGCTCGCCAGCCTGATTGTAGCGCGTGTAGCGCCGGAGCTGGGTTTTGACGCGCGCCACAAGCTCGAGGGGGTTAAAAGGCTTTGTGATATAGTCGTCCGCGCCTATGGTCAGGCCCATGATCTTGTCGATATCCTCGACCTTTGCCGTGAGCATGATTATCGGCCAAAAGTGCTCCTCGCGTATCCTGGCACAGAGCGTGAAGCCGTCCATGTCCGGCAGCATGACGTCCAGTATCGCAAGGTCGAGCGGCTCTGCCTTTACACAGTTGAGAGCGTCCAGCCCCCGGTAGAACTTCCTGACCTCGAAGCCCTCGTTTTTCAGGTACAGCTCCACGAGATCGGCTATCTCGACCTCGTCGTCTACTACAAGTATCTTCTGTGACATGGTACCCTCCGCAGTAGTTTTCAGCAACAGTTTAGCACATTGCCCGCTGCCTTTCAACGAGGCTTTTTAGCCCTTGCAAGGTCTGTGAGGGCGTATTATAATTGTGTATATTTCAGGTGGAAGGTAAGAGTTATGAAAGAATTATCGAAAAAGGCAGTATTGGTGAATCCCTCGACCACGCTGGCAATAGACGCCATGGCCAAACAGATGCGCGCAGACGGGCTGGACGTCATAGGCTTCGGCGCCGGCGAGCCGGATTTTGAGACCCCGGTGAACATACAGGACGCTGGAGTCGAGGCCATACGCAAGGGCAGGACGAAATACACGCCCGCCGCCGGTATAGCCGAGCTGCGGAAGGCCGCTGCCGCAAGGCTCAAGGCCGACTGCGGCCTTGACTACGACTGGCAGCAGATAGTCGTTGCCAGCGGTGCGAAGCACAACGTCTATATCGCCCTCGCCGCTCTGCTCGACCCGGGCGACGAGGTCATCGTGCCGGCCCCGTACTGGGTCAGCTACTGCGAGATGGTCTCCATGCTCGGCGGCGTGCCGGTGCCTGTGCTCGCTGAGGAGGCGCAGCACTTCAAAATAACCCCGGCCCAGCTCGAGGCGGCGGTGACGGAGAAGACCAAGGCCGTCATGCTCAACAACCCCTCGAACCCGACGGGCATGTTCTACACGAAGCCCGAGCTGGAGGCGCTTGCCGAGGTCTGCGTCAGGCGCGACCTCTACATCATCGCGGATGAGATATACTACAAGCTCCTGTACGACGGGCTGGAATTCACCAGCATCGCCTCGCTGTCTGATGAAGTCAAGGAGCGCACAATAGTCATAAACGGCGTGTCGAAGTCCTACGCAATGACCGGCTGGCGCATAGGTTACGCGGCGGCGAACAGGCAGCTCGCAAAGGTCATGTCGAACTACCTGAGCCACTCCACCGGCGCGCCCTCGACCATCAGCCAGTGGGCGGCGGTCGAGGCCCTGGACGGCCCGCAGGAGGGCATCGAGGCCATGCGCAAGGTCTTTGAGGAGCGCCGCAACTACCTCGTGTCGAGGCTGAACAGCATCGAGGGCGTGAGCTGCATCACCCCGAACGGCGCGTTTTATGTCATGATGAACATCGAAAAGCTCATAGGCCGCACGCTGGGCGGCAGGCTCATTGAAAATGACGACGACTTCGGAATAGCCTTTCTGGAGAAAGGCCTCGTGGCGGTCGTGCCCTGCTCGGGCTTCGGCATAAAGAACTTTGTGCGCTGGACCTATGCCACCTCGATGGAGAACATCAGGGAGGGCCTGGACAGGCTCGAAAAGTTCCTGGCAGAATAGTTTTGAAGAAGGCCCGTCCCGCATAAGATGCAGGGAGGGGTGATGCTTGTGGCGATCTCGATAAGATTGAGAGAGCTTGTAGCGCTGGCACTGGTGCTGGCGCTTATCGCGGCGGCGTTCGCGCTGCCTCCGTATTATGCCGACGCGGACGAGCCGGAGACCAAGCCGGTGTCGGCCGGGTCCGCGCGGGAGACGGTGCTCATAATAGACGCCGGACACGGGGGCGAGGACGGCGGAGCCGTCACCGCCGACGGTGTGCCGGAGAGTGGGATAAACCTCGACATAGCGAAGAAGCTGGAGGCACTCTGCGGGCTTTTCGGCGTGGACAGCGTTATGACGAGGGAAAGCCAGGAGATAAGCTATCCCGACACGGCGGGCACTACCGCCCAGCGCAAGAGCGCCGACCAGAAGGCGCGGGTCGAGCTTATAAACTCGCAGGAGGACGCGGTGCTGGTGAGCATACACCAGAACTTTTTCCCGGACTCGCGGCCCTTTGGCTGTCAGGTGCTCTACGGCAAGACGGATGGCAGCCGCGAGCTGGCAGAGCTGGCGCACAGCATGCTTACCGAGGCGCTGTGCCCGACGAGCCGCCGCGTGGCCGCACCGATATCTGAGGATATCTACCTCATGCGCGCGGCGAAATGCACGGCGATACTGGTCGAGTGCGGCTTTCTCTCGAATACGGCGGAGGCGGCGCTGCTGCAGACGGAGGCCTATCAGCTCAAGATATCGGCCCTGCTGCTGGCGTCGTACCTGCAATATGAGGCGAGCACGGACGGAAGGGTGTTATGAAACAAAAGACGGTGTTTTACTGCACGGAGTGCGGAAATGAGACGGCGAAATGGTCGGGCCAGTGCCCGGCCTGCGGCGCGTGGAACACGATGACCGAGGCCCCGGCGGTGACGAAATCCGGCAAGGCCGCGGCGCAGACGGCAAAGCGCTCCTCGGGCAAGCCGCGGCTGCTCTCGGAGCTGGACACGCAGGAGGAGATACGCTTCACGACGGGCGTGGGCGAGCTCGACCGGGTCCTCGGCGGCGGGGCAGTGAGAGGCTCCGTAGTGCTCGTGGGCGGCGCACCGGGCGTGGGCAAGTCCACGCTGCTTTTGCAGCTGTGCGGTCTCGTGGGAGGCTCGGAGCGCGTGCTGTATGTGACCGGCGAGGAGAGCCGGCGACAGCTCAAGATGCGTGCTCAGAGACTCGGCGTCTCCGAGGGCGAGATCTACGTCCTGGCAGAGACGCAGCTCGGCGAGATAGAGTCGCAGATAGAGGAAGTGCAGCCCACCGTCGTCATCGTGGACTCCATCCAGACCATGTTCGATACGGAGATCGCCGCCGCGCCCGGCAGCGTCAGCCAGGTGCGCGAGTGTACCATGTCTATCATGCGCATGGCAAAGTCGGAAGGCTTCACGGCCTTCGTCGTGGGGCATATCAATAAAGAGGGCAATATCGCGGGGCCGAAGGTGCTCGAGCACATGGTGGACTGCGTGCTGTACTTTGAGGGCGAGCAGAGCCTGAGCTACCGCATCCTGCGCGCGGCGAAAAACCGCTTCGGCTCGACGAACGAGATAGGCGTCTTCGAAATGGCCGACACGGGCCTTCGAGAGGTGCCGAACCCCTCGGAATCGCTGCTCTCCGGCCGCCCGCTGGACACGCCAGGCACCTGCGTCACCTGCGTCATGGAGGGCACGCGGCCCATCCTGGCCGAGATACAGGCCCTTGTAGCGCAGTCGGGCTATGGCAATCCTCGCCGGAACTCCAACGGCATCGACTACAACCGCGCCATGCTGCTGCTGGCCGTGCTCGAAAAGCGCGGCGGCATGAGCGTCGCGGGCTGCGACGCCTATATAAACGTCGTGGGCGGCCTGCAGCTGGACGAGACTGCCGCAGACCTCGCCACACTCCTGGCCGTAGCCTCGAGCTGGAAGGATATCGCCATCGGCTCGGACCTCGCCGCCGTGGGCGAGGTCGGACTGTCGGGCGAGGTGAGGTCGGTCACGCAGCTAAACCACAGACTGTCGGAGATAGCGCGCCTGGGCTTCAGGCGCTGCATCATCCCGGCGCACGTCAAAGGCGACGTGGCAAGGCCGAAGGGCCTTGAGCTTATAAGCGTCAGAAACGTGCGCGAGGCCATAAGGGAGGCACTGGGTTGAGCCGCGTCTTTGCCATCGGAGAAAAGTACCGCGAGAGGCTGGAAGGGCCGCTCGCGGCGCTTGGCATTTGCACGTTTTGGCTGCCGGATAACCCAAACGTGGACCCGCGTCTCTCCGGCCACGCTGACCTCATGCTGCTGGACCTTGGCGGCGGGCGGGTGCTGACGTATCTGGACAGCCTGCAGGATATCGGCCTTGAAGTCGTGAAAATTGAGGGGCAGGGCAGGGTGTACCCGGATGACGCGCGGCTGTGCGCCTGCGTCGTCGGGCGCTTCTGCATCCACGATTTCCGCATCTCCGACCCGCATATCACGGGCTTTGAGCGCATACAGGTGCGACAGGGCTACGCGAGATGCAGCACCTGTGTCGTGGACGAGGGCAGCATAATCACCTCGGACGAGGGCATAACAAAGGCCGCAGCCCGGCACGGAATTGACGTGCTCGGGATACGGCCCGGATATATTGAGCTCGAGGGCTTCGACACCGGCTTCATAGGCGGCGCGTCGTTTAAAATATCGTCAGGACGCATGGCCTTCACCGGCAGGCTCGATGCGCACCCGGACAGGGGGCGGATAGAGGACTTCCTGCGTGAGCGCGGCGTCGAGCCGGTGTATTTGACGGACTCGCCGGCCTTCGATATAGGCTCCGCCGTGCCGCTCACAGCCTCGGCGGAAGGGAGATTTTGCCCATGACGGCGGTGTTTTTCGCCCCGGTGACGGACGGCAGGCTGTTCGGCAGGCCCGCAAGACAGCGGTCCGCCAGTACGGCGAAGGCCACGGCCTCTTTCGCGTCGCTGCTGAAACCCACATCCTCCTGAGTTTTGACCTCCACACCAAGAGGCGCGAAATGCGCCCGGAGGCGGCTCAGGAGGTTTTCGTTGTAGCTGCCCCCGCCGCCGACCAGCAGCTCGTCTGCCCGGTAACGCGGCAGGACATAGCGCTCGTAGGCGTCCGCAATCGACCAGGCGGTCAGCTCCGTCATCGTCGCGGCGAGGTCCTCCCAGGGCAGGCCCGAGACCAGGACGGGCCCCAGATACTGCTCGCCAAAGAGCTCACGGCCCGTTGACTTCGGCAGCGGCAGGGCGTAGTACGGCTCGGCCTTGAGCTCTTCCAGCAGCGCGTCGTTCACCTTGCCGCGCGAGGCCATGGCCCCGCCGCGGTCAAAGCGCTCCCGTCCGCCCGTCGCGCGCGAGACTACGGCGTCGATGAGCATGTTGCCCGGCCCGGTGTCAAATGCAAAGACCTCCTCCGGCGCGCAGCCCGCAGGCAGCACGGTCATGTTGCCGATGCCGCCGATATTCTGCAAAAGCCGCGTCGCGTCCGTGCTTCTATATAATATGTACTCCGTGAAGGGCACGAGCGGCGCGCCCTGACCGCCCGCCGCGAGGTCGGCGACCCGGAAATCCGAGACCGTGACCAGTCCCGTGTCCTGCGCGATCACCGCGCCCTCGCCTATCTGCACTGTACAGCGCGCCGGCAGGCCGCAGAACATGACCTCGTCCGGCGCGTGCCAGATGGTCTGTCCGTGCGAGGCCACGGCGTCCACGTCGGTTACGGAAAGCCCCGCGCCGCGTATTACCGAGAGCGCCGCCTCGGCGTAGAGCTTACCGAGTATATACGACATGCGCCCGACGCGCTCCGACGTCGCCGCCTTCGGCTCGAACAGCTCGAAGATGCCGCGCCTCACCTCGTCGGGGAAGGGCCTGTCCTCAAACGCCAGCAGCCGCACCTCCGGCGCGTCCTGAGCTCCGCGCAGCTCCACCAGAGCCGCGTCAATGCCGTCCACCGAAGTGCCGCTCATCAGTCCCACGATGCGGCGTACGGGTTTTTCAGCGATTTTCTGAAGCATATGCTCACCTCTTGCCACAGTGTCCAAAAATGTGCTGACAATCACAGCATAATGCACGGTTGCGCGGGGGATGTGGGCTGTGATATAATATTCCCAAATTAACGATTTCAATGATACAATATTTCCACGCAAAAGAAAAGGGGTATTTTATGCTCTCCGCGGAAAAGCTCATACGGCGCGGTGTTGAGGACGGGGTGTTCCCCTATGCAGAGTGGGCTCTGTTCGACAGGGGCGGCGTCGTGCACGAGGGGGCGACAGAGGGCGCGGGCGGCCGGTACTTCGATCTCGCCTCGCTGACAAAGACCTTCACGGCCACGGCGATACTGACGGCTGTGAAGGCCGGGCTGCTCTCTCTTGAGGATGACGCGGGGCGGCTGCCGGGCCGGGATTTCCTGCGGGGTATGAGCGTCCGGCGGCTCATGACGCACACGGCGGGCCTGCCCGCGTGGTATCCCTTCTACGCCGACGGCAGGCCGTTTTTTGAGGCTCTCGAGGCGCTGCTCAAAGAGCGCGGCAGGGGAGAGGGCATGGTTTACAGCGACCTCAGCTACATGCTGCTGGGCCTCGTGCTCGAGGAAGTCACGCGAAAGCCGCTCGAGGAGGCCATTGACCCGCTCGGCTTCGGCGTCATGTACCGGCCGGGCAGGGGACTCGACCTCGTGCCCTCGTGCCGCGACAACGCGGTGGAGGAGGGCATGTGCGCGGAGCTGGGCATGAGCTTTGCGGGTTTCAGGCCGCATTGCACCGACGTCGTCGGTGAACCGAACGACGGCAACGCACACTATTTCTGGCACGATGTCAGCGGCCATGCGGGGCTTTTCGGCACGGCGCGGATGGCAGCGGCGCTCGGGCGCTTTTATCTTACCACGGAGGACCCCATATACCTCGGCGGCGTGACGCCTCAGCCGGGCTGCGATGGGCGCTGCCTCACCTTCCACACGGGCGGGGCCTTCCCGACGGGCTGCGGGCACACGGGCTTCACCGGCACCAGCCTCTGGCTCGACCGCGAACGAGGCATCGGCCTCGCTCTGCTCACTAACCGGCTCTATTATGACCACAAGCCCACTGCGGACATGAATTCCTTCCGGCGCTCGGTACACGAGGCGCTTCTGGAGACTATCTAATGAAAGAGAGTATTGATATGGTACGGCTCGACAAGCTACCGACAGAACAGCGAAACCCCAATACCGGCTGCATAGACCGCTTGCCGACCTTGGAGATGGTACGGCTCATAAACGACGAGGACAAAAAGGTTGCCTTTGCCGTGGAGCGCGAGCTGCCTCGCATAGCCGAGGCGGTGGACGCGATATACGAGGCGCTCAAGGCCGGCGGCAGGCTCATCTACTGCGGCTGCGGCACCTCTGGCAGGCTCGGCATACTGGACGCGGTGGAGTGCCCGCCGACGTATTCGACGGAGCCTGATATGGTGCAGGGCGTAATCGCCGGCGGTGAGAGCGCGCTGTTCAAGGCCGTCGAGGGCGCGGAGGACAGCTTCGAGGGCGGCCGCGAGGACATGGAGGCCGCCGGTCTGAGAAAGAGCGACATTCTCGTCGGCATTGCCGCCAGCGGCCGGACGCCCTACGTACTTGGTGCGATGGCCTACGCGAAGGAGCTGGGCTGTGTTACCGTGGCGGTCACCTGTAACAAGCGCTCCGAGATGAACGAGGCGGCGGACATCGACATCGGCGTCGAACCCGGCCCGGAGGTCATTACCGGCTCGACGCGTATGAAATCCGGCACCGCGCAGAAGATGGTGCTCAACATGCTCTCGACCGGCGCTATGATAAGGCTGGGCAAGGTCTACGGCAATCTCATGGTGGACGTGAAACCGACGAACGAGAAGCTGGTACGCCGCGCGATAAGCATAGCAGCAACCGCAGCGGAGGTTACGGAAGACGAGGCCAGGGACGCTCTCGAGCAGTGCGGCTACTCGGCAAAGACAGCTATAATCATGTTGGTGAAGGGCCTGACGGCCGATGAGGCCGCAAAAAGGCTCGACGAAAACGGAGGCATAGTGGCAAGAGCACTTGAGGAAGGGTGATATCAGTGGATCTCAAAACAGCAGCAGGCCAGCGCATCATGGCCGGGTTCCCGGGCACGGAGATAGACGCGGGCTTCGCCGCCCTCGTCAGGGAGTGCAAGATCGGCAACGTCATACTGTTCAAGAGGAATATAGAGAGCGCGGCGCAGCTCAAGCGCCTGTGCTCGTCCATACGGCGGCTCATAGTGCGCGAGACGGGCATCGAGCCGTTCATAGCCATCGACCAGGAGGGGGGCGTGGTGTCGCGCTTCTCGCCGGACATGGCCGTGACGCCGGGCGGCATGGCGCTCGCAGCAGCGGGCGGCGACGCTCCGTATCGGGCTGCGAAGATCACCGCGGCACAGCTCCGGGAGGCGGGCGTGAACTTCGACCTCGCGCCGGTGCTGGATGTGAACTCCAACCCGCTCAACCCCGTCATCGGCGTGCGGAGCTTCGGCGACGTGCCCGGGGAGGCCGCCGAGCGCGCGCTGGGCTTCATGCGCGGCCTGCTCGACGGCGGCGTCATGGCCTGCGGCAAGCATTTCCCCGGCCACGGCGACACTGAGACCGACTCCCACATCGGCCTGCCGAGGGTAGAAAAGAGCCGCGAGGCGCTGAACGCCTGTGAGCTTGTTCCCTTCAGGCTCGCCATCGAGGCCGGTATCCCGGCCATCATGACCAGCCACGTCCTGTTCCCGGCGCTCGAGCCGGAAAAGCTGCCTGCCACGATGTCGAAGCGCATCCTGACCGGCCTGCTCCGCGAGGAGCTGGGTTTCAAGGGCATCATCATCAGCGACTGTATGGAGATGGACGCAGTAGCTAAATATTACGGCACCGTCAATGCGGCAACGGCGGCTCTCGAGGCGGGCGCAGACATCGTCTGCATCTCGCACACCGCCGCCCTCGCGCGGGAGTGCGCCGAGAGGCTCCGGCAGAGCTATGAGAGCGCCGACGCCGGACGCATGGCCGAGTTCGAGAGGGCAGGGGAGAAGATAGCTGAGGCAAAGCGCCGCTTCACGGCCCTGCCGAGGGCTGAGACCCCGGCAATATTCCAGCTCAGGGGCGAGGCACGGGACCTGCTCGAGGATGGCCTCGTGCTCCTCAACGGGCCTGTGCCGAAGTTGGGCGACAGACCGTTTTTTGCAGGCTGCTCCGGTATAAGGGCAAATCAGGCCCAAAGCGCTATCGTGGGTACGCCCAGCTTCGCCATGGTGATGGCGAAGCGCTTCGGCGGCAGCTTCGCCGTTTGCTCCGACGACCCCGACTCTGAAGAGATAGCGGCGATCGTCAAGAGAGCCAGAGACGCGAGCTGCATCGTGCTCAATACAAGCAGCGGCCTTAGAAACAGCGGACAGCTTATACTTATGCTCGCACTGGGGAAGCTCAAAAAGCCCATGCTGGTCGTTGCGCTACGGGAACCCTACGAGCTGCGCTATCTGCCAAAGCATGCCGCCGGCATAGCGGCCTGGGAATACAGCACCCACACCATAGCCGCCGTCGCCCACTGCCTGACCGGCCAGCTGGTGTGCCGAGGCGAGATGCCGTTGAGGTACTTCCCACTAGAAAGAATTAATCCATAATTTTTGATGATATGAACTTTTATTTCTTTACAAACGTGAGAGGCCATGGTATAATGTGCCCAATAAAGCGGCGCGCAGGGAAGAAGCGGGTCGCGGAAGATACAAAAAACTAAGGAGGACGACATGAAGAAACTACTTGCTCTCATTCTGATGGCCGCGCTTTGTCTTGGCCTGCTCGCGGGCTGCGGCTCCGAGCCTGCCGGCGATACCACCGAGCCGCCCGCCGATAGCACCGAGCCTGCCGGAGACGGCGGCGATGCCGCTGCGACTGAGCTGACCGTTTGGCTGCCTGTCTATCAGTTCGGCGACGGCATCAGCGACGAGGATTTCTGGAACGAGAAGTTTGACGCTTTCGAGGCTGAGAACAACTGCACCATTAAGGTCGAGATTCAGAGCTGGACCGACTACGCGACGAACATCTACACCGGCCTGCTCTCCGCCGAGGGCCCCGACGTCGTCTACGTCACTGAGTATTACGACATCATCAACGCCGACCTGATCGTTCCTCTTGACGAGTATCTGACTGAGGAGGACTATGACCTCTATCTGTATCTGGAGCAGGGCGCTTACAACTCCAATGGCGAGCTGTGCACCTTCCCGATGATGCCGGGCAACCCCTGCGTCATGTACTTCAACATGGATATGCTCGAGGCCGCGGGCATCACCGAGCTGCCCAAGACCTGGGACGAGTTCTATGATGTCTGCCTCGCGCTCAAGGAGGCCAACCCCGACGTCATGCCCTTCACCTCCTCCTGGGGCGCTTCCAACGGCGTTTCCGCGCTGCTGACCAGCTTCTGGCCCTTCTTCTTCCAGGCCGGCGGCTCCGTGCTGACCGAGACCGGCGAGCTGAACATGGACAGCGAGGCCACGCTCGAGGCCCTGAACTTTATCAAGAAGCTGCGTGACGCCGACATCCTCGATGAGAGCGCCGTCTCCATGGACGACCCTGGCGGAAAGTTCGCCAATGGCGAGGCTGCTATAGTCATAGTCGGCACCGGCACCAGCGGCAGCTTCACCGAGGCGGGCATCAACTGGGAGTGCATCTTCGCTCTCGAGGGCCCCGGCGGCACCGCCACCAACTTCTCCGTTGACTCTCTGGCCATCAGCAAGTACTGCGAGGCGCCTGATCTGGCCGCCAAGCTCATCAAGTACATAACCAGCGCTGAGTGCATGGACGACTTCCACACCGAGATCTACGGCATGCCGTCCCTGACCACCGACGCCACCTACACCGAGCCGGAGCCGTTCCAGAGCATGTACGTCGATTACGCCGACGCCATGTACGCCGTGCCGTCCTTCGAGGGCAGCGCCTCCTTCATGGACACCTTCCAGAACAATGTCCAGGGCATGCTCATGGGCCAGCTCACTCCTGAGCAGGTCATCAGCGAGACCATGGCCTACTACAACGACCAGATAAAGCAGTAACAGCATAGACCCGGAGACCGGGCAGGGCCGGAGAACGACTTTGCCCGGTTTCTCCTATTTTGAGCAAGGCGTGGTGAATGGTATGAACAACGCGAGGCGGCGCTCGCCTCTGATGCGGCGGCAGGCGGCCTATGGCATAGCCTACATAACCCCGGGCATGCTGATAATACTGGCCTTTTGCATATTGCCAATATTTATGACGCTCTACTACAGCTTCACGAGCTACAATCTGGCGCAGTCGCCCACGTTTATCGCGCTGGAGAATTACGAGAAGCTGTTTACCAACTCTCAGCTGCGCAAAGCGCTGTGGAACACGGTCATCTACGTCATCATAACCGTGCCGCTGCAGACGCTGCTGGCGATGTTCGTGGCCAACTTCCTGGCCGAGTACCTGAACAACCGCTACGGCAGATTCCTGCGCAGCGTGATATTCATTCCTACGCTGGTGAGCTACGTTGCTGCGGCCACGGTGTGGGAGATAATCTATGCCAACAAAGGGGGCCTGCTCAACGAGTTCCTGGGCCTTTTCGGCATCAGCGGCATGAACTGGCTGGGCGACCCTAAGACGGCGCTTATCTGCGTCTCGCTCGTCGCGGTCTGGAAGAGCGTGGGGTATTTCACCATCATCTTTTACGCCGGGATCATGAACATTTCCGTGGACGTGCGCGAGGCGTCCATAATAGACGGCGCGACGCCGAGGCAGAGGTTCTGGCGCATCACCGCGCCGCTGCTCAAGCCCATCACATACATGAACGTGACTCTGGGCATCATCTGGTCTTTCCAGGCCTTTGACATCGTCTATAAGCTGACCGGAGGCGGGCCGTTCAACGCCACGTCGACGATCGCATACGTGATATACTCCTACGCATTCCAGGACTACCGCATCGGCTATGCCTGCGCTATAGCCATCCTGCTGCTGCTCGTCATACTGTTCATACACCTCATCCAGCAGCAGTTCTTTGAGGGAAAGGAGGACTGAGCAGTGACAAAGACAGACAGAAAGAGCGCGCGCTATTATATTGGTGTCGTACTGGTCACGCTGTTCGCGCTGCTGTGCATAATACCGCTCATCTACATGATCTGCGTGTCGTTTGCACAGACCTCCACGATGTATATCAAGTTCGAGGACATAGATTTCACGGATTTCTCGAACTATGTGTACCTGTTCGTGAACAAGAACTTCGGCCGGCCGCTGCTCAACAGCCTCATAGTCGTCGTGGTGAGCGTCATTCTCGTGGATATTGTATCCTGCACCATGGCCTACGGCTTTGAGAAAAAGCCGATACCGGGCAAGAAGCCCATGTTCAACATGGTGCTGGCGACGATGATGATACCCACGCAGGTGGTATTCATCTCGCTATACGTCATGATGCGCAAGGCAAACATGATGAACACCTACGCTGCACTGGTCATACCGCTCGTCGGCGCCTTCGGCATCTTCATGATGCGGCAGTTCATCAGGGGTGTGCCGAACGACTTCATCGAGGCCGCACAGATAGACGGCTGCTCGGAGATACGCATATTTTTCAAGGTCGTGCTGCCGATGGTCAAGCCCGCAAGGGTGACGCTGGCGGTGTTCACTTTCAACTCGGCCTGGAATATGTTCCTCTGGCCCCTCATCGCGACGACCAGGAACGAAATGCAGACCCTTACCGTCGCCACCTCGTCGCTCACGAGCCACCTCGCCACGAACTACGGCTACCCCATGGCGGCGGCGACGCTCTCATTCGTCGTGCCCTTCGTGCTCTACTGCCTGATGCAGAAGCAGTTCGTCGAGGGTATCGCTCTGGGCGGCGTCAAGGGCTGATGGAGAAGCCTGACGTTGGTAAAATACTCGCGCGCTGGCCCTACGATGACGCGGCGGTCGCGGCCTGTTCCACGGCCATGACCGCCGTCTTTTCAAACCCGTCCACGCGAGGTATAATAGAGGCGATACATGAGGACTACGTCCGCGGCGCAGACATTGACATGAGAGCGCGGCTCGCAGAGCTTGCGGCGTATGCCCCAGCGCTCGGTGAGCACGAGTACACAGTGAAGCTGCTGCCATATATCGCGCTGCTCGACGCGGCGTGGGATAAATACCGTGAGCGCGGCATTTCCGGGGGAATATACGAGGATTCCTTCGCCGACCTGCTGTGGAAGACCCGGGAGTGCCGGGCGCGGCACGGCGTATACGGCACGGCCGTTGCATTCTGGCATTGGCGGTTCTTTGAGCTGAAATGCTTTGCGCTGGGCAGGCTGCAATTCGAGCGGGTGGAATATGAGGGGGCGCCTGCGCTCAATGTGCATATCCCGTCCTCCGGCCGGCTTGTATATGAGGACTGCGAGCGCTCGTACCGCAGGGCGTATGAGTTTTTCGGCATAAGCCGCTTCGTCTGCGATTCGTGGCTGCTGCACCCGGTCTGCCGCGGCCTGGACGGGGACAGCGGGATACGTGCCTTCGCCTCGGACTATGAGCTGCAATACGTCACTGATGACCCGCAGTTTCTGGATGTCTGGAACATCTTCGGCGTCCCATACAGCGGAGACGCCTCGGCCATGCCCGGGAATACGAGCCTGCAGAGGCTGTGGAAGGAGCATCTAATGGGCGGCGGCGTCCCCGGACGCGGCTTAGGACTGTTTTCGGCTGACTTTTAGTGGTGGGAGAAACTATGACAGATATTGAGATAAAGACACGCAGCATATACGACCAGCTCAGCCCCGCGGAGCAAAAGGTCGCGTGGTATTTTTTGCAGAACCTCGGCTCGGTATTCGACGACCCGATAGCGGTGCTGGCCGAAAAGAGCGGCGTGAGCCAGGTCATGTGGGTGCGTTTCTGCAAGGCTCTGGGCTTTTCCGGGCTGAAGGACATGAAAAAGAACCTGTTCTCCCAGCTCAACCAGCAGCGTACGGAGGCCTCCGCGCCCAGCATGGACTTTCTCGACACACGCACCTACTCGAGCGTCGAGGGCATAATCAGCGGCGTCGAGGCAGGCTCGCTCGAGGCCGTACGCACCACGGCGCAGATACTGGACGCGGGCGTTCTGGAGTCCGTGGCGGCAAAAATGGCCGGCGCGGATACTGTGCGGCTCTTTGGCGTCGGGGCCTCGGGCCTTGTGGCGAACGACCTGTACTACAAGCTGCTGCGCATTGACATGAACGCCGTGTTCTGCACCGATCTGCATGTACAGCTCACCTATATCACGGCGGCAAAGCCCGGCGACGTGGCGATATTTTTCTCGAACTCCGGCAATACGACGGAGATACTCGAGCTGGCGCGCGCGGCGAGAGAGCGCGGAGCCTGCGTCGTGGCCGTCACAAAATACGGGCAGAACCAGCTCGCGGAGCTGGCCGACTTCGTGCTGCCGACCTCGTCGCCAGAGCTGCAATTCAGGAGCGGCGCGACCAGCAGCCGCCTCGCGGCGCTCTTTGTCGTGGACGTGCTCTTTACGACGCTCTGCAACAAGAACTACGAGACCGTCGCAAAACCGCTGGCAGAGAGCTACACCCAGTGCAGCCGCCACCACGGATAGGAGGGGAGAGGCATGAGGATAACCGGCTTCCGAATTGGCCTGCTCTCCGCTGCGCTCCGTGTGCCATTTAAGACCGCTCTCAGGACCGTGAACAGCGTCGAGGACGTCGTGCTCGAGCTTGAGTGCTCGGACGGGAGCATCGGAAGGGGGGAGGCCCCTCCGACAGCGGCCATAACAGGGGAGACGATCGACTCCATTATCGCCGCCCTGCGCGACCATATCTGCCCGAGGCTCGTCGGCCGGGATATCGAGGACTTTCAGACGCTATGCGAGGATGTCCGGCATGCCATCGTCGGCAACTCCGGCGCCAAGGCCGCGGCGGATATCGCGCTCTGGGATTTGTACGCGCAATGCTGCGGGCTGCCCGTGTATAAGCTCCTCGGCGGCGGGAATCCCCTATTAGTTACTGATTTAACAATCTCCGTAAATAGTCCCGATATTATGGCTAAAGACGCCGAATATGGGGTAAAATGTGGGTATAATGTGCTAAAAATCAAAGTGGGCGTGGACCCGGAGCTGGATTTTGCGCGGCTGAAGGCCGTGCGCGGTGCAGCGAAGGACGCAAAGATACGCATAGACGCCAATCAGGCGTGGACACCGAAGCTTGCCGTCCGGCTGCTCACACAGATGCAGGACGCGGGGCTGGATATCGAGCTGGTCGAGCAGCCGGTCAAGGCCCGGGATATCGAGGGCCTCAGATACGTCACGGAAAATTCGCCGGTGCCGGTCATGGCCGACGAGAGCGTGTTCTCTCCGCGTGACGCGCTGGACATCATGCAGCGGCGCGCGGCGGATATGCTGAACATAAAACTCATGAAATGCGGCGGGCTGACGGAAGCGCTGAAGATCGCCTCGGCTGCCGAGGTCTACGGCGTGGAGTGTATGATGGGCTGCATGCTCGAGGCCAAGGTCAGCGTCACGGCAGCGGCGCATCTGGCCTGTGCAAAGAACATTATAACGCGCATAGATCTCGACGGCCCGGCGCTGTGCAGCGAAGACCCCGTAAACGGCGGAGCAGATTTCAATGGCCGCGAGATAAGCCTGCCGGACAGGCCCGGCCTCGGCATAGACAGCATACATAATATAAGATATATTGTATGAGATGCCCCGGACGGGCCTCAAACCCCCGCCCGGGCGTTTTATACTCCCCTGAATTAAACAAAATTTTTATTTTGTTTAATTCATTGTGCAATTGACCGTTTACATTTTGCTCCCCTTGCCTTACAATATAGTGCGTTGGAGGTGAACCGGTTTGGATTACCGCAGCGAGGCGCCTGCCGTGCTCCGCGATTTTCTTAC
Organism: uncultured Eubacteriales bacterium; assembly: GCA_900546615.1. Taxonomy (GTDB): domain Bacteria; phylum Bacillota; class Clostridia; order Oscillospirales; family Oscillospiraceae; genus Scatomorpha; species Scatomorpha pullistercoris. The sequence continues at coordinate 4,497 of URDJ01000015.1, read as the reverse complement.
GTATCACGAGACTATCAAGGGCCATTCACGCGCTACGATCGATGAATATTTCCTCGACCTGCGCAACTTCTTCCGCTACATTAAAATAGAACGCGGTCTCGCGCCGCGTTCTGCCGAACTTGATGAGATCTCCATCCTTGACGTGGACCTTCCCCTCATCGCCTCGGTGACGCTCAACGATGTCTATGACTATATGGCCTTTCTCTCCCGGGACAAGGTCAAGAACGAGCGCAGCCGCGAGCCTGAGTATGGGCTGATGGCCTCGTCGAGGGCCAGAAAAATCGCCACGATTCGCAGTTTTTACAAATATCTGACAGTTAAGACCAAGCAGCTTGAGACTAACCCGGTGGAGGGTCTGGACACGCCCAAGACGACCAAGTCGCTCCCCCGCTACCTGACGCTTGAGGAATCCCGTGCGCTGCTGGATGCCGTGGACGGGGTGAACCGCGAGCGCGACTACTGCATCATCTGCCTGTTTCTCAACTGCGGCCTGCGGATATCGGAGATCGTGGGCCTGAACGTGGGTGACGTGCGCTCCGACAACCTGCGGATTCTCGGCAAGGGCAACAAGGAGCGCGTGGTCTATCTAAACGAGGCGTGTCAGGCTGCCATCGAGGACTACAGGCAGGTGCGGGCGCGGATGGTGGACAGCTCCGAGCGGGCCTTCTTTGTCTCGAACAGGCGGCATCGGATGGACAGGCAGACGGTGCATGCCATGGTTAAGCGCACCCTGCTCAAAGCCGGGCTGGACCCGGACAAGTATTCCTCGCACAAGCTGAGGCACACGGCGGCGACGCTGATGCTGCAAAACGGCGTTGACGTGCGAACACTTCAGGAGGTTCTGGGACACGAGCACCTGAACACGACGCAGATATACACTCATGTGGACAACTCCGAGCTGCGCGTCGCGGCAGAGGCCAATCCCCTCTCCGACTACCACCCGGACAAATCCTAGCTTTTTATACAAAATTTATGGACGATTTTTGAGAACATTTCCGAGTTTATTTCGTCTTTGGCATTGCGTGACCAAAATATTATGAGGAGAGAAGAAAGAATGAGACTCAAAAAACTTACTGCTCTTGCACTTGCGCTGGTAATGCTCTTTGCGCTCGCCGCCTGCGGCAGCAATCCGCCCGAGGATGTCACTCCCAGCGACGAGATAGGCGACATTGCCTCCACTCACGCTCCCAGCGACAAGCCTGAGGAGACCGATGAGCCTGAGGAGACCGCCGAACCGACCACGGAGCCCACTCCTGAGCCGACCCCGACGCCCGTGCCGGCAACTCCGACCCCGGTGCCGGCAACTCCGACCCCGGTGCCGCCCACTCAGGCCCCGGTGACGACCGAGCCGCCTGCTGAGAGCACGGACGAGCCCGCCGAGGGAGACGGCGAGAGCGTTGACCTTTCCGCCTTCTTCACCAGTGTCAGCTCGAGCTATGAGTTTGCCTCCCTTATGGACCTCGACAGTGCCATGCTCGACGCCTACTACCCCGGCCTGACCGCCATAACCACTCTCCAGCTCATCGCCAAGGTGCCCATGATAACCGCCTCCGGCCATGAGATAGTGCTCGTCCAGTGCGAGAATGAGGATGACGCCGCCACGGTCCAGAGCATACTCGCTGCGCGAAAGCAGTCGATGATCGACGGCGGGGCTTTCTATCCCGCTACGGTGGAGCTTTGGCAGAACGCCGAGATCTGCGTCTCCGGCTGCTACCTCATGCTCGTCTCCCACGACAACGCAGCGGACATAGCGTCCAGCTTTTACGCGCTCTTTGCCTGAAATACTGACTGACCGGGGGGTTGGCTGATGGTCTTTTCCAGCATACTGTTCATGTTCATATATCTGCCCGTGGTTCTGTTTTTGTACTATATCTCCCCGGTCAGATGGCGAAATCCCATACTTTTTGTTGCGAACCTGGTGTTCTACGGCTGGGGCGAACCGGTTTTCATCGTCCTGATGCTGTTTTCGATAACCATAAACTATATAAACGGCATGCTCATCGGCCGCTGGAAGCTCGAAAAGCAGAAGCGTGCTAAGGCGGTGCTGGCGATAAACGTCGTCATAAACCTCGCTCTGCTGGGCTTTTTCAAGTACTACGACCTGATTGCCGAGACGCTGAGCCTGATACCGTTTATAAACATAAAGCCTCTGGGGATAGCGCTGCCCATCGGCATCTCGTTCTACACCTTCCAGACGATGAGCTATCCCATCGACGTCTACCGCGGGGACGCGGACGTACAGCGCAATTATATCAGCTTTGGCACCTTCGTGGCGCTGTTCCCGCAGCTCATTGCCGGCCCCATCGTGCGCTATAAGGACGTGGCCGACCAGCTGAGCTTCCGCGCGAGCAGCATAGACCAGTTCTCGTCCGGCGTGGAGCGCTTCATGGTGGGCGTTGCGAAGAAGGTGCTCATAGCGAACAACCTCGGCAAGCTCTGGGACTATTACGCCGCGATTCCGAACGGCGAGCTGACCTTCCTCGGCTCCTGGCTGGGTATAATTGCCTTCAGCCTGCAGATCTACTTTGATTTCTCGGGCTACTCCGACATGGCCATCGGCCTCGGGCGCATGATAGGCTTTGAGTTCAAGGAGAACTTCGACTACCCGTACATTTCCAAGAGCGTCACCGAGTTCTGGCGGCGCTGGCATATGTCGTTGGGGACATGGTTCCGGGACTACCTGTACATCCCCCTCGGCGGCAATCGCTGCGGCAGGGCCGGGCAGCTGTTCAACATCCTCGTAGTCTGGGCCGCGACCGGCATCTGGCACGGCGCGAACTGGACCTTCCTCATGTGGGGCCTCTACTATGCGGTCTTCCTCATGATAGAAAAGCTGTTCCTGCTCAAGCGGCTCGAAAAGCTGCCCGCTGTCGGCCACGTCTACACTGTCATCGTCGTCATCTTCGGCTGGGTCATGTTCCAGCTTAGCACGCTCGGGCAGATCGGAGCTTACATGAGCGCCATGCTGGGTTTCGGCGCCTCCGGATTCGCCGTGTCCGACGACCTCTATTACCTTGTGAGCTACGCCGCCACTTTCGTTATAGCGATACTCGCCGCGACGCCGCTGGGCAAGACCCTGTTCAGCAGGCTGCCCGACAAGGTCAGAAAATTCGCGGCCCCGGCGCTCATCGTGCTCGCCCTGGTGTTTTCGACCGCGTATCTGGTGGACGCGACCTACAATCCGTTCATCTACTTCAACTTCTAAAGGAGGGCCTGACATGAGTAAAAAAGCAATGTGGGCCGAGGCCCTCATCTTCCTCGCGTTCATCGGCGTGTTTTTCATTCTGAACCTTGTGCTGCCTGACCGGAGCTTCTCCGAGCAGGAGAACCGTTACCTTCAAACGCGGCCCGAGTTCAGCTTCAAGAGCCTGTTTTCCGGTGATTATACCTCAAAGTTCGAGACCTACACCACCGACCAGTTCACCTTCCGTGACGAGTGGATAACGCTCAAGGCCGCGAGCGAGCTGGCCCTCGGCAAGCAGGAAAACAACGACGTGCATCTGTGCGAGAACGGCACGCTCATCGAGGGCTACGAGCGGCCCGAGGATTCGAAGCTCGAGCAGAACATGTCGGCGCTCAACGCGCTCGTCGGAAACGTAGATGCGGAGGTCTACTTCGCGCTCATACCCGACAAATCCGACCTCTATGCCTCCCTCCTGCCCACAAACGCGCCGAACGACAGCCAAAAAGAAGTCATCGACTTCTGCTATGGCCTGTCGGACGCGACGAACGTGGACATGTACTCCGCGCTGAACGGGCACAAGGATGAGTACATTTTCTACCGCACCGACCACCACTGGACGAGCCTCGGCGCGTACTATGGACTCACCGCGCTGGCGGAGAGCATGGGCCTCCCCTGCCCCGCCCTGGACTCGTACACGAACCGCCACGTCGTCTCCGACGAGTTCTACGGCACCACCTGGTCGTCCTCGGGCTTTTCATGGGTAGACCCCGACTCTATGGAGATTTTCGTGGATGTTCCCGAGGGTCTCGAAGTGACCAGCTACCCTGAGGGCAGCCCTGTCGAGGGCAAGCTCTATGACTTCAGCTACCTTGAGAAAAAGGACAAGTACTCCATGTTCATGGGCGGCAACTGCCCGCTGCATGAGATAGTCACCGGCGCCGAGGGCAAGCCGAGCCTGCTCACAATCCGCGACTCCTACACCGACAGCCTCATCCCCTTCCTGCTGGACGACTATTCCGAGATACACGTCCTTGACCTGCGCTACTACCGCGCCAGCCTCAAGACATATATTGAGCAGAACGGCTTTGACCAGGTGCTGGTCTGCTACAGCGTCTACAACTTCAGCACCGACGCTAACATTTTCCTGTTGGGGATGTAAACTCTCCACACAATGAAAATCGGCACGGCCCGTATCGGGTCTGCACCTGTAAAATGAAAGTAGACACTCACAAAAGTGTGGGTGTCTACTTTTTTCGTAGTAAGATAAAGAAAAGGAGGCGAGGAAATGGGAAAGAAAGGAACGCCGCACCGAA
>URDJ01000014.1 GCA_900546615.1 uncultured Eubacteriales bacterium | reverse complement strand
TGAGTTTTAGACCTGATCTCCTCTTTCCCAGCTAAAGAAAACCTGCCGCAGAATTTTTCCATTCTGCGACAGGCCCTTTTTGCACCTGTTTGTCAGCCGTCTAAGTTGATATGTTTTTGATAATTCCTTATCGGCGTTCGCCAAACCGGCGTCCTCTTTTTGCGCATGGTAAAGCGCCGCCCGGCGACGGGCGGCGCTTTGGCTGTCAGGATTCAGATAGCGGCGAGAGCCTCGCGGATCTTTGCCTTTATCTCGGGCGAGACCTTGCTGTCGGGGACCATGTTGAAGACCGCCTCGACAGTCTTGCCCTTTACGAGCTTGACCATGGGGCTTTTCAGTATCTTCGGATCGATGGCGTTCATGGCGTCGCAGGCTGCCTTGTTTTCAAGAAGCTCTCTAACGGTTACCTTGCTGATGTCCATAGTCTGTCTCCCTTCATAATGCCCGGGCATGCCGCCCCGGGTTGGCTTGACATCACTTTAACATAAAAATGTCGGTTTTTCAAGGGTTTTGAAAAGCGTGAACGATATGGTATAATGCGAAGGAGGGGGGAGGCAGATGCTGAGACTCATAACCGGACGCGCGGGCACGGGCAAGACCGCGCTCGTGATGGAGGAGATACGCGGCGCTGTGGAGCGCGGCGCGGGCGGGCGCTGGCTGCTGGTGCCCGAGCAATACAGTCACGAGGCGGAGCGGGAGCTGGCGGAGGTAGCAGGGCCGCGCCTGCCGCTGTATGCGGAGGTACTGTCGTTCACCGGGCTTGCGAGGAAGGTGGAGGCCGAGCTTGGCCCTGGTGGACGCAGCCCCATGGATGCCGGGGGCAGACTGCTGTGCATGGCGCTGGCGGTGGACGCGGTGTATACCCGGCTGAAGGTCTACGCGGGTGCGCGGCGCTCACCTGAGCTGCAGGCCGAGCTGCTCAGGGCCGTGGACGAGCTTTCCGCGGCGGGATTGGGCGAGACTGAGGTATCAGAGGCGGCCGAACTGGCCGGCGGAGCGCTCGGGAAGAAGCTCGCGGACCTCGCACTCATCATGGGCGCCTTCCGTGCAGCCGTCGGGCCGGAGCACCTGGATTCCTCCGACCGGCTGGCACAGCTTCTCGAGCGCCTGCCGGAGAGTGAATTCGGGCGCGAGGGGCACATATACGTGGATGGCTTCATCGACTTCACGGGGGTCGAGCTGAAAATACTGGCGGAGCTGCTCGGGCGCGGCGCGGATATGACCGTTTGCCTGACCATGGACGCGCTGGACGGGGACAGCGAGGTCTTCGAGCTGTCGCGCCGCACGGCGAGGAGGCTCATGCGAGAGGCGAAGGACCGGGGCGTGCCCGTGCGCACACAGACGCTCGAGGGCGGCGGCAGAGGCCCCGCGGATTTGCTGGCGGAGAACATGTTGGGCTTCGGCGCAGGGAGCTGCGATGCGGAGGGGAAGGTCTTCCTGTACACGGCCGACTCGGTGAGCGCGGAGTGCGAGCTTGCGGCGTCGAGGGCGGTGGAGCTTGCAAAGTCCGGCTGCCGCTGGCGGGACATCGCGGTAGCGGTGCGCTCGTTTGAGGACTACCGGGCGCAGCTCGAGGCGGCGTTCAGGTACTACGGCGCGCCGCTCTTTACCGCGAGGCAGACGGACATCAGCCAGAAGCCCCTGCCCGCGCTCATCTCCGCGGCCTACGAGATCGTCTGCGGCGGCTGGGAGCAGGCCGATGTGTTCGCGTATCTCAGGACGGGTCTCGCCGGGCTGAGCACCGGGGAGTGCGACGAGCTTGAGAACTACTGCTTCACCTGGAGCATACGCGGCTCGCGCTGGTACTCGGAGAAGGACTGGCGCATGCACCCGGAGGGTTTCTCGGGCCGCTTTGACGAGGCGTCCGAGGCGAGGCTGGGGAGGATAAACGAGCTGAGATACCGCGCGTCCGAGCCGCTCATGAGCCTGGACCGCGCCTGCCGGAGCGCCCACACTGCGCGCGAGCAGGCCGGGGCGCTGGCGCAGCTGTTCGAGGACCTGGGGCTGGCGGAGCGACTGGCGGAGCGGGCGGATGAGCTGGAGCGCTCGGGCAGACTGCAGGCGGCGGAGGAGTACGCGCGGCTCTGGGACGCGGCGGTCTCGGCGCTCGAGCAGTGCGCGCGGATACTGGCGGATACGGAGCTGGATACGGCGGCGTTCTCGCGACTGTATCTGCTGACCCTGTCGCAGTACGCGGTGGGCGTCATACCCGTGTCGCTGGACATGGTCTCTGCGGGCGACATGGACAGGATGCGCCGCAGGCACATAAAGCACCTCATCATCCTTGGCGCGTCGGACGAGCGCCTGCCGGGGCCGGCGCAGGAGGGCGGGGTGTTCAACTCCGACGAGCGCCGGGCGCTCTCCGAGCTGGGCGTGCCGCTCGACGCGGGCGACGCTGAGCTTTGGCGCGAGTTCTCGCTAATTTACAACTGCCTGAGCCTGCCATCGGAGACGCTGACGCTGGTCAGTCCCGCCTTCGCGTCGGACGGCTCTGTGGCGAGACCGAGCTTCATAATGAACCGCGCGGCCCGGCTGTTTGGACTCCATATCGTGCGCGCCGACAGCCGCCGGTTCAGGACGCAGGCCCGAGGCCCGGCGCTGGAGCTCGCCGCGTCAGGCAAGGGAGCGCTGGGCGAGTCCGCGCGGGAATACTTCGCGCGCACCGAGCCGGAGACGCTCGTGAAACTCAAGAATGCGGCAAAGATCCCGCCAAGACAGCTTTCAGGTGAATCTGCGCGGGCGCTCTACGGCGACGAGTTGCGGCTGTCTCCGTCGAGGGTGGAGAAATTCGCGGGCTGCCGCTTTGCGTATTTTCTGAACTACGGCCTGCGCGCGAAGCCGAGGCGCCCCGCGCAGTTCCGCGCGCCCGAGGCGGGCAGCTTCATACACTATATCCTTCAGCATGTGGCCGAGGAGACCCAGGGCAGCGGCGGGCTGGAGGGCGCGTCGGACGACCGGCTCGACGAGCTGTGCGACGAGTACTCCATGCGCTATCTCACCGAGGAGCTGGGCGGATTGGAGGGCAAGAGCGCAAGATTTGCCTACCTGTTCGCGAGGCTGGCCGAGAGCGTCAGGAGGATCGTGCAGGACATGGCCGAGGAGCTGAGGGCCTCTGAATTCAAGCCCCTGAGCTTCGAGCTGGACCTCTCGCGCCCGGGCCTGCTGCCCGCGGCGGAGCTGCCGGACGGCGGACGGCTGCGGCTGGGCGGCGTGGTGGACAGGGTGGACGGCTGGGTCCACGGCGGCAGGCTGTACCTGCGGGTAGTGGATTACAAGACCGGGAGCAAGAGCTTCTCGCTCTCGGACGTGGTGCACGGCCTTAACATGCAGATGCTGCTCTATCTCTTTGCGCTCGAGAGTCAGGGCAAACGGCTCTACGGACAGGAGCCGGTGCCTGCGGGCGTGCTGTATATACCGGCGAGGGACATATTACTCAGTGAGGACGGCGACCTCACGGACGAGGATATAGCGGCAAGACGCCGGGAGAAACTCCGGCGCTCGGGACTGGTGCTGGACGACCCGGAGGTGCTGCTGGCGATGGAGAACAGCGAAGACCCGGTGCGTTTGCCCGTAAAGTGGAAGGGCGGAGTGCCGACGGGCGACTCTCTGGCCACGGCGGAGAGAATGGGCGCGCTGGGCCGGCGAGTGGAGGACACGCTCAAGCTCCTGGCCTGCGAGCTGCGCTCGGGCAGCATCACCGCCGACCCCGCATACAAGAGTGCGCAGGAGAACGCCTGCCTCTGGTGCGAATACGCGGACGCCTGCCGCTTCACCGAGGGGGAGGGCGGCGATAAGCGGCGCTATCTGCCCAGGCTGAGCGCGACAAGGGTGTGGGACATGCTGGAAGGAGGCGGGACAAATGGCTGAGTTCAAACCGACGCCGTCACAGCGGCTGGCGATAGAGGACCGGGGCGGCGAGCTGCTCGTCTCGGCAGCGGCGGGCAGCGGCAAGACGCGGGTGCTGACGGAGCGCCTGATGCGCTGGCTGACGGACCCGGAGCAGCCCCGGAGCGTGGACAGCTTCCTTGTCATCACCTTCTCAACGGCGGCAGCGGCAGAGCTGAGGGGCCGTATATCGGAGGAGATATCGCGCCGCTCGATGGCGGAGCCGGAGTCGAAGCGGCTTCGGCGCGAGGCGGCGCTGGTGCGACGTGCGCCGATAGGCACTATACACAGTTTCTGCTCGGCGCTTCTGCGCGAGTACGCGGGAAAGGCCGGAGTGACGCCGGATTTTGCGATAGCCGACGAGGACAGAGCTTCGGAGCTGCGGAACCTCTCGCTTGAGACGGTCATGGACGCGGCGTACGAGGCGGACGACCCGGGTTTCATGCAGCTTGCGGACACGGTGGGCGCGGGCCGGGACGACCGGCGGCTGGCCGAGCTGGTGCTGAGGCTGCACGACAAGCTGCAGTCCCACGCGCGGCCGGAGGACTGGGCAAAGGAGCAGGCTGAGCTGTTTTCGACCGATGCGAAGGATGCGGGCGACACGCCGTGGGGCAGGGAACTGCTGGAATCTGCCGGAGCCGAGCTCAGCTACTGGGCGGGGGAGCTTGAGGCGCTCTCTCAGGAGATGCTCGGCTTTGAGAAAATGGGCAAGGCGTATTACAGCAGTTTCAGCACGACGGCCCGTATGCTCCGCAGCTGCGCGGAAAGAGCGGCTCAGGGCTGGGACAGGCTGTACGAGGGCCTTGATGTGGAGTTCCCGAGGCTCGGTTCCCTGCGAGGCGGCGGGGAGGACCCGGAGCTTGCAGAGCTTGCCAAGGCGAAGCGCGAGGCCTGCAAGAAGGCGCTCAAGCGCATCGAAAAGGACTTCCTGCTCCCGAGCGCGGAGCTGCTGCGCGACATGAGGCGCACGGCCCCGGCCATGCGCGCGCTGCTGAAGCTCGTCGGCGACTTCGACGCGGAATACACGCGGCGCAAGCGGCGGCGCTCGCTACTGGATTTCTCCGACCTCGAACACCTCGCGGCCCGGCTGCTGACAGAGCCCGATGGCTCACCGACTGAGACCGCCGTCGAGGTATCGAAGCGCTACACCGAAGTCATGGTGGACGAGTATCAGGACGTCTCAGCGGTGCAGGACATGATAATCCGCGCCGTGTCGGACGGCGGGCGCAGGCTGTTCATGGTCGGCGACGTGAAGCAGAGCATCTACAGGTTCCGGCTGGCCGACCCGACGATTTTCCTGGACAAATATGAGCGCTACGCCGACGCACCGCAGCCCGAGGGCGTGCCGCGCCGGGTGTTCCTGCGCGAGAGCTTCCGCTCGAGGCCGGAGGTAGTGGACGCGGTTAACGAGGTTTTTTCCTGCCTGATGTCGAAGGGACTGGGCGAGATGGACTACGACGAGCGCGCGCAGCTGAGGGCCGGGCTGGAATACGAGAGCCTTGTGCCCGCGCCGGAGCTGGTGCTGGTGCCCGTGCAGGGCGCGGAGGACGAGGACGAACGCCCTGACAAGGCCGAGACCGAGGCCACCTACGCCGCTAAGATGATGCGCAGGCTCGTGGAGAGCGGCAGCCGCATAGACGACGGCGGAACAAAACGCTCCGTGAACTACGGGGATATCGCCGTGCTGCTCCGGTCGGTGAACGTGAGCGGCCCGGTGTGGAGGCGTGCGCTCGCGAGCGAGGGCATACCGGTCGAAGCGGGGCAGTCCGGCGGATTTTTCGAGGCCGGGGAGATCTCCGTCGTGCTCTCGCTGCTGGCGATCGTGGACAACCCGCGGCAGGACGTGGCGCTCATCTCCGTGCTCCGCTCGGCGCTGTTCGGCTTCACGGCCGACGAGCTGACGGAAATGCGCCTGAAAACCCCCGAGGGCGATTTTTACTCGTCGCTCGAGCACTATGCCGAGGACAGCGATAAGGCCCGGAACTTCCTCGCTACGCTCTGGGAACTGCGTGATATTTCCCGGGACAGCGAGCTGGCCTCGCTCGTGTGGACGATATACGAAAAGCTCGACTGCATGGCGCTCTGCGCGGCGATGAGCGACGGCGAGGGCCGGCGCGCGCGGCTCTTTAAGCTCTTTGAGCTGGCCCGCAGCTTTGAGACCTCGGGCTGGAAGGGCCTCAGACGCTTCCTCGACTGGATAAACTCCATGAAAAAGCGCGGGGAGGAGCCTGCCTTCCCGAACGAGTCCACGGGCGGCGCGGTGCGCATCATGAGCATCCACCGCTCCAAGGGGCTGGAGTTCCCGGTGGTGTTCATAGGCGATACGGCCCGGCGCTTCAACACGGGCGACCTGCGTGAGAGCGTACTGGTGCACCCGAAGCTCGGCCTCGGGCCGAAGCTCACCGATACGCTCAGAGGGATTGAGTACCCGACCCTGGCGCGCCGCGCAGTGGCACACAGGCTCGAGCGCGAGCTGCTCAGCGAGGAGCTTCGGCTGCTATACGTCGCCATGACCCGCGCGCGCGAGCGGCTGTTCATGACCTGCGCGGTGGCAGACCCGGAGAAAAAGCTATCAAAGCTCTCGCCGTGCGCGGAGCGCAGGATGCCCGCACAGGCTCTGGTATCCATGCACAGCCTTTCGGAGTGGATCATCAGCGCCGTGCTCGGCACCGGCAGCCGGAAGATAACGCTATCGATCGGCGGCGACACGCACGGCGAGCCGCAGCCTCTGCAAAAGGAAGCCCGGCCCCGGACAGAGCCGGAGACCGGGCCAAAGGAGGAGGCTTGCGATATAGACTTCGAACGTGAGCTGAGCTGGAGCTACCCCTATAAAGCGGCGGAACTGCTGCCCTCCAAGCTCACGGCCACGGAGCTCAAAAGCCTCGCGGAGCCGGACCCGGAGGGCGCGCCCATGCTCAAAAAACGCGGCAGGCTGTTCAGAAAACCGGATATATCCGGCGGGACAAGACAGCTCACCGCCGCCGAAAAGGGCACCGCCGCCCACCTCGCGCTCAGATACCTCGACCTCGGCCGCATAAACTCCGCCCAAAGCGCCGCCGGCGAGCTGCAAAGGCTCGTCGCCGAGGGCCGCATGTCCCGGCGTGAGGCGGATGCGGTTGACATAACGTCGCTATTCAGGCTCGCGCAGTCGGAGCTTGGCAGGAAGATCGCCTCATCAGAGCGGGTACTGAGGGAGTTCCCCTTCGCGCTGCTTTGCGAGGCGGGGAGGTTCTTCGAGGGCGCCGGGGACGAAAAGGTGTTGCTTCAGGGCGTGGTCGACTGCTGCATAGTGGAGCCGGACGGTCTGACCCTCGTGGACTACAAGACCGACCGCATAAGGCCCGGACAGGAGCCGGAGCGTGCGGAGCTTTACCGCTCGCAGATAGAGGCTTACAGCTGGGCGATGTCGCGCATAACGGGCCTGCCGGTCAAGGGGCGGTATCTGCTATTCCTTGCGACAGGCGCGGCGCTTGCGCTCTGATACCGGCACGTAGGGCTTGCCCCTGCGGTGCGCCAGACAATTCGTGCACTCGAGCTTGGGACAGCAAAGACAGAGCGCCACCTGCTCCGGCGAGTCCACCACATAGTGCTCGTGCCTGGGTTTGCGGACGCGCGGGGAGTCGCCTGCGGCGTGGCGCTCGCCCATGTTCTCCGGGGCGGGGACAGCGGGCAGGGCCGGGCGCTCCTCAAAGCGCGCCATCGTATAGAGCCGCGTCATCAGCCGCGCTCCTTCATGCGCTTCTTCAGACGGAAGATATGATAGGCGCGGCTGAGCCTGTCGCGGTAGACCGTGGAGATGTCGGGGATGGGCCGGTATACCGTGCAGCCCTCGCCGGCCGGACAGGGCCGGCGGCGCTTCGCCCGAAGAATGTACACACAGGAGGGTATGACCGAGCGGTAGTGGTCCGGGTCGGCCGCGCCGTAGTAATAAAGGCAGTCCACACATCGGCTCATGTCCGGCGTCTTGTGGGGGGAGTTGAGCATGTTTTCTCACACCTCTCTCTTTTTTAGTGGTTGACATGTTCAATTATTTGTACTATCATGGTAATTGCATGGGATTATTGTACGGATTATTGTACAACCTGCCTTTAAATATAGTTCGCAATACTGCACTTGTCAAGGGCCGTGTACAAAAATTTGTAATTTGTACATATTTTACAAAAAGGGGCCGAAAAATATGGAAGGCATATGCGAGAGGATAGAGGCTTTGCTTAGGGAGCGGGGAATATCGGGCGCGAGGATGAGCGCGGAGCTTGGAATGAGCCGGAGCTTTATGACGGAGCTGCGGAAGGGCCGTGCGAAGGGCGTGAGCGCGGAGACAGCGGCGCGGATAGCGGACTATCTGGGCGTGACGACGGACTATCTGCTGGGCAAGACGGAGGACCCCGGTCCGGTGAACGGGGACGAGGAGCTGACTGAGTATCTGGAGGAGCTGAGGAGCAGGCCGGAGAAGCGCATGCTGTTTTCGGTGACGAAGAACGCGACGAAGGCGCAGATAGAGGCGATCGTGCGGATGATAGAGGAGATGCAGCAGCAGGGATGAGCTACCTTGAGGGCGTGGACTACTGGGTGAGGCTGGTGGAGTTCCCGAGCCGCGCATCGGCGGCGGTTACGGTATCGAACGGGGACGGGACGTTCACGATATATATAAACACGCGCTTTGACGAGGCGGCGCGCGAAGCGGGGCTTCGGCACGAGCTGGAGCACCTGAAGAACGAGCATTTCTACCGGGACGAGTACGGCGTCTGCGAGCTCGAGGCTGCGGCGGAGGGGCTGTATACGCTCAGGGAGAAGCCGGCGGCGGAGCGGCGGACGATAAGGCTCTACGCCGGGCCGGGCGCGGTGCTGGAGGATTTCCTGCGCCGGGCGTCGCCGGAGGCGCTCGTGCTGCTCAGACGGGCGGGGCTTGAAAAAAAGTGCAGATGATGCTAGAATCCTAGGATGGCGAATATAGTGTAAGGAATAAGTTTTTTGGAGCGGAGTATGGATTTTCGACCTGTTGGGATATTCGACTCGGGCATGGGCGGGCTGACCGCGGTGCGCGAGCTGAGGCGGCTGCTTCCGGGCGAGGACATAGCCTATCTGGGCGACACGGCGCGGGTGCCCTACGGGGGCCGGAGCGTGGAGGAGCTGAGAAGGATAGCGGAGAGCGACGTGAGGTTCCTGAGCGGGCGCGGCATAAAGGCGATGCTGGTTGCCTGCGGGACGGTCAGCTCGAACTGCCTGGACTATGTGCAGGAGACGGCGGGCGTGCCGGCGATAGGCGTAGTCGTGCCGACGGCGCAGGAGGCGGCGGAGGCGACGCACAACGGCAAGGTAGGAGTGCTGTCAACGGTAGCGACGATGCGCAGCGGGGCTTTCGTGCGCGAGCTGCACAGGATCGACGGGGCCATAGAGGCGGTGGCCTCAGGCAGCCCGAAGCTGGTGCCGCTTGTCGAGGCCGGCAGGGCGGACCCGTCGGACCCGGAGGTCGCGTCGGCTGTTGAGGAATGCCTTCGCGAGGTTAAAGCAGCGGGCGTGGATACGCTCATACTGGGCTGCACTCACTATCCTCTGCTGGCCGGGGCGATAGGGGCGTACATGGGCGAGGGCGTGAGGCTCATAGACTCCGGCGCGGCGGGTGCGAGGGCACTGGCGAGGCTGCTGGGGAGCGAGGATCTGCGCTCGCCGAGAAAGAGCTTCGGCCGCACCGCCTGTTACGCCAGCGGCGACGCAGGAGAGTTCGCCAGGGTGGCCGAGCTTTTCCTGAAACAAGATTTTTCACGCACAACGTTCAAGACCGCCGTGCTCTGAGCCGGCGGCCTTTTTAGTGCCTGCGATTGTTGAAATGGAGCGGAGCATCTGTTAAAATAGAAATTGTAAAGTAATTTTGTTTCTGCTGAAAAGGAGCGGCGCTTATGATGAACGACGTCCACAGGGATTTTCTAAGCCTTCTGGGCTGGGAGGGAGACGAACTGGAGGCCGCGCTGCCGGACTGGATAAATACCGCGCGATTCCTCAGACTCACGGACAGAGACGTGAGGATGGCCACGGAGGATTGGATACCGAATTATTGGAACATCTCGCTCAAGGGAGTGAGGATGTGTATAGCGGCCTGTATAAAGGAGGCCATGGAGACTGCAAAGATGAGGCAGTATATGGACGAGGGGCGGAAGGTGCTGTTCAGCACAATGCCGTCCTCGCCGGTCTGCATAAGCGCGAACAAGCTTGCCGGGGGAGAGCGGATGCATATCTCGCATCCATATTTCATAGCCACCTCGGTCTGGGGGGCGTTTTTCAACAAGGGAGCGGACAGCCTGTTTTGTAACTCCTGCATGGACCAGGGTTGTCACCACTGTGTCATGAACACCATAAGGGCCGACTCGCTGCTGCAGGGGATGATACCCAAGCCGACCGTGACCTGGAACTGGGGCCTGCAGTGCAACGAGGGACCGAAGACGGACGAGATGGTGTTCAGCCTCGAGAATGAGGAATGGGACAATGTGCTCACTACCATGCCGCACGACGCCCCGATAGGCTGCATAGAGGCGGAGGACCCGGAGCGAGTGCACTATCTGAGCGAGGAACTGCGCGCATCACAGGAGAAGGTGACGAGCCTGACTGGCATAGAGGTCGCCGACGAGCACCTGCGCCGGGCGCTGGACGATTACATGAGCTATCTGAGGAGGATAGAGCGGCTGACCGACCTTGTGATGAACGCTGACCCGCAGCCGTTGACCGGCAACGAGCTGGCGCTGTTCGGCATCTGTATGGAGGCGGCCTTTGATACGGGGCTGGACGGACTCAACGAGGCAATCGACACCGTTACGGCGGAGGTAGAGCAGCTCATATCCGAGGGACGGGGCGTGCTGCCCAAGGGTGCGCCCAAGCTGGCCTGTCACTTCAGTCCGCTGAACATTCCCTGGATAGACAAGGCGTTCAGGGACAACGGTGTCAATCTCACGCTGGGCAGGATGTTCCCGCCTGCTAGCTTCCTCATGCGCTGTGTGGACGACAGCGATGGCTTCACGATGGCAGCGAGGATGTGCCTGTCCGTTCCCAACACAGTCAACATGCTCGACGAGGCGAAGATGGTCGCGGAGCAGTTGAAGATGTACTCGGTGGACGGGGCGCTCTACGGCTTTTTTGCCTTCGACAGATGGATAGGGGCGCTCGAGAAGACGATGATACGTGTGGTCGAGGACTACACCAGCGTGCCGCATTTCTACCTTGAGGGCGATTTCTGGAACAGCGGGAGGTTCTCGCTTGAGGACAGGATATCCATGATACGCAGCATCTGCAACTGTCTTAAAATATCTGGCTTAGCCGGAAGGCAGGTATGAGACCGAATGTCACGGGAGAAGGTACTTTGCGGCAAGGGAGAGATCATCCAGGTCGCAGTGGGCATCGTGGACAGGGAGGGCATGGAGGCTGTCTCCATACGCAGGATAGCGAAAGAGCTGGGTGTGTCCTCCATGACGATATACAACTACGTAGAGAACCTGCAGGATGTCAAGAAGTATGTGCTGATAAGCGGCTTTGACAGGATGTACAGCCGCATATTTGAGGCGCTGAACGCTTCGCCGGGGGTCGGCGGGAGCGCGGGTGTCTGCCGCGCCGTGGCGCTGGAGGTGTTCCGGTTCGCTGACAAGAACCGTGGCATGTTCACCTATATGTACTCGGACGGGAGGCTGCTTTTTCACCAGGACGCCGAGGTAAGGCCGTTTTACGATTTCTTCGCGAAGTTTATTAAGAGGGGCCGCCGTAGCCGGGACGAGTGGATGGCAAACGAGCGCTGCTTCCGCCTGTTCGAGACACTCGTTTTCACAATGGCGGACCAGCACTGCACAGGGGTGAAATCACAGACGGAAGATGAGTTTCTGGAATACGTGGACTTCTATCTGGACCACTGTATGCCGGGCAAAAAATGAAAGAATGCGGTGACGGGTATTGACAAGATTTTATCTATATAGTATTATAATTTACGGTGTACATTTAAATCTCGGCATGCCTGTGCCAAGGGGGTCGCGGGGCTGTGAATGAGATAATAACCGGGCTCAGCGAGCTGAGCGCAAGGCGTGCCGCGTCTCTTGCGGCGGAGAAGGCGACGGGCAAACCGCTGGTCGAATACAGCAGTACGTTCATACCGGAGGAGCTGATAAGGGCGGCCGGGGCGAACACGTATTTGTTGTGCAGCGGCGGGCGGCAGGAGGCTGTGGACGCCGCGATGGACGACATGCTCAGGTGTATGAATCCGCTGGCGTTGGCGACTGCCGGCAGCATCAAGCTGGGCAGGGACGAGGTCACGCCGCACGCCGACCTGCTGGTGACAGCGGTGACGGACTGTCACATAGGCCGGATGAGCGAGCTTCTGGAGTACCGGGGTGTAAACACCTTCAAGGTGGGCGTGCCGTCGGACTGGCGCAAGCCGATAGCGTTCGAGTACTATGTCCGGGCGCTCCGCAGGATGATGGAGGCGGTCGAGGGCATAACGGGCAAAGCTGTGGACGAGGAACTCGCGAGGGAGGGCTTTGCACAGTCGAACCGCATAAACGCCTGTTTTCGGAGGATAAATAAGCTCAGGTGCAGGCCGGACACGCCTATAACCTTCTGCGATTACATGAGATTGCAGCATATGAGCTTCATGCTGGGTGACGCGCAGCTGGCGGCGGACAGGCTGGAGGGGATATGCTCGATGCTGGAGGACGCGCCGGGGGCGTACTGCGCCGGGTCGCCGAGGCTGCTGCTGGTGGGCCGTGCGATAGCTGTGGGCGACTATCCGCTCATAGAGCTGCTGGACAAGTGCGGCGCGGCGGTGGTGGCGGAGATGCTGGACGACTGCATCAGGGTCACGGAGAAGGACGTGGAGCTGGAAGGCGACCTGCTGCTGAACTTTGCGAGGAACAGGTATCTTGAGCGCACGCCGGTGGACAGCTTCCAGCCCTCGTGGCATATGAGGTTCAGACGCATGAAGGAGCTGATAGAGGAATACGCGATAGACGGCGTTGTCTGGTATCAGCTGGCGAACGACGAGATATATGACATGGAGTACACCTGCGTGGAGAACTGGCTGAGGGAGCTGGGGATGCCGCTGATGAGGCTTGAGACGAGCTATTCCTATACGCGGGAGACGCTGGGACAGGCGGTCGCGCAGATAGAGAGCTTTGTCGAGAGACTGTGCAGGGACTGAAGATAACAAGAATTGAAGATCTTATATTTATTAAGGAGGAATCGGGTATGGACTTCAAGGCTGCCGCGATAAAGCTGGGCGACGGCGTAGCCGAGGCCATGGAGGAGCGCGGTATAAACGAGGACGATATACGCGCGGTGCTGGAGTATGCCGAGAGCGAGGGAGCGAAGCTCTGCTCGGAGGACGGGGAGCGCAATCTTGCGCGCAAGCGCATGGGCAATTTCTCGGCCTATGTGGAGTACAAGCTCGACGGTGACGGCGCGGAGATACTGAACGTGTACAGCCATGTCGTCAAGCTGAGCGCTGACGAATGAAGCGGGGAGGGCGAAGAAAATGAGTGCATGGATCTGCAACAAGTGCAAGGTCAAGGTCGACGAGGTCGACGATATCAAGATCTTCTATAAGGACCTCTCGCTGCCTGACGCCTGTGGTTTCAGGTGCCCGGAATGCGGCGCGGAGTATCTCGAGGGAGATTTCGTGGCGGACCAGCTCTCCTCTGCCGAGCAGATGCTTGAGGGCAAGTGAGTTCTGAGGGGTAAGGCGGACTATGGAACTGTTTGCAGGCGTGGATATCGGCTCGACGACGGCCAAGTGTGTGCTGATAGACGAGGATGAGAATACTCTGATATTCAGGCACATCCCGACCGAGTACGACAGGAACGTGAGCGGCGAGAAGATACTGAAACTGGCTCTGGACGATCTGGGCGCGTCTATCGATGACGTGGCGTATATAGTATCGACGGGCTACGGGCGCAAGTCCTTCGTGAGGGCGAACGCGAACATCCCGGAGATCATAGCGCACGGAGTGGGCACGTGGCACATGCTGCCCGGCACGAGGACGATCATAGACATCGGCGGGCAGGACAGCAAGGTCATAGAGCTGAGCGAGCAGGGCGTTGTCGAGAAGTTCGAGATGAACGACAAGTGCGCGGCCGGCACGGGAAGATTTTTCGAGGTGCTGACGCACAGGCTGCTTGGCATCGAGATGGAGGAGCTCTCGGACCTCATGAAGAAGTCGAAGAACGCCTGTACGATATCGAGCATGTGCACCATCTTTGCGGAGTCGGAGATAATCTCGTACCTGTCGCAGAAGGTGGCGATAGAGGACGTGGCGAACGGCGTGGGCAGGTCTATCGCGAGGCGCATCCTTGCAATGGGACGCTCGGCACAGATAGCCTACCTTGAGCCGATAGTGTTCTCCGGCGGAGTTGCCAACAACGAGGCGATAACGGATATATTCTCCGAGCTGCTGGGCAAGCCGGTGAAGGCGGTCGAGACACCCCAGTCCACGGCCGCGCTCGGCGCCGCGCTCAGGGCGAAGAAGGACTATACCGCTGCCCAGGCTAAAGCCTGAGCGGGGAGAGATACAAAGCGGGGCAGACGGATCATCTGTCCCGCTTTCTGTTTTCTGTTGGAGGCTGCAATATGGGAACTGAGCTGGAGAGTAGCTGCCGGGAGCTTCTGGCCATGATACCCGGCTGCGCGGAAAGGTCGGCGGAACTGGGCCGCGCGGCCGAGTACTTCGGGCTGAGCCAGGCAGAGATAGAGCGCGCGGCGAGGCTGCTGCCCGAGCACTTCGAGTTGGGATACGAGGGCGTGCGGTCGCTGTTGGCGGAATACGTACACGAAGCTCTGGACGCGTTCGCGCAGCCGTCGGGGAGATACTGCGAGCTGAGCGTGCCCGCGCCGCCGGTGCAGGCCATGGCGCTGGGGCTGGCCGCAGGGGAGAGAGTGAGGTTTGGCACGCGCGCGCTGGCGCTGCAGGTGCTGCTCAGGGGCCTGCTGCTGTCGAGAAAGCCGCTGAGCTTCGACGGCTGTTCGAAGCGGAGATGCGGGCTGAACCTCATGCGTCGGCGGCTGGTGCTCGAGCCGCCTGTGAAGGCCCCGGACTGCGTGCTTCAGTATGGGCTGCTCTGTGACGAGTGTACCAAGACCTGCGAGGGACTCGGCGGCGGGACGAAGGTGCTGAGCATGACAGTGCAGAAGGGCGCGGCGAGAGCCGGGCGCGAGCGATTCAGAAGCTTGAGCGCTGGTTTTGAGCACTTCGCTCGCGAGGCGGCGGGTATGCTGGACATGCCAGCGCCCGACGCTGGGCAGATACGCGAGGCGGCGAGAATGAGTGCGGAGCAGCTTGGTGCGCTGACGAGGCTGACGGAGCTGAATGCCCGGCCGGGCAGACGCCCCCTGCGCGGCACCAGCCTTGCGCTTGCTCAGACGACCCAGCTCATGTGTTTTTCGAGGCTGGAGCGGGTGACGGAGGCGCTGCGGACGCTCTGCCGCGAGCTGGAGGCCGCACCGGAGAGCGAGCCGGGAAGGACAAGGCTGTATTGCTTTTACCCGCCGCTGACGCTGCCGGAGCTTGACCTGGGCTTTTGGAGTAACGGTGTGGACCTGCTGGGAAGCGCAGCCTTCCTGTACAGCGCCGGGAGCCTCGGCACAGGGCTGGGCGGACTGTCGGCGTCCTGGCTGGGCGCGATGACGCTTGCCGGCCCGACGAGCGGGCTGTGCGGGGCCATAGCGAGGGCAGCGGAGCGCTCCGGATGCGCCGCATACCTGAGCGGAGGCTTCAGCTTCGACCGCTGGATGGGTTCCGCGACGCCCCTGCAGCGCCGCATCCTCGAGCACGACTACGGCCTGAAGACGCTGGACCTCGACTACGACTTCTGGTGCGAAAACCAAAGCTCAGCCTGGGCCGCAGAACGCGTCGACAGCCTATGCGTTCAGCTGCACAGATGAAGACAATGTAGGATGTAAGAGAACGGTCGGGTGCGCATAGCAACCGGACATGTCGGCGAGCCGGGACGGCCATATCCACGACCCGGTGCATTGACTTACGCAAAAACCGGGCCTGTACTTTTCGGTACAGGCCCGGTTTAGTTGACATAAGATTACTGCATCGCCTTGCGCATCTTGATGATCTGGCATACAGACTCGATCCTCGTCTTGAGGGACTCGGGGCTGTAGTCACGGTCATCCCAGAAGTCGGCCTCGATGTAGTACGAAGGCACGCCTGTGCGCTCCTGCACTATCTTGGCGATGATCTTCTGCTGCGCGCCCAGCCAGCGGTCGAAGTCGAAGAACCCAAGGATCATGCCGTCGGGGTTGCACAGCTCGATCTTCTCGATCATGGCGTTCGCCTCTCCGTTGAGGTTCATGCACATGCCGTTGCGCGCCCAGCTCTCCGCCGCGGACATCCAGGGATCGTCCGGATACTTCGTGGGGGACATTTCCTTCTTAGAGTGCGTAAGTGCGCTCGAGAAGGCCGTGATGACGCCGTTGTCGCGGAAGAACTTGCCGACCCAGGGAATGCAGAACGGCAGGTTGTAGAAGCCGACCTTCGGAGTGTCCTTCGGCATGACGCCTTCGCCGGCCTTGATTGCCGCGCGGACTTCCTTCGTCAGCGTGTCGATGGCGTCCTCCATGTACTTGAAGCCCGTATTGAACGGGACTGTCAGTACCTGCTGGAGCATGGTCAGGGTCTCGCCGCCTACCACCGGGGGATTGGCGTTGGTGCAGAGGTTGGTCAGCATGCCGCACTTGAAGCCCAGCCTGCCGACGTCCTTATTCGCCTGCAGAAGATGCTCGTCCGTTATCGTGAAGCCGGTGGCTTCCTCGATGGCCTTCACGCCCAGCTTCATCTGGTCGCTCATGAACTTCAGACGGGTCTCCATCATGTCCTCTTCCTCGCTGAAGGTCGAGTCATGCGGCACGCGGGAGACGTGGTACTTCCACTTCTTGCCCGTGATACCCTGGATCATCTCGTCGGTCTTCGGGCCCTCGTCGCAGTTGAAGCCCCAGCTCCAGATAAGGTCGGGGGCGGCGATGGTGCCGGTGACGTACGCGCCCAGGCGCATCTTGTTCAGCGGGCAGTGACGGCAGCCATATGTGAAGCCGTACTGCTCGGCGATGTTCAGGAACGGAGCCGCGCCGTGGAAGAAGGAGTTCAGGGTGTTAACCATCAGCAGGTCGGGGAAGCCGATGAATATGCCCTCGCCGCCAGCGTTCTTCGCAGCGTAGTAGTAGTTCGCTATGGCCGGCAGGATGCCGTACAGAATTTTGACGCCCTTCTCCTTCATCTCAGGAGTATGCACGATGTCGTTCAGCTCGCGCAGATACGCGCCTATCATCTTGCGAACGCCGAGGTACTTGATATCCCAGTTCTGCGGGATATAGGTGTCCAGAGCGTAGATGAGTGTTTCTTCGTCTATCTTGACCCTCTCGGCAGTCTCAAGCCACTGAGGGAGAAAAGCCTCCAGCTCATCGTCATTGAAAGCGGCGAGCTTGAGCAGTTCGCGGTTCAGATCTCTTGCCATTATTTTGCCTCCTTTAAACTTTCAACAAAGCTCTCGAGCCTGGTGGTCAGAGGTGCAACGGCCTCGCGGGAGTACTCATAGGAGGACTCGAGCTTCATCAGAGGCACGCCGGTCTCCGCTATCCACTTGGACAGGCAGGTGTGCTCCATGTCGTAGATCTCGTCGAACGCGAGCTGGTACCACAGCACGCCGTCGATGCGATACTCCTTTATCAGCTCCTTTAGGTGCTCGAACCTCGTCTCCCACGCGGGCTGGAAGATGCACTGCGGCACGCGGTTGTCGTAGATCGCGGAGGCATAGGCATCGACCACGTCGCCCTCGGTGGAGATGTCGTTCTTGAAGGGCCTGATGGCCTCGTCCAGGAACTCGCAGACGATGGAACCGCCGGCGTTCTCGATGATCGTCGGGACCTGATAGTCGCCCAGCGCCACGGCACGGCCCATAATGAGGATGCGCGGAGCGTCCGCTGCATGCGCGCCCGGAGCGTTCTTCAGCTCCTCATAGATCTGCTCAAGAGCCTCGATGCTCGTGTCATAGTCGAGCCTAAGAGTGTAGTGGTTGAGCTTGATGAAATCGCTGAAGGTGATGGGCGGGTTATCCTGCTTGCGCAGCTCGTCTATCTTCCTGAGCAGTTCATTTATCCTGTTGGTCTTGGCATAGTTGGCGCGGATGTCGTCGTCGGAGATAGGATGACCGACGAGATTCTCGAGCATGGCTCTGAACTCGCGCAGCTCGTGCCTGTAATACTCCCTCGAGATGTCCACAGTGTAGTCCGCGGGCACGCCGACCTTGTAGACAGGCAGGCCCTTGTACTCGAGGATCTCGGTCATGCGGCCGTAGTGGCTGTCATGCTGCTGGATGGTAACGGAGTCGGCGATGGGCATTACGGCGTCGAGGCCAAGCAGATAGGAGCCTGCCATGGAAGCCGCGAGCGGGTTCATGAAGCGGAGCATGTAGTCGAGCGTGGCCTCGGGGGGCTGGGGATCGCCGCCCTTCATGATGAGGTAGGACTCCGCGCCGGCCGCGGTTATCCACTGCTCAGGCACGAAATCGCCAAAGAACTCGACGACCTTGCTGCCCTCTTTTTTCTTCCGGATGATTTCAAGCGGACGTGCGGTCGACAGCTTGTCAAGCTTTTGCAAAATCTCCTTCACTTCTAAAGAGACCTCCTTAAAATTCAGATAGCCGGGATATCATTACGTCAGGCGCCGGTTGCTTGACACAATTGTAACGATATCATCTTTCTCATCGGGAATCAAGAGGGGTCTTCATTTTTGGCAGTTTACATCAAAAACGGCACAATATTTTGACTATTATGGCGATTCTTTGCGAATATAAAGTAAATACAGTATTATTTACATCGTATATATTATACAGAAAAGGGCGAAATATTGCGTGATACGGCCACATACTGTAGTAGAAAGTACGAAAATATGCTGGTTGTGTTGTGAGTATCGCTGAGTTGTCACACCCTTGACAGGGGATGAAAAAGATAATATATTGACAATGCCGGTTAATATGTACGACGTAAATTCACGTTCAGCGCCGCCTTGACACAATACAATAAGGTGGAGAGTTAACATGCTAAAGTCCAAAGGTAAGATACAGATAGGCATTTATCTCGTGTCCGTTTTGATGATGGGCGTTGTCGGCATTGCCAGCGCGCTGAGCGTCATAGGCTCGAACTTCCCCGAGCTGAGCCAGACCGACGTGCAGACGCTCATTTCCATCCCCTGCATCGTCATCATCCCGGTGACCCTCATAGTGGGCAAGCTGATGCAGGTGATGAGCAAGAAGCTGCTTGCGCTCATCGGCATAGTGCTCTTTCTGGTCGGCGGCGTAGTGCCGGCGTTTATGACCTCGTTTTTAGCGCTGCAGGTGCTGCGCGGGGTGTTCGGCGCGGGCGTCGGCATCCTTCAGGTTGTGAGCACGGCTCTCGTGGCGGAGAACTTCGAGGGCGCGGAGCGCGACAGGGTGCAGGGCAACCTGCAGGCTTTCCAGATGCTCGGCTGCGCAATCATGGTCTTTGTGGGCGGTTGGCTTGCGACGCTGGGCTGGAACGTGGTATTCTATGTACATCTGATAGGCGTCATCTCCCTGGTGGTCGCGCTGACCTGCCTGCCGAACGTGAAGCCCTCGGCTCAGGCGAAGGCGGCCGGTTCCGCTCCTGCGGAGAAGGGCAAGCTGACGGGCAAGATGT
Source organism: uncultured Eubacteriales bacterium (assembly GCA_900546615.1). GTDB lineage: Bacteria > Bacillota > Clostridia > Oscillospirales > Oscillospiraceae > Scatomorpha > Scatomorpha pullistercoris. The sequence continues at coordinate 41,410 of URDJ01000014.1, read as the reverse complement.
GGGTCTGGATGATAATCGCGTTTTTCGTGTTCTGCACGGGCCAGATCTACTCCAACGGCAATGCCTACCTGCTGACTGAGAAAGGCATAGGCGACTCCGCGGCCTCCGGCCTCGGCATGGCTTTCTTCTGCGCCGGCGGCATACTGATGGGCCTGTTCTACGGCAAGCTGGCTAACGCTCTCAAGGGCTACACCATGGGCGTAGGCTTCCTTGTCATGGCTCTGAGCTATGCGGTCATGGCCTTTGCGCCGAGCATAGTCATCTTCTACATAGGCTGCCTTATACTTGGCCTGGGAATGTCGGTTGTCATGCCGGGCGTGTTCCTGAACGTGGGCAACTCGGTCGGACCGGCGGCGGTTGGCATGGCACTGTCCATTGCGACCTGTGTACAGAATTTCGGCCAGTTCTGCAGTCCCTATCTGGTGAACCCTGTGGCCCAGGCTGTGGGCGGCGAGATGCCGAACGTGGCTTCCTTCTATGTCGCGGCTGGCGTGGGCGCCTTGCTTGGTGTTATAATGCTGGTTAAGGGCGCGGCGGACGGCAAAAAGGCCTGAGCAGTACAGGACGAGCCCGAAAGCTATCTTTTGTTGGAAAGGAATCTGTTTATGTACGATTATGATGTTATCTGCATAGGCGGCGGCCCCGGCGGTTCGGCCTCCGCGATGCGTTGCGCGGACAGGGGGAAGAAGGTCGCGCTCATAGAGGCGAGGGCGAAGAACGGAGCGGGCGGCACCTGCGTGAACCGCGGCTGCATCCCGACGAAGGCGCTCATGGCCTCGGCGAACCTCTACGCCTCGATAAAGGAGGCGAAGGCCTACGGCATCAACGTGGACATGTCCGCGGTGAGCGTGGATTTCAAGGCCATCAACCGCCGCAAGAACGGCGTCATCAACAACCTGAGCTTCGGGCTTGAGACCTTTCTGTGGAAGAAGAGCCGCGGCATCGACGTGGTCAAGGGCAGGGCAACGCTGGTCGACCCGCACACGGTAGAGGTGGACAACGGCAAGGAGAAGAAGCAGCTCACGGCGGAGTATATTGTCGTGGCGGTCGGTTCCGAGCCGGCGGAGATAGCGGCCTTCAACGTTGACCACGACAAGATAATCACCTCGAACGAGATAATGGACTTCTCTAGGCCGATGCCGGAGAGCATCGTGATCATCGGCTCCGGCGCGATTGGTCTGGAGTACGGGCACATCTACAACGTTTTCGGTGTGGATGTGACGATCGTCGAGATGATGCCGGATCTGGTGCCGGCGCTGCATGAGCCGGAGATCACGGACGCGGTGCGCAAGTCGCTGGAGAAGCGCGGCATCAAGGTCAAGGCCGGTTCGGGCATAGCGAGCGTTGAGAAGCTGGAGAACGGCAAGGTGAAGTCCACGCTGGCAAACGGCGAGGAACTCGTCTCCGACGTGGTGCTGGTGGCCATCGGCAGGACGCTGAACACGAGGGGAATGGGCCTCGAGGAAGTCGGCGTGCAGATGGAGAAGAACGGGCAGATCGTGACGGACGAGCACATGCGCACGTCGGTGCCGAATATCTTCGCTGCGGGCGACGTCACGACGGGCACGCAGCTGTCGGACAAAGCGCAGAGGCAGGGCCTCGTCATCGCCGAGACGATAGCGGGCAATGATTACTATATCAACTACGACAACATCCCTGTGACGACTTTCCTTGAGCCGGAGATCTCCTGGGTAGGCTATACCGTGGCCGACGCTGAGGCCAAGGGGATAAAGACGATAAGCGGCTCGCTGGCGTTCTCGTCGAACGAGAAGGCAATCGCCATCGGCAAGACCGAGGGCGTCATTAAGGTCGTGGCGCGTGAGGATGATCACCGGATCATCGGCGCGCAGATTTTTGGGCCGGAGGCCTGCGACCTTATAGCGGAGATGACTGTGGCGGTGGAGAACGGGCTGACGCTCGAGCAGGTGTACAACTCCATCCACCCGCATCCGACGCTCACGGAGATAATACTCGAGGTCTGCAAGAGGGCGGTCGGGCTCTCATTCGACAAGGCCTGAGCAGGGACAGCTTGTGGACAATGACCCTCCGCCGTGTTATCATGCAGCGGAGGGTCATATTGTGTTGCAGGGGGAATTTTTGTGGCGGGAAGACTGCTGTACTATACAAGGAGCGTGTGCCCTGTGTGTCTGCGCGGCGTCACGGCGGCGCTGAGGGAGGACAACGACAGGGTGTATATGGAAAAGAGCTGCCCCGAGCACGGGAGATTCCGCACTCTGGTCTGGGAGGACGACGGGGACGGCTATGCTGCGTGGCTGAAGCTGGGCGGCCTGGACATTGCGAAGCTGCCCAGGACGGAGGCGGAGGCGGAGGCCCTGAGCGGGGACTTTGCAGCCTGCGCATCTTGCAGGCCCGCGAGCGCGGCGCTCATGACGACGAACGCCTGCAACATGGACTGCCCGGTCTGTTTCACGCGGGACCACGGCGAGCCGCTCAGGCAGCCGGACCTCGCCGAGTGCCGCAGGCGGCTCGAGGGCTACCGCGAGCGGGCGGGGGAGAACGCGCTGCTGGAGCTTTGCGGCGGCGAGCCGACCGTTAGGCCGGATATCTGCGAGCTGGCATCGATGGCGCGGGACACGGGCTTTGATTTCATCCAGCTGAACACGAACGGGATAAATCTGGCCTCCTCGCCGGAGCTGTGCCGCCGGCTGAAGGAGAGCGGCGTCACGACAGTGTATCTGGGCTTTGACGGCATGACGGAGAAGCCATATCTGGCGAAATACGGCAGGCCGATGCTGGACATAAAGAAGCGCGCGGTGGAAAACAGCTCGGCCGCCGGATTGGCGGTGGTGCTGGTCTGCTGCGTCATACCGGGGGAGAACTCGGAGGAGCTGGGCGCGATAGTGGATTATGCGAAAAGGCATATGCCGCACGTCCGGGGCGTATATTTCCAGCCGGTGAGCTGGTTCGGCATCTATCCCGAGGGTGCGGAGTCGAAGCGGATAACGATACCGGGGGTCATAAGGCGGCTCGAGCGGCAGCACGAGGACATCTCGGCGAAGGACTTTTCGCCGGGGCACTACGAGCACCCCCAGTGCTCCTTTAACGCCTGTTATATGAAGGACAGGGCGGGGCATCTGCGCCCACTGACGAACCGGGAGACGAAGCCCGCGCCGGGGGTGGAGCGCCTGCGGGATACGCTCAGGCGGAGCTGGCTGCCCTCGAAGACGGAGCTGCTCACGGTGGGGGGCATGGCTTTCCAGGACTCGGGGAACATCGACCTCATGCGGCTGCGGCGATGTTCGATACAGATCATAGGCGAGGGCGGCGTCACGGTGCCGCTCTGCGCAAAATATCTCACCGGCTGCGGCGGTGCGAGGCTGCTGCCGGGCATAGACTAGGGGGAGTTAGGGCATGAGCGTGAGCTTGCAGGAGGGGCTTTACGGCCTGTGCAAATTGAGGATGGACGCCGACGCGGACTACCCCGGCCCAAGGCCGGAGACGGTGGACGACGCGGCCTTCGACGCGTACCGGCTCTGGCAGCTTAAGAAGACCGTGCGCCGCGTGCGTGAGAAGGCGCCCTTCTACCGCCGCCTGTTCGAGAAGGCGGGTGTGACGGAGGAGGAGCTGCACAGCCTCGAGGACATCAGGAAGCTGCCCTTCACCTTCCCGGCGGATCTGTCGGGGACGAGCTACAGCCTGCTGTGCACCTCGCAGAGCGAGGTCGAAAAGCCCGTGACCTTCTACTCGTCCGGCTCGACGGGGACGAAAAAGCGCATTTTCTTCTCGATGGCGGACATACAGAAGATACTGGACTTCCTCCCGCGCGGGATGAACACCGTCATAGACCGGGACGAGGCGCGCGTTCTGGTGTTTTTGCAGAACTCGCAGGGGCGCGGCATAGGCAGCATACTTGCAAAGAGCCTCGTGGACTTCGGCATGCAGGGCTGGACGGCCGATTTGCAGGACAGCCCGGAGGACATCTGGAGGCAGACGGCGGAGCACGGCGTGAACGTCTGGTTCGGCGACGCGATAACGATATACCGGGCGACGAAGATCCTCGCGCAGGAGCACGACCTGCGCGCCGTGGGCATGCAGTGCATCTTCATAACGATGTCGAACATCCCGCAGAGCATGATAAAGTATCTGCACGAAGCCTGGGGCTGCCGCGTGAGCACGCACTACGGCCTGACCGAGAGCGGCTGGGGCCTCGCCGTGGACTGCGACACCTGCCCCGGCTACCACTACGACGAATTGAACCACATCGTAGAGGTCGTCGACCCCGAGACGGGCGAGCCTGTGCCCGAGGGCGCCGAGGGCGAGGTCGTGCTCACCAACATAGCCCGCGACTGCATGCCGCTCATCCGCTACCGAACTGGCGACATCGCGACGCTGACGAAAAGCGACTGCGGCAGCCACCTCATGACGCTCGGGCACATCAGAAGGCGGCGCGAGGGCGCGACGGAGTACAACGGACATCACATCTACCCCGCGCTCTTTGACGAGGAGCTGTTCGCGACGGAGGGCCTGCTGGACTACCGCATTTTCCTACAGGACGGGCGAGTAAGCCTTGATATCGAGGTGCTGGACGAGGACGCCTTCGACGCCGGGGACCTAAAGGCACGGCTCATGGCGCTGTCATTCATGCAGGGCGCGCCGGAGCTGGAGATAAGGCTCCTGCCCTGCGGCGCCCTGCGGGAGCACTGCTACGAGAAGAAGCGGATACTTGAGAGGGAAGCAGAATGAGCGAGATACTCCATGAGACTGAGAGCCTCTGCCCCGTTTGCCTCAGACGCATACCGGCGAGATACGAGAGGGAGGACGGCAAGGCGTATATGGTGAAGGACTGCCCGGAGCACGGGCGGTTCAAGGTGCTGTTCTGGCGCGACGCGGACATGTACGAGGACTGGCTCAAACAGGGCGTCCACGCCCCGGCGAAGGACAGGGGCCGGCCCCTCGGCGAGCGCGGCTGCCCTTTCGACTGCGGCATATGCGACGAGCACCGCAGCGGTACCTGCACGAGCATACTCGAGATAACCTACCGCTGCAACATGAACTGCAAGATCTGCTTTGCCGACGCGAACGCGGAGCGCTTCGAGCCGGACCTTGAGCAGATAGAGCGAATGTACGCCTCGGCGCTGGCCTCGAACCCATACTGCAGCGTCCAGCTCTCGGGCGGCGAGCCGACGGTGAGGGACGACCTCTGCGATATCATCAGACTCGGCAAGCGGCTCGGGGTGATTCACCTGCAGGTGAACACGAACGGCATAAAGCTTGCAGCCGACCCGGAGTACGCCAAACGGCTCAAGGAGGCGGGGCTGGACCTCATCTATCTGCAGTTCGACGGGCTGGACGAGGACATCTACCGGCATATCCGCGGCCGTGAGATGCTGGATATAAAGCTCAGGGCCGTCGAGAACTGCGAGGCGGCGGGCCTCGGTATCCTGCTCGTGCCCGTGGTCATACCCGGCGTGAATCTGCACAGGATAGGGGAGATAGTGGCGTTCGGGAAGCGGCATATACCCGTCATCAAGGGCATACACTTCCAGCCGGTGAGCTATTTCGGGCGGTTTCCGGGAAAGACGCCGCCGGACGAGAGCCGCTGCGGGCTGAGTGATGTCATACACGCCCTCTGCGAGCAGTGCCCGGAGGAGCTGAAGATGGAGCACTTCGTCCCGAGAAAGCAGTTCGACCCGCACTGCGACTTCTCGAGCACCTATTATCTGGACGAGACGGGCAAGCTCGTCGCCATGTCAGAGCGGGATCAGAACTCCTGCGATACGGAGAGGACGGATTTCGTCGAGAAGACGAACAGGTACACTACGAAGCGCTGGCGCTATCAGGCGGGCGCGGAGGCGGACACGCCGCTCATGCGCTTTGCCATGCGGACGCTGACGCACTCGTTCTGCATCTCGGGCATGGGCTTCCAGGACGTGTGGAACATAGACCTCGGCAGACTGCACGGCTGCTGCGTGCACATCGTGAGGTCGGACTGCACGCTCATACCCTTCTGCGCTTTCCACCTGACTGGGGCGGACGGGCGCAGGCTGTACACGAACTGAGGGAGGCGCGGCATGAAGCTCACCATAACTGCCAATACCACGGTCGGTATGGCGCTGGCCTCAGAGCCTAGGCTGTACGCTGCGCTCATGAGCCTCGGCCTGTGCTGCGTGGACGAGAGCACGGTCATGTGGACCATGGAGCGGCTCGCGTCGGAGACGGGAGTGGACGTCGAGGCCCTCTGCGCGGCGCTCAATGAGGCCGGGAGATGACGCAGTTCGAGAGGGCCTGCATACGCACGGCGGAGCTTATAAGAGACGCGGACTACGCCGTGTTTTTCGGCGGGGCCGGTGTCTCGACAGACAGCGGACTGACGGATTTCAGGAGCCGGCAGACCGGGCTGTATAACCGCCCGAGCAGCTACGGCGCGCCGCCGGAGGAAATACTGACGCCGCGGTTCATGAGGGAGCAGCCTGAGAAGTTCTTCGACTTCTACCGCAGGGAGCTGCTCGACCTCTCTGCGCCGCCGAACAGAGTCCACTACGCGCTGGCGGAGCTTGAGAGGTTGGAGTATATTAAATGCGTCGTGACTCAGAACGCGGACTGCCTGCACCAGCGGGCGGGGAGCCGCCGGGTGCTCGACATACACGGGAACGTATACGTGAACTACTGCGTGGACTGCGGGCAGGGCTATCCGCCGGAGAAGGTGGCCGACTGCGCGGGAGTGCCGCACTGTGAGCGCTGCGGTGGCATGGTGAGGCCCGGCATACTGCTCTTTGGAGAGGTGCCGGATATGAGCGTCATAATGGAGACGGTGAGGGAGCTGAACCGGGCCGACCTGCTGGTCATCGGCGGCAGCTCGCTCAAGGTCAGCAGCGCACCGAGGCTGCTTGACAGGTTCAGGGGCAGGCTGGCGATAATAAACGCCGAGCCGACGCCCTTCGACGGCAGGGCGGATGTCCTGGTGCGCGGACGAATCGGCCCGGCCTTCGAGATCATAATGAGCACGCTGACGAAAGGAGATAACTGAGAAGATGGCAAAGACGAAGTACATGGTGACGAGCGGCTTCCTCGGGGCCGGAAAGACGACTTCGATGCTTGCCTTCGCGCGCTCCATCAATGCGCGCTGGGGCAAGGCGGCGATACTGGCAAACGACCTCGGCGCGAGCAACATAGTGGACGCGGACTTCACCGCGACGAGCGACGTGCTGACTACGAGCATCGCCGGAAACTGCATCTGCTATCAGCACGAGAACCTGGTGGACAAGTTGCGCCAGCTGGTGTCCGGGGGCGCGACGGTCATCTTCTCGGACATCCCCGGCTGCGGCATAGGCGCCCTCGACCACGTCTACCTCCAGCTCGTGGAGAGGGAACCGGACGAGTTCGAGCTGATGCCCTTCACCTGCATAGTTGACCCCGAGCGGATGAGGATGCTCATGGAGGGCGAGGGGGACATAAACCTGCCGGGCGAGATGCGCTTTCTGCTCGACGCGCAGATGGCCGAGGCAGACCTCATCGTGCTCAACAAGATCGACCTTCTGACCGCGCCGGAAATTGAAAAGCGACTCGCGCTCATCCGCACCCTGCACCCGGACACGCCCGTCATGACCATGTCCGCGAAAACGGGCGAGGGCGTGGACGCGGTGGTGGACTTCCTCATGACGCACAGGGCCGCGGCAGAGCACCGCGAGATAGGCTATGGCTCCGAGGCTTTCATGGCCGCCGAACGCCTGCTCAGCTGGTATAACCGCCGGGTCTTCTTCGAGCAGAGGGAGGACCGGGCCGTGGACTTCAACGCCGTCATCGACGAGGTCTTCGAGGGCATACGCGAGGGCCTCAAAAAAGCGGGCGCGAATGTGCCGCACCTCAAGGCCTTCGCCGCCGGGCAGGGCGAGGACTTCTTCAAGGCCAGCCTCATCGGCGTGGACTACCCCGTGGAATACGACCGGAGGCTTACGGGCAGCTACAGCGCCATTTCCGTCATCATAAACGCCCGCGCCGCCGCCGAGTCGGAGCTGATGGCGCAGGTCGTGGATGATACGCTCGATGCCGTGGCGCAGAAATACGGCCTGCGCGCACGCACCTTCTTCCTCGAGCACTTCGGAATGATGGAGGAGGGCCGGGGCAACGGCGGCCGCGCCTCGAGATATTGATCAGATTGCCGCGCCGGGAGGTGAGAGCCTTGCCTGAAAAGATGATAGAGGTGTTCTCGAGAAGACCGGGCCGGGGGGAGTACCTGCTCTCCGCCGCCCGGACTGCTGGCTGGGCGGAGAAGACCGGCCTGCGCCTGCTCGAAGCGGGCTGCGGGCTGGGCGCGGCCTCGAAGCTCCTGTCGGAGCGGCTCGGGGCCGAGGTCACGGGCGTCGACCTCGATGCGGAGCTTATAGACAGGGCCTCACTGGAATGCCCGGAGCGCTGCCGCTTCCTCTGCGCGGACGTGACGGCTCTGCCCTTCGAGGATGGGAGTTTCGACGGCGTGTTCAGCGAGGCGGCCTTCTCTGTGCTGCCCGACAGGGCCGACGCCGCGAGGGAGTACGCAAGGCTGCTTAACCCGGGTGGCAGGCTCATAATAAGCGACTTCTGCGCGAGACGCCGCCCGGAGCCGGAGCTGAGAGCGCTCGTGCGCGGAGTGCCCTGCTTCGAGGGGGTCGACACCGTGAGAAGCTATGTCGAAACGCTCGAGGCAGAGGGCTTCAGGACTCTCGAGGCAGGGGAGGACTACGGGGAGTTCTTAAAGCTCATAATGTACGTCGGCCGGGAGTACAGTGTGCGTCCGGACGAGACGGGCGGATTCCTCGCCGGCAGCTTCGGCCGCGCCGGGGACGGGGGCGAGTTCTTCAAGAAGGCCCGGATGTCGTGGTGCAGGCTCATCCTCGAAAAACGCTGAGAAAAAACTGCGGTTCAAAGACCGGACTGGTCAACCGCAGTTTTTTGTATTATAATGTATCGGATACGACCGAAACCGGGGCCGTAGAATGCGAAAGCTCGTCATATGTCACAGAATCGGAGAAAAGCTATTGACAAAGCGGACAATGGTGGTAATATATTAGCGTGCTATCACATTAGCAAGGTAAAGTGTACCGGAGGATGAGCATGGAGAGCATATTGAGGCCGGAGGAGCTGCTGGTGCGGGGCCTGAGGGCGCTGTATTCGAGGTATGGCTACCGGCCGTACAGGATGAGCAAGTTTGAGGAATACGACCTGTACGCGGGCAACAGGAGCTTTTTGCCCAGCGGCAGCGTCATAACCTTTACGGATACGAACGGGCGGCTCATGGCGCTCAAGCCGGATGTGACGCTGTCGATCGCGAAGAACCTCGGCGGCGAGGGCGCGGCGGAGAAGGTGTACTATGACGAGAGCGTCTACCGCGCGCCGGACTCGGGGCTCGGTTTCCAGGAGATAACGCAGGCGGGGCTGGAGTATCTCGGACCGGTGGACGCCTATGTGCAGGGCGAGGTGCTGATGCTCGCGGTGCGCAGCCTCATGGAGGTGACGGGCGAGTGGGTGCTCGACCTGTCGCACATGGGCTTCCTCTGCGGCGTGCTCGATGAGCTGGGGCTGAGGGGCCCGGAGCGTGCGGAACTTCTGCGGGCTGTAGGCAGCCGGAGCGTGCAGTCGATACGCGCGGTGTGCGCGGCGGCGGGCGCGCCCATGGAGCCGGCGGAGCGGCTGGCGGGGCTGGTTTCGCTCTACGGCCCGGCGTCGGAGCTGCTGCCGAAGCTCGCGCAGGCGGCGAAGACCGAGGCGGAGCGTCAGGCGGCGGGCGAGCTTTCGAGCGCGCTGGGCGTGCTCTCCGCCTTCGGCTGCGGGGGGAAGATAAACCTCGATCTGAGCATCACCTGCGACACGGAGTATTATAACGGCCTCGTGTTCAAGGGCTACGTCTCGGGCGCGCCCTCGGCGGTGCTCTCGGGCGGGCGCTACGACAGCCTGATGCGCAAGCTGGGCAAGGACGAGCAGGCCATAGGCTTTGCGGTGTACCTGAACCTGCTGGAGCGGCTGGGCGAGGGCGCGGCGGAGTACGACGCGGACGTGCTGCTCATCCCGGACGGCGAGACGCCGGAGGAGCTGGCCGCGGCTGTGCGGGAGCTCACGGAGTCCGGGCGGAGCGTCCGGGTCCAGCCGGGAACAGTCGGGACGGCGAGGTGCCGAAGCCTGATGAAAATGAAAAACGGGAGGCCGGTCACGCTTGAAGCAGACGATTGACATAGCCCTGCCGAAGGGCAGGCTGGGCGAGCAGGTCTACGACATGTTCGAGCGCTCGGGCTGCGGCTGCCCGGGCATAAGGGAGGACAGCCGCAAGCTGGTGTTCGAGAACCCCGAGAACGGGCTGCGCTTTTTCTGGGTCAAGCCCTCGGACGTGGCGATATATGTAGAGCGCGGCGCGGCGGACATGGGCGTCGCGGGCAAGGATATCCTGCTGGAGTATTCGCCGGACGTGTACGAGCTGCACGACCTCGGCATAGGCCGCTGCCGGATGTGCGTGGCAGGCAGGGAGCAACAGTGGCGCAGGGCGGGGACTCTCAGGGTGGCGACGAAGTTCCCGAACATCGCAACGCGGTATTTCCGCGGCCAGGGCCGGGCGATAGATATAATAAGGCTCAACGGCTCCATCGAGCTCGCGCCCATCATAGGACTCTCGGATGTCATAGTGGACATCGTGGAGACGGGCACGACGCTCCGGGAGAACGATTTGCGGGTCCTGGAGACGATCTTGCCGATAAGCGCGAGGCTCATAGCCAACAAGGCGAGCTTCAAGTTCAAATACGAGGGCATAAGCCGGCTCGCGTCGCTCATAGGCGCGGCGGCGGAAGGAGGCAGAGCGTGATGATAAGGATAATGAAAAGCGGCGAGACCCCGGCGTCGGAGCTCTTTGCGAGGACGGTCTCGGGCCGGGACGTCTCGGGCACGGTGTCAGAGATAATATCGAACGTGCGCGAGAACGGGGACAAGGCGCTCTACGAGTACAACGCGAAGTTCGACCACGCCGAGGGCACGGCGCTCGAGGTGACGCCCGAGGAGCTGGACGCGGCGGTGAAGGCCGTGGACCCCGAATACCTGCGCGTGCTCGAGCGCGCGAGCGCGAATATACGCGCCTTCCACGAGCGGCAGGTGCGGCATGATTACATCCTGACGCGGCCCGACGGATCCATGCTGGGGCAGAGGGTCATACCCATGCAGCGCGTGGGGCTGTATATCCCGGGCGGCACGGCGGCGTATCCCTCGTCGCTGCTCATGAACTGCATCCCGGCGAAGATAGCGGGCGTGGACGAGATAGTCATGACGACGCCGGCGACGGGCGGCGAGGTCAGCCCGGCGATACTCGCGGCGGCGAAGGTCGCGGGCGTGGACAGGGTGTTCCGCGTCGGCGGCGCGCAGGCCGTGGCCGCCCTGGCCTACGGGACTGAGACGATACCCAGAGTGGACAAGATAGTCGGCCCCGGCAACGCCTTCGTGGCGGAGGCGAAGCGCCAGGTCTTCGGACAGGTGGCGATAGACATGATCGCCGGCCCGAGCGAGATACTCATCGTGGCGGACAAGACGGCCGACCCGGTCTGGCTCGCGGCGGACATGCTCTCTCAGGCCGAGCACGACAGGCTCGCCACGGCGATACTCATAACGGACAGCGCGGCGCTCGCCGAAAAGACCGCCGCCGAGCTGGAGGCCCAGCTCGAGGTGCTGCCGAGGAAAGACATCGCGGGCGCGTCCATAGAGGCCAACGGCAAGATAATCGTCACGGACGATTTGAGCGAGGCCGTCGATATTGCAAACGAGATAGCGCCGGAGCACCTGGAGCTCTGCGTGGAGCAGCCCTTCGACTGGCTGGGCCGGGTGCGCAACGCCGGCTCGGTGTTTTTGGGGCACTACTGCCCGGAGCCGCTGGGCGACTACCTCTCGGGCACGAACCACACGCTGCCGACGATGGGCACGGCGCGGTTTTCGAGTCCCCTCGGCGTGGACGACTTCGTGAAGCGGAGCTATTTCTCGTACTACACGGCGGCGGGGCTGGAGGACGTGGCGGACGACGTGGCGCTCTTTGCGGACACCGAGGGCCTGCACGCGCACGCCGTGTCGGCGACTATCAGGAGGAAGGGGCGGTCTGAATGAGCCGCTTTCTGGACAGCAAATTTTCCATGCTCGAGCCGTATGTCCCCGGCGAGCAGCCGAAGGACAGGGAGTATATAAAGCTCAACGCGAACGAGTCGCCCTACGCGCCCTCGCCCGCGGTGCTGGACGCCCTGCGCTCGGCGCAGTCGGCGGCGCTGAACCTCTACCCGGACGCGGCCTGCCGCGAGCTGGCGGCGCTCGTCGCGGGGCAGTTCGGGCTGGGCGAGGGGAATGTGCTGCTCGCAAACGGCTCGGATGATATCCTGAACTTTTGCTTCCTCGCCTTCTGCGAGCGGGGCGTGGTGTTTCCTGACGTGAGCTACGGCTTCTATGAGGTCTTCGCAGACCTCTACCACATAGACACGCTGCGCCCGGCGATGGGCGAGGGGCTTACCATTGACCCGCGCGATTATACGGGCACGGGCCGCTGCGTCGTGATAGCGAACCCGAACGCGCAGACGGGCGTGGCCCTGCCGCTCGCGGCTGTGGAGGGCATCGTGAAGGGCAGCCCGGACAGTGTGGTCGTCGTGGACGAGGCCTATGTGGACTTTGGCGGTGAGACGGCTGTGCCGCTGGTGTCGAAGTACGAGAACGTGCTGGTCGTGCGCACCTTCTCGAAGTCCGCGTCGCTGGCGGGCGCGCGGCTGGGCTATGCCGTCGGGCCGGAGGGACTCATTGAGGATTTAAAGAAGCTCAAATACTCGACGAACCCCTACAGCGTCAACCGTGTGGCGCTCGAGGTGGGCGCGGCGGCTGTGCGCGACTGGGCGTATTACGCGGCGAACTGCCGCAGGATAGCGCTCGAGCGCAGGCGGCTGACGTCGGAGCTTGTAAAGCGCGGCTTTGAGCTGACGCAGTCGAGCGCGAACTTCGTGCTGGCGCGGCCCTGTCTCATTGGGGCGAAGGAGTACATGGAAGAGCTCAAGGCGCGGGGCATACTGATACGCTACCTCGGTAGCAAGCTCGCCGACTGGGTGAGGATAACGCTGGGTACGCCGGAGCAGATGGACGCGCTGCTCGCGGCGACGGACGAGATATTGGAACGGAGCTGAGGAAATGAGACGCAGTGAGGTAAAACGCGAGACGGCGGAGACGAAGGTGGAGCTTTCCCTCGAGCTGGACGGCTCGGGCCGGGCGGATATCAAGACCGGCGTCGGCTTTCTCGACCACATGCTGACGCTCCTTGCCCTGCACGGCGGCTTTGACCTGGCGGTGAGCTGCCGGGGCGATCTGGAGGTGGACGGGCACCACAGCGTGGAGGACATCGGCCTCTGCCTCGGCGCGGCCATCCTGCAGGCGCTGGGGAATAAGCGCGGCATAAACCGCTACGGCAACATTATCCTGCCAATGGACGAGGCGCTCATCCTCTGCGCGGTGGACCTCTCGGGCCGGCCCTGCCTGAGATATACGGCGGAGATACCCTCGGAGAAGGTCGGCGACTTCGACACGGAGCTGGCGCGCGAGTTCTTCCAGGCCGTGGCGAACACGGGGCTTATGAGCCTGCACATCCGGCAGCTCGACGGCATTAATTCGCACCACATCATAGAGGGCATGTTCAAGGCCTTTGGCCGCGCCCTGCGCGCGGCCGTGACGGTGAGGGGCGAGGCCCTGCCCTCGACGAAGGGGGTGCTCTGATGACGGCGATAATCGACTACGGCGTGGGCAACCTGTTCTCGCTCCGTTCGTCCTTCGCGGCGATAGGCGAGCAGGCGGAGGTGACGGGCGACGCGGCGAAGATTGCTGACGCCGACCGGGTCATCCTGCCCGGCGTGGGCGCTTTTGCGGATGCGTATGAAAAATTATGCCAAAGCGGCATGGACGAGGCCGTGAGACGGGCGGTTAAAAGCGGCAAGCCCGTAATGGGCATCTGCCTGGGCATGCAGCTGCTGTTTGAGCGCAGCTTTGAGTACGGCGAATACCCCGGCCTTGGCCTGCTGAAGGGCGAGGTCGTGGGCATGGAGGGCAGGCTTGACTCTGGTCTGCCCATACCCCATATAGGCTGGAACGCCCTGAAAATTTGTCGACGCGGCGGCGTACTCAAGTACGTGAACGAGGGAGACTGCGTCTATTTTGTCCACAGCTTCTACGCCGACAGGTGCGAGGACAGCGTGACGGCCACGACGGAGTATGGCATCGACCTCACCGCCTCAGTGCAGCGGGACAACCTCTACGGCTGCCAGTTCCACCCGGAAAAGAGCGGCAGGGTAGGGCTCTCGATACTCAGGGCCTTCTGCGAGCTGGAGGGCTGAGCGATGCTGATATTTCCGGCGATAGACCTCTACGAGGGGAAAGCGGTGCGGCTGTACAAGGGCGATTATGCGCAAATGACGGTGTACAGCGACGACCCGGTGTCCGTGGCGCTTGACTTCAAGGCGCAGGGGGCGGCGCAGATGCACACCGTTGACCTCGAAGGTGCGCGCGACGGCGGCACGCCGAACCTCGGCACCATCGAGCGGATAGTTAATGAGACGGGTCTGTTCGTCGAGTGCGGCGGCGGCCTGCGGGACATGGCGGCCATAGACCGGGCCTTCTCGGCGGGCGTGGGGAGAGTGATACTCGGCACCGCGGCGGTCTCAGACCCCGGGCTGCTGGCCGAGGCCGTGGGCAAATACGGCGAAAAGATAGCCGTCGGCGCGGATCTGCGGGACGGCAGGGTAGCAATTAAGGGCTGGCGCGAGGACTCCGGCATAACGGCGGAGGACTTCCTGCGCAAAATAGAGGCCATGGGCGTTAGAACCGTCATCTGCACGGATATTTCCCGGGACGGGGCCATGCGCGGCGCGAACGCGGAGCTTTACGAGCGGCTGCAGCGCGAGTTCGGGCTTAAGCTCATCGCCTCGGGCGGCGTCTCGAGCATGGAGGACGTGCGCCGGCTGCGTGCGCTGGGCCTCTACGGAGCCATAATCGGCAAGGCATACTACACCGGGGACATAGCGCTCCGGGACGCGGTGGAGGCGGCAAGATGATAACAAAGCGGATAATCCCCTGCCTCGACGTGAAGGACGGCAGGGTCGTCAAGGGCGTGAACTTCCTGGGACTGCGCGACGTAAACTCCCCGGTCGAGCTGGCCGCATACTACTCCGAGGGCGGCGCGGACGAGCTGGTGTTCTACGACATCACCGCCTCGGCGGAGGGCAGGAGGCTCTTCACCGACATATTGCGCGAAGTGGCCTCCACCATCTTCATCCCGCTCACGGTGGGCGGGGGCATCTCGAGCCTCGATGACTTTGACCGCGTGCTCAAGTGCGGCGCGGACAAGGTCAGCGTGAACTCGGGCGCCATCCGCGACCCCGAGCTGGTGAGGAGGGCAGCGCGGCGCTACGGCGACCAGTGCGTGGTGCTCTCGGCGGACATAAAGCGCGTGGACGGCGAGTTTCGCGTGTTCGCCCGGGGCGGGCGCGATGACACGGGCATCGAGGCCATCAGCTGGATAAAAAAGTGCGTGGACATGGGCGCCGGCGAGGTGGTAGTGAACTCCATCGACACGGACGGCGTCAAGGGCGGCTTCGACCTGGAGATGCTCCAAGCGGTCTGCGAGGCGGTCAGGGTACCGGTCATCGCCTCGGGCGGCGCGGGCTGCGCGGCGGATTTCACGGAGCTGTTCCGGGCGGTGCCGGAGGTGAGCGCGGGACTGGCCGCGTCCATCTTCCACTTCGGCGAGGTGAAAATACCGCAGCTCAAGGCCGAGCTGCGGCAAAACGGGATAAATGTGAGGCTGTGACATGGATCTGGACAAACTGAAATTCGACGAGCGGGGCCTCATCCCCGCCATCGTCGTGGACGCGGAGAACAAAAAAGTGCTCACCCTGGCCTATATGAACCGGGAGAGCCTCGAGATATCTATGCGCGAGGGCCGCACCTGCTTCTGGAGCCGGAGCCGTCAGGAGCTCTGGCGCAAGGGCGAGACCAGCGGCAACGTGCAGCGCATCGTCTCCATCACAGCGGACTGCGACCTGGACGCGCTGGTGGTGAAGGTGGAGAAGGCGGGCCCAGCCTGCCACACGGGCGCGGAGAGCTGTTTCTTTGAACCGGTGTACGAGAGCGAGGAGCTTTCCGAGTTCTCGCTTGAAGGCCTCTATGGGCTGCTCGAGGGCAGAAAAAAAGAGCTGCCGGAGGGCAGCTACACCACGTATCTGTTCCAGAAGGGCCTCGACAAGATCCTCAAGAAGGTGGGGGAGGAGTCCACCGAGGTCATAATCGCAGGGCACGCTCGGGACAGGAAAGAGACGGTCTATGAGATAGCCGACCTCGCATATCATGTAATGGTACTGATGGTCGAGCTTGGAATAGGACTCCAGGAGGTACAGCGTGAACTGGCCTCAAGACATGTCATAGATCATAAGGTCAAGCAGGAAAAAATGACCTGACAGGAGATCGGACAAAAATTAAAAGACGGAGCTGACCATGAACCGGTTAACTCCGTCTTTCTTTTTTCCCTGCAGACGATCAGACCTTCTCCTCGAGCATCCTGATGCAGTCGGAGCAGACATTCTTGCCTCTGTAGGAGACTATGTCCTTAGCGCTGTCGCAGAAGATGCAGGCCGGCTGATACTTCCTGAGGATGATCGCGTCGCCTTCGATGTAGATCTCCATGGAGTCCTTCTCGGCGATGTCGAGCGTCCTTCTGAGCTCAATAGGAAGCACTATTCGGCCAAGCTCGTCTACCTTTCTCACGATTCCGGTTGATTTCATTTTTTTCCCTCCAAATCTGCCGTGTCCAGTATTCGGCACTTTGTAATTATATATTACTTCCGGCATAAAGTCAACACGGCAAGAATAAATATTCATGAATAAATCTTGAAATTTCCATGGCTCAAATTTGGGAGGAATGTACAATATGGCTAAAATGTGGACTGCTGCATTGGTATTTACAGTCATTTTTGCGGTTTTTACGGGAAATGGACCGCAGACGGGCCTTGCTGCGCTGGAGGGTGCTCCGGCGGCGGTGAAGGTTATACTTGAGACCGGCGGCCTCATCTGTCTGTGGTCGGGAGTGATGGAGGTGATGCGCCGGTCTGGCGTGACTGCGGCACTCTCCAGGCTGCTGAGACCGGTCCTGAGCCGCCTGTTCCCGAGAGCCTCGAGGGATACCGAGACGATGGATGCTCTGACTTCGAACGTGTCCGCGAACCTGCTGGGCCTCGGCAACGCAGCGACTCCCATGGGAATAAAAGCCGCGCGGGGGATGGCCCGGCTATCCACGCGCCCGGATACCGCAAGCCGCGAACTCTGCCTGCTTGTGGTACTAAATACCGCCTCCATCCAGCTGCTGCCGACCACCGCCGCGGCGCTCCGTGCGAGCAGCGGAGCCGCTTCGCCCTTCGATATCCTCCCGGCCGTCTGGATAAGCTCCGTAGTGTCCGTCACAGCTGGACTGTTCGTCTGCACGCTGCTCGCGAGGTTCTGCGACAGATGAGCGCGCTCGCGGACATGTCGGCAGCGGTCCTGATCGCCGCTGCTGCGCTGTGGGGAACTCTGAACGGCACAGACGTATTTGAGGCCATGCTTGACGGAATAAGGGACGGATTTCAAACACTTTTGCGCATTTTGCCATCGCTTATTGCGCTGCTGACAGCCGTGTATATGCTGCGCGCCTCCGGGGCGCTCGAGGCGTTGACAGGACTTCTTGCCCCGGTGCTGGACCTACTTGGCATTCCGGCCGAGACCGCGCCGCTAATGCTGCTTCGGCCGGTCTCAGGCTCCGGCGCGCTCGCAGCTGCTGCGGAGCTTATAGGGGAGTACGGACCCGACAGCTTCGTCGGACGCACCGCCGCAGTCATGCTCGGTTCCACCGAAACGACCTTCTATGTCATTGCAGTTTACTTCGGAGCCGCCGGGATCAAGCATACCCGCTGGGCCGTACCTGCCGCACTCGCCGCAGATATCACAGGCTTCGCCGCTTCAGCCCTCACAGTGCGTCTGCTGTTCGGAATGTAAAATATAAATTAAATTATTAACGATTTCGAAAAAAGAGCTTTACAAGCGCCGTGATACGTGCTATCATGCTCATGGTTTGTTAAATGTGTGACATTTACTTACCGCCTCTCCAAAGACTTTTTCTCTCTCCCCCAAAAGGCGCCCGTATACCGGGCGCCTTTTGGTTTTGACACCGGAAACGGCGCTCAGAGCACGATGAAAATAAAAGACCAGGCGCTATTCATTTTTATAGCGCCTGGTTGAATATAGCGTTTAAATAAACGAAAATAATGGATAATTATTCAGCGTTTGGATTTACATCTGAACGGGAGCATGCACGCCGAGAATATTGAGACAGACGGCGATGGCGTCGCGCACGCAGTCGGCGAGGAGAAGTCTCGCTTCGAGCACGCCGGGTTCCGCGCCTTTGATGCGGCAGGCGTTGTAGAAGCGGTGGAAGCGCGCGGCAAGCTCCATGGCATAGCGGTTTATGCGGCTGGGGTCAAGGGCTTGGGCGGCGTGGAGTATCTCGTCCGGCAGGGCGGCGAGCTGCTTTATGACCTCGCGCTCGTGCTCTGTGGTGAGCAGGGAGGCGTCCACGCTCCCGGCATCTGGCACCTCATGCCCGTCGGAGGCGAGGTTACGTATGACGGAGCAGATACGCGCGTGGGCGTACTGCACGTAGTAGACGGGGTTCTCGCTGTCCTCACGCACGGCGAGGCCGAGGTCGAAGTCCATCTGGGTATCCGGCCGGGAATTGAAGAACCAGCGCGCGGCGTCCACGGGTATTTCATCCAGCAGGTCGCCGAGGGAAATGGCCTTGCCGGTGCGCTTGGACATGCGCACGACCTCGCCGTCGCGCATGAGCTTCACTAGCTGCATGAGGACGATCTCGAGCCTGTGCTCGCCGTCGAGGCCAAGGGCGTCCATTGCACCCTTGAGCCTTGCCACGTGGCCGTGGTGGTCGGCGCCCCAGATGTTTATCACCCGGTCGAAGCCGCGCACCTCCAGCTTGTTGCGGTGGTAGGCGATGTCGGCGGCGAAGTAGGTGTAGAAGCCGTTCGCGCGCCTGAGTACGTCGTCTTTCAGCTCAAGTTTTTCTATGTCTTCCTCGCTCTTTCCGGCCCTTCTAAGCCCATCTGCAAGAATGCGGGAGGTTGCGAGCCAGAGCGCCCCATCCTTTTCATATGTCCAGCCGCGCTCGGTGAGCAGGGCCACGGTCTCGGCCACGAAGCCGCTCTCGTGCAGAGAGCTTTCGAAGAACCACTCGTCGTATTCGATGCCGTAGCGCTGCAGGTCGGCCTTCATCTTGGGCAGGTTGCTGTCCAGGCCGAAGCGGGACATGGCGGCATGGCGCTCGGCGACGGGCTTGTCCAGCCAGCCGGGGCCGTTTTCCTCAAGGAAGGCTCGGGCGAGGTCTTTGATATCGTCGCCGTGGTAGCCGTCCTCGGGGAACTCGACGGCGTCCTCGCCGAGCACGAGCTGGGCGTAGCGTGCCTCGATGGACGTGGCGAACTTCTCTATCTGGTTGCCCGCGTCGTTCACGTAGAACTCGCGCCAGACATCGGCGCCGGCGCGGGAGAGTACCTCAGCGAGGGTATCTCCGAGCACGCCGCCGCGGGCGTTGCCCATGTGCATGGGTCCGGTGGGGTTGGCGGAGACGAACTCAACCATGATCTTCTGCCCTTCGAGGGCGTGGGAGCGGCCGTAATCCTTGCCCTCGGCCTGTACGGCGGCCATGACCTCAGCGTACCACTGGGGCGCGAGCCGGAAGTTTATGAAGCCCGGCCCGGCGGCCTCAGCGGAGGCAAAATAGCTGTCATCCAGTTCGAGGTTTTCGATGAGCGCATCCGCTATCTTCCTCGGGGCCATGCGCAGTGCCTTTGCACCGGCCATAGCGTGGTTTGCGGCGAAGTCGCCGTTGTTCGTGTCCTTGGGCACCTCGACGGTACCTGTCAGCGCCGCACCGGAGGGCAGCTGCCCCTTTGCCGCTGCGCGCTCGAGGCTCTCCGAAAGGAGCTTGTTTATCTCTGCCTTTGCCTTCTCAACAAGATTTGCCATCTGTCGCACCGCCCTGTTCTCTGACGTTTATTCTGAACCTGTTCCGTCCAACGACGGCGTGGTCGAGGTCGACCACGTAGTCAATCTCCATGTCACCGCCGCGAGGACCCATTGTCGAGTGTATCCTGTGGGTATCGAGGCCCATCGTGGCAGAGCCGAATGGCGTGTCGTAGAGGAAGGTGTTCTTAGTACCCTCGCGGAAGATCATTTTGCTCGTGAGCGTGCCCTCTCGGGAGAGGATGACCTCGTCCGGGGTGAAGGTGAAGGAGGTCCTTGTGCCCTGCATCCCGGTCAGCTCGCTCTCCATGTAGCTGAGTTCACCCTTCCCGTCGCGGAAGCAGTACTTGCCCTCGGTGACGAGCTCGACTGCGTCGTCCGAGCCCTGCGGGTAGTTCTGTACGCCGGTTATTGAAATGATGACGTCTTTCATTTAACTCACATCCTTACATAAGCCCCATATTATACATCATATGCAGCCAGATGTCAAAGCTTACGGCTCGATCTCATGTATGTCAATGCCGCTGCGGACGGCGTAGCGGAGCGTGTTCAGGGTGCCTCCGGCGCTGCCGTCGAACACGGCTATTATGTGCGCGGAGTTATCCACCATGTATTCGTTCCTGCGCTGCATGCAGCCGGGGCTGTAATCGTGGCTGACGAGGGTGACTTTGTCGCAGGAGGAGAGAATGCGGCCGTAGCGCGCAGAGTTTTCCGCATTCCAGCCTCTGTCCTGCCCGTCGAAGGGGATGGCTGCCTCCAGGGTGATGTCTGGATGATCGACGCGCAGGGCGATGACGGCCTCGGCGAAGTAGGTGTCGCAGCCGAGGGCCATGCCGCAGATGAAATGCCTGACGCCGAGCCTGCACAGCTCGGAGATGGCGCTGCTTATCTCAGCCTTCAGCCTCAGGCAGCGCGGGTCTTTTTCGTTGCTTCCCCATGGGAGCTTTGAGCTGCGATGCCCGGTAAAGCAGCAGGTCTGTTCCCTGTCTGTCATACGCTCACCTCCCAGCAAGTTTATAACCTTCCGTGTGAATTGTCAAAGGGGTATTGCAAAATGGGCGGGGAAGTGGTATAGTACGGATGACAACCGAAAAGATGTCTTCGGGGCAGGGTGAAATTCCCGACCGGCGGTAAAGTCCGCGAGCGGAGGCTTCGGCCAAAGCATGAATCGGTGTGATTCCGATACCGACAGTACAGTCTGGATGGAAGAAGATGCGTATTTTGCACCTTTGCAATAATTACGCCCGAAGGAAGACACCTTCGGGCGTTAATCTTTGTTAAGGGGTGCATTGGAATGGATGCAGCGAAAAGGGGTACAACTATGAGTCGCAGGATGGATACGAAGAAGCTGGCGATACTGGCTATGCTGGCGGCGCTGGCGTATGTGGTCATGCTGGTGGGCAGGGTGCCCATCGTGCTCTGGCTGAAGTACGACCCGAAGGACGTGGTGATAGCGATATCTGCCTTCATCTACGGCCCGATGGCTGGCGTCGGCATCTCCATCGTGGACTCGCTCATCGAGATGTTTACGGCGAGCGACACGGGGTTCTGGGGCTTTCTGATGAACGTGCTTTCCACCTGCTCCCTGGTCGTGCCCGCGGCGCTCATATACAGGAAGCACCACACGATAAAGGGCGCGGTGATAGGGCTTATCGTGGGCAGCGTGTTCTGCGTGGCGGCGATGCTGCTGTGGAACTGGCTGGTGACGCCGTTCTACATGAAGCAGCCGAGGGAGGCTGTTGAGGCTATGCTCATCCCGTACTTCCTGCCCTTCAATGCGTTCAAGGCGAGCGTGAACTCGACGCTGACGGTGCTGCTGTATAAGCCGGTGGTGACGGCGCTGAGGAAGGCGAAGCTCATCCCGGCCTCAGAGCACGCGGCGCCCCCTGTAGAGGGCAAAAAGCGCGTGGGAGTGTATCTTGCGGCGCTGGTCGTGCTGGCGACGCTGGTCCTGCTCGGCTTTGTCCTTGCAGGCAAGATCTGACGGCGGAGATGATAATACCGGGACCCGTTATTGGGTCCCGGTATTTCTGTGAACTTGAATGTTTTGTTAAACTCTCGTTACGGGCTTGTAACTTGTCTGTGTGTCTGTTATAATCCATATAGATATGCGCATGGCGCAGTATATAAGGAGAGGGATACTGTTATATGGGCGATGAGATAAGGTACACTGCGGCCGTGATAACGGTCAGCGACAAGTGCAGCAGGGGAGAGCGCGAGGATACCAGCGGCCCGGCTGTCAAGGCCATGCTCGAGAAAGACGGCTGGGAAGTCATCTACTGCAACGTCGTGCCGGATGAATTCGAGCTTATTAAGGGCGAACTCGTCAACTGCTCCTATGAGCTGGACGTGTGTCTCGCCGTTACCACCGGCGGCACCGGGTTCTCGAGGAGAGACGTGACCCCGGAGGCGACCGAGGCGGTCATCAACAGGGTGGCGCCGGGCATAGCCGAGACGATGCGCGCCGCAAGCGTAAAGATTACGCCGAGAGGCATGCTTTCCAGAGGCATCGCCGGCCTGAGAGGCGGCACTCTGATCATAAACCTCCCGGGAAGTGCCAAGGCCGCGACCGAGAGTCTCGATGCAGTGCTCCCTGCTCTCAAGCACGGGGTGGACATGCTCAGGGGACTCAAGAGCGAGTGTGCGTCCCAGACCCACAAGGAATAAAGCAAGTGCAATAAATCCCCCGCATCTTTCAGGACGCGGGGGATTATTTTTATCTTTTCAGCTCCGAAAACTCATACGCCTCGCGCAGCCAGGAGAGCAGCTCACCGTCCAGCTCCCCGGCCTCAGACACCAGCACATGGTGTGTCCAGCGGCCTGGGTACGGCTCCACGGCGACCGCGACGCGCGGCGACTCAAGCCGCCGGCCCAGTCCGACCGTGACGATAAGACAGTGCTTCGGCCAGTCCTTTTTCCGACGCAGAGGCAGGGAGGCCGCGGCGAAAAGATGCCGCCCGTAAAAGCTCACCTGGCTTTTCTGCACCTTCACCGACAGCTCCGGCAGCTCCGCCGCGTCCAATATAGCATACAGCCCGCGGTACAGCTCGAGTTCGAGCGGCCAGCCGTCGAAAAAGTACAGCAGGTCGTCCAGATAGTGCTCCGGCTGCCTCATATGTCCGGCTCCTTTCGCCTCAGCCCGGCGCCGTGGCGGTGGATGTCAAAGAGCAGCCGCACGAACTGCGGCGAATACGGCACGAACTCGTCCGACTCCAGCAGCCCGCAGACCTCGTCGAGCGTCGCCCAGCTCGCGCCCGTGACCTCCTCCGCCTGAGAATGCAGCTCCGACGGCTCCAGCTCGCGTTCTATCTCGTAGATATCATCAAAGCCTGTCTCGAAGTTTATCGTCAGCACCGGCCGCACGCCCGTGAAATCCGCAGCAAGGCCCAGCTCCTCGTGCAGCTCCCGCGACGCTGCCTCGTGCGAGCTCTCTCCCGCCAGGGCACAGCCGCCGGCGCTCAGGTCCCACAACCCGCCCCAGCTGCGCTTCTCGTCGCTCCTGCGCTGGATAAGCAGCCGCCCGCGGCTG
Organism: uncultured Eubacteriales bacterium; assembly: GCA_900546615.1. Classification (GTDB taxonomy): domain Bacteria; phylum Bacillota; class Clostridia; order Oscillospirales; family Oscillospiraceae; genus Scatomorpha; species Scatomorpha pullistercoris. The sequence goes on along the minus strand of URDJ01000014.1, from coordinate 17,841 downwards.
TCAAATACGCAGATGTGCACCACCAGATGATACTCGCCCGGCCGCAGCCCATCGCCGCGATGCGTTACCCGACCCGTGAGCCCGCGGTCATAGCTGTATACATCCCAAAGCTCTTGCGACATTATGTTAACCCCGCAGGAACTTGAGCACGTCCTCGGCGTTGGTGTCGGGCTTCACCTTGGGCATGACTTTCTCGATAGTCCCGTCGGGGCCGATGATGAAGGTGGAGCGCACGACGCCCATGGAGACCTTGCCATAGTTTTTCTTTTCCTGCCAGACGCCGTAGGCTTCGATGGCCAGGCGCTCGGGGTCGGAGAGCAGGATGAAGGGCAGGCTGTTTTTCTCGGCAAATTTTTGGTGCGAGGCGGTAGAATCACGGCTGACGCCTATGACGACGGCGCCGAGCTGCCGGAACTCCGAGTACGCACCGGCGAAGGCGCAGGCCTGCCGGGTGCAGCCGGGGGTGTTATCCTTCGGGTAAAAGTAGAGCACGACGCGATTTCCGAGGAAATCGGAGAGCGAGACAGGCGTGCCGTCCTTGTCGGGGAGCGTAAAATCCGGTGCTTTCATTCCGGCCTCAAGCATAGTTATATACCTCCAAATGAGTATAAGTTTATAGCTATTATACCAACTGTCCGATAATATGCAAGCGCAAAGCGTCCCGGGGAAAGTCAGAGCCGGACGCCAAATGGCGCCCGGCTCCTTTAACACTGGCGGAGGGAAAAGTGTCGATTATCAGTTGGCCAAATCGCCGGCGGCCTTGATCTTCACGCGGTTGGTGTTGCCGGCGTAGTAGGCGAGGGGTACGTCCTCGACCTCGATTATCTCGACGGTCTCGCGGATGGCGCCTGCGGCGACGGCGAGGTCGATGGCCTCGGCCTTAGCCTGCTCGAGGGCCTTGTCGCGCGGTATCTCGTCGTAGTTTATGAGCTTTTCAAAGGTGCCGCTGACCTTGGATATTGCCGAGCCTATGGCGTTCGCGCAGCCGAAGTGGTCTGGCTTGACCGTCGCCGCCGCGCCCGCCAGCTTCTCCGGCAGCACGATGGAGCCGCCGCCGACGAGGATGACGTCGCTGTCCGCGCTCGAGACCTTCATGGAGTCGATGGCGTCCTCGACCAGCGTGCCGATGGCCTCGAGGGCCTTCTTCGCCAGCTCCTCCGGGATGTGCGCGACTTTGGACGGGTCGCCCAGCTCGAACATGCCCAGCCTCACGGCCACGTCCGTGGCGGTGAGCGTGTCGCCGCCGAAGACCAGGGCCTTGCTGGTTATCTCATAGCCCACGCTGTCCGGGCCGACGGTGACGCTGCCGTCCGCGTGCTCGCGCACGATGGAGCCGCCGCCGAGGCCGATGGAGACCACGTCCGGCATGCGGAAGTTGGTGCGCACGCCGCCTATCGTGACCGCCACGCTCGACTCGCGCGGGAAGCCGTTCTGGATGACGCCCAGGTCCGTGGTCGTGCCGCCGACGTCGATGACTATGGCGTTCTGCAGGCTGCTCAGGTAGCTCGCGCCGCGGATGGAGTTAGTCGGGCCGCAGGCGACGGTGAGTATCGGGTAGCGGCGCGCGTGCTCCATGGTCATGAGCGTGCCGTCGTTCTGGCTGAGGTAGACGTCCGCGTTCGTGATGCCCTCGTCGGCCAGGCTCTGGGCAAAGCCCTCGGTGAAGCGTTCCGCGACCTTCCAGAGCGCGGCGTTGAGGATGGTGGCGTTCTCGCGCTCGATGAGGCCCATGGAGCCGATCTCGCTCGAGATGGAGACGTGTACGTCCTCGCCCATGACCTCGTGGCAGAGTTTCGCGGCCTCAAGCTCGTGATCGTTGCGCACGGTGGAGAACACGCAGGAGATGGCGATGGATTTGACGCCCTTCTCCTTCATCTCGAGGAAGAAGGCCTTTGCAGCCTCGGCGTCGAATGGCGCGAGCTGCTTGCCGTCGTACTCGAAGCCGCCGCTTATGACGGCGCTGCCGACGGCTATTTTGCTGATGTCCTCAGCCCAGTCCACCATCGGCGGGATGCCCAGCGTGGCGGGCGCGCCTATGCGGAGGATGCCGATGGGCGCGAGGTTCTTGCGCTCAACTATGGCGTTCGTGCACTGGGTGGTGCCGAGCATGGCCTGCTTTATCTGGCTGCGGTCGATGCCCGACTGCGCCAGAATGGTGCGCAGGGCGGCGAGGATGCCGTCGTATATGTCGCCGGCGGTGGGGCACTTGATGTCCGCCACGACGTTCAGGTTTTCGTCTATGAGTACGGCGTCGGTGTTCGTGCCGCCGACGTCTATGCCGAGCTTATACATTCAGGCACACCTCCTTGCAGCGTTCCTCAAGCGGGATATAATCGGTGTCCACGCCGAAGTAGCGCGGGCCGACCAGCTCGAGCCCGGCTTCGCAGCGCCACATCTCGAAGCAGCGCAGTCCGAGGACGATGACGCGCTTGCCGTATTTGAGCGCGTCGGTGGTGACGGGCGCAAAGGTCTCGGTGTCCACGAGGCAGATGAGGTCCGGCGTCGTGGCGACGAGCTTGCCGTCCACCTCGGCGGTGAGGTTTTCGTTCTGGAACTCGACGGCGGCCTTACGGCCCTTGCACTCGCCGATGCCCTCAAGTACCACACGGCCGAAGTTGAAGCCGGCGCGGGTCTCGCGCAGGACGTCAACTATCTTACCCTTGAACAGCTTGTAGCCCTCGGTGAAGTCGAAGAAGAACTTCTCCGGGTTATCCGCGTTTTTGACGGTGCGGATGGCCTCGCCCAGCCTCTGGCTGCGGGTGACGATGCCGCGCACGCCGTACTTCTTCATCTGCGCGCCGCTCATGGAGTAGAGCGAGACGGAGACGGAACCGCCGCAGCTCATCGTGACCGCGCGGGCCAGTTCCTCGGTCCACTTGTTCGTGATGGTCTCGAAGATGACGGTGTTGCCCTTCTCATCGGTCAGCGCCATGGGGGTGGCGCTGATGCCGCCGATGGTGAAGGTGACCATCTGCAGCTCGGGGAAAGCGCGGCCCATGCCGTCCACGTCCACGAGGGGCAGGCCCAGCCTCGCCGCCGCGGCTATCGGCAGCATGGAGTTCACGCCGCCAGCCTCGATGGGCATGAAGGCGTAGATCTTCTTGCCGAAGAAGCGCGATACCATCTCGTAGAGGCTCTTGTACTCGTTGCCTCCTATGGCCTTCTCGGCCAGAACGGTGGGTGCGCCCATCATGGCGATCGGCACGATAAGTGCGTCGTCCGGCACCTCATCAGGGTCGAGCAGCGTGACCTCGCCGCAGTCGCGGATGGCGCCGATGGCCACGAGCTTGCCCACATACGGGTCGCCGCCGCCGCCCGCGCCGAGCAGCGCCGCGCCGGTGGCGATATCTTCGATCTCGGGTATCCCGATCTTGCGCAATGAAAACAACTCCTTTATTCTGGTTCAAGCAGAAAAGGGCGGAGGTACGCCTCCGCGCCTTTTCTGCGATATTACAGTTTTTTAGTTCGCCTTCTTAGGGGAGACGCCAGCCAGTATTACGTAGAGCACCAGGGAGACGACGATGCCGTTCACCGGGCCAACGAAGAAAGGCCAGTTCAGGAAGGGCATGGCCTCGACGAGTCCGGGGAAGCTGGCGAAGGTGCCGCCGGTTATGCAGGCGACAAGCGCGCCCACGATGAAGGAGATGAGTCCTGCAGCAGAGACGCCCTTGCTGAAGTGGAAGTTCTCCTTCTTGCCCTTGCCAACTATCCAGTAGGCGGCTATGATGACGCCGGCCAGCGGCGGGATGAGAGCGCTCATGAGGGACAGGAAGCCCTGGAAGGCGTTCAGCAGGCCGAAGGCGGCCAGCAGGGTACCAATGGCGCCGGAGATGCCGGTAGTGATCTTGAACTTGCTCTCGTCAAAGCCGAGCAGGTTGCTCAGCGCGAGGCCTCCATGCCCAGCAGTGGCGCTATCATGGTCGCGAAGGCCTGTCCGCAGGTCGCGGACTGTATGCCGAACCAGCCGATGCAGGCGATGGCAATCAGCGTGCTTATGACGTATCGCGCGCCCTTCTCGCCCAGCGCGCCGGATGCCATGACCGCGACGGGCAGGCCCGTGTCGCAAGCCTGCATGCCAATAAATATCATGTAGACGCAGATGAGGCCGTAGCCTATAAGTATGGAGATCACTATCTCGGACAGCGACAGGCCGCCGCCGGAGAGGACCTGGCCGACGCAATGGACATCTATCCCAGACGGCGTATGTTTACTATAGGCGACCTGTGTTTTGCAAAGGATTGCAGGACGCTCATCCAAGGCAGCGAAGCCGCACTTGGCGACTGCCTCGATCCCTTGTCCCCTGTGCAAAAGGACAATGAGGAACTTGACCTCGCCGAAACACTTGCCGTGTTCCTCCTGGACGCGGATTCCAGCGTAACAATGACTTCTGAGCTTTTATACCTGCACAAAAACACTGTAAAGTACCGTATACGTCGTATTTCAAACCTTCTCGGCCACAAGCCAGACAAGATGCCGGAAATGTTGGAGCTGTACAAAGCTTGCGCCGTCAGACGGCTTTTGTTGCACAAATAAGACAAACTACGCCCCGTCTATTGTTCTTTTGGACAAATAGAGGGGCGTTGTTTTTTGCCTATACGACAATTTTTTCTATCGATTCAAAGTGCTCTACTTCGGGAAACGGCGGGACCGGGGGGACCTCGCCTGTAATTTTATAGGATCAGGATGTGAGAAACCATGAGCGAAAAACAGAGCGGATTCGAAGTACAGGCGAGTCAGCGTCAAAGCTGGCTTTCCATCGCGGCTGTCTGGGCCGGCGGCATGATCTGCGTGCCCTGCCTGATGATCGGCGGCGTCCTCTTTACAGCTCAGATAGGCGGCCCTGACGTCGGCCGTGCTCTGAAGGCCGGAGCAGCGGCAGAGCGTTGAGTCGTTTAGCTGTGGCGTCACGGTGTCAATGACAGACGCGGAGAGCCGTTCCGCCTCCTGCTGTGAGATTGGCGTACGCATAAAGATAAGTAGTCGACCGCCGTACACGTCCATTATCAGGGAGCCGGTGAAACCCGCAAAGCACTCGCGCAGCGCGGGCAGTGCATCGTTGAGCTTTGCCTTTGCGTCCTCCGCGCCGGACTGGACGATCCACATCTCATGTATCGCGGCCACGTCCACGTGAAATATTTCTGCAAGCCTGCGCATCTTCATCGGTTCATCCTGGAGAATGGCGCGTACCAGCTCATGTATTGCGATATCTCCGTGCTTGCGGCCCCAGATGTTGATGCAGACGCGCGTGGCGTCCAGCACTTGCCCGAGAGTCGCTGCATCGAGCGGCAGTCCGGCCTTTATGAGCAGCAGTTCCATGTGCTGCCCGCTGTCTGTGCCCAGCGACAGACGGTAGATTCGTGAATCAGGCACGAACATGCAGGCATCGCTGCTCCCGTTCTCGGGATATGAGCGCATTGCCTTGATGCCGCAGATTATGTCGGCATCGTAGCCTCTGGGCCAGGCGACGAGGTTTAGAATATTGAAGGCTGAGTCGCACAGCAGCACCGAGGCAGAGATGCGGTCACTGAGCATTTTCAGGGCGGTGTTCACAGTCTGCAGATGCTTCGGCAGGGCCGAGACGCGGGCGAGTATGTCGAGTACTATTGAGCTGTTCTGCTCCCTGTCGCGGTAGATGCAGTCCATGACGTCGTTTATTACTTCTCCGTAGCGCAGTGTAGCCTCGCCCTCAGGCATGGAGATTAGCACGAAGCCCAGTTCATTGGCCAGGTCAATGAGCCTTTGGTCTATCCTGGGAAGATAGACGCCGACATAGAACACGATGAGGCCGACCTCGCCGCCCTCTGCGAGCCTGCGTATGTTGGCGAGCTGGAGCGGCACATTATCCACGCTGTTTAGAAAGCCCGTGATGACGATCTCACTGCCGAAAAACTCGCCCTGCGGAAACACCTCGTCCACAAGTACGCCGGGATCGGTGGATTCCAGCACCGAGATCGACGACACTATTTTGGAAAGTCCCCTGTGCCCGCCGAGCACCTTCGCCCTGCGTAAAGACGGCAAACCGAGCAGATCTTCAACGGTAACGCTCATAAGACCACCACCCAATTGAAATGACAGTATTCAAATATCATAACAAAAACACCCTTGGCAATGCAAGGGCGTTTTATTATGTCAACCTGCTGAATTGGAGGGTTAGCCTGAGCCGGCCGTTGTGTAGTTCGGCAGAGATGGAGCCGTGCATTTGTTCCATGAGGGCTTTGGAGATTGAGAGGCCGAGGCCGGTGGAGCCGCGTGCAGCTTCGACTGTGTAGAAGCGGTCAAAGAGCTTACCGAGGCGGACCTCGTCGAGTTCTGGGGCGGAATTTTCGAAGCTGAGCACGGCGTCGGGGGTGAGGCGTATCATGAGGTCGCCGCCGGAGTATCTGACGGCATTGGAGAGAAGGTTGCTGACGACTCTTGAGGCGGCGGCTTCGTTCATGAGGCAGCGCACGGGGCTGTCAGGAAGATCGACGGCGGGTTCGATGCCGCGGCTCATAAGCGATGGCGCGGCTCCGGCGAGGCCGGCTTCCAGCACGGCGCGAAGGTCGCCTGAGGAAAGCTCAGGTGTAGATTCGGGGGAGAGCACGACAGAGTAGCAGAACAGCTCCTCTGTAAGGCGGCGCATAGTCTCTGCGCGCTCGCCGATGTATTCGAGGTAGCGGCTGACGGCTTCACTCTTGTCCTCGCGCCCGAGCAGCTCGAGGTAGCCGCAGATGGCTGTGAGCGGTGTACGCAGGTCGTGTGAGATATTGGTCACGGCCTCTTTCAGCTCGCGGTCCCCGTTCTGATATTTCCAGCGCATCCGGCGCAGGGAGGATAACTCGCGGTTGAGCCGAGCGGCGAGCTGCCGGGCGTACCGGTCATGGGAGGACAGACTGAGCAGAACGTTCGTATCCTCGCACAGCACCTCCTCGAACTGCCCAGTCAGTTCGCTGAGCGCACGCTGCAGCATCCACAGCCGCAGACTGGCGACGAGCAGCAGCAGAAATAAAGCACCGCAGAGCAGCCAGGGCAGCATGTTGCACCTCCTGAAGAAATGGTTTGTTCGCGGGTTCCATGCATCCGCACTGCATTCTCAAGTCTGAGGCGTCTGCCCGTCCTGTGACTTGTGTATGTTCGGCCTCGGCAGGTTCCAGCGGAAGTAGGCGGAGAGGAACCTCAACACGGCCACAGCCGCCATGCCAGCTACCATCGAGACGCTGTCGCCTACGCCGAGCAGCTCCAGCACCGTGCAGATAACCGCGCCCAGCAGCGACGCGCAGGCATAGACGTGTTTCACGAAGATATAGGGCATGTCCCCGGCCATGACGTCCCGTAGAACGCCGCCGCCGACGCCCGTCACGACGCCGACGAAAATGAGCAGGAACCAACCGCTCCCCGCATTCGTCTCAAGCGCGGCGCCTATGCCTGTCACCGTGAAGGCTGCGAGGCCGAGACTGTCCATGATGAGCATGGAGAAGTCGTAAAGCTCGTGCCTGCCTTCAAAATACCCGCGCCGCGCGATGATGAAGATGATAAGTGCCACAGTGACGGCAAGTCCCGCGTATATGGGGTTCTGGAACATCCGCGGCGGAGTCTGGCCCAGAATGAGGTCGCGGATGACGCCTCCGCCTACCGCCGTCGTGAGGCCGAGTATCGCGACACCGAAGACGTCCATGTTCTTTTTGACGGCGGTCATTGCGCCAGAGGCGGCAAAGGCCACGGTGCCTATCATTTCAAGCACAAAGATGAGCGTTTCCAAAACTCAATACCTCCCAGCCCCCGGCGGCGGCGAGAGCAGCGCGAGCTGCTCCGGCGTGTCCGCGCCGAGTGTTAACCGGTTCGTGTTATAGCGACGGACGAGCGCCGGGTCGAACAGGCCGGCGAACTCGTCCACCGGCCGGAGCCGCCGATTCCCCAGTCCGTGCCCGCCGTAGTGCATGGGTATGACTACCCGCGCGCCGCAGGCACGGCAGAGCTCATAGGCCGCGTAGGGCTCGATGGTCAGGATGCCGCCCGCGGGGGCCATTATCGCATCTGCGCCGCGCAGCCGCTCCGCCTGCTCCTCCGTGAGCCGGCAGCCGAGGTCGCCAAGGTGGACGAGCTTGAGTCCCTCGGCGCTTATGATATGTACCCTGTTCTCGCCCCGGAGACGCCCGTGCATGACGTCGTGAAAGCTGTCAATGACTTCGACCTCGAATGGGTCCTGTGCCCCGTGCCGGAGAGTGACGGCCTCGAGCCAGCCGTGGCCGTAGTGCGAATGGCTGCAAAGGACCGAGTCTGCCTCGAGCCGCAGCTCGCCGTAGCCGCAGAGATCCTTGTGGTCGTAGGGGTCTATGACGAGGGAAAAGCCAGAGCTTTGAAGCTCGAAGCAGGCGTGGCCGTGCCAGATGATATCCACAGTGAAACAACCTCCCGTTCCCCACCCGTGCGCCAATCAGAGACGGGTGGAGGTTTAAAAGTTGAAATCGTTCCCCACTTGTGCTAAAATGCGGCTTATAACAGCGACAAGGAGGCAGATATGCTTAAAAAGATCACATGCCTTGTGGTAGTCACGGCGCTGCTGTGCGCGGTCCCTGTGTTCGCGGCGGAGCCTGAGCTTAAGACCAGCGAGGCCGGGATACAGTTCATCAAGGAGCAGGAGGGATTCTCGGCCACGGCCTATGAGGATTCCATCGGCTGGGCGATAGGCTACGGCACCCACTGCGACGTGAGCCTGTACCCGAACGGTATCACTGAGAAGGAAGCCGACAGGCTGCTGCGCGAGCATCTCGTGGAGACGGAGGGCTACATAGACAACGCGCTGGCCGAACTGGGCACGACGCTCAGCCAGTACCAGTACGACGCCATATCGAGCCTGACCTATAACATAGGCGTTGGCTGGCTGCACAGCGGCTACAGATTATATAATGTCCTTGCCTACGGCGTGCACAACTACACGGACGAGTACATTGTAAACATCTTTGCGCGTTATAGCAATACCCTCGGCGAAGATACGGTGGAACAGCTGGTCGAGCGCAGGTTCAGGGAGGCGCTGATCTTCCTCTATGGCGACTACGGCTTCGGCGGCACGCCGAAGTATGAGTTTGAGTATAAGGAGCTGGAAGACGGCGACTACGAGCTGTACCACCGGGTTTGGGCTGAGTATAGTGAGGCAAAGTTCAGCGACGTGCCGTATACGGAGTGGTACTATGTGTACGTGTCGCCTCTGACGTATGCGGGGGTGATCGACGGTTATCCTGACGGCAGCTTCAGACCGAACAGCGATGTGACGGCCGGAGAGGCGATAAAGCTTATCCTGCTGGCGGCGGGATACCCTGAGCAGAACCAGCCTGAGGACCGGCACTGGGCGAGCGAGTACCTGAGCCTTGCGGTGTCCGAGGGACTGCTCGAGCCGGGAGAGGTGAGGGATTTGAGCGGCGGCATAGACCGGCTGACGGTGGCGAAGCTGGCGGCGAAGGCGCTGGGACTGAGCGAGGGCAGCGGCGCGCCCTTCACGGACACATCTGACCCATGGGTCGCGGCTCTTTACCACGCCGGAGTGGTAGAAGGCAGCTATGTCGGTGAAAACCTGATCTACCAGCCCTACGACAGCATGAGCCGCGCCGAGTTGAGCGCAGTGGTGTGGAGGATATATAATCTGTAACACGAACGATTGTATGGGAAGTTCCATCTCATTTCTAGGTTTTTACCATAGGAATGTGGTGGAACTTTCTGTACTCTTGAACTGCCATATGCCGCTGATGAATGTCTGCTTGAAAAGAGACCGATATCGGGTTATAATAATATGGTTTAAGCCAAATGTGTGAGGCGGAGTATGAGAGAGAGCATTTTTATCAAAGGCGCAAGGGAAAACAACCTTAAAAACATCGACCTCGAGATACCGCGCGAGAAGCTCGTGGTGTTTACGGGCCTGTCGGGCAGCGGCAAGTCCAGCCTTGCCTTCGAGACCATCTATGCCGAAGGCCAGAGACGCTATGTCGAGAGCCTCTCGAGCTACGCGCGCATGTTCCTCGGCCAGATGGACAAGCCCGACGTAGACTACATCGAGGGCCTTTCCCCGGCCATATCCATAGACCAGAAGACCACCAGCCGCAACCCGCGCTCCACCGTAGGCACCGTAACTGAGATATACGACTACCTTCGCCTGCTCTGGGCGCGCATCGGCGTTCCTCACTGCCCCAAGTGCGGCAAGGAGATACGGCAGCAGACCATCGACCAGATAGTCGATCAGGTACTGGCCTGGCCCGAGGGCTCGCGTATCCAGGTGCTCGCGCCCGTAGTGCGCTCCCGCAAGGGTGAGCATACTAAGGTCTTCGAGGACGCGCGCAAGTCCGGCTATGTCCGCGTGCGCGTCGACGGTGCGGTCTACGACCTCTCCGAAGAAATTAAACTCGAAAAAAACAAAAAACACAACATCGAGGTCGTCGTAGACCGTCTGGTCGTGCGGCCCGATTCCGCGCGGCGGCTGACCGATTCCATCGAGACGGCCTGCTCGCTCGCGGGCGGGCTGGTGCTCATCGACTGCCCCGCCGACGGCCGCGAGCAGCTCTTTTCCCAGAACTACGCCTGCGAGGACTGCGGTATCTCGATAGAAGAACTGACGCCGAGGATGTTCTCCTTCAACAGCCCCTACGGCGCCTGCCCGACCTGCGCGGGTCTCGGCAGCCAGCTGAGGGCCGACCCGGCGCTGCTCATAAAGAACTCGGAGCTTTCCATACTCCAGGGCGGCCTGCAGGCGCCCGGCTGGGCCAATGTCAAGGGCGACAGCATTGCCAAAATGTACTATGACGCCCTTGCGAAAAAGTACCATTTCAAGCTCACTACTCCCATAAAAGACCTGCCCAAAGAGGTCATGGATGTCATCATGTACGGCACGGGCGGGGAAGCGCTGGAGCTTCAATATGAGACCGCGCGCGGTACGGGTACGCTCCGCCAGCCCTTCGAGGGGCTGGTCAACAGCCTCGAGCGGAGGTATCGCGAGACGCAGAGCCAGTCGATGCGCGAGGAATACGAGGAATACCTCGGCGAGTTCCCCTGCCCGGACTGCCGCGGCAAGCGGCTCAAAAAGGAGGCGCTGGCCGTCACGGTCGGCGGTATGTCGATAATAGACTTCTGTGCCATGCCGGTGACGAAAGAGCTGGAGTTTATGGAGGCCCTGCCCCGGTCGCTCGGCGCGCGGGACATGATGATAGCCGGGCGGATACTCAAGGAGATACGCTCTCGGCTCAATTTCCTTGCGAGCGTGGGCCTGCAGTACCTGACGCTCTCGCGCGCGGCGGCGACGCTCTCGGGCGGCGAGAGCCAGAGGATAAGGCTCGCGACGCAGATCGGCTCCTCGCTCATGGGCGTGCTCTATATCCTCGACGAGCCGAGCATCGGCCTGCATCAGCGGGACAACGGCAAGCTCATAAACACGCTCAAGGAGCTGCGCGACCTTGGCAACACGCTAATCGTCGTCGAGCACGACGAGGACACGATGAGGGCCGCGGACTGGATAGTGGACATCGGCCCCGGCGCGGGCGTACACGGCGGCGAGGTCGTGGTGCAGGGCACGGTGGAGGACATCTGCACCGAGCCGAGGAGCATCACAGGGCAGTATCTCTCGGGCCAGAGGAAGATACCCGTGCCCGCCAAAAGACGCGCGGGGAATGGAAAAAGCCTCGTCATACGCGGCGCGAGCGAGAACAATTTGAAGGATATAGACGTCGAAATACCGCTCGGCGTGCTCACGGCGGTGACGGGCGTCTCGGGCAGCGGCAAGTCCAGCCTCGTGAACGAGGTGCTGTACAAGACCCTCGCTGCGGTGAAAAACCGCGCTCACGTCCGGCCCGGGCGCTGCCTGGGCATAGACGGGTTGGAGAACGTGGACAAGGTCATCTGCATCGACCAGTCGCCCATTGGCCGGACGCCGAGGTCGAACCCTGCGACGTATACCGGCGTGTTCAACGACATACGCGAGCTGTTCTCGAGCACCGAGGACGCGAAGCTGCGCGGCTACGGGCCGGGCCGGTTCTCCTTCAACACGAAGGGCGGGCGCTGCGAGGCCTGCTCGGGCGACGGACTCATAAAGATAGAGATGCATTTCCTGCCGGACGTCTACGTCCCCTGCGACGTGTGCAAGGGCAAGCGATATAACCGCGAGACGCTGGAGGTGCGGTATAAGGGCAAGAATATCTCCGACGTGCTGGACATGACGGTGGAGGAGGCGCTTGAGTTTTTCAGGAACCTCCCGAAGATACGCGACAAGATACAGTCGCTGTTCGACGTGGGGCTGGGCTATGTGAAGCTGGGGCAGTCGTCCACGACGCTGTCCGGCGGCGAGGCACAGAGGGTGAAGCTGGCGACGGAGCTGTCGAAGCGCTCGACGGGCGCGACGGTGTATGTGCTCGACGAACCGACGACGGGCCTGCACACGGCAGACGTGCAGAAGCTGATAACCATTTTGGACAGGCTGGCGGACGCGGGCAATACGGTGGTGGTCATCGAGCACAATCTGGACGTCATCAAGGTCGCTGACCACATCATCGACCTCGGTCCCGAGGGCGGCGACGCCGGCGGCACGGTGGTGTTCACCGGCACGCCCGAAGACTGCGCTGAGTGCGCCGGGAGTGCAACAGGGGAGTACCTGAAAAAGGTGCTCGTCTGAAAGAATGAAGTTTTCGCCCGCCTTTTACAACAGGCGGCGGGGTCCATGGGCGGCGCCCCTGGACGCGCTCCGCAGAGCGCGGAATGCCTGATGCTGAATAAGCGCAGGAGGGGGTCCAAGGGGGGATCCTCGCCGGGGGTCCCCCCTTGCATCTTACGGAGGTCATAAAAACATGGTAGATTACATCGTAGAAGCCATAACCGGGGCGGACGTGGGGAAATACCTCGCCACGTTCATCATCTCAATGATACCGATCATCGAACTGCGCGGAGCCATACCGATAGGCGTGGGGCTGGGCCTCACGCATATCGAGGCCATGGCCATAAGCGTCATAGGCAACATGCTGCCTGTGCCGTTTATTATCCTTTTCATCCGGCCGATCTTCAAGTGGATGACACAGAAAAGCGAAAAGCTCGGACGCCTTGCGCGGAAGCTCGAGGCAAAGGCCGAGGGCAAGTGGGACAGGATACACAGGTTCCAGTTCTTCGCACTGACGCTCTTTGTGGCGATACCGCTGCCCGGCACTGGCGCGTGGACCGGCGCTCTTATCGCGGCGGTCATGAACATGCGCCTTCGCAACGCCCTGCCCTCGGTGCTGCTGGGCGTGGTCATCGCGGGAATACTGGTCACGGGTCTGACCTACGGCTTCACCTCGATTTTTGTTTAACTAAAATCTCAGCCGCCCCATAGACTGTACAGAAGGGGGTGGCGAGGTGTTCTGGAAAATATTGCTCTGCGCCGTCGCGGCGGGACTGGTAGTGGTGTTCATCTGGTCGCTGCGGGGCTCGCTGCTGCTGCCCGTGCGTTGCGGGCGGAACACGGCGCTGGATATCCTGCTGCGTGTCTCGGGCAGCGAGCCGAGGCTGGAGGAGACCGTCTGCGCGCTCATGTGGCTCCGGGAAAACGGCACGCTCAGAGGGCGCATAGTGATAGACGACTGTGGAATGGACGAGGAAACGCGAGAGCTGGCAAGGCTCCTGACAAAGCGCTGGGACTGCGTGTGCCTCGGAATGGATGGGGAAGAATGGACGAACGGGAAGAACTCAGCGAGCTCTCAGGCAGAGTCATAAGCGTCATATACGCGAACGAGGAAAACGGCTATACGGTGCTGCGGCTGGACACCATGGACGGCGGGGTGACGACGGTGGTCGGCACGCTGCCATCTGCCTGCGCGGGCGAGGAGCTGCATGCTTTCGGCGAGTGGATGACTCATCCGAGCCACGGCAGGCAGTTCAAGGCCGAGTACGCTGAGCGCAGCCTGCCGAGGACGACCGAGGCCATCTACGCCTACCTCGCGGGCCGGGCGGTCAGGGGCATAGGCCCGGCAACGGCGACGCTTATCGTGGACCGCTTCGGCGACAAGACGCTCGACGTGCTTGAGAACCATCCCGAAAAGCTCGCAGAGATACGTGGCATCAGCCATGAAAAGGCTATGAGAATGTCGGCGGATTTCCGGCGTCAGGCGGGGTTGAGAAGGCTTATGGAGTTCCTCTGCGGCCACGGGCTTCGGCCGCTGCTGGCAGTGAGGCTGTATAAATTCTACGGCGAAGGTTCCATGGACGTGCTCGGCGGCGACCCCTACATACTGGCTGCGCCGCACATAGGCGGCAGCTTCGCCGAGGCGGATCACCTCGCCTTTGACCTCGGCTGTGAGCAGGACGACCCGAACCGCGTCCGCGCGGCGGTCATCTTCGAGCTGAGGCACAACGCGAACAACGGTCACTGTTTCATACCCTCGGACAAGCTCATCGCGGCCACGGCGCAGTTCATAGGAGCGGAGCCTGATAACGTCGCGGCGGCCATCGAGGAGCTGGAGGCGCGCGGACTCGTCACCAGAAGCCCCCTCGCGGGCCGGGACGCCTGCTATCTCACCGAGCTGTACGAGGCCGAGACCAGCGTCGCGCGCAGGCTCATGAAACTCGCCGAGACCCCAAAACCGGAGGACGAGGGCACGCGCAGGCTGGTGGAGCGGATGGAGGCCCTGGGCGGTATAGTGTACGCGCCTCTGCAGCGCGAGGCCCTGAGCCTTGCGGCGAGATGCCGGGTCATGGCGCTCACCGGCGGCCCCGGCACCGGCAAGACCACCTCCCTGCGCGGGATACTGAACATGTACGACAGCCTCGGCATTGAGACCCTGCTCACCGCGCCGACGGGCCGGGCCGCAAAACGCATGTCCGAACTCACGGGCCGCGAAGCCCAGACCATACACCGGCTGCTCGGCGCAGGCTACTCCGCCGAGGGCGAGGAGACCGTGTTCGCGAAGGACGAGGACGACCCGCTCGAGTGCGGCGCGGTGGTGCTGGACGAGTGCTCGATGGTTGACATAACGCTTATGAATGCGCTGCTCTCGGCGTTGCCGGAGGATTGCAGGCTGATACTGGTGGGCGACGCGGACCAGCTGCCGAGCGTTGGCCCGGGGAGGGTGTTCTCGGACATTCTGCGCTCGGAGGCGATACCGGCGGTGAGGCTGACGGAGATTTTCCGGCAGGCGGAGGACAGCCGCATCGTGAAGTACGCGCACATGATAAACCGGGGCGAGCACCCGGAGCTGCGCGGGAACTCGGGGGATTTTTTCCTGCTCAACCGGCGGGACGAGGCGCGGGCGGCGGACACGATAGTGGAGCTTTGCGCCGAGCGGCTGCCTAAGCGGATGGGTATCGCGCCGGAGGAGATACAGGTGCTGACACCGACGAGGAAGGGAGAGCTTGGTTCCGCGGCGCTCAACCGGAGGCTGCAGGCGGCGCTCAATCCTGCGGCAAAGGGGAAAAACGAGAAAAATTTTGGCGAAGTCACCTTCCGCGAGGGCGACAGGGTGATGCAAATTCGGAATAACTATGATATAATCTGGCACAGGAGCACCCTGCCGGGGCAGAAGCCTGAGGCGGGGGCCGGGATATATAACGGAGATATAGGGTATATACTGGGCATCGACGCGGAGAACGAGGCGCTGACGGTGGACTTCGACGGGCGCGTGGCGACGCTGAGCTTTGAACAGCTCATGCAGCTCGAGCACGCTTGGGCGATGACGGTGCACAAGTCGCAGGGCAGCGAGTACCGGGCAGTAGTGCTGGCGCTTGCGCAGGCGGCGCCGAGGCTGCTGACGCGGGGCGTGCTGTATACGGCGGTCACGCGGGCAAAGGAGCTGCTCATCGCGGTCGGGGACGAGGAAACGGCGCACAGGATGATAGACAACCACGTTCAGTCAAGGCGGTACAGCGGCCTGAGGATCAGGCTCTGCTCTGAAAAATAGAGAAGGAGGCGTGATTGCCGTGCCGAAGTCGAGAAGCGGGATACTGGATATCATCTTTCCTCCGCGCTGTGCGTTCTGTCGGAAGCTGCTGAAGCGGGGCGAGAGCGGCATGTGCGCAGACTGCGAGAGGGACCTGCCGTATACGAAGCCGACGGAGCGGGCCGGGACGGACTTTGTCGAGGCCTGCGTAGCGCCGCTCAGGTACGAGGGCGCGGTGAGGGAGGCCCTGCACCGGTACAAGTTTCAGGGCGTCACGGCCTACGCGGGCGTGTTCGGGCGGCTGGTTGCCGAGTGCGTGCAGGAGCGGCTCAAGGGCGAGTACGACCTGATATCGTGGGTGCCGCTCTCGAGCGAGCGGCTGAAGGAGCGCGGCTACGATCAGGCGATGCTCATCGCCATGGCAGCGGCGTTGGAGCTGAACGACGTGGCGGTGGAGACGCTCAGGAAAAAGAAGAATGTGGCTCCGCAGTCCGGTACCGGCAGTCTGGAGAAGCGGCGCGCGAACATTTCGGGCGCGTACGAGACGATAGACCACGAGCTGGTCGAGGGCCGGAGGATACTGCTCATCGACGATATAATCACGACGGGCGCCACGGTGTCCGAGTGCGCGAGGATGCTGGGCATGGCGGGCGCTGAGAGCGTCGTGTGCGCGGCGGTGGCAAAGGTGGATTAATTTGGGCCGAAGCGGTCAATGATTACGGTAAGACTGGAAAGGTGCTAAAGCTATGCTGATATTTGAACGGGATATAGCGCTCGACATGGGGACGACAGGAGTCCTGCTCTATTCGAGGGGCAAGGGCGTGCAGATAAGGGAGCCGACCATCGTGGCGGTGGACAAGTTCTCGGGCAAGCTGCTGAAGGTGGGGCACGAGGCGCAGAAGATGCTGGGCCGGACACCGGCGAGCATCGTGCCGATACAGCCTATCATGGACGGCGTCATCTCTGACTATGACATGACGGTGGCAATGCTCAAGGAGCTTATCGGGCGTGTGACGAGCTTCAGCCTGTTCAAACCGAGGGTGCTGGTGTGCGTGCCAGGCAGCATCACGGGCGTGGAGGAGCGCGCCGTGATAGACGCGGTGGTAGAAGCCGGCGCGAGGAAGGTGTATCTGGTAGAGAGTGCGGTTGCTACGGCCTATGGTGCGGGTATAGACGTGTCGAAGCCGGACGGCCACCTCATCATCGATATAGGCGGCGGCACGACTGAGACGGCGGTGGTGTCGCTGGGCGGGGTCGCCGAGTGCGAGTCGATCAAGGTCGCAGGCGGCAGCTTCGACGACGCGATAATCAGGTACGTCCGGCGCAGGTACAACGTGCTCATAGGCGCGAAGACTGCGGAGGAGGTCAAGATAAACATAGGCTGTGTGGTGCCGAAGCCCGAGGTAGGCATTGAGGAGGTAAAGGGTCGAGACCTCGTGACTGGCCTGCCGAAGATGATTAAGCTGAGTTCGACGGAGCTTGCGGAGGTGCTCATGGAGCCTGCGCGGGAGATACTGGAGAGCGTGCACTACGTGCTGGAGCGCACGCCGCCGGAGCTGGTTGCGGACATTTCGCAAAACGGCATTGTGATGTCGGGCGGCAGCAGCCTCATCTATGGCATAGATATGCTGGTGGAGCACGACACGAAGCTGCGCACGGTGGTCGTGGACGACCCCATCTCCTGCGCGGCCTACGGCGCAGGCAAGATGCTCCTGCGCCTGAACGAGCTGCCCGAGGGCATGGTGAACTTCGCAAGAAAGCGGCAGCTGCAGAACTGAACAGAGAAAAATAAAACGGAGCGTACCGGATGGTACGCTCCGCTCAGCCTGTAGAAAAACCTGCTTTGGCGATCAGGCCAGAGCAGGTTTTTTGCTTGGAAAGGAAAGCGGAAAGGGAAAAAGCAGCAAAATGGCGGGCGCATTTTCGCGCAGCCTTGTTCGTTTGCCGCCATCCGGCCCCGGATGACTGGCCTTCCATTTCCAGGTGG
>URDJ01000013.1 GCA_900546615.1 uncultured Eubacteriales bacterium | reverse complement strand
CCATCGTACCGGCAGCGTCCCACCCGCCTCTCCCACGAACCATGGAAGTCCTATCAGACGTTTGGGCGCGGTGAGGTTCCTGCGCTGAAATATACGGCGTTGGCCGTCCTGGGTAACGATTGAGAACAAGGTAGCGGCCGCCCTTTGGGCGGCGTCTATTTGAAATATCGACTGACGTCGTCGATGGAGAAACAAGACTCCATCTCCTCCCGCAGTCTCACGGGAAGCGGTGAAACGCCTGCGGCGTTTGGACTGCATGTAGGGGCGGGGTTCCACCCCCCGCCCGGACGCCGGTTCACCGGAGAGCCCCATCGTAGGGCGCACCGACCCCGGTGCGCCGCGTTCCCCGACCGTGTGCGTTGGTTTGTACGCGGTGGAAACCGTGGGGGTTCCGGGTCGGCGCTCACGGCTTCCGCCGCGCCGGGTGCAAACGATGGCCTCGCGCTCACACGGCGGAAGCGATATCCGCCACCAGCACCGGCGCGAGCCAGAGCAGCATATACAGCATCACGTTCGAGACCGTCACCGCGCCGCCCGTAACCGTCAGCACGAAGAACAGAGCCACGCCCACGACGGCGCAGACTACGGACAGCGCCGTGCCGAGCGCAGAGGCGAGGTAAGCCCGCCGCCCGCAGTCGGCGACCTCGACAAAGGAGCCGAGGCCCTCGCGGGAGAGCAGGGCGGATATCACGCTGTCCTCGCCCGGCTCCGCGCCCGAGACCTCGTAGCGCCGCGCGAAGGGCGGGAAATCGAAGCCGTCCGTCGGCATGCGGAACTTCTGCCTGAGCATCAGCGGTGTGACGAGGAAATCCCTCACCGCGAACAGCGGGTCGCGCCGCGAGTGCAGCAGCCCGGCGAGAGCCGCCCTGACCGCGCCCTGCGGCTCGTACTTGATGTTGAAGATACCCGTCAGCACCCCGTTCATGGCTATAAACACGGAGCTTCTCGACGCCAGCTTCTGCGGTATCATTATGCCCATCAGCCGCATGAAACCCGCGCTGCCGCAGATGACTTCAAGCCCCTCGATAAGCGAGGTAAGCCCGCCGCCCTCGTGGCAGCAGAAATCCTCGACCCTGAGCATGGTGCAGCCGTTTTTGCGCATCAGCTCCAGAAACGCCGGGGAAAGCCCGCTGCCCGACGCGCAGACCAGGCTGCCCGCCGCAGCTATGACCCTCTGCGGCTTCATGCCGTCGAGTATGCGTATGCTCTCTATCGACACCGCGTCGCTCGGGAACAGGTCGGTATCCGTCACCACCAGCCGGCTTGCCCGGCCCACGTCGCGTATCCCCGGCCAGCCCGCGACGGCCGCGCCGGAGCGGAAAACGCGCCGGGCCATCATCGCGTAGGGCATGGCGCAGGACAAAAACGCCGCAAAGGGCGCGGTGCAGGCCGATATCGCCGCGAGTATCCTGAAAAAGCTCGTCCAGCTCTTTGTGACCGCCGCCGCGACGAGCGAGAGCAGCAGGCAGGCGGCAATGAACCAGGGCGCGAGGCTCGAGAAAATGTTCTCCGCCGCGTCCGGCTCCTCACAGCGCCTGAGCCAGCCCTCAGTGCCGCGTTTGCGCTTTATGAGCGCCGCGCCCTCGTCAAGCACGCCGGTCTCAGCGCTGACGCAGAAGGGGTCCTCGGCCAGCTCCTGTGCCTTTGACGAGAGCCTCAGGCCCTTCGCCGTGAGCAGCGCGCCCCAGAGCGCAAAGGTCATCGACAGCCCCGCCGCGCCGCAGAAGGGCAGGCCCCAGCCCGCCGTGCCCACGGCATAGCTCACCACGGCGTCCAGCGCCGCGGCAACGCAGCTGAATGACACCATCGTCCACAGCCCCGGCCTGTTGCGCAGCAGCGACATTATGCCGTTTGTGAATATGTCCAGCCCCAGCATGACGATCGTCAGCTCCAGCACGAGACAGGTGAGCGAGGTCACCTTGAGGTCGGAGCCGAGCGCGCCGAAGCAGGGCAGCCCGAAGGATATCCAGCAGAGTATTATCGCCAAAAACGCCGCCAGCCTGAACCTCAGCTTCAGCGACGCCGCACAGCCGGCGTAATACTTCGCGGCCCTGTCCGGGGCCATTTCGGGGCCTTCCTCGACCTCGTCCTCCATGACCCTGGCCTCGCCGGCGTTCATCGCGCGGCGGAGCTTGTAGCCGATTATCGCAAGCGTTCCGAGCACCGGACCGGCCTGACGCTCGGAGACCCTCCTGCGCCTGCGGCGCGGCTCCGGCGGCTCCATGTCCTCCGCGCCCTCGTCGGCGTAGTCCTCGTCCTCGTCCTCATAGCTGGAGTAGCCGCCGACACGGATGTCCTCGTCGGCAGCTGGTATGTACTGCTCCGTTTCCGTCTCCGCGCCGAACTCGGGAAACTGCTCTGCCTCCGGCTCGTACTCCGGCTCTGGCACAGCTTCCGGCTCGGACTCAGGCTCCGGCGCTTCCTCAACGAAGCGCGGGATGTCCGCGGGCCTCGGGACCCGCCAGTTGGCCGAGCGCCTCTCTGCCTCGGCGATTATGCTGCCGAGGTCGTAGACCTTGACGTCCTCGTCGCCTTCCGGCAGGCTCGCCGCCGCTCCGGGGCGATAGACCTTGACGTCCTCGTCCTCGTCGAAGTCGGCGGGAGCGGGCTCACGGTGATGCTCATACTCCGGCTCGGGCATATATCTCGGCCTGTATTCGCGCACATCCTCTCGTTCGCGCTCTCGCTCACGCCGCCGGGAACGCTCCCTGCGGGCGCGCCGGGGCTTGTATTCGCGCGCCGGTTCCTCCTCGAAGGTATCGTCGGCCTCGTCGCTCTCGACGGAGCCGCCCGAAAAGGTCTCGCCTATGGCCTCCATGACGATGCGCCGCGAGCGGGCAGAGACCTCATCCTCCGGCGGCACGCCGAGGCCGAAGTCCCCGTACTCGGCCAGTATGGACTCGACGGAGATGTCGTCGGTTGCATTCAGTTTATCATCAAAGGTGATTCCATTGTCGGTCAAATCAAAAATCCTCTCTTGCGCGGGCGCAAAGATACGGATACCAATATAACATATATGAAGCAAAACTTAAAGTATTAAAATGCGGTAATTTGTAAATTCTTGATGATATCGCCCGGTGAAGCCAGACCGTATGTTTCAGAGACCATATGCACGAAAACCGGCATTTTCAGATAGCAGTGTTGCATTTTGGCAGAGCGTCTGCTAGAATAAGCTTAATTTCTGTGACGGGTGCGTTAAATGAAGTTCAGACGGTACGTTCCAATCATAATAATGCTCTGTCTTGCGGTCGGGGCGGCGGTGCTGGTGCTGACGGGCGACGGCGTGACGGTCGAGATGCTGACGAGCTACGCGCCGAAGAACACGGCGCTGGCGGTGGTGGTGGCGCTTTTGGCCTATGCGGTCAAGAGCCAGACGGTGTTCGTGCTCTACGGCGTCGTGGCGACGGCGGTGGGCATAGTGTTTGAGCCGCCGCTGTCGCTCATGGTGAACGCGGTCGGCTCGGTCATCTGCATCAGCGTGCCGTATTTCACGGGCCGCGCCTCGGGCGGAGAGGCGGCGCAGAGGCTTCTGAAAAAATACAGGCGCATAGGCGAGGTGTACGAGGACAACCGGGACAACCTTTTCCTCGTCTCGCTGGTCCTGCGCGTGACGAATCTTTCAAACGACATCCTCGGTCTGTTCTTCGGCGCGCTGAGGATGAATTACTGGCAGTATCTCGCCAGCAGTTTCATCGGCATACTGCCGACGATGGTGCTCTACACGGTGTTGGGCAACGATCTCGACCTGACGAGCGGGCCGGTCATGATCTGCTTTGGCGTCGATGTGCTCTGTATAGCGGCGGCCTGGCTTGTGCTGAGGCTCAGGAAAAAGAGAAAGGGGAAACAAAATGAGGAGAAAGCTCTCTGAGGGCAGGGAATCGAAGCGTCAGGCCCTGCTCCGCAAGAGGAAGGAGGAACCGGCGGCGTTCTGGACCTATGTCGTCCTGCGGTTCATCGTCATACTCATCCTCATCCGCTGCATACTGCGCGGCGACATTGAGAGCGCCTTCGTCTGCGTGCTGGTGCTGATCATCTATACGCTGCCCCAGCTCGTCGAGAACAAGCTGAACATAGACATCCCGACCGCGCTCGAGGTCATCATTTTCGTCTTCGTGTTTGCGGCGGAGATACTTGGCGAGTTACAGTCGTACTTCATCAAATACTCTAACTGGGACACCATCCTGCACACCTCCTCGGGCTTTTTGTGCGCGGCGGTGGGCTTTTCGCTGGTGGACCTGCTCAACCGCAGCGACAGCGTGAAGGTGCAGCTCTCGCCGGGCTACCTTGCGCTGACGGCCTTCTGCTTTTCCATGACCATCGGCGTGCTCTGGGAGTTCATAGAGTTCTCCGCCGACCGTCTGTTCCTGCTCGACATGCAGAAGGACACCATCGTGAGCCAGATAAGCTCAGTGAGCCTCGACCCGACGAACAGTAATATCTCCATCACGGTGAAAGACATTGAGGACGTGATACTGGTCACGGGTTCGGGCGAGCAGCCGCTGGGCCTCGGCGGCTTTCTGGACATAGGTCTGTACGACACGATGGAGGACCTGTTCGTGAACTTCGTGGGCGCTGTGGTGTTCTCGGTCGCGGCCTTCTTTGAGTGCAAGAGCGAAAAGCGCCCGCTCACGACGGCGCTCACGCTCAGAAGGAAGAAAAGGACGCAGCAAAGCATATGACCTGCCGCCCGCCTGTCTGAGAAAAGTTTTTACACCACGGTACTGTCCCTTTGCACCGCTCAGTCGTATAAAGAGATGAAAGGCTTTGACAATAGCCGGAAACGGTGCTACGCTCAAAGAAGGAGTGGTGCGGATTGCTGTATATGAGGCTGAAGGAGCGCTTCGAGCTGCGCGGTTGGAAAAAGCTGCCCTACGCCCTGGTGGACAGGCGCGCGCTCTCGCCTAAGTTCCTGAGGCGGGATGAGATGGATGCGCTCAGGCTTTGCAACGGGCGGGTGGATCTTGATATGGGCATCATCCCAGCTGTCACGCGCGAGCAGGCCCTGCGTTTCGAGCGGCTCGGCGTCGTGGAACGCTGCGAGCCGGGTACGGTGCTCGCGCCGGGGCAGGAGTACCGTCTCTATCCCTCAAGATACATACGCACGGCGCACTGGTCGGTGACGGGCCGGTGCAACTACCGCTGCCGGCACTGCTACATGTCCGCGCCGGATGCCAAACTGGGCGAGCTCGACCACGAGAGCGTGATGGGAATAGTGCAGGAGCTGGGCGAGTGCGGGGTGCGGAGCGTGACGCTCACGGGCGGCGAGCCGCTGGTGAGGCGGGACTTCCTTGAGATAGTGGACGCGCTGCTGGAGCGGGGAATAATGATCCCGACGATCTACTCGAACGGCCGGCTGGTTACGGATGAGCTGTTGGACGCGCTTGAGGCGCGTGGCATACGGCCGGAGTTCAACATGAGCTACGACGGCCCGGACTATCACGACTGGCTGCGCGGCGTGCCGGGGGCGGAGGGCTATGCCGAGGCCGCCTTCCTGCGCTGCCGGGAGCGGGGTTTCCCGACCGGGGCGGAGATGTGCATATTCGGTGACAACAAGAACAGCCTGCGCGAGAGCGTGCGGCGACTGGCAAACTGGGGCTGCCGGAGCCTGAAGGTGAACCCGGTCGGAAACGTGGGCGCCTGGAAGGAGGGCGGCTACGGGCAGGCCATAGGCATGGAGGAGCTTTTCGGGCTGTACCTCGACTATATCCCGCAGTACTACGAGGACGGCATGCCGCTGACGATACAGCTGGGCGGTTTCTTTGCCGCCAGCCCAAGGTGGCCGGGGCAGTACGATATCCCGCTGATGCGCCCCTGCGGCGAGCCGGAGACGAGCTGTATCTGCGGCCACGCGCGGCAGGTCATGTATATCTCGGCCGAGGGCCGGGCACTGCCCTGCATGGCGCTCTCGGGCATGGAGCTGCAGAATGAGTTCCCGCTCATCACCGAGCTGGGCCTCGCGAAATGCCTCGACGACTCGCGCTACATGCGCTTTATCGATACGCGCGTGTCCGAGTATATGGAGCATAATCCGGCCTGTGCAGAGTGCGAATACTCCCATATCTGCGCTGGCGGCTGCCGGGCCTCGGCGCTGGAGAGCGACCCGGAGGCGCTGTTCGGCCCGGACCCATATGCCTGCAGTTTGTTCAGGGGCGGCTGGGCGCCGAGGATCAGGGCCGCCGCCGAGGGCGCGATATCAAAGCTGAATAACCAAGTTCAAATAAAGGAGAATGAGCGATGACAGAGAAGCTGAAAGAGTTCTACGAGCTTTTGAGCGCAAAGCCCGAGCTGGGCGAGCGGCTGAAGGATGAAACCATGGCGGCGGCCATCGCCCTTGCGGCGGAGTATGGCATTACACTGACGCAGGCCGACTTCGGCGCGGGAGAGTGTGAACTGGACGACGATGAGCTGAACGCGGTCGCGGGCGGCGCGGCCTGCATGTGCATGAGCGGCGGCACCGGCGACGGGAACGAGGGCGCGGCGCACAGCTGCTCCTGCCCGCTCAACGGCCTGGGCGAGCTTTTCAGCGAGGGCGAGGACGGCAGCGTGACAAGTTCCGTCCGCTGCTGGTGTGCGAGCGTCGGCAACGGCACGGACGACGGCGGCCTGTTCGCGGACGACTGGATGCCAAAATGGTGAAGTGAAGCGAAATAATGGGACGCCCCGCATGAAGCGAGGCGTCCCATGTTTTTGTGCCCGCAGGCTCACTGGCAGGCGGCGAGTACGGCGTCGAAGACCTCGCCGGGCATTTTCACGAAGTACCAGCCCAGACCCTGATAGCCCACATAGCCGCCCTCAATGAGCCGCAGCTCAACCGTAGTGCCGTCGGACATGGAGAAGAACAGGTGCCCCTGCACGGCGCGGTCGTAGATGTCGCGGTCCGTCTCCCAGACATACTCAAAGCCCCCGGCGCAGAGCTCGGCGAGGAAAGCGGAGACGGTGTCTTCGGAGAGTGGGAGGTCCCTGAAGCTGTCAGCGTTCTCGTTCCAGTCCTCATGAGTGAGATAGCTGATGGATTCCATGCGCTCGGCGAGGTGCAGGCGCGTTTCAAAGAGGTCTGCGCCGGTGTCGAGGCTGATGCTGTTGAGCCGCTCAAGCAGCATGACCGAGCCGTCGTCATAAAGGCAGCAGATGCGGAAGCCCGGGTCGTAGCCGGTGACAGAGTAGATGTCGCCGGACATGGTGCCCGCGAACTCGACGTAGTACTCGGACTCGTCCGACCACTCGTCGATGCTGCCCGTCGCGTGGCCGAGGTATTCGCCGACGAGGGCCGAGGCGTCGCCCAGCCACTCGCCCTGGGTGTATACCGCGCCGTCGTATACCACGCAGGCTATCATGTCCACGGTGAAGCCGCTGTCCGGCTCCGGCAGCTCGATGGCCGGGACGTATACGCCGGAGACCGGGACCGGGGCAGAGGGCGAGACGGAAACTCCGGGCAGCGTGTCGGAGACGCCGTAGGGGTGGTAGGTTGCGAAAAATAGCAGCGCGCAGGCTGCGAGTGCGGCGGCGAGATAGAGTACGCCGCGCCCGCGGTTTTTCTTTTTGCAGTCGGCAGCCTCGTCAATGAAGCGCGGGTCGATGGAGCCGAGGCAGTCTGAGAGCCTGTTTTCGTTCATATTTCGATACCCTCCGAGTTGAGCTTTTCCCTGAGCGAGGCGCGCAGCCGCGCGAGCAGGGAGGTGGTTTTAGGCTTGGACCAGCCCATGCGCGCGGAGAGGGCTTCGATGGAGTCGAGGTACCAGTAGCGGCGCACGAAGGCGACGCGGTGCTGACGGGGCAGCGTGTCGAGCCAGCGGTTGAGGCAGGCGGTTATCTCGGCGTCCTCGGCCCTGCGCTCGGGCGAGGGGGCACTGTCGGCGCAGGAGGCCAGCTCGCATAGAGCAAGTACGGTTTCGCCGCCGCCTCGCTTTTGGCGTGAGGCGCCGCGCAGCAGGTTTATGGAGATATTGCGCACTACCCTGCCCGCGAAGGCGCGCAGGCTCTCCGGCTCGGCGGGCGGGATGGAGTCCCAGAGCCGGTATAGCGCCTCGCTGACACACTCTTCGGCATCCTGCTCGTCGCCGGTGATGCCAAGCGCAACGGCCCGGCAGTATGCCCCGTATTTTTCGCGTACGGCAGATATCGCCGCTTCGTCCCGCTGACGGAACAGCTGTATTATCACCCTGTCGTCCATTGACGTCCCTCCCGAAAGGCCCTTCACCCTTAAAGACACCAAAACCGGGCCGCATGTTGCATGAAAACTGGAGATCCGCAAAAAAACACCGGCCCATGCATGCTGCACGGGCCGGTGTATGTTATTGAGAAGGTCACCTCCGCTCGTTCACATAGGTGGACACGCGGTCCTGGATGAGCGAAGCGGCCTGCTCGGCGGTCCTGTTGCCGGCGAAGAAGTCGGCGCACTCCTCCGTGACGAGGTCCATGATATTCTGGTCGTAGGAGTAGGAGCGGTCGACGGAGGCGATGAGCTCCTCGAGCTGCTGAGCCTGCTCTTCGGTCATGGCATATATGTCTATGTAGAAGTCATCCCAGCCCCAGCCGCCGGTGGATACCTCCACCTGCTCACCGGTCTCGGGGTCGGTCTCATACTGCTTCTCCATGGCCTTGGCCTCGAGCTTGTCGAAGGCAGCCTTGTTGAGCGGATAGCCGTATACGTAGTAGTTATCCTCGCTGAAATACTCCTCAGTCAGCATTTCGCGCACGAAGCTCCAGGCAGCTTCAACGTCCTCGCAGGTGGAGCTGATGCTCAGGCGGCTGCCGTTTGGGACGACTACGTTGCCAACGCCCTCGCTGGTCGGGAAGCCCTTGAAGGCCAGCTGTCCGCCGAACATGGCCTCGTACATCTGGAATTGCTCAAAATCGCTGGCGGAATAGGTCGAGAGCAGCTGACGCCCGCTGGAAATGAGGGCCGGGGTGCTCTCGGAATTGCTGCTGTTGTAGTCATAGCTCTCCGGGAACATGTTGCAGAAGTTCAGAACGTCGATGAAGTCCTGCCCCGTGAAGCTGCACTCGCCCGTGGCCCAGTCGACGTAATCACCGAGGTTGAGCGCAAGCATGGTCTGGAGCATGCTGGCCCTGGTGGTGTAGGGGTCAAGCAGGTACTGCACCTCCGGGTGGGCATTTGCAACGTCCATCATCTCCTGCAGTGTCCAGCCCATCTCCTCGCCCACGACATCAGCGTTGCCTACAAGGCTCACGATGCCGAACGCAGAGGTTATGGAGTAGAGCTTGCCGTCCGTCTCCATGGCCTTTAGGACATTGGGGAAGAAGCTGTCGCGGGAGAGCTCCTCATCGGAATCGATGAGCTCATAGAGGTCGTAGAGCAGTCCCTTCGCGCCGTACTGCTCAATGGGCAGCTCGTCGGCGACAAAGAGGTCGGGCACGTTGCCACTGATTATCTCGGTGTTGAGCTTGGTGATGCCCGCGGAATAGTCGTCCTCAGTGGCGTACTGGGAGTAGTCGATGACCTCGATGCGCACGCCGGTGTTGGCGCGGTTGAAGTCGAGCACCTGCCTTCTGAGCTCCTGGCTCAGATAGTTGCAGGCGAGGCGCAGGGTTTTGGTCTCGGGTATCTCGGAGGCGTCCTTCTGCACGAGATGGGCGATCTCTGCGCTGTTGTCGTCATAGCTGAAGAGCAGGCAGAGTATGCCACCGTCATCCGTGAGCGCGAGAGCATTGATGTTCTCCTCGTTGACGTCGCAGTTTATGAGAGAGGCAAGCTGCACGGACTCGCCTGTTTCTGCCTTGAAGCCGTAGACACAGGAGCTGTTTATGTAGCTGAGCGTGTAGTCACCGCCGCCGGAGTAGATGTTGTATGCATCTTGTGGAAGCTCAATGTCCTCGCCAAAGCCCTTCGCGGCAAAGTCAAGAGGCCTGAGCACATAGCCGCTGCTGCCTCTGCCTGTCATCGCAAGGGTGCCGTCCGGGAGGGTCATGAACCTGTCCCACCAGCCATCCTGATAGCCAGAGTAGAGCACCTCGCCGGTGTTGGAGAGCATGACCAGTATGCTCTGGTTGTAAAGAAGGCCGATGTTGCCCTCGGCGTCGGAGCCGGAGCTGCTCAGGTAGACGGAGCCGCCGTACATGTCGGCAGTGGCCTGGGAGTTGGCCTCGGCAGCCGCCTGGGCAGCGCTGAGGTCAATAGAACTCACCTCCGCGCCGGTCGAGTCCAGATGGCGCAGAGCGGCGGAGCTGTACTCCTCGGCGTACTGATAGCGGTCGCCGGTCTCCTCGTTGAAGCCCTCGGGCAGATTGAAGCGGGTGGCGTTTATGCTCTCGCTCACCCAGAAGCCGCCGTCGGCAGCAGCGGAAAGGCTGTTGATGCTGACATACACATCCTCATAGCCATCAGGCCCGACAGAGGGAGTATAGCCCTCCAGCTTGGACGCCTCGCCGGTGGTCAGGTCGATGGCCCAGATGCTGGGCGTCCAGGTGCCGGTGGTCTCGTCGTAACCACTCTGGGAAACATAGGCCTTGCCGTCGGAAATAACGGGATTGCTTATATAATCATCAATGCCGTTCACATTGGTGAACTCAGACACCCAGACAAGGCCGGAAGCCTCGCCGCCCGGCTCGTCCGTCGTCTGCTCGCCCTCCGGCCCGCCTCCGCAGCCTGCCAGAAGCGTCAGCATGAGCGCCGCCGCCATGAGCAGCGCCGCGATTCGTGTATGCTTTTTCATTTCCTGTCCTCCGTTAGCCGTATTAAGTGTGATAACACGGGTATTTTAGCTCAATTTTCCCTTCCTGTCAATGTGAGACGGATTATTATTCAATTAAGTTTTATTTAAGCTGCAAAATCCCCCGAGATCCAACGGATTTCGGGGGATTTATTCAGCCGGCGCGTCAGTCGCTCGCCAGACGCTCTCCTATTTTATAGATATCTCCTGCACCGACTGTGAGTATGATGTCGCCGGGGCGGGCGGTTTCCCTGAGGCTCTGCTCTATCTGCTCAAAGGCGGGATAGAAGCGGCAGCCGTCGATATGCTGCGCGAGGTCGGCGGACGAGATGCCGAGCGTGTTGCTCTCCCTCGCGGCGTAGATCTCCGCCAGATAGGTGAGGTCGGGCCGCTGCAGCTGCTCGATGAAATCGTCAAACAGCGCCGCTGTGCGCGTGTAGGTGTGCGGCTGGAACACCAGTATCGTCCGCTTGTAGCCCAGCGGCTCCACCGCGTCCAGCAGGGCTTTCAGCTCGCCCGGATGGTGCGCGTAGTCGTCGTAGATGTCCGCGCCGTTGTACTTGCCCTTAAACTCGAATCTCCGGCCAGCGCCGTTAAAGCCCGCGAGGCCGTATTTCACCGCGTTCGGCCTCACGCCGAGACAGATGCAGGCCGCCGTCGCCGCGAGGGCGTTCTTCACGTTGTGCATGCCCGGGATGTGCAGCGTCACGCTCGTAAAGAGCTTGCCGTGACAGTAGATGTCGAACTCGCTGTTCGCACCCACGCTGCGGATGTTCCGCGCGTACACGTCCGCACGGTCGGTCAGCCCGAAGGTGAAAAGCTCCCGGCCCAGCGGCTCGAGCGCATCCATCGTGTTCCGGTCGTCAATGTTCGCGACGATCTTCCCGTGCTCCGGTACCTTCGAGGCAAACTCCCGGAAGGAGCGCTTTACGTCCTCCAGCCCGCTGAAATAGTCCAGATGGTCGGCTTCTATGTCCAGTATAACCGCTATCGTCGGGCAGAAATACAAAAACGAGTCGTGGTACTCACAGCTCTCGAGAATTATCGTGTCCCCTCCGCCGACGCGGTGGCCGGCGTGCAGCAGCGGCAGCGTGCCGCCTATCATCACGGTCGGGTCGCGCTCCGCGGCCATGAGGATGTGCGTGCACATGCTCGTCGTCGTGGTCTTGCCGTGCGTGCCCGCGATGCACAGGGCGTTGTCATAGTCGCACATGATCGCGCCCCAGGCCTGCGCGCGCTCGAACACAGGCACGCCCCTCGCCTTCGCCTCCACGATCTCAGGATTGTCGTCATGCACAGCCGCGGTCCTTACCACGAACTGGATGTCCGGCGCAACGTTCATGGCCGAATGGCCTATCTTGATGTCTATGCCCAGTGTGCGCAGGTACCTCGTCTTTTCGCTCTCAGCCATGTCCGAGCCGTCTATCACGAGGCCCATGCCCGCCAGCACCTCCGCCAGCGGCGCCATCGAGACCCCGCCCGCTCCAATGAGATGCCCGCGCTTGCCCGGCTTCAGGTATTGTTCAAAGTCTGCCATATATACTCCAAGCCCTCGAAAATTGTTCTTGTCATTTCCCTGCGATTATAATACATTATGCTTAACAATACAAGGATTAAAACAGGAGCTTCAATGAAACACCCGCCTAAATTTGTACTTGAAATACTGGACAGGCTCGGTCAAAATGATCATACTGCGGTGCTGGCGGGCGGCTGCGTTCGCGACAGTCTTCTCGGCAGGAGGCCCTCGGACTGGGACGTGGCCACCTCCGCGCGGCCGGAGGAGGTGCTCGGCCTGTTCCGGCGCTGCGTATGTACGGGCATGAGACACGGCACCGTCACAGTGCTGGACTTCGGCAGGCCCGTAGAGGTAACAACCTTCCGTGCCGAGGGTGCTTACTCCGACCACCGCCGACCCGACAGCGTCGAGTTCGGCTGCCCGCTCGAGGCCGACCTCGCCCGGCGGGATTTCACCGTGAACGCCATGGCCATGGACGCCGCCGGGAACATAACCGACCCCTTCGGCGGCAGGGAGGACCTCTCACGCCGCCTCCTGCGCTGCGTCGGAGAGCCGGAGCGCCGCTTCAATGAGGACGCCCTGCGTATGCTCAGAACCCTGCGCTTCTCGGCCCAGCTCGGCTTCGACATCGACCCCGCCGCGCTCGAGGCCATACGCCACCTCGCCCCGCTCGCCCGGACGCTCTCGGCCGAGCGCGTGCGGGATGAGCTGCTCAAGACGCTGGCCAGCCCCGGACCGGAGCTGGCGCGCTCGCTGGTGTCCCTGGGCCTGCTGGACAAATACCTGCTCCGAGATGCTCAGGAGGCCCCGGCGCCCAGCCTTCGTACCCTGCCCAAATACGCGCGGCTCGCACACTTTTGCTTCTGGCTCGAGCAATGCGGTTATATTATGTCTACTGAGCAACTTCTGATATCCCTGCGGCTCGACGGCGCCGCCGTGCGGCTGAACGCCTCGGCGGTCGAGGTGCTCCGCTCCGGCAGCCGGGATTGGAAGCGCCTGCTGCGCGACCATGGCGAGCGGGCTGTGCTTGCAGCTTACCCTAAAAATCCCGCGCTCCGCGCCGTCCTGCGCTCGGGTGAGTGCTGGAGCCTGTCAGCTCTGGCGATTGGAGGCCATGAGCTGCAGGCTATGGGCTACGGCGGAGCGGAACTGGGCCGGGAGCTCGATAGAATGCTCGAGCATGTCATCGACCACCCGGAGGATAATCATAGAGAAATATTATGTAAACTTGCAGAGAGAAAGGTGCAGAACTGATGGACAGTTGGGAGAAGCTGAGGAGCGAGTGCCTGGAATGCCGCCGCTGCGGGCTGTGCGAGACGCGGCACAACGTGGTGTTCGGCGTGGGGCCGGAGAATGCCGAGGTGCTTTTCATAGGCGAGGGCCCCGGCGAGCAGGAGGATTTGAAGGGCGAGCCCTTTGTAGGGCGCGGCGGCAAGCTGCTCGACGATATGCTGGAGCTTATATACCTCGACCGCAGCCGGGTATACATCGCGAACATGGTGAAGTGCCGCCCGCCGAAGAACCGCGACCCGTCTGCGACCGAGCAGGAGGCCTGCTCCGACTGGCTGAACCGGCAGATCGAGCTGCTTGACCCGAAGCTCATCGTCTGTCTGGGCCGTATTTCGGCCATGACCTTCATAAAGCCGGATTTCAAGATAACGAAGGAGCACGGCAAGTGGTTCGAGGTGGACGGGAGACGAGTCATGGCGCTCTACCACCCGGCGGCGCTGCTGCGCGACCCGGGCAAGAGGCCGGAGACCTTCGACGACCTCAAGCGGCTCGAGGCGGAGATACATTCCGTCTGCGACCACACCTATTAAACAGAAAGGCGCATATTTATGCTTCGATTCCGCAGGCTCTCTATCTCCGACAGGGCATGGGCAGAGCCTTTCATTCGTGCCGAGGACTCGCGCTCGGCAGACTACAACTTCGGCAACATCTACATGTGGGACGGCGCCTACAGGCAGCATCTGGCCTCAGTAGACGGGCGGCTGCTGACCAAGCTCAGGTATGAGGACATGCCCTTCTTCGCCTTCCCAATAGGCTCGGGCGATGTGCGCCCCGCCGTGGACGCGCTCACGGAATTTGCCGCGCACAGGGGCTATCCACTTGCCATCCGCGGAGTGACCGAGGAGCACCGAGAACTGCTCGAGCTGGCATATCCCGGAAGGTTTTGCTTCGCCGAGGACCGTGACTGCTTCGACTACATCTACTCGGCCGAAAAGCTCTCCACCTTCGCCGGCAAGAAGCTGCACGGCAAGCGCAACTTCTGCAACCGCTTTGAAAAGGAGCATTCATGGGAGTTCAGGCGGCTCACACCTGAGCTGATGCCATGGTGCATGGGTATGCTGGGCGAGTGGCAGGGCGTCTATGAGACGCCGCCCGACGGCCTCGACGACGAGCACGCGGCGATAGTGCGCGGCTTCATGCGCTGGAAGGAGCTGGGGCTTGAGGGGGGCGTCCTGTTCGCGGACGGCAGGCTCGTCGGTTTCACCGTGGGCGAGGTCATATCCTCCGACACCTTTGATATTCACTTCGAAAAGGCTTTTGCCTCCATGCCCGGGGCCTATCCGATGGTCTGCCGTGAGTTCGCAAGGCAGGTCCTGCGAGACCACCCGAACATCGTCTATCTCAACCGCGAGGACGACATGGGGCACGAGAACCTGAGAGCTGCCAAGGGGGAATACTACCCCGAGTTCCTGCTGACGAAATACACCGTGAGGGAGCGCTCGGATGTCTGAAATATTGTATAGATATTCGACTATAGAGGATATAGCCCCGCTCACCCGGCTCTGGTGCGAGGTCTTTGGCGACAGCGAGGAGCTGGTGGCGGGCTATTTCAGGCTGCTCTGGACACCCGAGAGCTGCATCGCAGCGGAGCTTGACGGCGAGCTTTGCGCCATGGGCCACTGCCTGTTGGGGCCGCGGGCGGCGGGCCTCGACTGCGGCTATATCTACGCCATGGCCACCGCGCCGGAGCACCGGGGTCTTGGCATAGCGGCCGGGCTGGGCCGCAGGCTCATCGAGGGTGCGTTCCGTGCGGGCGCGCAGGTCGTAGCGACCCTGCCGGCGGACGAGGGCCTCTGCGCGTGGTACGAGAGCCGTCTGGGGATGCGTCCGCTGTTCCGCAAGGGCGGCGCGGGCGTCAGCTTCCCGGACAGCTGGCGGGACTTTGCCGCGCTCTGCGGCGCACACTCCGACGACACGCCCGACCGCCTATGGGCCATCGCCCGGCCCGGGACGGATATCTCGCACCTGCACGGTCTCGGCTGGGAGCACACCTTCGACTAGCACATTTCTTCATTTGTCTTAAGGAATATTAATGTAATATTCACAGCAGCCTCCTTGACTAAGCAAAGGACGGATGATACCCTAACTGTGCTACTACACCTCATACAGTAGCGCAATACAGTCATGGAGGATACATTGATGAAAAATAGAAAGAGAGCATTGGCGCTGGCCGGCTCGGCGGTACTGGCGGTCGGCCTGCTGGCGGGCTGCGGGACGGCGGCCGGCGGCTCGGGGCCGACGGCGGGGCCGGGAGGCGGTGCGTCGGAGGGCACGGGCAGCGTCTGGAAGGCGGAGCGTCTGAAGATTGACGGCCCGGACGGATACATGAGCGCCCGCACCCTCGTGGACGGCAGGCTGTACTTTTCCTCGGGCGGCGTCTGGCAGGACGACGGCAGCATCTCGCCGGAGGAGCTGTGGTCGGCGCCGCTGGAGGGCGGCAAGGCGGAGAAGCTGTCGGGCTACAGCGCGCCCGAGCGGCCGGAGGGCCTTGAGGACTACCGGGTGCAGATAAACGCCATCGCGCCCGCTAAGGACGGGCTGTGGCTCTACGAGACGGTAAACGGCACGCGCTACGAGCTGCCGGAGGGCTTTTCGGGCGACGAGGCGGACAAATATGAGTACGCGAAGGAGGTCACGTCGAGCCGACTGCTCCTTCTGGACAGGGACACGGCGCAGGAGAAGCTGAGCGTCGAGCTGGACAAGGCGCTCGAGGCGGTGAAAACTGCGGAGCAGGACGCGGGCGAGAGCGTGAACATGTCTGCGATGTGCTCCGACGCGGAAGGCAACCTCTGCGTGCTGTACGACCAGAGCGCGGCGGCGCTGTTTGACGCTCAGGGCGAGTTCCTCGGAGCGCAGGCAGTGCCCGGCTGGTGGGACACGGCGCTCAGTCTTGCGGACGGCCGCGCCGCAATAGCGGGCCGCGGGGACGAGGGCCATGTGCTCCGGCCCGTGGATTTCAAGGCGAAGGCCCTGGGGCCGGACATCGCCCTGCCCAGAAACGCCGACAACGTATGGTCCGGCGGAGGCGGCCATTCATTCAGCTGTGTGGACGGCCTCTACATCTACGGGCTGGACGCGGGCACCGGCAAGAGCACTCGCCTGGCCGGGCTGCTTGACTGCGGCATAGACGCGAACCGGCTCGCCGGGGTATACTTCGACGAGGGCGGGGAGCTGTACTGCGTCGTGAACGACTATGACACCGAGAAATCCGAGCTGTACCGTCTCTCGGAGCTGAGCGCGGAGGAGGCGGCGAAGCTGGTGACGCTCCGGCTCGCCTGCAACTATCTCAGCCCGAGCCTCAGCAAGGCGGTGCTCGAGTTTAACACCAGCAGCCGCAGCGCGCGCATAGAGGTGACGGATTACTCGCAGTACGCCACGGACGAGGACTACTCGGCCGGCGTCACGAAGCTGAACACCGAGATACTCAGCGGCAACGTGCCCGACCTGTTCGTGACCACCGACCTGCCCATGGCTAGGTACGCAGCCAAGGGGCTGCTCAAGGACATTTACGAGCTGATTGACAAGGACTCCGAGCTGAGCCGCGACAGCTTCATGGCCCCGGTTCTCAGGGCAGTCGAGACTGAGGGAAAGCTCTATTCCGTTGCGCCGGGCTTCGGCATCACCACCCTCGTGGGCAAGAGCGAAGTCGTGGGCAGGGAGCCGGGCTGGACGCTCGCGCAGATGCAGGAGGTCGTCAAGGCCCACCCCGAGGCGAAGTACATCCTCGGACAGGGCATGACACGCAGCTCGGTGCTCGACAGCATGCTCCGCTACGGCCTCGACCGCTATGTGGACTGGCAGAAGGGCGAGTGCAGCTTCAACAGCCCCGATTTCATCGACGTGCTCAATTTCAGCCGACTGTTTTCGGAGGAATTCGTGTATGAGGAACTGGGAGTCAGCCCATACCAGCTCATGGCCGAGGGCCGCCAGCTGCTTATGCCCTACGAGCTGCGCGACTTCCGCGACTACCAGACCTGCGTCGCGGTCACGAAGGGCGGGGCGACCTTCAAGGGCTATCCCACGGCGGAGGGCGTGGGCAACCTCATCACCCTCTCTGGCGATCCGCTGAGCATCAGCGCCACCTGCCGGAACATGGACGCGGCGTGGAGCTTCGTGCGCGGCATGCTCACCGAGGACTACGCAAAGGGCGCGCAGTACATCGACGGCCTGCCGCTCAACCGCCGGGCCTACGACGCCGCCGAGGCCGAGGCCATGAAGAAGGACACCTGGAAGGACCCGGACACCGGCAAGGAGGAGGAACTGCCCGCCGGCACCATCGGCTGGGGCGATTTCACCATCGACTTCTACGCCATGACGAAGGAGGAGGCGCAGGGCCTGCGGGCGCTCATCGACTCCACGACCCGCACCGCCGCCTACGATAAGAACATCCTGGACATCATAAACGAGGAGCTGCAGGCTTTCACCTCGAACGTGAAGACCGCCGAGCAGACCGCCGCGCTCATACAGGACCGCGTGTCCCTGTACGTGAACGAACAGCGGTAAGGGATAAAATGCTGTGCCGCCCCGTCCTCTCGTGGGACGGGGCGGCGTTTTATTATTTTCCGTCGGGTGAGAGTTTTACTTTGAAGGATATTTTCCTCGGCGTCGGCAGGACGTCGAAATGGATGAGGTAAGCCTCGTTCTCCGCGTCCGTCTCCATGACCGTGCCGGGGCCGAGGTGGGAGTGGAGCACCCTGTCGCCCGGGGAAAACTGCGGGGTCTGCTCGTCCTCCGGCAGGCGCGACGCGCTCGAGCGGATGTAGTCACGCGCCTCCCTTATAAGCCCATCGCGGGGCGGTTCCGTGTATTCCAGCAGCCCCGGCGCGATGTCCAGTATGAACCTCGAGGGGTATCTGGGCGAGCCGTCGATGTTCCTGCCCGCCGACTCGGTGATGTACAGCCCGCGCTGCGCCCGCGTCAGGGCGACGAAGGCCAGCCGTCGTTCCTCCTCCATGGCCTTCTGCGTCCGCACCTTCCGGGACGGGAAGATGCCCTCGTTCATGCCGCAGAGGAAGACGTGCGGGAACTCGAGGCCCTTGGCCGCGTGCACCGTCATGAGCTTCACCCTGTCGCCGCCCGCGTCCGCGTCCTGGTTCGTGAACAGCGCCACGTGGCTCAGGTAGCGCTCCAGCGTGCTCTCCTCGCCGCAGCCCGTCTCGTACTGGTACACCGACTGCTTCAGCTCCGCGAGGTTGTCCAGC
Organism: uncultured Eubacteriales bacterium; assembly: GCA_900546615.1. Lineage (GTDB taxonomy): Bacteria > Bacillota > Clostridia > Oscillospirales > Oscillospiraceae > Scatomorpha > Scatomorpha pullistercoris. The sequence continues at coordinate 44,605 of URDJ01000013.1, read as the reverse complement.
CTGTCCTGCGCGCCCTCCGTGCGCAGCTGGTGCTCGTAGCCGCTCCTGTCCAGCAGCTCCGACAGCAGCTCGGACACCGGCCTGCCTGCGCTCTCCTGCGCGTAGCCCTCAATAAGCTCCGCGAACTGCCGCGCCTTCGTGCCCTTCAGCTCCGGCGAGTCCAGATTATCGACGAGCGCCCGGTAGAGCGAGCAGCCCCGCTCCGCCGCGTAGCCCTGCAAAAACGCCATCCGCTGCTTGCCGAGGTTCCGCTTTGGCCTGTTCGCTATCCGCAGGAACGACAGGTCGTCCCTGTACGCCGCCATGCGCAGGTACGACAGCGCGTCCTTTATCTCCGCACGCGCGAAAAACTGTACCCCGCTGTAGATGACATAGGGCAGCTTCAGCCGCAGGAAGACCTCCTCCACAGAGCGCGTCACGTAGTGCGCCCGGTAGAGCACCGTCATGTCGCGGTAGGGCACGCCCTCGCCGTGCAGCTTTTCTATCTGCATCGCTATCCAGCCCGCCTCTGCCTCCTGATTTTCCGCGAAGTGGCAGAGCACCGGCCCTCCGTCCGGCAGGGTGGGGATGAGCGATTTTTTAATCCTCAACTCGTTCGTGTCGATGAGCGAGTTCGCCGCGGCGAGTATCTGCGGTGTGGAGCGGTAGTTTTCCATCATCATGACGGTCTTCGTCCCCGGGAAATCCCGGTCAAAGTCGAGCAGGAATTTCACGTTCGCGCCGCGCCAGGTGTAGATGGTCTGGTCCGGGTCGCCGACTATGAACAGGTTGCGGTGATAGCCGCACAGCGCCTTCATGAGCCGGTACTGCAGCTCGTCGATGTCCTGAAATTCATCTATCATGATGTACTCGAGCCGCTCCTGCCACTTGAGGCGTATGTCTTCGTGCGTCTCGAAGATGTGCAGCGAGAAGATGATTAGGTCGTTGTAGTCGAGGCCGAAGCACTTCTTTTCCTGATAGAGATAGCCGTAGAAGATGATGTCCTGCGCCGAGACCGCGCCGAGATACTTGTCCCGCAGGGCCTCCAGCGACATGGAGACGAGGTCGCGGTAGTACTCGGGCTTTTTGAACAGCTTTTGAATCTCTATCATGTCCCGCGCGGCGGAGAAGGTCATGTCGCGCAGGGAGAGGCCGCGCTCGTCGTAGATAATTTGGAGCATCGAGTCTATGTCGGAGTTGTCGAGCACGAGGAAGCTCTTTGGATAGCCGACGGCGTGGGAATCCTCCTGCAGAACTGAGACGCAGAAGCCGTGAAAGGTGTTGATGTAGCCGGTATCGTTGTCGCCGGTGAGGTTGTGTATGCGCTGGCGCATTTCCGCGGCGGACTTGTTCGTGAAGGTCACGCAGAGGATGTGCCCGGGGAGTATGCCCAGCTCGTTCACGAGGAAGGCGAACCTGCGCGAGAGCGCGCGGGTCTTGCCCGAGCCTGCCCCGGCTATGACGCGCACGAAGCCCTCGGTGCTCGTCACAGCCTCTCTCTGCGCCGCGTTCAGCCCTGATAAGATGTCTTCCATGCTCCGCACCTCCCATTTCGACCAGTATAACACAGCCCCGGCCGGGTGAACAGGGCCAAAAAACTCAGCGCTGGTCGCTTATGGAGGCAGAGCTGTTGCTGGCCTCGAGCGCGGAGAGAGGGTCGTAGGGTGCTCCCGTGAGCGTGCCGGAGAGCAGGGCCATGTCCACCGCGTTCGCCGGAAGACCCCATGAGTTGCCGGAGAAGACGAAGATCGCCCGGTCAACCACATAGCCGCGTGTGTCGTAGCAGACGTTTCCCATGATGGTGCCGACGGAGCCGGGGTTCAGATACGCCGGCTGCCTGAGACTATGGAAGATGTTCCCGCGCACGAGCAGGCCGGAGACACCCGTCTGGGTCACGAAACCCCGGTTTACCACCCAGGTCGAGGAATCGCCCGCCTGAGCGGGACCGTAGATGTCGCAGTCCAGTATCTGGCAGCCGTCGCTGCCGATCTGTATGAACTCGACGGGGTAGGGCTGGTCGCTGGTGATCGTGAGACCCTCGATGACATCGTCTCCGCCGCTGAGCAGGAAGGGCACCACGGGGGCCTCGAGCAGTACCTCCGCCCCGGCTGCGCCCCGGACAGTTACGCCGGGCTTGCTGACCGCAAGCTGCTGCGTGATGGGATATGTGCCGCGCAGGACGTTTATAACGCCGTCGGGTTCCACTGCCGCGAGTGCCTCCGCGATGGTCTGAAAGGGCGCAGCCTGGCTGCCGACACCACCGGGGGCGGCTCCGGCCTGTACGTACAGGTCATAGGGGTTCGGCTGAACGCTGCCTGTAGCGCCGGTAGGCCCCGTGGGTCCCACCGCGCCGGCGACGCCCGCCGGGCCTGTCGGCCCTGTGACGCCTGCCGCGCCGGTCGGCCCTGTAGGTCCCGTGGGCCCGGATGCGCCCGAGGGCCCGGTCGGGCCTGTGACGGTGCATATAAGGCAGCCGCCTCTGCAGTTGTAACGCTTCATATGACCTGAACCCCCAAGCTTTTGAGCCTTGTCACATTCTATGCCGACGGCGGGTCGGGGGACACTCGCGGCTTTTGCAGTTGTCGATGACATGCCTTGTGCCCAGCTCGGTCACACGCAGCTCTCTGGAACCCACAACAGCGACGCGCATTTTCAACACCGCATAAGCACAGCGAGCCCTTGTAGATATACGGTATATCTATTTAAGACATATTGTCATATATCAGCCATAGAATAAACATACAATATATCCATTGAGGTGTTTTTATGGCAATCAAGAGCGTGTCCATCCGCATTGAGGAAGAAATGCTGGAGAAGCTGGGCTTTGTGGCTGATTATGAGGGCCGTTCTGTCAACAGCCATATCCTGGTGCCGATACGGGAGAGCATCAAAAACTTTGAGCGGGAGCACGGCGAGATCACAGGCAGCATACGCCCGGACTTGAACGTCAAACCCGCAAGGAAAAACTGAGAGCTTTGGAATAAAAAAGAGAGGGCCGCGGTCCGATACACGTCGTATCAGGGCCGCGGCCCTTTTGACAGGCCGGCTTGTGCTATACTCTTTGGTCACTTTAAACCCACAAACGCGGGCGGGAACGTAAAAAAACCAGACCGCGTAAATGCGCGATCTGGCTGCGGCGGCTCGCCGCCTGGAGCATCGCAACACTATAGATGCCGGTATTCTTTCTCGAAAATAAGTACTTAAACTTAAATAGTTTAGGGAGTAAAAGCATACTTTTCCATTATTCAATTTTTGAGGAAAGTACCCATTGGCAGTGAAAGAGGAAATCCTTGTGCATAAAGTATTAAGAAAATAAGGAGTCAAATTTTCAACATAAACCGTCAAAAAGGGTACGTCGCTTAGTGTTTATGTGCACATCGCGTGCAAAAACCATTACCGCCATCATTCTCAAAGTTAATTTTACAACCGCAATCTGGGCATGTTGTATATGAACCCGGACACTCATCATGATAGTCATCCATGGATGAATGGAGTACTTCAACATCATCAGCATCTTCCACATCCAGCTCTATCGATCCTTGAATACCATCTAAGCTGCATTCGTCTATTCCTGCAATTCTAACAGCTTTTCCATATTCATCTGAGTCCACATTTAAGGTAAGCTTGAAATCGAAATCCATAGTCTTGGTCAGCCGCAATTCATGTGTGACCAAAAGCAAATATGTACCGTCTTCCTTATCCCAATAAGAATTGTCCTCATCAATGCAGGTACAGTCTACCGTGAGATCTACCACAGCTTGGATGTGGGTAGGTAATATCTCAAATTCATCAATTTCATCTACATACGAAAGTACAATGCTTTGAACTTTGACCTCGTGTATATCACAGTCATCTTCTGCATCCGAAACCCAAACGCCAAAATCGTTAATCTCTGCTATAATTCTATCTGCAATTTCGTTGTAAACTTCTTTAATGAACGCCTGTACGGTACGGGTATTTTCTGCTGCTGCGTTTTCCAATATACTGGTTATATATCCAAATAAATCTTCAGAACGATTAAATACCATGAAGTGCGGATCCTCTGAGAGCGAACCCCGAATTCCAGAGTCGTTGGAGACCACATGGATTTTTACATTATTATCATCAGCATATTTTCTAAGAGTATAAACGATAAACGCATCTTTAAATTCGGCTGCCTTCTTTGCATTATCTTCAAATGGAAGACGCCGCACAAAATAATCTGACAACAATGCGTCATTATTTATGCCATTAGAAGATAGTTTTTCAAAACAGTTTTCTGTAATGAAGTCTTGAAAGGCCTTCTCTGCACTTGCGTACACCTCTGCTTCATTTACTTTCCGAATAATATCTGAAAATTCAGGAATATTTCGAATGACACCGGCGTTTTTCGACAGTTTCCGCTGCCCCTCTAAAAACGACTGAACATCCTTTTTTATATGTTGAGATACTTCGCCCTCAACGACATTCGTTATTAGGAGTTGAATAGTTCCATTTTGGGATAATTCTTTTAACTTTTTCATCGGCGTGCATGAGAAATTATGCCCGCACCGCTTGTATTCATTTGAGTCTAAAAATACATTAAATGCACCCACTTTGCACACCACCCTTTATCTGTTTTCGGTTCTTACTCTATTAACAGATTTCTATCGAAGGCTCCAGAAAGCTTAGAAAAAATATATCACAACATTCATGTTTTCTCAACTACTCGACAATCATCTGTCATGGTTTTATCCTGAATATTTGAAAGGGGATGGAATCATGCCAACAGAATATCCTGTGGAGGTTAAAACCAAAGTCATTCAACGCTACGAAAAAGGTGAGTCCATCAAGGATCTTAGTCAAGAGTTTCATATTGCACAGAGTACGATTTACCATTGGCGTAAGCTATTCTGTTCTATTCGGACGCCGCAGCATACCTACACGCCCAAAGAGATTGATACGCTTTCAAGAAAGCTTGAGAAGATGGAACATGAAGTGGAGATCATTCGCCTTTCTGGATTTCTTGCCAAAGTACCGCTCCTCAGGAAACTTGAAGTGCTGGAAAAGATATACCATGAAAACCAGCAATTCAGTGTACATGAGTTGTGCGAAGCCCTGGGTGTTGCCCGGGGCACTTTCTATAATCACATATTTCGACGTGTAGATCGAAGTAAACGGGAAGAAGAGCAGGCGGAGCTGATGTTGAAGGTACAGCAGATTTTTGATGACAGCCAGCAGCGCTTTGGTGCCGAGAAGATCAGAAGCATTTTAGCGCAAAATGGGATGAAGGTCAGCGCCAAACGAATCTCTGCGATCATGCAGGAATTAGATCTCAGAAGTATTCGTTCCGATGCAAAAAAGCAGTATAAAAAGCGGCAGCAATACGCAAAACGCAATTTACTCGAAAGAGAATTCACTGCGGAACGTCCAAACCAGATATGGGTCAGCGATATTACATACTTTAGGGTCAACAACTATTGGGTATATCTCTGCATCATTTTGGATCTCTATGCCCGCAGGATCGTAGGTTACAGAGTATCTCGTAACGCCAGTACCAACTTGGTTACTGCCACATTTCGAAATGCTTATCAGGAACGCGGCAAGCCGAAAAATCTTACATTTCATAGTGATCGAGGAAAGCAGTACACCTCTGCTGCTTTTGCGCTGCTTCTTCAAAAGAATGGAGTCAAACAGTCTTTTTCTGCTACTGGCCGCCCACATGACAACGCAGTTGCTGAAACCTTTTTTGCAACATTCAAAAAAGAAGATGCATACCGCAGAGAGTATACCTCAGAGCAAAGCTTTTTCAAAAGCGTTGAGCAATATATTCGATTCTATAATGAAGTTCGTCCGCACCAAACACTCAAATACCAGACGCCGCAGACTTTTGAGGAGAAGTATTATGCAAGTTTTATCGAAAACGGGTGTTCAAATAGCGTCATGGAGTGAAAATAATACTTTTCCATTTGGGGATTTTTGAAGTGGACCATCCAAAATATAAAAAGAGAAAGCCTTGATACAACAAGGCTTTCCAAAAATGAGAAGTCCGTTTTTCGATAAAAATGTTCGAAAAACGGACTTCGTTCATATGGTGGAGTCGGGGGGAATCGAACCCCCGTCCGAAAGTGCTTCCTCGGGGACCTCTCCGGGCGCAGAGAGTCCTTTTTATTCCCTTCCCCGAGCGTGGACGCTCACACTCACGGGGTCGGTAGCTTCATTGTGCATGGTGCGCTCAAAGCTTTGCGCACTCACGTTCGCCGCTGATCGACGCCTCACATCCGGGCCGCGGCCCTCCCGGAGGAGACGCTCACTGCTTAGGCAGCGAGAAGAGCAGTCTTATTGCTGTTCTTTAATTTATAATTGCCCGTTTTTAGGATGCCAGGCGCATCCGCCCGCTATCCCCGTCTCTACACCCCCGTCGAAACCAGTACGACCCCTTATTGCAGCTGCCCGGCCAGCGGGCCGGGCAGGTTCTGCTCAGAACTTCTTCGGCTCGGGGTATTCCACGCCGAAGGTCTCGGCCGTTACCTTCTTCAGCTTCTGCTCCGTCTTCGGGCGGTCATTATAGTCCGTCGCGGTATTCGCTATCGCGTCCACGACCTCCATGCCCTCTATGACCTTGCCGAAGGCCGCGTACTCGCCGTCCAGATGCGGCGCCTTCGCGTGCATGATGAAAAACTGGCTGCCCGCCGTGTCCGGCATCATCGACCGCGCCATCGACAGCACGCCCCGGTCATGCTTCAGGTTATTCTGGCTGAACCCGTTGTGCTTGAATTCGCCCTTTATCCTGTAGCCCGGGCCGCCCATGCCGGTGCCCTGCGGGTCGCCCCCCTGTATCATGAACCCGGGGATGACCCTGTGGAATATGAGGCCGTCATAAAACCCCTTGTTCACAAGGCTCAGGAAATTGTTCACCGTGTTCGGCGCGATCTCCGGGTACAGCTCCGCCTTTATCACACCGCCGTTTTCCATCTCAAAGGTAACTACCGGGTTTGCCATATCATCTGTTCCTTTCTTATTTTGTTCACGCTACAAGTTTCTGCACCACGCTGCGGGCCGTGCTTGCGCCCATGCCGGCGCGCACGCTGTCGCTGAATACGAGCTGCACCAGCGCCCAGTCCAGCGTGCTCGGCCAGGCCGGCAAGGTCTGACCCTCGCTCATTTCGCCCCTGTAAAACACGCTGTCCGCGTACTTGGTGCTGGAATTGAACAGGCCCACGCTGCTGAACAGGTTCGTTAAAATGATGAAATCGCGCAGCGTCTGCGTCGCTTCGCTGCTGATATAGACCTTACAGGAGGTCATGGGATTCTCGCTTAAGTACGTGAAACCGTTTATACCGTCTCCGGGATCCAGTTTCAGGTACTCGGCGAAAGCCGCGTTCACGACCTCTAAGGGCTCAAAGTTTATTATCAGCGTGGCCTCGCTCTCGCTCTCGGCCTTGCTGATGCCCGGGCAGTTCGGCACGCCGTTCAGCGCGGCGATGATGGTCTCCACCCGCTCGGTGTCCGCCTGTGTCGGGCTGCCCTTGATGTAATAGCGGATGGGCACGCCCCATTTCACCGACTGGCCCTTGTCGCCGTACATGGAGCCGACGCCGACCTCCAGGTAGTAGTCGATTATCTGCTGCTTCGTATAGCCCGCGGCCCTTATGAGGCTGTCGTCCACCGCCGGCTCGCCCAGATGCGCCGCGCGGTAGAGCAGCGCCGCGGCCTCGGAGCGCTTCAGGATGGACTGCGGCCTCAAGGTATTGTCCTCATATCCCGTCAGCAGCCCGTTCGTACACATGGCGAGCACGCTCGCCTTGCAGCCCTCGCTCACGGAGCCGATATCCGCATAGCTCACTTCCACGCCCTCAACCGCCTTCAGCTCCAGCGCGGAGGCTATTATCTTGCACGCCAGCTCGCGGCTGACCAGCTTGCCGTACTCGCTGCGCGAGACCTCGGCCTCGGTTATCCAGCCCGAGGAATAGGCGTGCTCCATCTGCACGCCGCCCCAGTGCGTCTCGTTCGCGCCGGTGGGAGCCCCTACCATGCGCGCCGCCATTGACACGGCCTCCACGACCGTCACCTGCTTGTCGGGCTTGAACGTTCCGTCCTCATAGCCCTCGATGGCGCCGGAGGCGACCATCTCGCTCACTTCGTTGTAAAACCAGTTTCCGGGATTCACGTCGCTCAGGCTCGACGCCGCAAGCGCGGGCACGCCGAGCGATAGAATAAGCGCCAGGACCATCGCCAGGGATATCAATTTTTTCATTTGTTGTCCCTCCTGCCGTTTCGGCACAGCATGGTTATCTCGCTCAGTTCCTCTCCTTCATCACCCTGTCCATGTCGCGCTTCGCCTGGCGCTCGGCCTCGGCGTCGCGCTTATCGTGGAGCTTCTTGCCCTTGCACAGGCCCAGCTCCACCTTCACGCGCCCGTCCTTGAAGTACAGCGACAGCGGTATCAGCGCGACGCCGTCCTGCATCACCCTCGCGTTCAGCTTCATTATCTCACGCTTGTGCATCAGCAGGCGCTTCGGCCGCATGGGGTCCCTGTTGAAGATATTGCCCTTCTCATAGGGGCTTACATGCAGCCCCCGCGCGAAAAGCTCCCCGTCCTTTACCGTGCAGAACGAGTCCTTCAGGTTCACCGTGCCGGCCCTTATCGACTTCACCTCGGTACCGAACAGCTCTATGCCCGCCTCGTACCGCTCCAGGACGAAATAGTCGTGGAACGCCTTGCGGTTCTGCGCTATCTGTTTAATTCCCTGTGCGCGCGCCACGGCCACATCCCCTTTCATTCTAATAGAGTATACCATGCCTGTCAAGCGCCTTTCAACCGAATAATGGCAGCGCCCAATCCGCTATCTCGACCCTCAGCTCCGGCGCGGGCCGCGCCAGTATCAGCGTGTCCCCGTCCGAGCCGAAAAGCTCCAGCTCCATCCGCTTCCACGGCTCCAGCCCGCGCAGCCGGAGCGCCGCTCGCACCAGCTCCGCCGCCGCCCCGGGACCCTCGATCCGCATATGTACGCTTATGGTCACGCAGTCCTTGCCTATCATTTGTATCTCCATCTTCCCGCCTCCTTAAACCATCATGGCCCGCCCGCCCCGCGCGGTCAAGTCAAAAATGCTGGCAATGCGGCGTAATATATGGTAATATGATGTGCGTATCAATATGTGCACTACGGAGGCGTTATAATGTCATACGAGAAAACTATAGAGCAGAACACCGTCTACGAGGGCGTCATCGTCAATGTCCGCAGGGATAAGGCCGAGCTTGTGAACGGCAGCGTCGTGGGCCGCGAGGTGGTGGAGCACCCCGGCGGCGTGACGGTCATCCCCGTCGAGCCGGACGGCACCGTCTGGTGCGTGCGGCAGTTCCGCTATCCCTTCGGGCGCGAGATGCTCGAGGTCCCGGCCGGCAAGCTCGAGCGCGGCGAGGACCCCTATGACTGCGGCATACGCGAGCTTTCCGAGGAGACGGGCCTTACGGCGGACGAGTTTATCTATCTCGGTCCCTGCTGCACCTCGCCGGGCTTCTCTACCGAGGTGCTGCACATCTACCTCGCCCTCGGGCTGCATCAGGGCAGCATGCACCTGGACCCGGACGAGTTTTTGAACGTCGAGAAGTACAGCCTCGACGAACTTACCGAGAAGGTCATGTCCGGCGAGATAGACGACGCGAAAACCATCATCGCCGTGCTCAAGGCAAGGAGATATCTGGAGGACAGGAAATGAACAGAAAGGTGCTCATCGTCGATGACGAGCGCTCCATCGTCGATATACTGCGCTACAATCTGGAAAAGAACGACATGACGGCTATCTGCGCTTACGACGGTGCGGAGGGCCTGCGTCTCGCGCGCGAGAGCGACCCGGACGTTATACTGCTGGATGTGATGCTGCCTCAGATGGACGGCTTCGAGGTCTGCCGGACGCTCCGGGCTGAGGGCAACAACGTGCCCATCATCATGATAACCGCGCGCGAGGAGGAGACGGACAAGGTCTTCGGCCTCGAGCTGGGCGCGGACGACTACATCACGAAGCCCTTCTCGATGCGCGAGCTGCTGGCGCGGGTGCGCACGAATATGCGCAGGGCGGCGTCCATGGCGCCCGCCGCGCCCGAGGAGCCGGGCGACCAGATACGGATAAAGGACATAGTCATCGACCGCACACGCCGCGCGGTCTACAAGAACGGACGCGAGCTGGAACTGACTCAGCGTGAGTATGAGCTTATAAAATTCCTCGCGGAGGAGCCGGGGAAAGTCATGTCTCGGGAGGAACTCATGGGCTCCGTGTGGCAGTACGACTACTTCGGCGACCTGCGGGCCGTGGACGTGGCGGTGCGCAGGCTGCGCGAGAAGCTGGAGGACAACCCGTCCGAGCCGGTCTACGTCATGACCAAGCGCGGCGCGGGCTACTATTTCGCCGACTGAGGGGCTGAGCATGAACCGGAGCCTGTACTCGAAGCTCGTGCTCATCATAATTTTCCTCATCATAGCGCTCACGACGGTGACGGGCGTGTTCCTGACGAGGGGAGTGCGGAGCTTCTATCTGAACGAATTCTATGACCGGATGCAGGAGGTGTTTTCCAGCGCGGAGCTGGCCGCGGAGCTGCGGGCCGACGCCGCCGCGGACGACCCCGGGCACATGGACGAGGTGCTGGCCGCCTATGCCGGACGCCTCGGCATCGACACGGGCACGCGCAACTACCACATCCTCACCGGAGACACCGGCGCCTGGATAACGGGCAGCACCGAGCCGGAAAACGGCATGATAGAGATAACTCCCAACATCATCACCGCCATCTCAGGCGAGAGCGGCTACGAGAGCGACCCGTCTGCGGATTACATGGATGTGGCCCTGCCTATCGAGGGCGGCGCAACGGGATATATCGTGTATATCATCGACAACCGCGCCACGATGCGTGACCTGAACAGCCAGCTTTTGACCATCATCCTCGAGGCGATGGGCGTCGGCCTCATCATCTCGGCGCTTCTCAGCCTGCTGCTGGCAAAGACCATGATAGCGCCCATCCAGGACCTGACCCGCGCGGCCGAGAAGGTCGCGGGCGGCGACTTCACAGACAAGGTGGACAACGAGTCAAAGGACGAGATAGGCGTCCTCACGCGCACCTTCAACGACATGGCCGTGCAGCTGGAAGACACGCTCTCCGACCTCAAGAAATCAGAGCAGATGCGGCGGGAGTTCGTGGCGAACGTCTCGCACGAGCTGCGCACGCCCATAACGAGCGTCAAGAGCTATGCAGAGACTCTCGAGGGCGAGCCGGAGATGCCGGAGGAGGTCAGGCAGAGGTTTTTGGGAGTCATATTGAACGAGTCCGACCGCATGACGAAGATAGTGCAGGACCTGCTGACACTCTCGAGGTTCGACGCGGGCAGCATAGAGTTCAGTTTCGAGGAGTTCAGCTTCGAGAAATCCGTGCGCGACGTGTATAACGCCATGCGCATGGAAGCGCAGGCGCACGGGCACGAGTTCTCGCTTGAGCTGGAGATACCGCTGCCGAAGGTGCGCGGCGACAAGCAGAGGATAGAGCAGGTGCTCATCAACATGGTGTCGAACGCGATAAAGTATACGAAAGACGGCGGCAGGATAAGCATGACGGCGGGGTGGAAGGACAGCATGGCCTGGTGCAGCGTGAAGGACAACGGCATCGGCATCCCGCAGGAGGATGCGGAGAAGGTGTTCGACAGGTTTTACCGCGTTGACAAGGCGCGCAGCCGCGAGTCGGGCGGCACGGGCCTGGGCCTTTCGATAGCGCAGGAGATAGTCGTGCGGCACGGCGGAAGGATAGAACTGCAGAGCAGGCTGGGCAAGGGCACGCGGATAACGATGTGGCTGCCGGTGGAGGGGCCGCAGGATGCGTAAGCGCGACGAAGGCTCAAAGCAGAGGCTCAGGCGGCATCTGCTGGGCTGGGCTCAGAACCTGGTCATCGTGCTGCTTCTGGTCTCGACCGTGGCGCTGGTGGCTGAGAGCGGGATGCTGGACCTGAGCGCCGTGAAGGGCGCGGGCTCGGAGCAGAACTCAGTGGACAGGCACGCGGCCTATACCGCCGCGGCAAAGCCCATGTGCGTCGTGCTCACGCCGGAGAGCGGCATGCACAGCGCGATAATGTACGAGGCTGACGCGCTCGAGCTGGCCTATGAGCGCTATTCCTCCACGCTGGCCGAGGCGCTCGGCTCCTCCGGCGAGCCGGAGCAGATAACGCAGGAGCAGTGGGAGGCGGCGCTCTCAGGGCCGGGGGTGTACTTCGACTATTACGGGGACTACCAGCTCTCGATACTCGCCATCTGGCTGGGTACGGAGATGAGCGGCGAGGCCTCCGGGCACACGGCCAGAAGGTTCTGCCTCGCCATAGAGGGCGAGGACGTGTACCTCTGTTATATCCGGGAGCGCGGCGAGGGAGGATACTACCGCTGCGCCACGGCGGTGTCGGCGGCTGACCTGCTCGGACGCGTGTCCGAGAGCATGCCCAACGGCGCGGAGTATAACTTCGAGCTGGACGAGCCGCTTTCGGATATCGACAGGTACATGGTCATCCTGAGCAGCGATGTGAACATAGAGTCCGCGAGCGCATCAAACTCCCTGCCCTCGGCGGATACAGATGATATCATGTCGAAGCTGGGCATGAACAGCTATCTGGCTCTCAGCTACCCCGAATCGGACGGCGGCACGGTGAAGATCGAGGGCGACGCCACGCTGAAACTGGGCGTGGACGGGGAGCTGAGATATTCCCGCCGCGTGCTCGAGAGCGAGGAGGGCACGCGCCTCTCCCCGACGGACGCAATCGAGCTGGCAAGACAGCTGGTGGAGGCTACCGCCGGAAGCGCAGCGGGCGACGCGGAGCTGTGGCTGTCATATATATATTTCGACCATGAGACGCAGGAGTATACTCTGAACTTCGACTATGTGCTCTCGGGCCTGCCAGTGAGCATACAGGGGCGCGACAATGCGGTCGAGATAGTCATATACGGGGACTCGATCGTGTCGGCGGCCATGCTGTTCAGGAGCTACGAGCTTTTGTCGAGCCCGGTCACGCCGTCGCCGTACCCGAGCCTCATCGCGGCGACGCTGGTGCAGTCGCAGGGCGGCGGGGAGCCGAGGCTCTGCTACGTCGACAGGCCGGAGGGCATGTCCGCGGAGTGGAGGATCGTGTAGATGGATTCGGTCAAGGTCAAGAATTTCATAATACTCGTGCTTGTCATCGTGGACCTTGCGCTGCTGGTGCTTGTCGTGCGGGACGCCGCCCGCGGCAGCGAGCAGAGGAAGGAGGCCATCGAGGGCGCCCGTGAGGTGCTGCTCAGCCACGGTATAAGCGTGTCGGAGGACGCTGACCTGGGGGAGCGCGAGGGCAGCAGCTACAGCGTATCGAGAAGCGACGAGGCGGAGCGGCTCGCAGCTGAGGCGATCTTCGGCGAGGTTGAGGTCATAGACCGCGGCGGCGGCATAGTGATGTACAGCGCCGTGTCCGGCGAGGTCACGTTCCGGGGCGCCGGCGGGCTGGAGATGCAGTACTACGGGATAAGCGCGCCTGAGACCGACGAGCCGGAGAAGCTCGCGCTGGAAATGAGCCGTACTCTGGGCGCGGAGGCGTACAGCGAGGATATCTCCTCGGTGACGGAGGGTGAAACGACCACCGTGAGCGTCGGCTGCTCGTGGATGGGCTCGCGGATAGTGAACTGTGAGCTTAACTATACCTTCAAGGGCGGCAAGCTGCTGTACGTGAGCGGTTCGCGACCGCTGGGCGAGAGTTCGTCGGAGCGGCTGGAGGAGATAATCGACGTGCCGACGGTGCTCATGAGATTCATCGAGCTGACCCAGCAGCAGGGCCACGTGTGCAGCATGCTGGAGGAGCTGGAGCTGTGCTATCTGTACTCAGGCACGGCCTCAGGCGGCGGCAGCCTCAGTCCTGTGTGGCAGCTGCGGACGGATACGGGTTACTTCTATATAAACGCCATCACCGGGAAAGAGGAGTCCGTCAGCTGACAGCATGCGACCCCTCAGTCGGCCTCGTCGACTGTTCCCCGCGGGCGGCGTGGCGGAATACCCGGAATGTCGCGGCCGTTTGGCTAATGCTCTTGAAAAAATGGAAGCCTTGTGTTAAAATGTTTTGTTAGTATGGTGCGCAAAGGGATAAAATATCTCTGAGATCTATCCGGCGGCGCGGCCGCGCTGTCAGCGGAAGGTGAGATTTTTTGGATAAATATATAATCAAGGGCGGCAAGCCTCTCTACGGCGAAGTGGAGGTCAGCGGCGCTAAAAACGCAGCGGTGGCGATCATCCCGGCCGCTTTGATGGTGAACGGGGTTTGCCGGCTGGAAAATATACCCCAGATAAGCGACGCGGACATGCTCATGACCATTTTGGAGCATCTGGGTGCTAAAATACGGCTCGTGAATAAAAATACGGTCGATATTGACTGTACGGAGGTCCGGTACACGGACGCGCCCTACGACCTCATGAGGAAGATCCGCGCTTCGTACTATCTCATCGGCGCGATGCTGGGCCGCTTCGGTTCCGCAAAGACGACGATGCCCGGCGGCTGCAACTTCGGTGTGCGGCCCATCGACCAGCACATCAAGGGCATGACCGCCCTCGGCGCGGAGGTCGAGGTCACGGGCGGCTTCGTCTATGCCACGGCGACGGACGGCAAGCTCCACGGCACGCGGATATATCTCGACAAGGTCTCCGTCGGCGCGACCATGAACATAATCCTCGCGGCCTCCATGGCTCGGGGCAGGACGGTCATCGAGAACGCGGCGAAGGAGCCGCACATTGTCGATCTGGCGAACTTCCTCAACTCCATGGGCGCGGACGTGCGCGGCGCGGGTACTGATTCGGTAAAGATAAACGGCACCGACAGCCTGCATGGAGGGACGTATACAATAATCCCCGACCAGATTGAGGCAGGCACCTACATGGTCGCGGCTGCTGCCGCGGGCGGCGAGGTGAAGATAAACAACGTCATACCGAGGCACCTCGAGTCCATCTCTGCCAAGCTGCGCGAGATGGGCGTGAACGTCATTGCGGGTGAGGACTCGGTGACGGTTAAAAGCTCAGGGAGGCTCAGGAAGGTCAACATCAAGACCATGCCTTATCCGGGCTTTCCGACGGACATGCAGCCGCAGTTTGCTGCTGCACTGTGTCTCGCGGGCGGCATGAGCACGATAACCGAGGGCATCTACGACAACCGCTTCAAGTACCTGACGGAGCTGCGCAAGATGGGCGCGCAGGTGCAGGTGGACGGGCGTACTGCTCTCATCGAGGGCGTGGACAGGCTCTGCGGCGCGCCGGTGGCGGCATGCGACCTCAGGGCGGGCGCGGCCATGGTCATAGCGGGTCTCACTGCCGAGGGCACGACCGAGGTCGAGGATGTGCACTATATCGAGCGCGGGTATGAGGACTTTGTCGGCAAGCTGCGCGGACTTGGCGCGGACATAGCGCTGGTGCACGAGCCTGACGAGCCGGAGCGCATGAAATCGGTGAACGCCGGCTGATGCGCGTAACGGTATTTGCCAGCGGCTCGACCGGCAACTGCACGCTGGTGCAGGCCGGGGGCGAGCGGCTGCTCATAGACGCGGGCATCTCCCTGCGGAGGCTTACGGGCTTTCTCGCAGCGGAGGGGCTGAGGCCTGGCGACCTTTCGGCGGTGCTCATAACGCACGAGCACGGCGACCATGTCTCGGGGCTTGATATGCTCACGCGCAAGCACGGTTTGCGGATACTCGCGCCGAGGACGGTTGCGGCGAGGCTCCGCGGCGCGCTGCCTGCGACGGAAGATTACATAGAGACGATACGCGCGGGCGAGAGCTTCATGACAGGCGGGGCGGAGGTCTGCGCGTTCCACACGCTGCACGATACTGATGAGAGCGTGGGCTACAGGATTGAGGAATACGGCGGTTCCTTCGGCTACTGCACCGACCTCGGCTGCCTGACGGACGAGGTGTTCGAAGCCATGGCCGGGGTTGAGCTGGCGGTGATAGAGTCGAACTACGACGAGCGGATGCTCTGCGACGGGTACTATCCCGTGTATCTGAAGCGGCGGATACTGTCTGACCACGGGCATCTGTCGAACGAGGACGCGGGGAGGCTGGCGGTGCATCTGGCGCGCGGCGGCGCGCGGAGTGTCGTGCTGGGGCACCTCAGCCGGGAAAACAACCGCCCGGAGCTGGCGCTGCGGGCTGTCGGGGCGGCGCTCGAGGCCGCCGGGGAGAGGCTGGAACTGACGGCTGCGCCTCCGCTGGGCGCTGTGTGTATGGAGGCGGCCGCGCGATGCCGGGCCTGACTTTCGTGTTCGTGGGAAAGATGCGCGAGCGGTATTATATCGACGCGTTCGAGGAGTATTACAAGCGGCTCGGGGCTTTCACGAAGCCGGAGCTGCGCGAGATAGCCGAGGAGCGGCTGCCGGAGCAGCCCTCGGAAAAGGAGATATCGCAGGCGCTGGGCAGAGAGGCCGGGGAGATACTGAAGGCCGTGCCGCGCGGCGCCTATACGGTCGCGCTCTGCGTGGAGGGCCGGGCGATGTCGAGCGAGGAGCTGGCGCTGGCGATCGAGGGCAAGCCGAAGCTGTGCTTCATAGTCGGCGGCTCCTTCGGGCTGGACGAGAGCGTGAAGCGGCGGGCGGACCTGCGGCTTTCGATGTCGAAGATGACCTTCCCGCACCACCTTGCGCGGGTGATGCTGGCGGAGCAGGTATACAGGGCGTTCACGATAATGAACGGCGGACGCTATCACAAGTGAGAGGGGAAGCACTGAAATGGAAGGGCCTAAACTGGACTGGGCGCGTGATCTGCCCGGCAGGATGGCGAAGATATGGCCGAGGGATGAGCGGGGCGAGTACGTCCCGGCGGCGTATCTCACGAGCTGCTCGCAGATCGACATGAGTGACGCCATCGTCACGGGGATGCTGGACTCCTTTGAGATCCCGTATGTGAAGAAATTCCCGCATTACGGCGGATTTGGAAATCTCATGCTTGGAATAAGCGCAGAGGGCGTGGACATATTCGTGCCCGAAACCATGCTGGAGGATGCCAGGAACATACTTGAAGGAGAGTCAGAAGATGAAGAGGAGCTATAAGGAAGAATACCAGTACTGGCTGGACAGCCCCGCGCTCGGCGAGGAGGAGTGGAAGGAGCTTTCCTCGATAGCTGAGGACGAGAAGGAGATAGAGAGCCGCTTTTTCGCGCCGCTGGAGTTCGGCACGGCGGGACTGAGGGGCATAATGGCCACGGGCCTGAACCGCATGAACATCCACGTAATAAGGTGGGCGACGCAGGCCTTCGCGACGGTTATAAAGAACGAGGGCGAGGAAGCCTGCAAAAAGGGTGTGGTGGTCTGCTACGACTGCCGCCTGAACAGCGAGAAGTTTGCGCGCGAGGCCGCGGGCGTCATGGCGGCCAACGGCATCAGGGTGCGGATATTCGACGCGCTGCGGCCCACGCCGGAGCTTTCCTTCGGCGTCATCCACTACGGCGCGACGGCGGGCATCAACATCACCGCCAGCCACAACCCGAAGGAGTACAATGGCTACAAGGTCTACTGGTCCGACGGCGCCCAGCTGCCGCCTCAGCACGCGGCGGCGGTCGCGGCCGAGATGGCGAAGATCGACATCTTCCACGACGTCAAGCGCCTGAGCTTTGACGAGGCCATGGCCAGCGGGCTGGTCGAGGTCATCGGCGCCGAGACGGACGAGGCTTTCCTGGAGAACGTCATGGCGATGTCCGTCAACAAGGCCATTGTGGAGCAGGTCGCGGACGAATTCAAGATAGTCTACACGCCCTTCCACGGCGCGGGCTACAAGCTGGTGCCGGAGGCGCTCAGGCGTCTGGGCGTGAAGCACCTCTATCCCGAGCCGAAGCAGATGGTCATCGACGGCAATTTCCCGACGGTCGCCAGCCCCAACCCGGAGAACCCGGAGGGCTTCTATCTCGCCGTGGACCTCGCCAAGCAGGTCGGCAGCGACCTAATAATCGGCACCGACCCGGATTCCGACCGCGTCGGCACCATGGTCAGGGGCAAGGACGGGGAGTACAGGACCATCACCGGCAACCAGATGGGCGTGCTGCTGCTCGATTACATTATTACCGCAAAACGCGAGCTGGGCAAGCTGCCCGCGAACGCCGCCTTCCTCAAGACCATCGTCACGACAAACATGGGACGCGAGATAGCCGAGAAAAACGGCGTGCACGTGGATGAGACCTTCACCGGCTTCAAGTTCATGGCCGAGAAGCTGGCCGAGTACAAGAGGGACGGAAGCTATGAGTACATCCTCGCGTACGAGGAGAGCTACGGCTACATGATGGGCGACTACGTGCGCGACAAGGACGCGGTGACGGCCTCGATGATGATAGCTGAGATGGCGGCCTACTATTTCTCCAAGGGCATGACCCTCGCGGACGCGCTGCAGGGCCTGTACGAGAAGTACGGCTGGTTCATGGAGAAGACGCTGAACCTCGTCATGCCGGGCCTGGATGGTCTGGAGAAGATGAAGAACCTGATGGCGAGCCTCAGGGCGAAGCCGCCGCGCGAGATAGGAGGGGCCGCGGTGCTCGGCATGCGCGACTATCTGAGCGGCACGGTATCCGTGGCGGAGCTGGGCGTCGTGGGCAAGACTCATATCGCCGGCTCGAACGTGCTCTACTTTGAGCTGGAGGATGGCACGGCGTTCATAATCAGGCCCTCGGGCACTGAGCCGAAGATAAAGGTCTATATCCTCGCGCAGGGCGCGGACAGCGCCGACTGTGAGGCGAAGATCACGAGGTATGCGGAATTCGCGAAGAGCCTCAGGAACTGACATAAAAGCCTGCAAATGAGAGAATATTTGAAAATCCTATGGGCCTTCATGAAAGTGGGGGCCCTTACCTTCGGCGGGGGCTATGCCATGCTGCCGATATTACAGAAGGACATAGTCGAGCGCTACGGCTGGGCCAGCGAGGAGGAGATCATGGACTACTACGCCATGGCCCAGTGCCTGCCCGGCATTATCATGATTAACACCTCCGTGTTCATAGGCCGCAAGCACAAGGGGACGCTCGGCGGCGTCGTAGCGGGCGTGGCCTCCGCGTTGCCCAGCCTCGTCGTCATCACGATCATCGCCATGTGCCTGAACGCCTTCGCGGACTACCCCGTGGTGAAGAACGCCTTCGCGGGAATACGGGTCTGCGTCGTCGTGCTCATAGTGAACGCGGTGGTGAAGCTCTGGAAAAGCGCCATCGTGGACTGGCTGAGCCTCGTGTTTATCTTCGCGCCGGTGTGCGCGCTCTCGCTGTTTACGAAGATATCCCCCGTCATCCTTGTCGTCGCCGCTGCCGTGCTGGGCATAGTGTTCAGCCAGATAAAGTGGCACAGGGCGAAGAAGGAGGGCGGCAAATGATGATACTTTTGCAGCTTTTCTGGGAATTTCTCAAGATCGGCCTGTTCTCCGTCGGCGGAGGCATGGCCACGCTGCCCTTTTTGTACGACCTTTCCGACAGCACAGGCTGGTTTACCTACGCCCAGCTCGCGGACATGCTCGCCGTAAGCGAGTCCACGCCTGGCCCTGTGGGAATCAACATGGCAACCTATGTGGGCTATACCGTGGGCGGCTTCGGCGGGGCCGTGCTCGCCACGTTGGGTACGATACTGCCCGGCACCGTCATCGTGCTCATCATCGCCAGCATGTTGGACAAATTCCGGGGAAATAAATACGTGGACGCGGCCTTCTACGGCCTGCGCCCGGCCTCGACCGGGCTTATCGCCGCCGCGGGCGTCTCCGTCGTGGGCATCGCGCTGCTCAATACGGAGCTTTACGCCGTGACGGGGAAGCTCACCGACCTTGTGTCGATAAAGGCCGTCGCCCTCGCCGCAGTGCTGTGGGTGCTGACTAACGTCGTGAAGCCGACTAAGAAGCTGCACCCCGTCGTGTTCATCGCCGCCTCGGCGGTGGTGGGCATAGCGTTCTCCTTCGCCGGGGCCTAGAGCACTGCAGGGGCCAGACTGAGGACCAGTATAAAAGAGAATACAGCGCTCAGACACCGCCCGATAAAATGCCGGGCGGTGTTCATATTTCCGGCCACCGCCGAGGTCTGGAAGTGTACGGAGAGCCCGCCCCAGCCGATGACGGCGGCGCAGACGGCGAGGTTCACGGGCGTCGCCGCGAGGCCGCGCATGGCCCCGACCCCGCTGCCCAGCTCGAAGAAACCGACCATGAGCGCGCGGGCGGCGGAAACTTCGAGGCCCGTCAGCTCCGAGAGCCACAGCGCCAGCGAGGGCAGAAAGCCCACGGTGTCGAGCACCGCGACGACGACGCCGAAGGCCACGACGAAGCCGCAGACGTTCAGCATGTTCCGCACGGAGCCTGTGACTGCCGCGGGCAGCGCGCCCGTGCCCATGGGCGCCGGTTCCGGCAGCGTGTATGTGCGGCTCCGGTGGCCGCGGGAGAGCAGAAGACCTGATAATAACGCGGCGGCGATGTGAGAAAAATACAGCAGGAAGCCCAGCTTCGCCGAGCCGAAGACCCCGGCTCCCGCTGCCCCGAGAATGAAGGCCGGCCCGGAGTTGTTGCAGAAGCCGAGGAGCCTCTCGCCCTCGGCTTTGGAAAGCTCGCCGCGCTGCACGAGGCCAGCGACCGAGGCCGCGCCGAGGGGATACCCGGCCATGAAGCCCAGGATGAGCGACGCACAGCCCGAGCCGGAGACGCCGAACAGCCGCGACATGGCCGGAGCCGCCAGCCGCCCCAGCCTCGAGGGGATGCCAAGCTCCTGCACGAGCGCGGATATTACGAAAAACGGGAACAGCGAGGGTATGAGCACCTCGCAGCAGAGCGCAAGCGAGCGCCTCGCGCCCTCCATCGCCTCGGCCGAGCAGACGATGAGGCCCAGCGCGGCGCAGACGGCGGCCGTGGTCATGAGCGCGGACGCGCCCTTTTTCATGGTAACACCCCCAAAGAAGCCTTGTCTCAGAATTATATTTGAGGCCGGGACATAAAATCACCTTACGGGGGTGATATAATGTCCGGCAAGAGCTTCCGGGAGAATATCGCAGACAGATTGGAGCTTCCGGCGGGCGCGGCGGGGCTTGCTAAGCTGACGGTCATGGGCAGCAGCCGCGCGCTGATCGAGGATCACAGAGGACTCGCGGGATACACGAGCCAGAGGATAGACGTGAAGGCCGGGAAGATGAGGCTCACCATACACGGCGAGGGCCTGACGCTCGCGGCGATGGACAGGGAGGCCCTGCTGGTCACGGGGCGGATACTCTCGGTGGAGTTCCAATGAGGCGGCCCAGGTTGATGCTCCGCGGCAATCTCTGGCTCGAGGTGCAGGGCGCGGAGCCCTCGCGGCTGCTGAACCGGCTCACCGAGGCCGGCCTCAGCTTCTGGGACGCGGAGCCGGTGGACGACTTCACCATCAGGTTTGCCCTCAAACTGCGGGAGCTGGAGACGGCAAAGAGCCTTGCGGCGCGCTGCCAGTGTACGCTCAGGGTACTGAAGACCGGCGGCGTCCCGACAGTGAAGCGGCGGCTTCGGCGCAGGCTCGCGCTCATGGCGGGGCTTGCGGTCTGCTTCGCCGTGCTTGGTATCTCGCGGCTCTTTGTCTGGGAGATAGAGGTCGAGGGCAACGAGACGCTGACACGCGGCGAGATCCTGCGCGCCCTCGCGGAGAGCGGCGTGGAACCGGGCTCTTTCTGGCCCTCGTGGTCGGCGGATACGATAAAAAACGAGGTCATATTGAAGCTGCCGGAGCTGGCATGGGTCGGCGTGAGCGTGGACAGCTCAAAGGCCACGGTACGCGTGCGCGAGAGGCAGGAGGCGCCTGAGCTTATCGACAACGACGCGCCGCACTCGGTAAGGGCGCGCAGAACGGGCATAATAGAGGGTATGGAGGTATACCTCGGTGCGCCGCTGGTGCAGCCGGGCGACGCGGTGCTTGAGGGCGAGACGCTGGTCTCGGGTCGGGTCGAGAGTACGCTCGGCACGGTGCGCTATGTCCACGCCTCGGCGAAGATAGAGGCAAGGACGTATTACGAGCTGACCATAGCCGCGCCGACGGAGCAGTACTTCACCGAGGAGCACGGCGGCCGCAGCCGCTGGGCGCTCGTAATAGGGAACGAGCGGCTGAACCTCTACTTCGGCGGCTCCGAGCTGCCGGAGAACAGCGTGAAGGAGACGACGGAGCACAGGCTCGAGTGGCCGGGAGTGTTTAGTTTGCCGGTTACTCTTGTGCATGAGCGGATTTTGGAGTATGATGTTGTAGTCGAAACAGCGGATGTGGAGGCCCTGACCGAGAGGCTGGAGCAGGCGCTGGACGAAAAGCTCGAGGAACTGCTGGACGGCCGGGGCGAGCCGCTGTCGCACACATACACTTCGAGCGAATCGGGCGGTGTCCTGTACGTGACGCTCAGGGCCGAGTGCCTGGAGGATATAGCCGAGACGAGGGCGGAATAGACGGAAGGTGTACAGATGATAGAGAGGACCCTGCCGATAGACAGGATGGAGAACGTCATAAGCGTGTTCGGGTCGTTCGACCAGAACCTGCGGATAATCGAGACGGAGCTGGGCGTGCGCGTCACGGACCGGGATGACCAGCTGCGCATCTCGGGCGAGGCCGAGGACGTGATGGCGGCTGAGAAGGCGATAAACGGCCTTTTGCAGCTGGCCTCGCGGGGCGAGGCGATAGACGCGCAGAACGTGAGGTATATACTGAAGCTGGTGTCCGAGGGCAGGGAGGCGAAGATCTCCGAGCTCTCGGGCGACGTCGTGTGCATAACGGCGAAGGGCAAGCCCATAAAGGCGAAGACGCTGGGGCAGAAGGCCTACGTGGACGCGATGAATAAGAATACTATAACACTGGGTGTCGGCCCGGCGGGCACTGGCAAGACCTATCTCGCCGTAGCCGAGGCCGTGGCAGCGTTCAGGTCGGAGAAGGTGAACCGGATAATCCTGACGCGCCCGGCGGTGGAGGCGGGCGAGCGCCTGGGCTTCCTGCCCGGCGACCTGCAGAGCAAGGTAGACCCATACCTGCGGCCGCTGTACGACGCGCTCTTTGAGATGCTGGGACCGGAGACGTATAATAAATACCTCGAGCGGGGAAACATCGAGGTCGCACCGCTGGCGTATATGAGGGGCAGGACGCTGGACGACAGCTTTATCATCCTCGACGAGGCGCAGAACACCTCGCGCGAGCAGATGAAGATGTTCCTGACGCGCATAGGCTTCGGCTCGCGGGTGGTCATCACGGGCGACGTGACGCAGATAGACCTGCCGGGGGATAAGGTGTCGGGCCTGAAGGAAGCCATGCGGGTGCTGGGGGGCATAGACGACATCGCCATCTGCAAGCTCACCGGCGCGGACGTAGTGCGCCACGAGCTGGTGCAGAAGATAATAGAAGCCTACGAAAAGGATGAAAAGCGCCGCAATCCCCCGCCCAAGCTCGACCCTTCGAAGTTCAGGAAGAAGAAATAAACACGCAAGGGCAGCCGACTGAGGGGGCGCCGTATCATTCACCTGGAGGACAGACACATGACGTTTGAGGAAGCCAGGAAAAACCTCATAGACCTCGAGCTGCGTGAGTTCGCGTATGACCACGCGGCGGGGATGCTGTATTTCGACGGCGTTACGGCTGCACCGCGGGGAACCTTTGTCTCACGCGGCAGGACGCTCTCGGTGCTCAATGAGGAGATGTACAGGCTCACGAGCAGCGAGGCTGCACATGAGACCCTCCGCGTGCTCGCCGAGCGCCGGGACGAGCTTTCGCCCGCCGAGAGCAGACTCCTTCGGCTCAGAGAAAAGACCCTGCGCTTCCGCTCCCGCGTGCCGGCAAGGGAATACGTCGAGTATCAGGAACTGCTCAACACCGCCTCCACCGTCTGGCGCGAGGCAAAGGACAAGTCCGACTATGCCATGTTCGAGCCGCTGCTGCAGCGGATCGTCGACGCCTGCCGACGCTTTGCCGGGCTGGTGGAGCCGGACATGGACCCCTGCGACTTCTGGCTCGACAACTTCGAGGAGGGCATGACACAGGCGTTCTGCGACCGCTTTTTCGCCAGACTGCGCGAAAAACTCGTGCCGCTCATAGCCCGCACAGGCGCGGCGGAGCAGCCGGATGCGGAGCTTCTAAATGTCCGCTTTCCGCTCGATAAACAGGCGGAGCTTTCCGGCTGGCTCATGCGCTTCCTGCAGCTCGACCCCGACCGCTGTGCCCTCACCACCACCGAACACCCCTTTACCATCCACTTTTCCCGGCACGATGTCAGGATAACGACGAAGTATCATGAAACCGCCTTCGCGTCGTCCATGTTCAGCGTCATACACGAGGGCGGGCACGCGCTCTATGAGCTGGGCACTGCGGAGGACTACGCATTCACGCAGCTCGGCCGGGGCGTTTCCATGGGCGTACACGAGAGCCAGTCGCGGTTTTACGAGAACATCATCGGCCGCTCGCGGGCCTTCTGCGGCCTTGTGTGGCCGGAGCTTGTACGGCTCTGCCCCGAGCTGGACCGGTACGACGCCGACTCCTTCTGGCGCGCGGTGAACGCGGCGAGGCCGGGGTTTATCAGGATAGACGCGGACGAGCTTACATACAGCCTGCACATCATGATAAGGTACGAGCTGGAACGAGAGCTGCTCCACGGGCGGCTTGACGCGAAGGGCCTGCCGGCGCGCTGGAACGAGCTGTATCGCGAATATCTCGGCGTGGAGGTGCCGGACGATGCGCGGGGCGTCCTGCAGGACTCGCACTGGTCGGGAGGGCAGTTCGGCTATTTCCCGAGCTACGCCCTCGGCAGCGCCTACGGCGCGCAGCTCGCCGCGAAGATGCGCGGGGATGTGGACATAGACGCCGCCGTCGCTTCGGGCGATATCTCGCCTATAAATGACTGGCTCTGCGAGAGGATATGGCGGCACGGCGCGCTCACCGAGCCTTCGAAGCTCATGGAGGCGGCGCTCGGCGGGCCGCTTGACCCGGCGTATTATACGGACCATCTCGAGGCGAGAATGAAAGAGGTGTACAGGTTCTGATGGACGTGAAGATAATGCTCAGCCGCACGCGGCCCGGCCTCGGCCACAACGAGGCCCGGCGGCTCATACAGCGCGCGATAACGGCGGCGCTCCGGGAGGAGAACGTCCCGGCCGACTGCGAGGTCAGCGTCCTGCTCACGGACAACGAGGGCATACACGAGTTAAACCGCGACTACCGCGGCGTGGACAGGCCCACGGATGTCCTGAGCTTCCCGGCAAACGAGCTCGCGCCGGGGGAGTTTGACGCGGCGCTTTGTGAAGAGGACCCGGAGACGGGGCGGCTGTTCCTCGGCGATATGGCGATATCGCTTGAAAAATGCGAGGCGCAGGCGGTAGAATATGGACACAGCTTTGAGAGAGAGCTTATGTACCTGACCGTACACAGCACGCTGCACCTGCTCGGCTACGACCACGCGGACGAGGCGGAGATGAAGCGGCAGATGCGCGGGAGAGAGGATATAATAATGTCGCGGCTCGGCGTATGAGCCGTTTTTTGGGAGAAAGAGAGAGGTATGAAAAAAGGGGCCTGGGCCGTGCTCCTGAGCTATGTGCTCTGGGGCGTGTTCCCGATATACTGGAAGCTGCTGGCGGATGTGGACTCGGTGTACGTGCTCTGCTGCCGCATCGTGTTCTCGCTGGTGGTGAGTCTGATAGTGGTGCCGTCCTGCGGCAAGTGGGGCGAGGCCATGCGGGTGCTGAGGGACCGGCGGCTGCGGCGGTATATGCTCGCCTGCGGGCTGTTCATCAGCTTTAACTGGGGCGCGTTCATCTACTGCGTGGCCTCGAACCGGGTGCTGGACGCGAGTCTGGCCTACTACATAAACCCGATACTGGCGATACTCATGGGCTTTGTCGTGTTCCGCGAGAGGCTCACGGCGGCACAGTGGACGGCCGTGGCGCTGGCGGCGGCGGGCGTGGCCGCGCCCATGGTGATCGAGGGAGAGTTCCCACTGCTCGCGGTGCTTATCGGCCTGTCGTTCGCCATCTATGGCGCGATAAAGAAAAAGGCCGACGTTCCCGGGGACGTGTCGATGTTCCTCGAAACGCTGCTGGTCTCGCCCATAGCGCTGGCGGTCATCGTGGCCATGGAGGTACAGGGCGGGCCGCTGAGCACGGGCCAGGTCGCGGGATGGCGGCTCATACTGCTCCCGCTGGCCGGGGCGGTGACCTATCTGCCGCTGTTCCTCTATTCGGCGGGCATAAGGACGACCTCGATGTCGCTCTCGGGCATACTGATGTACATTAACCCGACCCTGCAGCTGCTGTGCGGCGTGCTGCTGTATGATGAGACGATGAGCCCGGCCATGACCGTGGCCTTCGTGTGCGTGTGGCTCGCGACGATAGTCTTCGTCGCCGGCGGGGAGATAGCAAGGAGACGGGCAAAGGTGGGATGCAGCAATGGATAAAAATGCAATGATAACCATAGCGGGCCGCCCCAACGTGGGCAAGAGCACGCTGACGAACGCCCTCGTGGGCGAGAAGGTCGCCATAGTCTCGAATAAGCCCCAGACGACGCGAAACAGGATAACCGCGATAATAAACCGGGGCGACACCCAGCTCGTTCTCATGGACACGCCGGGCTTCCACAGGGCGCGGACGCGGCTGGGCGAGTATATGGACAAGGTCGTGCGCGAGAGCGTCGCGGACGTGGACGCCGTCGTGCTTGTCGTGGAGCCGATAGCCTCTTTGGGGCCTCAGGAGACTGAGCTTATAAAGCAGATACGCGCGTCGCGCTCGCCGTCGGTGCTCGCTATTAACAAGATAGACACGGTGGAGAAGCCGGAGCTCTTGTCTGTCATCTCGGCCTACGCGCAGGCGCACAATTTTGACGCCATAGTGCCCATCTCGGCGAAGAAGGGCGACGGGCTCGAGGCGCTCATGTCGGAGCTTGAGAAGTTCGCCCAGCCTGGGCCGCACCTGTTCCCGGAGGACATGTACACCGACCAGCCGGAAAAGCAGCTGTGCGCCGAGCTTCTGCGCGAAAAGCTGCTCTGGTGCCTCGATAAGGAGGTGCCGCACGGCACGGCAGTGGAGATAACGAGGTTTCACGAGCGCGAGGACGGCGTCATCGAGCTGGACGCGACGATATACTGCGAAAAAGCCAGCCACAAGGGCATAATAATAGGCAAAAACGGCGCCATGCTCGGCAAAGTGGGCGAGATGGCGCGCAAGGATATGGAGGACATTCTTGGCACGAAGGTGTACCTCAAGACATGGGTGAAGGTGAAGGAGAACTGGCGCGACTCACAGCCGCTTTTGAGGAATTTCGGGTTTAACGATTAAATTTACCATAGCTAAAGAGACCTCATCTGCAAAAACTAGGCTCAGAGGTGATAACCGTGAAGGACGACAGCTTCTGGGCGCTGTTTCGGGAGACGGGCGAGCCGTTCTACTGGCTCATGAGCCGGGAGAGGCAGGAGCAGAATGAAAAGGCAAGACCAGAACCGGTGAAAACAGACGAGGGGGCGGCTAAAGCCTGACCGTCCCCATTCTGACTGCGAGGAGATACATATGTACCACACGACAAGGGGCCTCATCCTGCGCGAGGCCAAGTACAAGGAATCGGACAAGATACTCACCATCCTGACCGAGACGGAGGGCAAGCTGACGGCCAAGGCCCGCGGCGTGGCGAGGACGAGGAGCAAGCTTGCTGCGGCGACGCAGCTTCTGTGCTTTTCGGAGCTGACGCTTTTCGGCAGCAAGGGCTACTGGACGATAAACGAGGCCACGACGGTGGAGCAGTTCCGGGGCCTGCGCGGCAAGCTCGAGCTGCTGGCGCTCGGCAGCTATATAGCCGAGCTGCTCGAGGCAGTGTCGGACGAGGACTGCCCGGAGCCGGAGATATTGCAGCTCGGCCTCAACAGCCTCTATGCGCTCTCGGAGGGCATCTGCCCGCCCGAGCAGGTAAAGGCAGCCTTCGAGCTGCGGCTCATGTGCCTTTCCGGTTACCGGCCGGAGCTGGAGGGCTGCGCAAAGTGCGGCAAGGCCGAGATGGAGAGCGGATACATCGTACCCGCCCACGGCGAGCTGTACTGCTCCAACTGCCCGAGGCCGGACGGCCTGCCGGTGGACTCCGCGGTCATCGAAGCCATGCGCTATATCGTGGACGCCGAGCCGAAAAAGGTATTTTCCTTCAGGCTTGACCCCGAGGCACTCCGGCGGCTGGGGCAGGTCTGCGAGGCCTATCTGCTATACGAGCTGGACCGGGGCTTCGCCAGCCTCGACTACTACAAGAGGGTAAGGAAATAAGATGACGCAATACGAGAGATCGGCCGCCACGCTGGAGCTGCCCGCGATACTGGAGATGCTCGCAAAGCGCGCGGTGAGCGAGGCGGCGAAGGAGCGCGCCATGGCGCTCTCGCCAACGACGGACAGAGCCGCGGCGAAGCGGCTGCTGGCAGAGACCAGCGCCGCGCGGGGCATGATGGTAAAGCGCGGCAGCCCATCGTTCTCCGGGGTGAAGGACGTGCGCGCGAGCCTGTCGCGCGCGGACATGGGCGGATGCCTCAACATACGCGAGCTTATGGATATAGCGGGCGTGCTCACCGCCGCGCGGCAGGCGCGCAGCTATGCCGCCGGCGACGGCAGGGGGAATGAAAAGACCTGCATAGACGGGCTTTTCAACTCGCTCATAACGAACCGCTTTCTCGAGGACAAGATAACCGGCTCCATAGCGGGCGAGGACGAACTTGCGGACTCGGCCAGCCCGGAGCTGGCCTCGATACGGCGGCTCATACGCGCGGCGTCCTCGCGGGTGCGCGAGGCGCTGCAGAAGATAATCTCATCTCCGAGCTATGCAAAGGCCCTTCAGGAGCCGATCATCACGACGCGCTCGGAGCGCTATGTTGTGCCGGTAAAGGCAGAGTTCAAAAACGCCGTGCCGGGGCTTGTGCACGACGTGTCCGCCTCGGGCGCGACGCTGTTCATAGAGCCGATGGCGGCGGTGAAGGCCAACAACGAGCTGCGCGAGCTGAGAGCGCGGGAGAAAACGGAGATAGAGCGCATACTGATGGAGCTTTCCGCCGACTGCGCCGCGCACGCGGAGGATATCTCGCGCGACTTCGGCATACTCGTGTCGCTGGACCTCATCTTCGCCAAGGCGAAGCTCAGCTACGACTACGAGGGCATGGAGCCCGAGATATCCGAGCGAGCGGTGGTGCTACGCAAGACCCGTCACCCGTTGCTGCCGAAGGATACGGCGGTGCCCATAGACCTCGAGCTGGGCGGCGAGTTCGACACGCTCGTCATAACCGGCCCGAACACGGGCGGCAAGACGGTGGCGCTCAAGACCATCGGCCTCATGTGCGTCATGGCTGCCTGCGGCCTGCACCTGCCCGCCGGGGACGGCAGCAGCGTGCCGGTATTTGACGCGGTTTTGGCCGATATAGGTGACGAACAAAGCATCGAGCAGAGTTTATCGACTTTTTCCTCGCACATGACGAACATCGTGCGCATACTTAATGAGTGCGGGCCTAATACACTCATCCTCTTTGACGAGCTTGGCGCGGGCACGGACCCGACGGAGGGCGCGGCGCTGGCGATATCCATAATCGAGTACGCGAGAAAGAGGGGCAGCGTCATCGCCGCGACGACGCACTATGCGGAGCTGAAGGTCTACGCGACGACGGCGAAGGGCGTGGTGAACGCCTCCTGCGAGTTCGACGTGGCGACGCTGAGACCTACGTACAGGCTGCTGGTGGGCATACCGGGCAAGTCGAACGCCTTTGCCATCTCGGAGCGGCTGGGCGTGCCTGCGGAGGTCATAGAGGACGCGAGAGGCCGTGTCGGCACGGAGAGCGCGAGCTTTGAGGCGACGATAGAGAAGCTCGAGGCCGTGCGCCAGTCGCTGGAGCACGACCGGGACGAGGCGCAGAAAAAACTCAGGGAGGCCGAGGAAAACCGCAAGGAGTCGGCAAAGCTCAAGGTGGAGCTGAGCCTGCGGCTGGAGAAGGCAGAGCTGAAGGCAAAGCGCGATGCGGAGCGGATAATCGCCGAGGCACGGGAGACTGCGGAGGCCGCCTTTGCGGAGATAGACGAGATGCGCCGGCGAGCGAACGACGCCGAGGACCACCGCGCAGCGAACGAGGCCCGCGCGGAGCTTAGGAGAAGGCTCAACGAGGCGGAGGAGAGCTTCGCCGAAAAGCCGGTGATGCCGGAGGAAAAGCGCGGCCCGACGCGCCCGGCGGTGGTCGGCGACACGGTGGAGATTCTCTCCATGGGAGTAAAAGCCGAGGTAACGGGTATAAATAAGGACGGTTCGCTGAGTCTCAAAGCGGGTATAATGAACGTGACGGCCAAGCAGAACGAGGTGCGCGTCACGGAGCAGCAAAAGAAAAAACAGCCGGCCGTCTCGGGCGGCTCGGCCGTTTTCCGCGAGGCGGCGGTGCCCGCGGAGCTGGATCTCCGTGGACTTGAGACTATTGAAGCGATACCCGTGCTCGAGCAGTACCTGGATTCGGCGGTAATGGGGAAGCTGCATACGGTGACGATAATCCACGGCAAGGGCACCGGCGCACTCAGACAGGCGGTGCAGCAGTCGCTCAGAAGAAACAGGGCGGTCAAGTCCTTCAGGCTGGGGCGCTACGGCGAGGGAGAGACCGGCGTTACCGTAGTCGAACTTAAATAAATCGGGCTTTTGCCCCGCCCGGCTCTTGTTCTAAACGGAGAAATCGAGAAAAGCAGTTGACGTTTGGAAGGAAATTTGGTATCTTAACATTGTATGAAGCCTGAATAAACAGGCAGGGGTTGTGGAAGGAGTGGCTCTTAGTGATATCCAAAGAGGTAACAATAAACAATCAGGTAGGTCTTCACGCGAGGCCGGCGACCTTCTTCATCCAGAAGGCCAACGAGTTCAAGAGCAGCATCTGGATCGAGAGAGATGAGCGGCGCGTCAATGCGAAGAGCCTGCTCGGTGTCCTCTCGCTCGGCATAGTCAAGGGCACTGCCGTGAACATCGTGGCTGACGGTGTGGATGAGAACGAGGCCATTGCTACGCTGTCTGAGCTTATCGACTCCGATTTCTCCGAGTGATCCGCGCGACAAAGTAACTGCGGGGGCGTGTTCTGCACGCTCCCGCTTTTGCAGTTAATATGAAGGGTGACAGAGCGTTGAGCAGGAACAGGGCCGTCTTTGAAATGCTGCTGTGCGCGGCAATGTGGAGCATAGCGGGCATATTCATAAAGCTGATACCGTGGAACTCCATGGTCATAGCGGGCATACGCAGCCTCATAGCGGGGGGCGTGATGTTCGCGTATATGCGTTATAAGAGGATAGGCTTCACGCTGAACAGGCGAAGCGCGCTCGGGGGCCTCGCGCTCTGCTGCACGCTCAGCTGCTTCGTCGCGGCAAACAAGCTCACCACCGCGGCAAACTCCATCGTCTTGCAGTTCACTGCGCCTATGTTCATCGTCGTGTTCTCGGTGCTGTTTCTGAAAAAGAAGTTCTCGCGGGCGGATATCGCCGCAGTGGTACTGACCATGGGGGGAATCTCGCTGTTTTTCTTCGACCAGCTCACGCCGGGGCACCTTCTGGGAAACTGCGTGGCCATTGCGGCCGGGATCGCCTTCGCGCTGTACTATATGAGCCTCGGCGGGGCGACGGAGAGCGAGCGGATGAGCGCCATACTTACGGCGCACTGCCTGACCTTCCTCGTGAGCCTGCCGTTTCTGGCGTCTGAGCCGCCGGAGCTTGCAACGGAGCCGGTCGTTTGCATACTTATACTCGGCGTGGTGCAGCTGGGCATACCCTATGTACTGCTGGGGCGGGCCTCCGGTGCCTGCCCGCCGCTGGCCTGCTCGCTGCTGGGCGCGCTCGAGCCGCTGCTCAACCCCGTGTGGGTGTTCATATTTGACGGCGAGGCCCCGGGCATGTGGGCGCTCATGGGAGGTGTCGTGGTCGTCGCGACCATCACGGCATGGTGCGTGCACGGCGACCTGCGCGAGAGGGAGAGGTCCGCATGAACGAGAAGCTGCCGCAACTGCGGGAAAAGGCAAACCGCCTGCCGCTCTTGCCCGGCGTGTATATAATGAAGGACGCGCGCGGCGAGGTCATCTACGTCGGTAAGGCCAAAGCGCTCAAAAACCGCGTGTCGAGCTATTTCCGGGGCGAGCACCTGCCCAAGGTCGCGGCCATGGCCGACAAGGTCTCGGACTTCGACGTCATAGTGGTGACGAGCGAGTTCGAGGCACTGGTGCTCGAAAACTCGCTCATAAAGCGGCACAAGCCGTATTACAATATACTTTTAAAGGATGACAAGGGTTATCCATATATCCGGCTGGACGAGCGGGAGGAGTATCCGAGGTTCACGTTGACGAACCGCTATGCGAAGGACGGGGCACGGTACTTTGGGCCTTTCGGCGGGCGCAGCGTGACGAAGGACATAATAGATACGCTGTGCAAGGCGCTGCAGCTGCCCACCTGCACTCGAAAGTTCCCGCGGGATATCGGCAGAGCACGACCCTGCCTGAACCATCACATGGGCGCCTGCGCGGGCTGGTGCATGGAGGGACATACGGCGGAGGAATACCGTGCCGCCATTGAGCACGCTGCGCTCATACTCGGCGGGAAAACGAAGGAGCTGACGGACGAGTTGAACGCGAAGATGCTCGCCGCCTCGGAGGAGTGGAAGTTCGAGCTGGCTGCGTCCTACCGGGACAGAATACGCGCCATCGAGGGTCTCGGGAACCGGCAGAGGGTCATCTCTGCGGTGTACGCGGACACGGACGCCGTGGGCTTTTACCGTGGAGCGAGGAGCTGCTTTTCCGTTTTGCACTTTGTGGGCGGCGACCTCGCGGCCAAGGACTTCGAGCTGATGGACGAGCCGCTTGAGGACGACGGCGAGGCGCTCTCCGGGCTTATCCGCCAGTATTACGCTCAGAGGGGAGCGTGGCCCAAGTTCATACTGCTCCAGACGGAGGCGGAGGATGCCGAGGCGCTCTCGCGGCTCTTCACTGAGCAGGCGGGGCATAAGGTGTCGGTGGAGACGCCCAGGCGGGGCGACAGGCTGAAGCTCGTACAGAGCGCCGTGACGAATGCCAGGGAGGAGTCCGAGCGGGCCGCGACCTCGGCGCAGAAGTCGCTCAAGACGCTCGAGTGGCTGCAAAAGACGCTGGAGCTGCCCACGACGCCGGAGAGGATAGAGGCCTTTGACGTCTCGAACCTCGGCTCGGAGGGCATAGTCGCCGCCATGACCGTGTTCGTTCACGGCAGGCCGCTCAAACGGGACTACAGGAAGTTCAGGATGAAGGACGTCTCCGGCCCTGACGACTACGCCTCCATGCGCGAGGCCGTGGGCCGGAGGTTCCAGAGACTGCTGGACGGAGACCTGAAGTTCTGCGAGGTGCCGGATCTGCTGCTCATAGACGGCGGCAGCGTGCACGCCGCCGCAGCGCTGGACACCCTGCGCGAGCTGGGCCTCGAGCTGCCTGTTTACGGCATGGTCAAGGACGACAAACACCGCACCCGGGCGCTCACAACGCCGGAGGGTGAGGAGATAGGCATAAACGGCAATCCTGCGGTCTTCGCCTTCATAGGCACGATACAGGAGGAGACGCACAGGTTTGCGATAGAGTACCAGCGCAGCCTCAGGACGGCGAAGCTGCACTCCGCGCTCGACGACATAAAGGGCGTGGGCGAGAAGCGCAGGGCTGAACTGCTGCGGCATTTCGGTACGATAAAGGCCATAAAAGCCGCGAGCCTCGAGGAACTGGAGCGGGCGGTGCCGAAAAATACGGCTCGGGCCGTGTATGAGCACTATCACGGGGGAGGAGAGGACGAATGAGAGTCATAACGGGAACTGCGCGGGGGCGGAAGCTCCGTGAGCCGTCGGGTATGGATATAAGGCCGACGACTGACGTGGTCAAGGAGGCCGTGTTCAATATAATACAGTTCGATATCGAGGGCAGGCGTGTGCTCGACCTGTTTGCGGGGACCGGCCAGCTGGGGATAGAGGCGCTGTCAAGGGGCGCGGCGGACTGCGTGTTCGTGGACGAGAGCCGCGAGGCCGTGAGTATAGTAAAGGAAAACCTCGCCAAATGCCGCTTCACGGCGAAGGTCGTGCAGACGGACTCCATCGGCTACCTGCGCGGCGCGGGGAAATTTGACATGATCTTCCTCGACCCGCCCTATGATTCGGATATGCTTGACAAATCGCTTGAAATAATCCAAAATGTTGACATACTGACCGAAGGTGGTATAATCGTGTGCGAAAGCAGGCGGGAAAAGTCGCTGCCTGAGCCGCGGGCGCCCTATGTGAGGACGCTCGAGAGAAACTACGGCAAGGTCAAAATAAGCGTGTATAAGAGGAAATCTGACTTATGAGCACAGCGATCTGCCCCGGCAGCTTCGACCCCATGACGCTGGGTCATCTGAATATCATCAGGAGGACGGCCCGGATATTTGACAAGGTCATCGTGCTGGTGGCGTACAATGCGGCAAAGCAGCGGCCGATGTTCACGATTGAGGAACGGGTCGAGATGATATCGAAGGTCGTGGCGCGGTTCAAGAACGTCGAGGTCGATGCCTACGACGGGCTTCTGGCCGAGTACGCGAAGCGGTATAAGGACGCGATAATCGTCAAGGGTCTGCGCGCGAGCACGGACTTTGAGAACGAGTTCCAGATGGCGCAGATAAACAAGACGATAAACCCTGCGCTGGAGACCATGTTTTTGACCTCGAGCGAGAAATACACCTTCCTGAGTTCGTCAGTGGTGAGGGAGCTGGCGGGCTACGGGGCGGACCTTTCCGAGTTCTTGCCGAGGGAGATAATAAAAGACGTACTGGCGAGAGCCGGAGCGGGAGGAAGATAAGGTATGGATAACGAGGTCATGGATCTCATCGAGGAGCTGTACTCGATGGTATCCGAGGCGTGGGGCGTGCCGCTGGGCAACGACAAGTGCATCGTGGAGCGGGACAAGGTCCTCAACATGATAGAGGACATCAAGGCCCAGCTGCCGGTGGAGCTGTCCGAGGCGAAGCGGCTGGTCTCGGCCAGGGATGAGTTCATCGGCAACGCGAAGCGCGAGGCGGAGTCAATAAGGCGCGCGGCTGAGGAAAAGGCCCGGGCCATGGTCGAGGAACAGGAGATCGTGCGCATCGCAAGGGCCAGGAGCAGCGAGCTCATGGCGACGGCCGAAAACAGGACCTCGGAGCTCAAGCGCGTTGCATCCGACTATGTCGAGGACCTGCTCAGACGGACGGAGGAAACGCTCTCCACAGCGCTCAGCGAGGTGCGAAGCTCGCACAGCCAGTTCCGCGCGGCTGCCGGCACTCAGGAGCCGCCTGCGGCGCAAAGAAATATTTCCCAATAAAAAACGGCGACACTAGATATAGACGTTTTGGCGCCCATCCGCAGGGATGGGCGCCAAATTTTGTGTTTTTATGACGGTTTCAGCTATTTGTGAGGCGGAGCGAGGGAAAAGCGACGCAAAAAAATCTAAAAAAGCCCTTGCAATTTGGTGGAGGGGAAAATATAATATAGGTGCTCTTGTGGGGCAAAGTGGTGGAAAGTGTGGAACTTCCCCACAGTAATTGGCAGTAAGGGGGCGGCCGGAGTGACAGGTGAATATCAGCACACGCTGGACAGCAAGGGTCGCCTGTTCATACCGGCCAAGCTGAGGGACGAGCTTGGCGACGTGTTTTACCTGACCGTGTCGGACGAGCGCTGCCTGCGGGCGTACAGCTCGGAGAGCTGGCAGGGCTTTGTGGACAGGGTTCGTTCGATGTCTTTTGTGGACAGGAAGAAGATGCGCCCGTTTTTCGCCTGTGCGGCGAAGTGTGAGCTGGACGCGCAGGGCAGGGCGCTGGTGCCGCAGGGACTGAGGGACTTTGCGGGGCTTGTGAAGAACGTAGCGGTCATAGGCTGCGACGACCACGCGGAGCTGTGGGACAGCGAGGCCTGGGCGCCGGTGCACGAGGGCGAGACGACGCCGGAGTACATCGCGGCGATGATGAAGGAGCTTAATTTCTGATGAACGGCCATATCCCGGTGCTCCTTGACGAGTGCATAAGGTATCTTAACATAAAGCCGGAGGGAGTCTATGTCGATGGGACGCTCGGCATGGGCGGACATTCCGAGGCGATACTGCGGCGGCTGACGACGGGGCGGCTCATCTCGATAGACCGGGACGAGCTGGCTATCGAGCGGGCGTCGGAGCGCCTGCGGGACTATTCCGACCGGCTGACGATAGTGCACGGCAACTTCCGCGACCTTGGCGAGATACTCGACGAACAGGGCGTGGAGGCCGTGGACGGCATGCTTTTTGACCTTGGCGTGTCCTCGCCTCAGCTGGACGAGGGCAGCCGGGGCTTTTCGTATATGCTGGACGCCCCGCTGGATATGCGGATGGACAAGTCGGACAACATCGACGCATGGTTCATCGTGAACCGCTGGCCGGAGGACAAGATCGTAAGGATACTGCGCGACTACGGCGAGGAGCGTCACGCGGCGCGGATAGCGAAGGCGATAGCGTCCCGGCGCGAGGAGCGCGAGATAGAGACGACCTCAGAGCTGGTGGAGATAATAAAGGGCGCGATGCCGGCGGCGGCGCTGCGCGAGAAGCAGCATCCGGCGAAGCGGAGCTTCCAGGCGATAAGGATAGCGGTGAACGACGAGCTGGGCGCAGTCGAGGCGCTGATGGGGACCGCTCCGGACAGGCTGAAGGTCGGCGGCAGGCTCTGCGTCATCAGCTTCCACTCGCTGGAGGACAGGATAGTGAAGAACGCGATACACTCGCGCGAGAACGGCTGTACCTGCCCGAGAGAGGCCCCAGTGTGTACCTGCGGCTTCGTGCAGACGCTCAGGAGCGTCACGCGAAAGCCGATAACGGCAGGCGGAGAGGAGCTTGAGCTGAACCCGAGATCGAGAAGCGCAAAACTCAGAGTCGCGGAGAGAGTATGAAGGAAGTTATAAGAAATCCTGAACCCGAGGAATACAGCGCCGCGCATCAGGAGCCGAGGCGGGCGCGCTACGGAAAGAGTTGGTGCATGACCGCGCTGGCGGTCATAGGCGTCGCGGCGGCGGTGGTGCTCTGCATCGCCTCGCTTCTGGCCAAGGCGGAGCTTACGAAGTTGACCGACGAGCGGACGGAGCTGGAGGAACAGCTCCAGACGCTCAGGGACGAGCAGGCAAGGCTCATGGTGGAGTACGAAAGCCTGTACAGCCCCGGCACGCTGGACGAGTATGCACGCTCGCGCGGCATGGTGCCGCTTCGCGCCGCACAGGTGGTGACGCCGGAGCCGGCCGCGGAGGACTATGCCGTGGTGTATGAGGCGGAGGAAATGGGGCTCGTCGAGCGGATAACGGACGCGGTTTCCGCCGTTTCGGAATATTTCGCGCCCGCCGGGGAGTAATATTATAGCGCGGCCCCGGCGCTTTTGCGCTTCGCCGTAATCCGGTCTTTGGAGGCGAGGCGCGTGACTGACCGCAGACCCGGCGCAGGGCCGAACAGAATGATGCTGCGCCGCACACTGTTTTTGCTCTCGGTGTGCGGCATAGCCGCGTTTATAGTGCTGGCGGCGAAGCTCTACGACATCCAGATAATCCACCACGACGAGTACGAGGCGGCGGCGATCGCCCAGCAGGTGCGCGAGACCACGGTCAGCGCCGCGCGGGGCACGATTTACGACCGCAACGGCATCATCCTTGCCATGAGCGCGGGCGTGGACACCATCTACATAAGCCCCGCCGAGATAGAGCGCGGCGGCGAGGACGCCGAGGCCATAGCCGATGGCCTGTCGGAGATACTGGGCGTCGACCGCGAGACGATACTGAAAAGGGCGCAGAACACAAAATCGTGGTATGAGGTCGTTGCGCGCAAGGTGGAGCCGGAGATAACCGAGCAGGTGCGTGAGTTCAAGGCCGAGGGCGGCTACTCGGGGATAAAGATAGAGTCCGACACCAAGCGCTATTACCCCTTCGGCAGCCTCGCAAGTCATGTCATTGGCTTCGTCGGGCTGGAGAACACGGGCCTCGGCGGGATAGAGGCAAAATACGACGAGCTGCTCTCCGGCGAGAACGGCTTTGTGC
The DNA here is from genome assembly GCA_900546615.1 of uncultured Eubacteriales bacterium. Classification (GTDB taxonomy): domain Bacteria; phylum Bacillota; class Clostridia; order Oscillospirales; family Oscillospiraceae; genus Scatomorpha; species Scatomorpha pullistercoris. Next base: position 6,648 of record URDJ01000013.1, on the reverse strand, counting down.
TGCGCTCAACGACGGCGGCGGGCACGGATATGCTCTACACGAGCTACGAGGACTACGTGGACGCCGAGGACGGGCAGAGCCTGTGCTTGACGATTGACAGCACTATACAGTATTATGTTGAGAAACATCTCGCGCAGGCCGTGGAGGACTACGATATACAAAACGGCGCGGCGGCGATATGTATGGAGGTTGACACGGGTGCTATACTGGCTATGGCGTCACTTGGCAATTTTGACCTCAACGACTACCAGACCATAAGCGCCGAGGCCGAGGCCGAGATAAGCAGCATAGCGCAGTCGGAGGAGGAGTACAACGAGCTGTACGCCCTCGCGCAGCAGCAGCAGTGGCGCAACAAGGCTATCTCCGACACCTACGAGCCCGGCTCGACCTTCAAGATAATCACGCTGGCCATGGCGCTCGAGGAAGGCGTGGTGAGCGAGAACTCGAGCTTCTACTGCGGCGGCAGCATGAACGTGTTAGGCCGCGGAACTCCGCTCAAGTGCTGGAAATACGGCGGGCACGGCTCGCAGACGCTGACCCAGGCGGTGCAGCACTCCTGCAACGTGGCCTTCGTGAATATAGGCCAGCTCGTGGGCGAGGAGAAGTTTTATGAGTACGCCGAGGCATTCGGATTTATAGACAGGACGCAGGATACCAGCCAGCAGCTCACGGCGCGCACGGGAATTGACCTCGGCGGCGAGAGCGGAAGCATCTGGTGGAGCGAGGACGTGTTCTGTAACCCGGAGAACCTCTCGCAGCTCGCGGCGGCCTCCTTCGGCCAGACATTCAATATCACGCCCATACAGCTCATCACGGCGGTCTCGGCCTGCGTGAACGGTGGAAACCTCATGAGACCCTATCTCGTGCAGAGCGTGGAGGACTCGGACGGGAACCTGGTGTCCCAGACGGAGCCGGAGCTGGTGCGGCAGGTCATAAGCGAGGAAACCAGCGCCGCAGTGCGCGGCATACTCGAGCAGGTCGTCGGTGACCAGAAGGAGGGCACCGGCCACAACGCCTACGTCGCGGGCTACCGCATCGGCGGCAAGACGGGCACCTCGACGAAGACCACCGAGGAGATAGCGGGCAACAAGGAGTATATCGTCTCCTTCATCGGTTTCGCCCCGGCGGACGACCCGGAGATAGCGATACTCGTGCTGCTGGATGACCCGAGCTCGGAGAGCGGAATCTACATCTCCGGCGGGCAAATGGCCGCGCCGGTGGTCGGGAAGATGATGGCGGATATCCTGCCATACCTGGGCCACGAGCCGGAGTACACTGACTCGGAGCTTCAGAGCATAGACAAGGCCGTACCGGAGACGGCGGGAATGAGCATCACTGAGGCGCAGAGAGCGCTCACGGCCGAGGGCTTCAAGTACCGCGTGATAGGCGAGGGCGACACGGTGTCGGATCAGCTGCCCCGTGCGGGCGCGGTGATAGCCTCCGGCAGCGAGGTCATACTCTACGCCGGCCAAAGCCCCGCCCCGACGACGGAGACCATGCCCGACCTGCGCGGGTTGAGCTACGCCGAGGCGGTGGAGCGGCTTGGAGCAATCGGCCTCTATGTAAGCTCCGGAAACAGCGTCACCGACGCTGACAGCCAGCTCGTCTCCGGACAGAGCATAGCGCCGGGCGAGAGCGTAGCGCACGGCACGGTCGTGGACGTGACGCTTTATCTCAACGATACATCGATGCTTGGAATATACTGATACACTGAGAAAGACGGGAGGCGTCTTATCATTGAAGCTGAGTGAACTGCTCCGGGATATTGAGGTGCTGGAGCTGCACGCGCCGGAGGCTCTGGAGATAGCCGACGTGGCCTACGACTCGCGCAGGGCTTCTCCGGGCAGCGTCTTCGTGGCCGTGCGGGGATTTGACACCGACGGGCACAAATACATCGGTTCCGCCTTGGGAAACGGCGCTGCCTGCGTCATATGCGAGGAGGCGCCGGGGTGCGAGACGCCATATGTCATAGTGCGGGACAGCCGCCTCGCACTGGCGATTGCCTCGCGCAACTTCTTCCGCGACCCGTCCTCGGAGATGACGGTCATCGGCGTCACGGGAACAAACGGCAAGACGACGACGACATATCTCACAAAGCACATGCTTGAGGTCTGCCTCGACGCTAAGGTGGGGCTTGTCGGCACGAACGGCAACATGATAGGCGGCGAGTTCATTAAGACTGAGCACACGACGCCGGAGAGCTGCGATTTGCAGCGCCTCTTTCGCGAGATGGCGGACGCGGGCTGCACCCACGTCGTCATGGAGGTCTCCTCGCACTCGCTTGCACTGAACCGCGTCGCGGGCGTGAGCTTCGGCCCCTGCGTGTTCACGAACCTGACGCAGGACCATTTGGACTTCCATAAGGACATGGCCGACTACGCCGCGGCGAAGGCTAAGCTCTTTACAATGTGCAGTCTCGGCATCGTGAATGCGGACGACGAGTGGTCGGACTTCATGATAGAGCGCGCGGGCTGCCCCATGCATACCTTCTCGTGCCGTGACGCGGGCGCGGAGCTGTATGCGAAGGATATATCGCTCACGGCCTCGGGCGTTAGTTTCACCGCCGTGCACGGGAGCGAGAGCACCCGGGTGAAGCTCGGCATACCGGGACATTTCTCTGTATACAACGCCCTGGGCGTACTGGGCATCGGCCTCGCGCTGGGAATTAAGCTCGAGGACGCCGTGGGCGCGCTCTCCTCGGCAAAGGGCGTGAAGGGCCGGGTCGAGGTCGTGCCGACGGACGGGGACTACACCATACTCATAGACTACGCCCACACGCCGGACGCGCTCGAGAACGTGCTCCGGTCGATGCGCGAGGTGACGGACGGCAGGCTCGTGGCCCTCTTCGGCTGCGGCGGGGACAGGGACAGGAAAAAGCGCCCCATCATGGGCGCTATAGCCGCCGAGTGCGCCGACTTCGTGGTCGTGACCTCGGATAACCCGCGTACGGAGCAGCCGGAGGCGATCATCGCGGATATCCTCGAGGGCATGTCGGACAGCGCGACGCCGAAGGAGGTCATCTGCTCGCGGCCCGAGGCGATAGAGTGGGCCATAGAGCACCACCTGCCCGGCGATGTCATCGTCCTCGCGGGCAAGGGCCACGAGGACTACCAGATAGTAGGGCACGTGAAGCACCACATGGACGAACGCGAGATAGTCGCGGAGGTCCTGAGAAAGAGGAAGATGAACAAATGACGATACGCCTTATACTGGCCTTTGTGATAGCATTTCTGGTCTCGAGCCTAGTGGGCGCCTTTCTGGTGCCGTATCTGCGGAAGATAAAGGCGGGGCAGTCCATACGCGAGGACGGCCCGCGCTGGCACATGTCCAAGCAGGGCACGCCGACGATGGGCGGCATCATGTTCATTGTCGCGCTCGCTGTGGTATGCCTGACCGTGGGCTTTGAGCCGATGGCGAACGGCGACTGGGGCCACATCTTCTGCTTTGTGTTCGCGCTCATCTTCGGCGCGATAGGCTTTCTGGACGACTACGAGAAGCTGAGGAAGAAGCAGAACCTCGGCCTTTCGGCCAAGGCGAAGTTCCTTTTGCAGCTGGCGGCAGCGCTGGCCTTCGTCTTTCTCATGCGCAGGACAGGCTATGTGACGACGAACCTGTACATACCTTTTTGGAATGTTGTGAAGCCCCTGCCGGAGGTCGTTTACTTCATCTTCGCAGCCTTCGTCATCGTGGGCACGGTGAATTCCGTGAACCTGACGGACGGTGTGGACGGCCTCGCCGCGGGGACGAGCATCCCCGTGTGCCTGTTCTTCTCCGTGCTGGCCTACATCTGGGGCGAGCAGTATTTGAGCCTCGGCATCTACGCCGCGGCGCTGGTCGGCGGGCTTATGGGCTTCCTGCTGTACAACTACAACCCCGCCAAGGTATTTATGGGCGATACCGGCTCTCTCTTTCTCGGCGGCGCGGTGGCGGCCATGGCCTTCGCCTACGACATGCCGCTCATACTCATAGTCCTCGGCCTCATGTACATCATTGAGACCCTCTCGGACATCATTCAGGTCGGCTACTTCAAGCTGAGCCACGGCAAGCGCGTGTTCAGGATGGCTCCGTTCCACCACCATCTGGAAATGGGCGGCTGGACGGGCAAAAAGTGGACCGAGCGCGAGCTGTTCCTCCTATATTTCAGCATATCTCTCGTCTGCGCCGTCATATCATTTGTAGGGGTGTACGGCCGCTACGCCTTCTAATAACCGGCCCTTCGCCGGTACTGGGAGGATACCATGGAATATACCGGCGAGAGGATAGGCTTTGAGGCCATAGCCGTGAAGGAGCGCAGGGGAGGGCTGGACCTGCCCTTTCTGGCGCTTACGCTGACGCTTCTGACCATAGGCGTCGTTATGGTGCTCTCCGCGAGTTACGCGAGGGCATATTTCAGCGCGGCCACCGACCACAACGCGGCGTATTACTTTATGCGGCAGCTGGGCTTTGCGCTCGCCGGCGTTGCGGCTATGTACGTGCTCTCACTCATGCCCATGCAGTTTTACCGGCGCATGAGCCTGACGGTGCTGCTCGCGGCCATAGGTCTGCTCGCGCTCGTGCCCTTCATCGGTGTGTCGCAGGGCGACGCGAAACGCTGGATTAGCCTCGGCTTTACCACCTTCCAGCCCTCAGAGATAGCGAAGATCGGTATAATACTCTACTTTGCCGCGCTCATCTGCAAGTTCCGGGGGAAGATGCGCACGGTGAAGTACGGCATCTTGCCCTTTGCGGCGGTGCTTGTCGTCGTCGTGGCCCTGCTCGTCATGGAGCCGCATTTCTCGGCGGCCATAATAATCATCGGCATCGGCGCGGTCATGCTCTTTCTGGGCGGAGTGCGCCTGTACTGGTTCGTCGGGGCGCTCGCCATAGCGGGCGTGGGTCTCGGCGTTATCATCACGTTTTTCCCCTACGCCTCCGGGCGCATCACCACCTGGCTCGACCCCTTTGCGAACACGAGCGGGGACGGTTACCAGATCATCCAGTCGCTCTACGCCATAGGTTCCGGCGGCCTGTTCGGACTGGGTCTGGGACAGGGCAGGCAGAAGTACCTGTACCTGCCCGAGGAGCACAACGACTTCATCTTCCCGGTGGTCTGCGAGGAGCTTGGCTTCGCCGGGGCGATACTCATACTCGTGCTGTTCGCGCTGCTGATAATACGCGGCTACTGGCTGGCCATGCACATGCGCGACAGGTACAGCTTCCTCGTCACGGCGGGGATAACGACGCTTCTGGCGATGCAGGTCTTTCTGAACGTCGCTGTCGTGACGAATCTGGTGCCCTGCACGGGCATCTCGCTGCCGTTCTTCTCCTACGGCGGGACGGCGCTCATGATACAGCTTGCGGAAATGGGCATAGTCCTGAGCGCGGCGAGGGACATACCCGCAAAGATATAAGAACTGGAGGGAATGAGATGAGATTCCTCTTTACCTGCGGAGGCACCGCCGGGCATATCAACCCCGCGCTGGCAGTAGCCGGACGTATAGCCATGGCCGCGCCGGATTCGGAGTTTTTGTTCATAGGCGCTGAGGGGCGCATGGAGACCGACCTCGTGCCGAGGGCGGGCTATGATATGGAGACGGTGAAGATAACGAACCTGCACCGGAGCATCAGGCCCGCAGACATAAAGCACAACCTCGCGACGCTCAAAAACGTCATCACGGCGACTGGCGAGGCGAGGCGCATCATACGCGAGTTCCGCCCAAACGTGGCGGTAGGCACGGGCGGATATGTGTGTTACCCGGTGCTCAAGGCGGCGTCCGAGCTGGGTGTTCCGACGGCGGTGCACGAGTCTAACGCCGTTCCTGGTCTCACGACCAAGATGCTCGAGGGTGCGGTGGACACCATCATGGTGGGTTTCGAGGAGAGCCGCGCGAACTATAAGCACCCGGACAGGGTCGTGGTCACGGGCACGCCCGTGCGGGGTGACTTCCTGAGCCAGAGCAGGGCACAGGCCAAAAAGGAGCTGGGTATCCCGGAGGACAGGCCGCTCGTGGCCTCCGTCTGGGGCAGCCTCGGGGCCTCGCACATGAATGAGATAATGACGGACTTCATCGTGCGCGCCTGCGCAAAGCCCTTCTTCAACCTCATACACTCGGCGGGCAAGGCCGGGTACTCGAGGATGCGCGACGCGCTCGAGCGCGAGAAGCCGGACTATGCGCGCCTCGGCATGGACGTGCGGGACTACATATACGACATGCCGCGCGTGATGGCCGCGGCGGATCTGGTGTTGTGCAGGGCCGGTGCCTCGACGCTCGCGGAGCTTACTGCGATGGGTAAGCCTGCGATACTGGTGCCCTCACCGAACGTGACGAACAACCACCAGGAGCGAAATGCCCGGGTGCTCGAGGAGGCGGGCGGCGCGAAGGTCATGCTCGAGCAGGATTTCACGGCGGACTCGCTCCTCGGCCTCGTGTCGGAGCTGCTGCAGCGCCCCGAGCGGCTTGAGGAGATGTCGCAGAAAATGCTCGGCCTCGGCGTCCCCGACGCCACGGACAGGATCGCGGACATAGTCCTCGGCCTCGCAGAGAAGAAATAGGCACCCTTGTAGGGGCGGGGTTCCACCCCGCCCGGCGTTGTGGTTTTGAATCGGCGCGATGATAAGGGGGAAACCCCTTGGTAGGGTTTCCCCCTTGAACCCCCTTCCTGACCTTG